>JAYODE010000005.1:115752-147540 GCA_038106185.1 Gammaproteobacteria bacterium | reverse complement strand
CGTAAGTACGATGTAACATGCCAAGTTTAAGGGGTTTAACTATTCTCATATAACTATTTCAATCCCTCCAACTAGTCTAATCTCAGAGTTAATCGCGTCGAGTTTAGGAGTTAGACTTGTATTCTGCCAATGAAGAAAAGGTAGGTTGATAATCACATTAGTCCCTTCCACTGAAATCCCCGTATGCTCAAGGCCAACCACACTGACTTTAGTACTGATACCGGTAACATCTATACTACTCACTATCCCGTTTACATTAATGTTAGCGGCAGCACCGGTTACATTCGTGCTAACGCTAGCGCCGGTTATATTCGTATTAGCGCTAGCGCCGGTTATATTAATGTTATTGCTAGTACCTGTAGTAGTCGTGGATTTGCTTGCACCTATCGTGGAAGTTGAAATACTCGTATCGACTTTTGACACGTTCTCGGTTCTAGAATTTGTACTGTTGGTATATGCATTACCGTTCTGAGTGGTTGTGGAACTACTTTCGCCGTTTGTTGTACTGTTTGTAGTTGTGTTACCTGTCTGAGTGGTAGTGGAGATACTATCGCCATTTATAGTAGTGACGGATTCTTGAAGTCCCGACTGAGTTGTCGCACTGTAGGATCCGCCACTCGTAGTAGATACAGAATGTTGATACCCGTTACTTACACTATAATTATAGGCTTCACCATTTAGTGTCGTATCGCTATAAGTATCACCATTAGTAATAGACTTGGACATTTGAACATAGTCCCACCGGCCTCCATGCTGCGGCTCTATCCCTTGCATATCAACGAGATCCGCATTGCCGTTTACCGAAATCGATTGACTCTTACGAGAAACACTGTAACTAAAGCCAGAACTCTCACTAAATGAGACATCCGAGTATTCTCCCAATTGAGTTTGATAGTTCACAATGTTAGTAGATGCTTGAAAGGACGTATTAGCCAACATAGGTAAAGAAATACGATGACTATCTCCATAGCTCATCGAATATGTATCGCCCCAACTAGTACTCTTGGTGTATTCCGCGGGCATAACGTTTCTCGTACCGTTCGCATCCAGTACCTGCTGAATTTCCGGTAATTCTGTCTCATCTCTTGCTCGTCCTATGAGTACAAAAGCGCCTATTTCAGGTACCGTGGTCATGCTATCGGATAACCTCACCCATAAAGGCGCAGCGCTATGATCTTGCGTGACAAACTTGACGTACAAGCCCTGCGCCTTGTAGGTAGAGTCGATAGTGCTTGAAGCAATAAAGGTTTTCTGAAAACGATTTGAAAAAGACTCTTTGGGTAAATAGAAACTGCCATTACCTCCCGAGCTTGTGGTTGTACTTACTCCGGGATAAAAAGAGGCCGTCGTTGAACTGGTGTCGCCATCTTTGCTGCAAACTTGTGCGATAACAGTACCTTCAGTGTCTCCATTAGCTTCATAAGGTACCCCAAAACCACTGGCATCTAATGCGGTAAACTGGTTACTGTATTTACCATCTACGTTCGCGTTATGGGAAACCGAGACCGCGACCATCTTTCTAGATTCCGGTTGAACGCTACTATCAACGCCTCCCATACTATTCTTGTTTGCGACCTCCGGTCTAAATGCCTCTTCAGGAATTTTGCGGCGAGTACTTTCTCTATTCATTGAAGATGATCGCGAATCCTCTAACTGAAAGATATAGCCGCTTTGTAGACCAGCATAACCTGATGTGCCCGATAAGGAAGTTCTTGAGCTTTGTAGCTTTTGCTCTATCAGCTGACTTCTTATATTTAACTCATATTCGCTTGCTCCAAAGGATACAACTAATAACTTCTCCATGTTGAGCTGTCGCGCACCAGGGCTCTGACCTAAAGATTGTAGACCCGAATAACCGTTGTGGGGCGTAGCTAAACGGTCGTCCTTGAATACCGGAGATGTGACTGCCGGATTCTGGGTTTCCCAAGAGGCTTCTTTATGTGCTAGTACCGTTGTAACTCCCTTTACAGCCAAACTTCGTTGAAAATTGAACTGAGAAATACTGTCTTCCAGGTCCTGTCCCAAGATCGCACTGGTTAGATATAGTCTTTTGAGCGTCTTCTCAGGCTTTAGCTGAGCACTCAAAGTAGATCTGTTCATTAAAGATCTAGCCAGTGAAGATTGCTTGCTAAGTTTCCGGGCAGGAGCACCAGTCGTGGTCTTTCGTAGTTGACGCGCCAGCTGGCCATCTGGGATCCGCGTATGATCCTTATAATGCCAAAGCGACTGATAGTAATTAGTGTCAGTCAAGACCAAAATATGCCGGTCTGAAGAATGCACAAAATAATACAGCAATCCTGCCTTAGTCAGTAGACGTGTGAAAAAATCAAAATCTGTTTCGCCCGCTTGGAGCCAATCTTGCTTTCTGTAGACTGCGAGGCCTGTCACCACAGGCGTCGCATAATTCTCGTCAGGCTCACCATCATCTAAAAGGCGATACGCAGTATGCACGATTTGATTTTCATTAAATAGCGCTGATATCACCTCTAAAATTGTCATATCATTGAAAATGCGATAAGAGCTTTGCAGCTTCAATAGCGACAAGCGAGGTACCATCGTTATATTCCAAACGCCTCTATCTAACAGCGAAACGCTTTGAATCATTCCATTGAAATAGGTTTTTGAATGACTCTCTGAACTAACATCGGATTCAGGCATTCCGATCATTACCGTAATCGATGCGCCTAACAGTTGATCTATGACGAGAAGCCTCCCCTCAGGATCGCTAGGATCTATATCTAGCCACTCAGGAGACGAGTCATAGAATGTATAATCGTTCGCCCGAAGATCCAGCTTGAACTCGAACAGATTGGAAATGCTTTCCTGCCCTGAAAAGCTTTGTATCCGAATAACGTCTGATTCAAATACTTCGCCATTCTCTAAGACAATGCGAGCGTCAAGACTAGTACGTGGTGACTTAGTTCCCGTTAAACGCTCGACTGGTATCCCGGTGCTATCGCTCTTGTCTGTCATACGAGAGATTCCTGTAATGTTAACAGCATCTCTTTGCGCGTCACGTGCAAACGAGCTCCTTCTACGTTTTTTCGATTCGAGTGGCATTTAGTGAGCCATGTTGTCTGACCAAGATGAAGCGGCGCTCCCAGCTCACAACTAGGCACTTGCTGCGTATTCAACCTGTATTTCAGGTCAATGTCGAAGAAGAGGTCTGACAGTATTGCTAACAGCTCTACTATGTCACTATAATTTTCGCCGCTTGGTAAATGCCTCGCATAATCATCAAATTTATCGAATGTTAAGATCAGTTCCAAGGAGTTCGAATAACTCCAGAACCGTCGACCTAAGGATAGTGATGAATTGAGCGGAGCGTCGCCATCTAGTTTAGCCTGGGACGACTCTCCTAATTCGCGCCAACCTCCACTCGCAGGCTCAACCTGCACTTCTGCATTTATTTCAGACTCAATTACTTCCTTAAATGTAGAATAGCTAATTCGCCGATTACTGATTAGATAAGCGTATTTACGCCAGAATCTCGAATATCTTTTTGGCTGAATCGATTCAAACACAGAGCCTGAAATCACGCCAGAAACTGCCTCGAATACTGCGAACAGCTTTGCCTCATCTTCTTCGCCATTGAAAAGCATTGGACTGAAATGCTTCTTGATTTCATAAAGGACGTTTGTGATCCGATCGTTGAAGATATCAAGAAATCCAGAGGCACCGTTTTGCCCTCGATTACCTAGCACCGCGATTTGCTCAACGAAAACGTTGGGAACAGGACCCTGCTGCCCAAGCAGGTGAAAGCCATTAGTAGATATTGTTGCTGTTAGCTGATTTCCGACTTTATTAAAATCGATACCATCGACAAAGTTGGGTTTAAAAGCAAGACTATTACTTCCCGAAAACTTCAGCTTAACGGGCAAAGTAGCATCTATTTTTCGACTCTTTAACAAGCGAACCAGTTGGAAGAAGTTAAACTCCTCGCTCGAGCGCTTAAGTCGACTTATGCTAGGATCTTGTGTCCAGTCATCGGTGACCATTTATGTACCATCCGCTCGCCAAGGAAGCATTCCAGCGAAGAAGAGCTGTTGATATGTGAAAAAAGTGATAAGAAATGCAAAATGATCCTGCCAATCATCAGCACGCTACCATCGAATGTTCTTTCGTTTAATACCAACAAATATTTTGAACCATGAAGGTAACCACGCCAGGCTCCACTGCGCGAAGGAATGTACTCATCTTCAGCGGTAAAGCTGACTATGCTATCGATCAGGTTTTGTGACGATTCGTCGTCAACAGAGGCTCCTAGGGATAAAGAGAGAAGCAGTGCTTCTTTTGCAGTCTCTGGTGCAGCTAATGCAATATGATGACGAGACAACGTCGCCATCAATTTCCACAATGCTGATTCATTCAGCTCTGCAGCACAATAGCGCGTGGGTCGACTCAACAGGCGGCTGGATTTAACTGGCGCAGTACCAATTATCGCCAAGCGATCGTTGACTCCTATTTGTTCCGCTAATAATCGATTGTTGCAAATTGTCTTTGCATATAACGAGATTCCATTCAGTTCAAAATCTGTCTGGCTGAATATAGATATCCATACATCGCTTCCTGGTCCAGTGGTCGCGCTGGCTTCTTCACGTTCTACTACATAGTAGATATCATCTGAAAGCTTCTTTGGTTCCTGAACAGAAAAATAGGGTTCAATAACATGGCGGACACCATTATTATCGACCACATAAACTTCAGTAATCTTCTGTATCTCTATATTATCACCCATGGAACGGTCGGGCACTAAGCGATAACGATAGCTCTTTTCGTGTATCGTCAAGGGTTCGGTCGTATGCTCGAACAGATTAATAACAGGAACGCAGTTGAGTTTAAAAACATCTTTGCTAAACCTGATAAGAGCAGGAAGTTGGTCCTTGAAAACTAAGCTAATATTGATCTTCGCCTCACCATCAATTTTAAAGACGGTCAGATCCAGGTCAGCTAGCTGATCAATCTCAAAAAACATAAATTTTTGCGGAAATGCAAAAAAATCTGCCAAGATCGAGGTTCCAAGATCGAGTCCTCCTGTCAATCCAGACATTCGCTCCAGGTCATCAAATCCACACAGCCTAAAGTTCTTTGCGTCAAAAGACTTTACTACTTGACCCTTCCCATCACTAATCACAATGCCAATGACTTGCGATGCAAGAAAGTCGTATAGACGATTGCCTAGTACAGCCTCCATGTCGATGTAAAATCGTATCGGTGCATCTAACTTTAGCGTATCCAAACGCGCTCTTTCATTTACGGTCATCGCGATTTTCAGTGAAGAACGCGATTTTCTAAAAAGACGGGATATGTGTGCGCCTTCAAGCCGCGGATTAGTGACCACGTCGTCTACCTTGAGAGGCCAAAGTTGGGCAGCGAATGGTAGTGCAAATTTACAGCGCTTCAATCGGCCTGATTGGCTAATTGTTTCTTTCACGTTAATAGGCGCGAAGCTCAGACCTTTTTTCAATCTAAAACCTTCCGACAGGTCCGCTCCGCTCCCATCAACTTCGCACTCTACGACAGACATTGAAGGTCTTGCTTCAATCATCCCTGGTACTAGTTGCTCAAGCAACATCGTCGGTAACTTACGGGTCTCTGCCTCCATTTGCATTCTGAGGCGACTCGTCATCCAGGCAAATGACTGTATCAGGTGCTCGACGTGTGGGTCGCGCGCTACTCCCGATGACAGCGTGAGCTCCGAAGCTATGCTCGGGTGTGCCTGCGCGAACTCACGACCTGAGTCTCGAAGCGCATCTAGCTCAGTTCGATAATATCCGTTTAGCCTGTCTTGGTTTGACCGCGACATACTTAGACCTTTGCAAGCATGAATTGACTTTTGTACAGAAGAACTTGATCACCTCTGTCCAAGTAGCCCGATACATCAAACAGGGCAGTTCCCGACTGAGACTTCGCAACCTTGAAAGTAACCTGTGGTCGCAACAAACGTGGTTCATGCGCAAGAATAGCCTGTCGGATTTCAAGTGCGATTCTTCGCCCAGATTCCATATTGACAGGCTCTCCTATTGCTCTTGAGATGCCAAAATCCAGCACTGTCGCCTGCAAAGAAGTATTCTCATCTCTCTGCTTGAAGCCAGTAAAATACTGCCTTTGGCTGGTTATTCTGTAGATTTCGTTAGTGACAGAGGCGACTAAAGCATCACCTCTGACACCAACATCACCGTCCTCCTTTCTGCCAGGAAAGCACAGGCGATCAAACAAGTAACGCATCGATTAACCAACTGTCTGTCGATTACGGGACACACTCCACTTGTAGCCAAGGTATCCTGTTACCATTGCGTTGACACCCTGATGCGCTGCCGTCCACTCGATATCCGTGTAATTCAACGTGAATTGCTCGGTAGCCATATCATTTGGATGGGACTGGGCCTGAACTGACGAAATCATACAGTTCCATAAAGAGATAACCATGATTGGCTCGATCAGATTGCCATCGCCTTCCTGGTTCGCATTTCTGCAAAGGAAAATCTTGGTTGGCTCACCATCGTCTCCGTCATCTATCGGTGTAGCCGATAGACAGTGGCGGTACAATACCGGTGAAGACACATCCAAATATTTAACAACCGTTATGTCGTTAAGATTCGGTCTTCCAGACGTACGTGCTTGGTTACTTACATCGGTGGTCATCTGTTGTGACATACCGTAGTTGCAAGATACAAGCTCGATGCATCCGGTCATATCCTCGCCGTTTACCTCGCCATCTATCAGGCTCAGATAATCGTCTTGAATGTCTACATTACCGGGTTTCAATAAAACTAGATCCATTTAACTATCTCCTTGATAGTGTGTATTTGTTATGCCGGTAGCTCAGCAACAAGACGAATTGACGCGGTTAATTCTTCAAGTTGAAAGTGTGGTCGTAAAAATACAGTCGCCCTATACGCCCCTACTCTGTCCTCTACTTCGGTGACATCTATCCTGGCCTCTCGGAGCGGAAACTTCGCTTTCATCTCCTGCGGCGCGCCATCATCTAGTAATACATATTGTGAAATCCAGCTGTTCAAGTAGTCTGAGACATTCTGTCGAGACATAAAGGTCCCAACTCGCTCTCGCATCATCACCTTGATGTAATGCGCGAATCTGGAAGATGCGAGCATATAAGGCAGCATTGACGAAACCTGCGCATTCTTGTTCGCCGATTCGGTAAGATACTGACGCGCTTTATTGGTCGTCTGTCCGCCGAAAAATGCCGCTTTATCTGAACCCTTACAATGACAAATCGCCATAAATCCAAGGTCATTCAGTTCCTTTTCACGCCTGTCGGTAATGGCGACTTGCGTAGGACAATTTAAACTGATGTCACCATCTTCTGTTTCGTAAGTATAGGCTGGCAGGCCCTCAACCAAACCACCGCCCTCGACTCCTTTGATAGCAGCAGTCCAGCCATGAAGCTCAAAGGCCCTAGTGATCACTCGACCCAAAATGAATGCTGGGTTACCCCAAAGCATCTTTCGTGCATCAACAGACTTTGCTACTCGCTCTGTTGTTACCCCGCTCGCATCCGAGTCTGTCAGTACAATTGGGTTCCCGGCAGAGTCTCTAACAACTTCCCCTTGCTCGTCCAACTCGTAAAGAGTTACGGCAACATCCTCGTCAAAATAAACGCCTTCTGCGGGATTGTTCTCGTGGTGATAAGGTAACCTCAGTAGAACTTTTGGCAGAGTCAGAGTGACGTACCTAGAGTCTTCAGTCTCTCGGAATGCGCGCCATTTTATCAGCTCAGCGCTTTCAAAAAGCTTGGTTAGGTCGCGTGGCTTATGCAAACCATCAAAATCTTCTAAATCGAACAAGCGAGAGTAAGCGCTACTTATGAAAGGCGCATGCGCCGCTGCTGCCAGGTTGCTAATTTTTTCGGCGAACTCTATATCTCTTGCAGAACGACCAATTTGATAGTCGCCGATCAAAATGCTGTAAGGCTCTCCACCAAAGGTTCCGAATTCCTGCTCATAGACGATCTTGAACAAGTTACTCTGGTCAAACTCGACTGCCTTATCGAGATCCTTGTACAATTCATCAAAAGTCGCATTCAACACTCTAATTTTAAGTTTCTGGCCTGTCTCTGTTTTCATCACCAAATAGTGCAGACCTCTCCAACTTGCCTCAAGAGCCTGAAAATCTGGATTATGAATCACTCGATTCAATAAACGACTAACCATGCCATCAAGCTGCGCTATACGACGGCTAATTAAAGCCGCTATATTCATGCTCGTTACAGTATCATCAGCATTAGATAAAAATTGATGAACGAACTCTTCAAGCATTTCCAACGCATAAGCAGTCTGAGCTTGCTCAAGAATCATACGGCTTCGCGTGAACAGGTCTCCGATCTCAGAGCCTGGTACACGATCACTTTCTGCAACGGCCTTGAGTACAGCCGCTTCGCGATCTGAGAGATGCTTTAGGCTGCGCGCATTTTCTATCGCTTCTCGCGCACTCTCAAGTACTCCCTGGAACGCAGCTCGCCGATCAGAATTGGCGATAATGGATTCCAAATGTGCGACCAGGACGTCGTTACCATCGAGCTTGGCGAGCATATCTCTCAGGCGTGACCGTTGATGAAACAGCAGAGCAATGTCAGGTACCTGAAGCACGAGATTAAGAGGCTCGAAGTCCTCGTAAGCGCGGAACACTAAACTAACCGGAATGTTACCAGCCTCATCGCTGCCGACTCTGGGAATCGAGAAAGACAACCTTGGCTCGATGGAGGCCATAATCGCATCGAAATTATCTCGATCAATGGCGACCATCTTCCTATCTGCCAGGCTTTTCGCTACCTTGGTGGACTGAGCCGCCAGCGGGGCAAAAACACCCACAACAAAAGGGATCTCTCTTCGAGCCTTGGCACCACCCGTTTCCACGTCATATGTAATGTGCACTCTCGGTGGTCGAACCCGAGATAGCTTGTGTTGTGTACTACTCATACTTTACTCCTCCCATACTCAGTAACGACCGAGCTTTACGTTTAGAATTATTGTTCAGTCCAGCTCGATACATACAACTCTCTTTCACCATATAACCGCTTGATAACCCTTCCTTCTTCTACTAGCCTATCTAGCGCGCTGCGAACAACCGAGTCGGCGTTCTTGCGCCTTTGACGGGCGATCCACCAGTCGGCTATACCCTCAAAGGTATCGCCCGCTTCTGGCGTGTTAAAAAAGTGATCTGAGAGGTCTTGGGCAACATGGTCTACTCCGCTACCGTGATGACTTTTTTTAATCGGCCTTACAAATTCCGCTACGACATCCTTTGCCATTGGCTTCCCTTCTGGTTTGTTTTCGGTCGAGTTGAATATTGCAAACAGCATGCCAATTTCTAGGAGATGCGGAAAAGCTTGATTTTAGGGGCCTGGAAGGAATGTTCCGAATCACTGCAGAGACTAGATTGAGGTAAATTTGCCCTTGCTCATCTGCTACATATCCGCGCAAAGGTCAGTAAGAACGCCATTTTTGCCAAGTATGGCCTGAAAACCCTACTGAGGCTTTTTTAGCATAGAAGAAAACAGCGAAATCTGGGGCTGTAGATCCCTTGACTCATGAGCAAACTCTATCCATGCTGATTACCAGATACCTGAGAAGGCAAGACGGCATCGCGCTCTTCGTGCAGTTCTAAGAGGGCGATTGATGCGCTTTGTCAGCTGGAGATAACAACCCCGATATGGCAATCATTTTTCAAACATTTAATTTTGCAGACGCGAAATATTTCGTGCATGTCACAAAAAACCCAAACGTAGCCGATCTCTGGGTTTATCCGGTCAACTATCTGGGTGGTCATAGAGGAGACTTAATCTGGTATCTCACCGCTAACCAAGATGAAGCGACTTGTAGCATTAACTTATGTGAATACGGCCAAGCCGACGTAAGAGTGTATTTCGTCCAGCGCTTTGCTGACGCGTGCTGGAAAAATAAAGCCAGCCAAAATCGGTTTCGATTCAGGTAGCGTTGGGTGTACAGGTTAAAGGGTGTTTTGCCAGAACCAATCTGCGTTGCCAGACCCTAGGTCTTTTGGAATGCAGCGGTTGACGACCCCATGAAATGTGATATTCTCACTAGCCCTTTGTGCAGGTTTATTTAACAAGAAATCAAGGTTATCTGAGGGATAACAATTAACGCCGACTAGGCGGTTGTAGAAATAGTGTTAGATTAAGGTGGTAAGTGATTAATATATTTAGGATTGTCTTATGTGAAAATGCAAATCACCTAGAGCGTAATGCTCTGGCGCATTTTGCTGAAAAGCATGATCTTCATGGCGAATGGCTTTCGTTGGAACAATTGCTCGCGAGCTCCGTTCAGGTACCCACAATAGTCCTTTCACTGTTTTCCTCTAAGACATCTGGCTCATACACCGGGATGAGTCGGATTCGGCCTAATCAGCTCGAGTTTATCGACATATTCGTCAAGCGCAGCACAAGGGGATCCTCCTACGCTAAGGGAGAATTGCACGTCAACGCGCCTGACATCGTGGTTCATGAAGCCATTGCTATCGCGCAACAAAAGATCCTACAAAGAGCCCGGTTGTCATCGCCAGATGTCCACGAAGACTTCTTTTTACGCTTCAATCTTGTCGGTCGGTCGGCCGCGTTTATCAAGTCTACGAAATCCATTGTGAGAGTCGCGCAAACCGACTCTAGGGTATTGATCAGGGGCGAAACAGGCACCGGTAAAGAAGCAGCAGCTCGGGCTATACACCACTTCAGTCAGCGGCAATCAGGCCCTTTTGTACCGGTCAACTGCGGTGCTTTTACTGATGACATGCTACTAAGCGAGCTCTTCGGATATAAAAAGGGCGCGTTTACCGGCGCATATGAGGACACCACCGGTCTGCTCGAGTATGCAGATGGGGGCACGCTTTTCTTAGATGAGGTGGACTCCTTGTCTAACCGCGCACAAGTTGCTCTTCTCCGCTTCCTTCAAGAGAATGAAATCAGGCCGATTGGAGGTCGACAAACCAAGATCGTCAATGTCCGTATTGTTGCTGCCACCAACAAAGACTTGAAAGCCTTGGTCAAAACGAATCTGTTTCGAGAAGACTTATTGTTTCGATTGGATATTTTGAATATCAATCTGCCGGCGTTGCGCAATCGTGGCGAAGATTTGATGGTGATCTCTCAACATATCCTCAACAGAATTCGCCATGAACTTGATCGAGAACCCAAATACCTGGGGCTTTCGCTAATCAAGGAAATCAATTCCCACAAGTGGAAAGGCAATTTTCGAGAGCTAGAGAGCGCGTTACTCAGAGCTTACCTCAATACCGATGGTGATCTCATTAGTGATGTATCAGCTATCTATTCGGAGCCTGAACTTGATGATCTACCCAGCAAGAAACAGGTTGGGAGCTTTATTTACGAAAAACAATCCATCGTTGCAAAGTTTGAAAACGAATACATCAGAACAGTTCTAGCCCAGACTAAAGGTAATATCACGCGCGCGGCACAGCTGGCCAATAAAGAACGCAGAGCCTTTACACGTTTAATGTCGAAACATGGCATAGATCGTTCAGACTATGCGCAGATATGACTGAGATACATCACGCTACAAACAGCGCTTTTCAGAGATCCCGCTTGGTATAGCTCGACTTCTAACCTATCTTCATTTTCCCAGTTTGCTGATACTACTCTTCAGCGATTCAGTTGCGACCCCTCTTTTAGACAACTGAGAAGCCGCACTCCCATGTTTTGCTTGCCATTGGGCGGCCAACTTCTTCGCTTGTTCAAGCGCCTCGTGCCTTTCCTGTCGATTGGTCGTCTTTGCCGCATTACCCAGATGTTGCTGGATCTGCGTATTAATGGACGGCTTACCCCGCCACTCGTTAAAACGCGCACCTAAAGTTTTAGCGCCGCTTTGCGCGACGAAGGTTGAATGCATTTCCTGCGCTGCCTTTGCCTCGCGTTTGTCTCTTTTCAGCATCGCCGCTTCAGCGATATCACTTAATGCTCCCCGCATTTTTTGTTTATGCGCATCTCGGTAACCACTTTCAGCTATCTTTTCGAAAACCCCTTGCATTTTTCCTCTGTGTACTACCGCCGCTACAACCCCCTGCATTTTTTCTGCACCTGCGGCCTTTCTGTTGGAAGCCAGCGCCCTACTGAAGCGTTGTATCCTTCGAGCCGATTTGTCTTCGTGCTCATCGAGCAGAGCCATTGTCGAGCTTCCAATTTTTTCGGCAGCACCTTCTTTTGCCGAACGGGACCTTCCCATCCGCTTGCCTGCCAGCTCAACAAGCTCATCGGTCGCATCTACCACACCGAGATCGATACTGGCAAATCCCAGGGTAGCGCCCTTTTGTCTTCTGGCCATCTTAATATCAGAGTAATCAGCTATTTTGGAGTGAAGCGCCCGCCCTTCGGGTGTCGATTCCAGCTCAGCATGCCTTTTTGAACTGCTACTCACCACCGCCCAAGATGCACCTGAGGCTAACTGTAGCCCCGTATTAGCCCCGCGCGTGACTTGCCCCATTACCGCTGCCGCGGGAGCAAGCGTTGGACCGCCGGCTATGGTGGCAAAGTCTGCTGCAGCGCTGGCCCGGCGAGCCCCGGCGGCAGCAGACTCCGAATTACGCGCAAAATTAATTGCCCCTGCAACAGCGGATCGATTGATCTCATTGTGCAGAAGTTGTCTTGCTCGGACCGCCCTACTCAATTCATACTCAGCTGCACCCAGCTCTTTCACTGCCGGCCCAGCCTCGCGAAAGGCTGAATGTCCGCGCCCGTTGAAGGATCATAGCAGTTTCGACTCGAGCTACCTTTGGATGAATAGATGGACCAAATGGATTTAAACTGGCCTTAAAACGCTGCCATCTCGTTTGCGTTACGCTTTTCCATACGGACGACGATTCTCGCGGGGAAAGGGAGAATCCATTGCTTCTTGAACGGCCTGTATTTGTGTCAGACGGATTTGGCAGAAGACCTCCCATCACAGCACTGCAAGCGCTTCACGGTTGTGAATGTATCACCGCTTGCATTCCGCTGTATCATTTTTACTGTAACACTGATTCAAAATGGCTCATGTCGATTAACTGGCCTGCCACATCAGGGTGTGATGATGCGGTAATAAAATAAACAGTGACAGAGAAAGCAACGCTAAACAATAAAACTGAAGCTATGGAGGCTCTCACGTTCCCAGCATGACAAAGCGCGATAGCAGCCTGCGTCAGCGCGCCTAAAATCAGAAGTGCCAAAATCTTTGTTTCAGACAAGCTTTTACCCAGGACATCCTGCCTTTCGAGCCGCGCAACTCTCAGTGTCTCTAGCAAACGAATCAAATTACTCTGAATGATCACATTCTCGGCGGTAAAATTATCTCGATCAAGGGCGTAGGCATAAAGGTCGTGAATAGGCCTGGTGGCCTTGAGGATTTTTTGTTCCTCGTCTCGAACATCACCATGTAGCCGGCCCTCCTCGGCAATGTAGTTTGCAACCAGCTTTTCCAGCTTCTCATGTTTCCCTAACATACGGCCGAACTCTAAAATCCCATCTAAGGCATCGACCTCAACACTTACCATGGCATTTGCCTTATCGATATGGTTCCAGGACTCATTCGCTGTTAGGCTCGCAAATAATCCAAAGAGCAACGCAAGCGCGCCAAAATATGGCCCTACTACGCCCCTCACCTGATACCTTGAGCTGTCTAGTCGTGAAGCAAGAAATATAATAACAAGACCTGATATCACCGGAATTACTGTCAAAACTGTTGGACTCATAGCCGCCTACTTATCGTGACACATCGTTGCTGAATAATTTGAACGCTAAACACTCGCTCTAACCCTTTTTCATTTAACATCTTTTCGAGCAATCTGCGACTGTCAACACGAATGCTCTATTAACAGGCGAAAAGATCACAGTAAATAGTCCCACTATGTTGTCGGGACTGTCAATAACGAAGTCGACTCTGACTTCACGAATTAGTCGCTTTTTCCACCTTTAACGACCGCATGCATCAACGAATGACGACCCGCTGTTACTGGTGGGTCAAGATTAGAGAAACTGCCATCGAGGAGCCTTAGCTCCGCTGGCTATAGTCCCATGAAACCCCGACATAGCTCATCCTCTAGCAGGCGTGGCCAGCAAACGCTTAACGGTAGAGATCAGCTTTTCCGCGTCAACAGGCTTGTTCAGCACAACAACCCCTTCACTATTCAGCTGGTCTGTTTCTGACGAGGTATCACCAGTGAGCAAGATTGCCGGTATCTGGCGGTCAATCATTGACCTGACTTGTCGAATAATTTCCATCCCGTTCATGGTATCCCTGAGATGCAGATCACTGATCACAAGATTCGGCGGATGCTTCGAGACCCATTCAAGCGCCTCAATTGAGGATGCAGCTGTCACAATCTTTATGTCTTTCTCCATCGACAGCAGCATGTCGGTCGCCGTCAACACATCAGTGTCATCATCAACAAGCAGAATCACGGCTTTTCGCTGCTTAGCCGGTGCTTTAGCCGGCTCACCAGAACTCACAGACTCAGCAGTTCTTAAGCGCTTTGGATTTTTTGGATCGACCTCTGTTGCCAACGCTGGTTTACTTCTGCCTGCGCCTGGCTCTATTGATCTGCCCTTAGCAAGGTTAAGGGAAAAGGTTGATCCTTCACCCAATGTTGATAAAACTTTAACGTGAGTGTCGAGCACCTCGGCTATTCGCTGAACAATGGACAGACCCAAGCCTAAACCGCCATGGCGCTCATTGGGATCCCGATTGACCTGGTAAAACTCCTCGAATATGTCGTCCAGGTGCTCTTCCGGAATCCCTATTCCAGAGTCAGATACAGCGATTGACACCTGGTCATGGTTCTCCGTGGCGCTGAGTTTGACGAAACCTCTCCGGGTATAACGCAGCCCATTTGCCAGCAAGTTACGCAACAGTTGTGCCAGCAGGTCAGGGTCGCTGCTTATCGTCAAGGCAGGTGCCACCTCAAGACTGAGGTTCAGTCCTTTCTCACGGGCCTGGACCTCAAACTCAGTGAGCAATTGCGCAAGCAGAGGTTGCAGCTCGAACTCGATCTTCTGAACCTTGGTCTTACCTGACTCAAGCTTGCTGATGTCTAACAAAGCGTTCAACAACTGGGCCATGCTCTCCAGGGACTCACCTTGCAACGCGAGTAGTTTCTTTGCCTTTGGTTGCTGTACGCTTTTGAGCAGCGTCATGTTCAACATCATCAGGGCCTGCAGTGGTTGTCGAAGATCGTGGCTGGCGGTGGCCAAGAACCGCGACTTGGCGGCAGAGGCTGATTCAGCCTGACTCTTTGCCGCTTGCAGTGATGCTTCAACTTGCAGCCTTTGTCTGATATCTCGAATCGCAATCGCGAAGACTCGACCATGGTCAGTCTCGATACGGCTAAGGCTCACCTCGATGGGAATCGCCTTCCCCTGCTTGTCGATGGCAGCATAGTTCGGCGCTTTGTCATTACTCGAGATACTGGATGGCAGGCGGTACCCCTGAACGTTGGCCAGCTGTATCGCCTCTGAGATTCGCGGCAGGAGTTCCTCAACGGCTATACCTATCAGACTTGCTTTTTGGGCGCCGAACAGCTGCTCGGCTTGGCCGTTAGCGACTTCTACGGATCCCTGGCTATCAACAATCACCAGTGCATCTGGCGCGGATTCTACCAGTGCACGAAAATTCGCCTCACTGGCGCGAACCATCTCTTCGGCCCGTTTTCGAGCGGTAATATCCCGCTCTGTCGTGGCGATCGATTGCACTTGGCCTTTGTTATCGAATATTGGCGTTACCGTCAGCAGCACGTCAAAACGTTGTCCTTTTTTTGTGCAGCGTTGCGCCTCAACAACATGATACTCGTGGCCAAACTGAATGCTTTGCAGCATCTCAAGCGTACTTTTGCGTGTTTCTCTCGGTACTAGATCGCGCAGGTTCATGGTCAGCGCTTCCATCTCACTCCAACCATACATGACTTGCGCACCATGATTCCAGGCACTGATTTTGCCATCAAGCTCCAGCAACATCACCGCATCATTAGAGTCACGAACCACTGTCGCCAGACGCCGGTTATCTTCCTCTGCCAGTTTACGTTGAGTGAGATCAACAAAGGTGACAACGACGCCGTCAATACGATTGTCACCGGTCCGATAGGGAACAATACGTCGAAGATAACTACGACCTTCGTCAGTCGTAATCTCAGACTCGGCAGGTGCCAACCTCGCCAAAACGCTCCGTGCATCATCAAGCAAATGATGATCAGTAAAATTCGGCTTGATGTCACTCAAGGGACGACCAATGTCACTGGCGATCAGGTTCATCAGACCCTTCATAGCCGGTGTAAAACGACCAATTCTAAGTCCTGTGTCAATAAAAAGTGTGGCTATTTCGGTGCTAGCAAGCAGGTTCGCCAAATCATCATTAGTACGCGACAACTCCTCTACTTTGTCCTTGTACTGGTTATTAACAGTGGTCAGCTCCTCATTCATCGACTGCAGCTCTTCTTTGGAGCTTTCCAGCTCTTCGTTACTTGACTGCAGTTCTTCATTCACAGACATCACTTCTTCGTTGGTAGCTTGCAACTCTTCATTCGCCGACTCGAGCTCTTCAATGCTGCTTTGCAAGTCTTCACGGGTAATATGTAACTCATTCTCCAGTTGCTGGAGTAGCGCCGAGTCAGTGATTGCCTGTGGCGCGCGCGCTTGCTGAGTGACCGGCAGGACTTGCGGCAGGTCCTCGAAAGTGATGAGCGTCAGCCGTTCGGACAACTGGGGAATAGTGATCGGACGCAGCGTAATACGAACAGAAACCTGGCCAGAATCACGGCTGACCAGCGCATCCTCAATCAATATCCGCTTGGGATCGTCCTCCATCTGACGCAATGCGATGCGCAATTTAGCTTTGAGGTCATGCTTAGCAAGCACCAGTAAATCCTGACTCGGCGATCCAGACGGCTGCTCCAAATAACGGGGGGTAGGACCGGAGAAATTGACGACTTGACGTTGCGGATTCACCAGGACCGCGGCCGGCGCATATTCCTGCAATAGATACTGCTGGGCTATCTCGTTCAGTCGCAGCGGCTCTGCCGTCGCTCTTTGAGGAACGACAAACGCTGACACCGCTCGTGTGGGGCGGGCGCTGACAGGGAACTCCACTTTAGGTGAATGCGCCAAGTTGACCCGCTGATAAATCCGCCACTTCTTATCGAGCGCCTCAAACAAAGCCTCTTGCTGGCTGGAGGTTTCAGAATGACCCAAGAGTAAACAACCCGTATCATTCAGCGCAAAATGGAACAGCCCGAGCACTCGGCCCTGCACATCGGCATTAAGATAAATCAGTAGATTTCGACAACTGATCAAATCGAGATTGGAGAATGGCGGATCGCTGATCAGATTTTGGACTGCGAAGGTAATAGTGTCACGCAGTCGCTTGGATACCTGGAAGCCTTGATCTTGTTTGACAAAAAAGCGTTGTAACCGTTCTGGCGTGACGGACTCGACGATATTGACCGGGAAAAATCCTTTGCGAGCAACCGCCAACGCTGACTCATCTATGTCGCTGGCAAATATTTGAATAGGACAGTTCTTATGAGCTGCGTCCATTACCTCAAGTAAGAGCATTGCTATTGAGTAAGCTTCTTCACCCGTGGAGCAACCGGGCACCCAAACACGGATAGGATGATCGGCGCCCTTTCTTGCCACCAGTGGCACGATAACTTCGGTCTTTAAGCTGTCAAAGGCCTCTGGATCTCGAAAAAAATCCGTCACACCTATCAACAAATCTTTATAGAGCAGGTTAGCTTCTTCTTCATCGTTGCGAAGCAATGTCGCATATTCGGCCATAGAGGTCAGTTGTTTAAGCCCCATACGTCGACTTATCCTTCTCTCTAACGTTCCCTTTTTGTAGGCTCGAAAGTCATGTCCGATGCGAGTCTGCAGCACGGCTAGAATGACGTTTAGCGCCTCAGCCTGAGTACCGACCAGCTTTTCACTTGTTGTTTGCAAGTCAGTGACAAGCAGGTAAGGATGCTGAAAGTAACCCAACAGATGCTTTGGCATCTCATCAATGGCGCAGATCAGATCTACCATACCAGTGGCTATAGCGTTACTCGGCATACCGTTGAACTCTGCCGTTTCCGGCGCTTGGGCTAAAACCAGCCCACCGTGTGCCTTGACAACCCTTAGTCCCAACTCACCGTCACTACCCGTGCCAGACAAGATAATGGCAATGGCTCGAGCAGCATGTTCCTCAGCCAAGGATCGAAAAAACGCATCAACCGGCAAACGCAGCCCATGATGTGTTACCGCGTCGCTCAGCGTAAAGACATCCCCCTTCAGACCCAAATAACGGTTTGGCGGAATCACATAGACATGATTGGGCGCTATCTCCATGCCCACCTTGATCTGAAGTACCGGCATCTGTGTCGAACGAGATAAAATCTCTGCGATGAGACTTTCGTGTTTCGGGTCGAGATGCTGGATCACAACATACGCCGCACCTGACGTTGCTGGCATTAACTCAAAGAAGGATTTAAGCGCGCCTAGACCACCCGCTGACGCGCCGATCGCTACAATCGGGAAAGTTGAACCTGACATGACTGACTCCGTTTAGCGCAGGGATCACAAGAGGGCATTAAAAGACGGAACAGATAACTAAACGAGGATGCTTGATACGATGCCGACTGTCGACTCATACTTTTTACTCGCACTCTCCTCACTCTCGCGTTCAGTCGCACTCGAACTCTCAGCCGAAATCTCAGCCGAACTCTCAGCCGAACTCTCAGCCGAACTCTCAGCCAGCCGAACTTTCACCGACATGCGCATGATGAACCTTGGGGTGAGACCCTAGCGCTCGCCACATTATCACCTTCTCGTCGTCGACTTTAACGTATTTTAAGGGTCATGGCTGTGAAATTTGAATCAGCGATGATACCGGCGCTAACGAGCTGGGCTCGAGCTCATGGTGGACATCGATGGCGGTGCAGCTCCGAACTGCTGCACTTTCAGCTCAGGATAGCGCGACCCGCCGCAATCTACATCAAAGGATCCGTTAAAAACATCATGGATTTTTCACAAATACCTGCCAAAATCCGCCTCAACCATTCAATCTCTCGGCTTAGGGGCATTAGCAGTGATTCAACTAATGATTAACGGCAAAAAGATCGAGTATACCGGTGATGCCCAAACGCCCCTACTGTGGGTTCTGCGGGATGAATTACACTTAACCGGTACCAAGTACGGGTGTGGCATCGCCCAGTGCGGTGCCTGCACTGTGCATGTTAATGGCGCCGCGCAAAGAGCCTGCGTACTGCCGGTTCAAGCGGTTGAGAACCAGGACATCAAGACCATCGAGGGGCTCAGTAGCGATGGCAAGCACCCGCTTCAGCTGGCTTGGGCTGAGATCAGGGTGCCTCAGTGCGGCTACTGTCAACCGGGCCAGATTATGCAGGCGGCCGCACTGCTGAACAGTACTCCAACACCGACTGATGCCGAGATAGACACGGCCATGAGCGGCAATATCTGCCGTTGCGGCACCTATCCAAGGATCCGCGCGGCCATAAAATCTGTTGCGGGAGGCCCGTTATGAGAGACCAGACCCAGGATCAGGTCTTTGATATCAGCCGCCGGCGATTTATTCAGGCAGTGGGCATTGGCGGCGTTTTTGCCCTTAGTACACAACTAATCACCCCCGCTCGCGCCATCGCTGCGATTGGTGATGCGCCTTCAAGCACCAAACAAGCGGTGAATTTGTTTGTTGCCTTTGATCATGAGGGGACGGTGGAAATTACCTGTCACCGATCCGACATGGGACAACAGATCCGAACCGCCATAGGTCAGATTATTGCCGATGAGATGGAGGCCGACTGGTCTCGAGTACGTATTGTTCAGGCGTTGGGTGATGCCCGCTATGGCGACCAGAATACCGACGGCTCGCGTAGCATTCGCTATAACTTTGAGCGACTAAGACGCCTGGGCGCCAGTGTCAGGAAGATGCTCGCGGATGCCGCCGGTCAATACTGGGCGGTGCCCGGCAGCGAATGTGTCGTCGCCGATCACAAGATCGTTCATGCTAAATCCGGTCAGCAACTCGATTTTCGTGATGTTATCGCCCTTCTCGCTACGGTGAAGGTGCCCGATGATGCTGAGTTGAGTCTCAAGTCTCGAGATCAGTGGCGTTATATCAACACCGCTATGACCACCGTGGACATGGAAGCGCTGATTACTGGGCGTGCCCTGTTCGGTGCCGATGTACGCTTGCCAGACACCAAGGTAGCAGTGGTCGCGCGACCACCGGTCGTGTTGGGCAAGGTGACATCTTTTGATGCGAAAGCCGCGCTGGCTATACCCGGCGTGCTCAAGGTTATAAAAATTCCGGCGCCCACAGAGCCTTTGGTGTACCAGCCCCTGGGCGGAATTGCTGTCATTGCAACCAATACCTGGGCAGCTATACAGGGCCGCAAGGCGCTGAAGATAGAGTGGGAGGCTGGCGACAACGGCACCTATGATTCAGCGGCGTACCAAAAACGGTTAGAACAACAGACTCGCCAACCCGGAAAAATTGTGCGATCCCAGGGTGACATTGAAACTGGATTAGCCGCAGCGGCGACTCGTCTGGATGCCGAGTATTATGTGCCTCATCTGAGCCATGCACCGATGGAGCCGCCCGTGGCGACTGCGCGGCTGACCAACGATGGCGTTGAGGTTTGGGCGGCAACCCAGAATCCGCAGGCAGACCAGGCAGAAGTTGCGAGAATGCTGGGTTTGCAACCTGCTCAGATCCAAGTACATGTGACACTGCTGGGTGGCGCCTTTGGCCGCAAGTCGAAACCGGATTTTTCTTCCGAAGCGGCTTATCTTGCTCAACAGTCAGGTTTCACCATTCGATTGCAATGGACGCGCGAAGATGACATTCAGCACGATTTCTATCACACGGTATCGGCCCAGAAGCTGACAGCGGGTCTCGATGACCAGGGCAGAATCGTCGCCTTTCGACACAGAACCGTGTTTCCTTCTATCGGCGCCCTGTTTGCACTGAACCAGACAGGCCCCAGTAGCGGCGAGCTCAGTCAGGGATTCACCGACTCTCCGATTAGCGCTCCAAATCTTCAGCTTGAAGTCGGCGAAGCGCAGGCGCACGCGCGGATCGGCTGGCTGCGATCGGTGAACAACATACATCACAGCTTTGCCGTCCAATCCTTTATTGCCGAGATGGCGGCCGCCGCGCAACGTGATCCTAAGGACTATTTACTGGAAGTCATAGGCCCGGCTCGACACCTGACGTTTGAAGGTATGGGTGATCCTTATCCCAACTATGGCGAGCCGCTAACGCGCTATCCCTATGATACGGGGCGTCTGATCAACGTCGTCAATCTGGTCGCAGCCAGTGCCGGCTGGGGCCGCCAGCTGCCTGAGGGTAGCGGTCTTGGCGTGGCCGTGCATCGTAGCTTTCTGACCTATGTCGCAACGGTCGTAGAGGTCAATGTCAGTGGCGGCGAGCTGACCATTCCCAAAGTTTGGATGGCGATCGATGCGGGGACTGTGGTCAATACAGATACTGTCATTAATCAGTGCCAGGGTGGTGCGATATTTGGCTTGTCCTGTGCGCTGCACGCGGGCATCACCATGAAGCATGGCGCGGTCGAGCAAAGCAACTATCATGACTATGCTGTCGCACGCATGAACGAGGCGCCGCCGCTAATAGAGGTCCAAGTAGTCGCCAGCGATGCCTTGCCCGCCGGTGTGGGTGAGCCGCCGACGCCACCGTTTGCACCCGCCTTATGTAATGCAATTTTCGCCGCAACCGGCAAGCGCATCCGTCAGCTGCCTATAGGAGATCAGCTGCGAAGCTAGTTGAGGGTTTTCTCTGGTGCCACTCGCAGAGACGGTGTCACATCTGCGCGGGTAGCTTCGTTGGCCGCTTGCCTGCGACTGGCATCTTTTCGACTGAAGTAGCTGAACATCGCCGGCACCAGATACAAGGCAAGAATAGCCGATCCCGCGACTCCACCGGCAATCGACATGGCCAGCGGTGGCCAGAACTGGCCACCAGATAAAATCAACGGCAGAAAACCACCAATCGTGGTCACAGTTGTCGAAACAATATGGCGAGTCGATTCCAGCACGACTCGCACCATCTCATCCTCGTCACCTTGAAGCGCTATGGAGTTAGACTTTAGCGCTGAGAGCACTATGATGCCGCCGTTAATCGCCAGACCTATCAGCCCCAGAGTGCCGATCAAGGCCATATAGCCAAAGGGATGGCCGGAGAGCCAGACGCCGAACAGTGCGAGACCGATGCTCGCCAGACCAATAATTCCTATAACACCCGCATAGCGAAACGAGTTGAGTGACAAGACGATGACTGCCACCATCAACCAAAGGTACAGGGTAAAGGTGGAGATAATATTACCGACAGCCTCGCCCCGCTCCTCTTCCTCTCCGCCAAACTGAATACGATAACCTTCGGGCACAAGGATTGAAGCTGCCTTCAGACGCTGGCGAAATTCAGCGATCGCCACCGACGGATAGGTGTAAGGCAATAGAAATCCCGCGACTGTATTAACCCGTTCTCCCTGGTGCCGATTGATGTTTGCCGGCGACGGCTCTAGCCGCAGTTCTGCCACCTGCTCAAGCGGGATGCCACCGTAGCCGGCAAACAGACTGCCTCTGGCCACCAGGGTTGAGGTAGTCAGTCGATCGAGATCACCGCGAACACTGTTGTCAAAGCGAACCTTGATAGGCAACTCGGTCGAGCCCTCCATCAGGGCGCCCGCCGGGATTCCCGAAAGCTTACCATTGAGCTGCAGAGGCAGATCCTGATTGCGCATACTCAACAACGCCAGCTGGTTATCTTTTGGATACACTGACAACTGAGCCGAGCTGGCTGACAGAGTCGCAGTCGTATAGGTCACTTGATCAATACCGGAGAGCAAAAACCGTAGCTGCTCACCCAGTTCCTTGAGCACATCAAGATTAGGACCTACCACTCGAATCTCTATGGGTGCTGCAAAGGGCGGTCCCTGCTCGAAAGGCATGATCATGATTCGAGCCTCGGGAAATTCCGCAATCATATCTTTCTGCAGATCTGCCAGAATATGCAAAGGATCATTGACCGCGCCTGTTGTCACAAAGCCACTCGCAAAGCTGGCGACACTGTCGTTGTTCTGCATCATATTGTAGTAGACCCGTGGCGCTCCCTCGCCCACAAACCACTGACTGGATACGACTTCCTTCATTGACATCAGACGTTCGCGGACTCGATCCACTACCCCATGTGTGTCAGCTAGCGCGCTATTGGCTGGCAGAATGATTTGTACCTGAAACTGGTTCCGGTCAACCGGCGGAAAAAAAGTGCTCGTCAGTGTCATCGCCAGGATAAAGCCTGCCAGCGGCAGTACCATCGAGGTGAGTACACCACCCACTGGATGCGCAACTATCCAACGAATCGAGCGCCGGTAAGCTTGGGCCAGCGCTGCATTCGTATAACCCTTGACCCACCAGGCGTCGTAATTGGAAGCCTTGATGGGAAAACGTCGATCCAGATAGGCGGCAAAAGTTGGAATGACTGTCATTGCTAACAGAAACGATGAGGAGACTGACAACATGACTGAAATCGCCATAGCACCAGTAAAGTCGCCGGTGCCGCCGGGACTGACAGCGATCGGCATAAACGCAAAAACAGTAGTCGCCGTCGACGCCAGCAGAGGAACAAACAGATGCTTAACAGACTCACCGACCGCTACCCGCAACGAGTCGCCCCGGCGTCGATTGATCTTATATTCTTCGACTACGACGATCGCATTATCGATCAGCAATCCGAGTGCAATAATCAATCCGGTGACCGACATCTGGTGCAAGGGAATCGACATGAAACTCAAGCCGGCTAGCACCATGCAGAGTGTCAATGGCAATGCGGCCCCCACTATGATTGCCGACCTGGCACCCATCAGAAAAAATAGCGCCAACAGCACCAGCACAATAGCAGCGGTCAGGTTCAGCGCCAAATCTGTCAGGCGTTCTTGGGTGTAGTCATTCTGATCGATCACCACCTTGAACTGCACCTGAGCAGGTAATTCTTCGGCGTACCGTGCCGCAATTTCCTTCGCGGCAGCAGACCACTGATCGACTCGCCGTCCGGTTTCCATGATGGTAGTCACCACGATGGCACGTTGCCCATCGATGATAGCGAGGGTGTTGGGCGGATCTACATAGGTTTTGGTGACGCTTGCAACGTCACCAAGACGCATAAAATTACCATTTGCCTGTTTACGGATTGGAATGCTCTTGATGCGCTCGACAGAATCCAGGTCACCCTTGACCTCGACGATCAAGGCGCTGTGCTGAGTGCTTAGCTCACCGGCAGCTAATCTGGTATCTGCCGCTCGTATCAGCTCGACCAGGCCGTCAACTGAGAGATTGACCCGCGCCAGTGCAGCCGGATTTACGGCGACCCGGATCTCTTGCTCAGGTTCTCCGAAAATATCGGTCTCTTTGGTGCCCGGCAGCACCGACAAACGGCTCTTAAGCTCAGTCGCGATGCGTTCCTGGATTGAATAAGGCGTATTATCAGCGACGATAGCGAAGCCCAAAGTCACGGCGAGCGGTCCGCGAGCAGTTAATTGCGGCGTCGAGGCTTCCCTCGGCAGCGTATTCGCCAGATCTGCCAGTTTATCCCGCGCCTCACTCCAGACCAGCTCTACCTGATCCTTGCCCACCGAGTCGTACAACTCGACATTAATGAAGGAGTAACCCGCCCTCGTCGTCGATTGCAGTGTCTTGATCTCCGGCACTTCACGAAGAGCGTTCTCAACATTTTCTGTCACCAGCGTTTCCATGCGCAGTGCCGAGGCTCCTGGCATATAGGTCTCGACGCTGGCATAGCGCTCCGTCATGGTGGGGTCTTCCTGCCGCGGCAGATTGAGGAACGCGGCGATGCCTGTCAGTGCGATAAAGCCAACCGCAAGAAAGGTCAGGCGCGGCAAACGGTAGAATAGATCAGCCAAACTCTGTTGCGGCTCACCTGGATCGTTGGCCGGGATCTTGCTTGGGGATACAGAAGGACTATTCACCGGCTATCCTGGCGCTTCCAGCGAAGATGATCGGTCTTTCCTGTGTTACCTGGACCAACTGGCCCGGTACAATTCTGGCCGTACCGCCAGCGACGATTTGCTCACCATCACTGAGTGTGCCGCGGACAAACACCGCATCATCGCCTCGATGGATGATTTCAACTAACCGAGTCTCGACTGTCTGCCCTTGGGACCCGTCTTTCACCGCGAGGACTGACCAAAGACCCCGTTGGCTTTCTGACAAGGCACTAAGTGGCAGCCAGAAACCCGCCTCAGGAACCTCTGCTGTCATCACTAATTCGGCAACTGTACCCGCGAATAGCCCCTCATCGGCCAGGCGAAACACAGCTGTCACAGTGCCTGTAACGGGATCAGCGACCGGCAGTATTGCGCTAAGGCGCCCTTCAATGGTTCGATCCATCGCATTAAATTCATAGGCTCGATTGCGCCGCAGATAGCGCACCATGGTGTCCGGTATACCGACCTTCAACTCCAGTGCACCGCGCTCAACCAGGGTCAAAACCGTTTGACCGGGAGACACGATACTGCCCTCGTCTACCTGACGAGTCTGAACTATGGCATCAAAGGGTGCAGCAATGCTGAGCTTCTTCAGCCGCACATTGGCCAGATCCAGTTTCGATTGGGCTGCTTGCGAACGGGTCTTGAGTACCTGAAGCTGGGCCGCTTCAACTTGCGCCTGGATTTGCAGTTCATCGAGACGTTGAACCGACCCGTGGCCTTTGACAACCAGATCCTTGTATCTCTGTAAGCTGGACAGCGCAAGATCCAGCGCTGAACGTTGAGCTGCTTGACTGGCGCCAATGCTGTCCAGCTCAGCCGCAGCAGCGCGTTGCTCCGCCTCACTGGCTGCGCTATCGAGTGCTATCAGCGTACTCCCCGCCTTAACCTCATCGCCTTCTCGAACTGCCACATTGGCGACCAGACCGCCAGTTTCAAATCCGAGGTTACTGGTGCGCAAGTGAGTCAACAACCCGGCATAGTGGCGACTGACGGCATAGGACTGCTGCAGATGCACTCTCGTCGCTGTGACAGGAAGCAGGTCAGCGGTTACCTTGACGGGCAACAGGGCGATCAGACTTAGCAAACATATCCTTGAAAACATTGAATCTCCATGATGCAAAACACTTACGCCCGTTGACAGCAGACGCTGTGGCTAAGCAGTCAACAGCAGAGTGCCTGCCATCAACCTGATAACACACTATCCGGCATTGGCTTTTTAACCTGCCTCGGTCATAGGCACAAGCTGCTTCCCTCAGTGATCAAGGCTCAGTGATCAAGGCTCAGTGATCAAGGCTTAGTGATCAAGGCTAAGTGATCAAGGCTTAGTGATCAAGGCTCAGTGATCAAGGTTCAGTGATCAACGCTCAACTTTCAGGCTCTAACCCTTAGCATTAACTGGCACCGAGGGTCTTTTCTGCAAAATCCTTGATCAGCTTGTAGTTCGCTTTTCCATTCGGCGCTCGTTCGAGACTGTCGAGTACCAGTATCCGCTTCGGGATCTTGTACGCCGCCAGGTGCGCACGGGAGAAGTCTTTGAGCTCCAGCTCGTCTAATTCAAAGCCAGCGTTGAGTTCCACCACCGCTGTGATCGACTGCCCCCACTTCGCATCACTGATACCAACGACGAGACAATCCTTGACGCTGACATGATGCTTTAAGGCTTCCTCCACCTCTTCCGGAAAGACCTTCTCGCCGGCAGTATTAATACAGTTACTACCCCTGCCCAACAGTGTCAGACTACCGTCAGCCTCGACTCGCACAAAATCACCAGGTATCGAGTAACGTACGCCATTGATCACCTTAAAGGTCTTGTCGGTCTTGATCTGATCCTTGTAATAGCCATCAGGCAAAAATCCTGAAACCGCCACCATACCGGATTCGCCAGAGCCAGGTATCACTTCGACATTGTCTTCCGTGAACACCTTGCAACTCGGTCCCAACGTGAATTGCGCAACCTCTATGGCCTGGTCTTTGGTCATGATTGACGAGCCAAGGCCAATCGCCTCGGAAGAAGAAAAGCCATCCGCCAGCAGCAGATTCTCATTATGGCGCAACAGCCCTGCTTTGACGTCTCGAGTCCACATGACTCCGCTGGAGGTCACGGCAATGACCGAGGAAAAATCATATTTGCCTGGGTTTTCATCAAGAAATTCCACCAACGGACGAGCAAAAGCGTCACCAACTATCGTTAAAGTGGTGACTCGATGCTTCTCGATATTCTGCAAGGCAAGCTCCGCTTCAAAGCTCTTTGATACCAGCGTCACGCAAGTACCACCGCCGGCAATCGCCGAGAGTCCGGACAGAAGACCTGTACCATGCATCAAGGGTGGTAGTGGCAGACTCACAGGTCCGGCGGGTGCGTTTTTAACCCGAGTCAGATGCTCTTCAAGATCGGCACAAGGCGGCACGCCAAGTCGTGCATTACCACCAGCGCCTAAGACATTCCAGAGCGCATTATGACTCCACATGACGCCTTTGGGCATGCCCGTTGTTCCGCCAGTATAGATAAAAAGCTGATCCGTATGACTTCGTGGTTCGGTCAAGGTAGCACCATCGCCAGTGGTCGCCAGATCCTCGTAATGCAGGACATCTTCGAGTCCGGCATGGCCATCATCCACTTGAATCCATTGGGTGACCTGCGGCAATGAACCTCGAATATGCGCCACATTAGGCGCGAATTCAGCCGCATAAATGCACACGGTGGCATCGGCGTTATCCAACAAGTAGATCAGCTCGTTATCGATGTACCGGTAGTTGACGTTGACGTGGGTCAGGCGCGCCTTGAAGGCCGCAGTCAGGCCCTCGAGGTACTCGGGTCGATTGCGCATATAGATGGCAATCTTGTCGCCTGCCTTGGCGCCATTGGCGCGCATCTGGGTTGCGAGATTGTTGCTGCGGGCGACAAACTCCGACCAGGTGATCACTCGATCGCCATGAATCAAGGCGGACCTGTCTCCGGGCACCAGATTCCCTACTGCGTCAAGAATGTCACCATAATTCCACTTCACCGTCATTTTATCTCCCTGCTGTTCAGTCGGTCTGACTATCGCTATAAAATTTACTGTTGACACATCGCGTGGGCCTGATAGTACCAAATTTCTCCCTTGATACAGCAAGGATTGTCGCTGCCGAGCAGAAATACCCAAAGCCGCCATTTAAACGGTATTCGCGCTGATGGAAAACAGCTGCTAGCATGCAAGCAGCCCAATCGTTGACGGAGAATCATGATGACGCTAGACCGTAAAATCGAGCAGGACATTATTCAGGCTGTGAAGGCGAATATGGCAAACCAGCTGGCTTTCACGCAAAACCTGGTACGTCATCCCTCGATCAGAGGTCAGGAGCATACGGCCCAGGACTATGTCTTCAAGTCACTGCAGGCTCGAGGCCTGACCATGGACAGATGGCAAATCGATGTTTCGACCATTAAAAACCATCCGGGTTTTGCACCCGTGGATGTCGATTACAGCAACGCGATCAACGTGGTCGGCACCCACAGGCCCAACCAGGAAACCGGCCGCTCGCTGATACTCAACGGTCATATTGACGTCGTACCTGTCGGACCCTTGGACATGTGGGAAAAGCCGCCTTTTGAGCCACATATTGACGGCGACTGGCTCTATGGGCGTGGCAGCGGTGACATGAAAGCCGGTATCGCCGCCAATATCTTTGCCCTGGATGCCCTGCGTACGCTGGGTTATCAGCCGGCTGCGACAGTCTATGTTCAATCGGTCACCGAGGAAGAATGCACCGGCAATGGCGCACTATCGGCGCTGGTACGAGGTTATAGCGCAGACGCCGCCATCATTCCCGAACCAATGAATAATGCGCTGGTGAGAACCAACGTTGGCGTCATCTGGTTCAAGGTCCATGTGAGAGGCCGACCCGTCCATGTCGCTGATGCCAGCAGCGGCGCCAACGCGATTGATGCGGCCATGTATCTGATCAATAGCCTCAAAGATTTTGAGCGGGGGCGCAATGACCTAAAGGTTAACTTTCCACATTTTGCCCATCTCGACAAACCGATCAACGTCAATGTCGGCAAGATTGCTGGCGGCGACTGGGCTTCCTCGGTACCCGCCTGGTGCAGTTTTGATGTTCGCACAGCGCTCTATCCAGGCGAGGATGCAAGGCAAGGTGCTCGCGAGATCGAAGACTTTATTCGCAGCGCTGCAGGCCGCCATCCGTTTCTGTCCAACAACCCACCTGAGGTAGAGTTCAACGGTTTTATGGCGGAAGGCTATGAGCTCGAAGAAGGCAGCGCTGCGGAGCAAACCCTGGGCTTGGCCCACCGTTCGGTATTCCAGCAAGAGCTCGCTTCTGTAACCTCCCTGGCCTACCTTGATGCCAGAGTGTTCGCCCTTTACGACGATACACCCTGCTTGGTCTATGGACCCTGGTCCGACAATATTCATGGCTTCGATGAACGGGTCAGTATCGCCTCGATCGAACGGATTACTGCAACTATCGCCGTGTTTATCGCTCTGTGGTGCGGCCTCGAGAAAATCGACCCCCAGGCGCCCTGAAACGACATAATGAAAAGACAGCAACTGACGTTCGGATCTGTGAGGTTACGCCCCTGCACCATGCGAGATTGGCCGCAGTGGCAGCTGGCACACAGCGCCGACGACCCGCCTCGCCGAGCCACTGATGCAGACAAAAATGCCTTTCGACTGCGAATACAACGCCAGCGGAAACTCGCCAGAGACGATGTGACCTACGTCTGGGGTATATTTGGGATAGGGACCGGAGAACTGATCGGCATTCTTGATATCCACATTCTGGTCCGCGAAGACCTGCAGAAGGCGAATCTGGGCTACGAGATTTATCCGCCCTACCGGCGCCAGGGCTACGGTCGGGCAGCCGCTGCGGCGGGGATCGAACTGGCGTTTTCAACGCTCAAACTGAACCGCCTGGAGGCGGTTATTGATCCTGACAACCTGGGCTCTATTGCACTCGTGAAGTCCCTGGGCTTCAATGCAGAGGGTCTGCGGATCAATTATCTGTATGAGGATGGCCGCTGGCTGGACCAGGTCGTGTACACGGTCAACCGCCAGCAGCGGGGCTATGCCTCATTGATACTTTAGGCGAGCGTAATGGTTAGGCATCAAAACCCTGGCAGGCCATGGGCAGCGCTATTAGATCGGAGGACGCAACCCTGAATATCGAGCGGAATAAAATCGTCAGGGCCCAGCCCGTTGACAGTCAGCGGCGCCTGACCAGTGCTCAGGTGCAACAGTGGCGTGAAGCGGGCTACGCCTTCGTCAGCGGCCTGTTGCCTGAACAGCTGGTGGATGAACTGGCCGCAGCTGCCGGCGCCCACTACCCTCAAGCGGGCACTGCCGCCGCGGCAGGTTTCACGGATTTTGGCAGCGCCGGCGCCCTGAATTTTCCGGCCAGGATCGGTGTATTCAATCAGGTGACCTTGCACCAGAATGTGTTGCAAGCGGTCGGCGATCTGCTGGGCGTCACTGTCGATACACTGCGACTGAGCCAGTCGGATCTCTGGCCCAAATATGGCCGGGACGGGAGTCATTCCTCGCCGAGCGCACCTGACAATCTCCAGGATAATGCTGACCAGCGCATTCATGTGGACTACCCGAACCACTCGTTGGTGCATCCGCCCCCCTGGCACAAGCCGGAGGCCGTTGAGATGATCCTGTACCTGAGCGACGCCGAGGATGAGCTCGGCGGCACAGCGGTTGTGCCGCGCACCGGCGCTGATGACCCGGCTTATCGCTGGCCTATCGTCGATTCGCCGGGTATTGGCGACCTGCGGTATATCAACAACCGGGAGGCCGCAGAAGAATATTTTGCCAGTCAGCGACCAACGTTGGCAGATTTTCGCCGCCTGCTCTACGAGCGAGAGACACGGACTGATTTCCGTCGCGGTGATTTACTCTTGTACCGCCACGACACTTGGCATCGCGGTACACCGCTGGCACCAGGCTCTCGGCGGCTGGTTCACAATCTGACTTATCGCAAGGCCGCCAGCGAATGGATCAGCACGCTGCATACAGGCTGGGCCTGGCAAGCCTATAAGGATGACAAGTTCCTGGAAAGACTGATTGCTGGCGCAACCGTGCAGCAGCGCACCGTTATGGGGTTTCCTGCTCCTGGGTCCGATTACTGGTGCGCCGCTACCCTGGCAGCGGTCGAGGCCCGTTATGGCATGTTTGGGCTGGATATAGCGCCCTACGCAGAGGCCTGCAGCGATCCCTCAGTGTTTTGAGCGTGGGTCTGAACTCGAGGTCTCTTAACTAGGGACCCAAATCCGCACCAGTCTTGTGTTTGATACTGTGTCGCTTGAGCGCAGATCGATGAAAATGCTCAGTCGATGCTCTTCCAGAACGCATTCAGCATAGCCGCACCCGCTTTAGGGGCTTGCACCATCCACCAGTGACCCACCTGCTTCAAAACACTGACCTGGGCATTGGCACGGGCCGCGACTTGGCGATGCATCGCATCGGTACCCACGTAATGATCGTTCTCGGCAATAATCACCAGACCAGGTCGCTCACGCATTAGCGCAAGATCTTTGCCTAGTTCGCGCAAGGCTGGCTGAGCCGCGTCGCGGTAAAGCGCCAGTATGCAGCGCGCCATATCAGCATTGAACCCTGACACTACCCTGGCTGCGATCTCTTCAGTCATGCCGGCAGCAATAAACATGGCAACTCGGTCAGCCAACGGCGAAGAGATCATTCCAGCCACCGCCTCTTCTCCGGCACCTGGTGTCTGCCAGACCTGCGCCAT
>JAYODE010000005.1:81070-115652 GCA_038106185.1 Gammaproteobacteria bacterium | reverse complement strand
ATTTACAGAATAGCCGGTTAACCGACTCTGGTTAACAGAATAGACAGATAAGCTTCAAATGGCCAGTCGCAATCGGGCTGACAGATTTGAGTGCCAGGGCGTCGCTGCGCGTCGTATCCGGCAAGCCGCTTCGGCAGACCAAGGGCATATTCTGACCAAACAGCAGCTGCCGTCTTGGCCGGCTTCTGCTACTGTGGCGTCATGCTTACTTTTACCGCTATCAACAAGACTTTCCAGCAGCCGGACGGCGATATCCAAGTGCTGCGGCACGCCAACTTTCACCTCCCGGCAGGCCAAACTGCGGCGTTACTGGGAGAAAGCGGTTGCGGCAAGAGCACCTTGCTGCATCTGGCCGCCGGTCTCGATCGGCCGAACAGTGGCCAGATCACCATTAATGGGCAATTCGCCAGCGACTTCAACGAGCGCCAGTGGAATGAACTGCGACGCAGAGAGCTAAGTCTGGTGTTTCAACACTATCATTTGGTGCCGACGCTCAACGTCCTCGATAACCTGCTCCTCCAGGCTCGGCTTGCCGACCGCTGCAATCCCACGCTGCAGCAACATTTGATCGACGCACTGGGCCTTGCACCCTTGTTAACACGCCTGCCACACCAACTCTCCGGCGGTCAGCAGCAACGGGTCGCGATAGGCCGGGTACTGATGCATCAGCCAAGCTTGATTCTCGCCGACGAGCCCACGGGTAATCTCGATGAGGCCACCAGTCATCAGGTGATGCAGCTCCTGATATCTCTCACCAAAGAAACAGGCAGCAGTCTGCTGATGGTCACTCACAGCCGGTTGATGGCCGACTACTTAGATAGCCAATGGCTGCTGCAGGATGGCCGAATTACGCCCTTGCTCGCCAAGCAGAACTGAATTGCAGACTTACCTTAACCAGTGGCTGTGGGTATTTTTGACGTTGATCAGCTACTACCGACGCCACCCGGGCCAGGCGCTGGCCATGGGGCTGGGAATCGTCAGTGGTGTCGCACTGTGGGCTGCGGTTCAGCTGATTAATGACCATGCGCGCAGCAGCTACTCAGAGGCGGACCAGCTGCTAGGCGCCGAGGCGCATTACTGGATTCGGGATCGAGGGGGTCTTGACGTCAATGTCGCGGCTTACATCAGTCTGCGACGCGCCGGATTTGACGCTATTTACCCGGTAATTGAAGCCCAGGTTCGCACCCAACAAGGCGGTTCAGTGACGCTCATCGCTACTGACTTGTTGGCACTGCCCGCTCTAGACAGGCAGGGAGAAAAGCCTGTTTATCTTGATCCCATGGGAACTACTCGATGGTTGTCGCTGATTCAACCTGATTACCAGGCTTGGTATTCCGAGTCCCTGGCGCGGCAGCTGGGCGTTGAAACAGGCCAGCGCCTGATGCTTGCCAGCGGTAAAAGCTTGCCGCCGGCGGTGATTCAAACCCAAGCTCGACAGGGGCAACGGATCTTTATGGACCTTGCGGCAGCTATGGCCCTGCTTGAGACTGAGACCTTGAGTTATCTGGCCGTCGGCAGCCTGAGCGAGTCAAAGCAGGCATATCTGAAAGGGCAACTGCCGGCGAATCTGATGCTCGAAACCAACCACCAGGCATTAGACCTTGAACAAGTGACTGCCAGTCTGCACACCCACCTGACTGCGCTTGGCTTACTGTCTTTCGCAGTCGGTCTGTTTATCGTCTTCAACGCAGTTCGATTTTCCCTTCTGGCACGCCAGAGTACTCTGACTATCCTGCGTGAGATGGGGGTTTCCATGTCAATACTGACCTCTGCCATCATTGCCGAATCCTTGGTCTGGGCACTGCTGGGTACCAGTCTCGGCCTAATATTGGGTCATGCCCTGAGCCAACTCCTATTGCCCGCCATGGCCATCAGCCTGCAAAGCCTTTATGCCGCCGAACTGGGCGCATCGATCGCCATTAGCGGAAATCAAGTTTGGTTGGCCTTCGGTCTGAGTCTTGCCGGCATGGCACTGGCGCTGACGCTGCCTCTGTGGTTTCGAGCCACTGATTCCATTCGCCAACAGCGAGAAGTTAGCGCCCAAGGTCGGCGCGATCGGCGCAGCATTCGTTGGATGGCGCTGGTTGCGGTGGCTATGCTGGCGATCTCCGCACTACTATATTCGCGTTTTGATAGTGTCGAGCAGGGGTTTTTCATTCTGGCGCTGGTCATGTTTGGGGGGGCTCTTCTGCTACCCTGGATCCTGCTGAGTGTCATTGAAGTCATAGCCCGCGGTTTGCCCCATCGACGCTGGCTGCTGCGCTGGGCAGTATCAGACTCGCTCGCTCAACTGCCCCATTTGCGAATTGCCCTAATGGCGCTGCTACTGACACTGACCGCCAATATTGGCGTGACCAGCCTGGTAGGATCCTTTCGAACGGCATTAAGCACTTGGCTTGAGACGCGCCTGGCAGCAGATATCTATGTACAGAGCGACGCGCTGGATAGCAGACTCTCGGACTCCGGACTCTCGGACCCCGGACTTGTGGCGCGAACCCAGTGGCTGAAAGCCTATTCGCCGCGTCTGGGCCTAGAGCTGCGCTGGCAGAATCGACCCACATCAATTCGCGGCCTCGCGCTGAATGCGCCAGACACGCTGGCCATGGTTCTGGCTCAGGCGAAGGATGGCGGAGTCCAGGCATGGCGCAACGGATCTGGACCCGTGACACCGATACTGGCGAATGAACAGGTTCGCTATCTGGCACAGACCCCGCTGAACAGCATCGTGACGCTGCCAACTCCTAGTGGTTCGCAACAGTTCCAAATTGTTGGTTTCCTGCATGACTATGGCAATGCGAATCTGGCATTTTATCTGCCACAGGATTCCGTCAGAACACTCTGGCCGGCCGCCAAGCTCCTTGGTGCTGGCTTATGGCTGGCAGAATCCGATGAGATCGGCAATCCGGCCCTGTTGAGCAACCGACTGTCGAGGCTGGGGATCATGCCAGGACAATGGGCTGTCCAAGCTGATATCAAACGTCTGTCCTTCGCGATTTTCGATCGAACCTTTGCCATCACGGCGACCCTCAACATCTTGACTCTGTTGGTAGCAGGACTGTCATTGCTGACTGCCCTACTCGCAGTTCATCAACAGCGACTGCCAGAATATGCACGTTGGCGAGCGATGGGCCTCAATTTCGGTCAGTGGCTGAAAATTGTTGCTGCGCCCCTCATGCTGATGGTGTCCATCACCTTATTGGTGTCGTTACCACTCGGATTCAGCTTAAGCTGGTTACTGATCAACAAGCTCAATGTGATCGCTTTTGGCTGGACCATGCCGCTGCTATGGTCTTGGTGGCCCCTGGCGAAACTGGCAACAATGACGCTGGGTATCGTTCTGGCAACTCTCTTTGTTGCCATATTTCGCGTCAGACAAACACTGCCCACCGCCATTCAGCAAAACTCGAGAGAGGCAGGATGAAACCGACGAGACTGTTGAACTTCTGCTTGCCGCTCATCATTTGCCTGACACCGGCTTGGCAAACGGCTGCGAGCGAAGCCTATCAACTCCTGCGAGGGGACCCTGCCGGCTATGCCGAAGTTGTACCCGGCAAGCACTTCACGTTTCCACAGGATCACCTGGCACATCCAGACTATCGGATCGAGTGGTGGTATCTGACAGCGAACCTGAAGGATGAATCAGGCGCAGAGTATGCTGTGCACTGGACGCTGTTTCGGCAATCCTTGAGCTCGGATGCGGATCCCGGCGGCTGGTCCAGTAATCAAGCCTGGATGGGCCATGCCGCACTCAGCACCCCAGAGGGCCATGTCTATAAACAGCAGTTTTCCCGTGGTGGTATCGGTCAGGCCGGCGTCGCCATCAATCAGCAGGGGCACTTCGAGGCCTGGTTAAACAACGACACATTAAAAGGAAAAGAGCTGAATCAGGCGCCCATACCCGGTCAGCTGACATTCACCGTCGAGGACTTTGAGGTCTCCCTGCAACTGGACTCAGCGACTGCCTGGGTACTACAAGGCGATGCAGGCTACAGTCAAAAATCTTCTCTGGGACAAGCCAGCTATTACTACAGCCAACCCCATCTCGGCGTCAGCGGCAGGGTCACGCGCAACGGCGCAACAACGCACCTTGCCGGCAAAGGCTGGCTGGATCGAGAATGGAGCTCACAACCTCTGGCACCGAATCAACCCGGCTGGGACTGGCTGTCCGTGCATTTGGATGACGGCCATGCTCTCATGGTCTACCGCCTGCGTCAGACCGATGGCGAAGACTGGGTGAGTGGCAGCTGGATCAATCCCGAGGGCAAGACCACTCGATTAACCAAAGACTCGATTATCTTCGAGCCGATCCGCTATACGGCCGTCATGACGGGTGAAGACAGCGTCCATCGATTGCCGCTAGACTGGCGAATCGAGCTGCCCAAACAAGGTCTGAGCTGGACTGTCGCTCCTCGCACAAAAAATCACTGGCTGAACACCGCTTTCCCTTACTGGGAAGGCCCCGTCACAGTCGAGGGTTCAACTTTCGGCCAGGGATTTCTTGAGCTCACCGGATATCCAGCAGCAAACTGAGATAGAGCTAGCCGCAACAGAACCGAGATATAACCAGAGATACAACCAGAGTTACAACCAGAGATACAACCGGAAATGAAGCAGGTGTCGATCACGTGATAATCGGCATCATTCAATGCAGTGCCGCAAAGCGCAGACTTGGATTTGCGCAACATTGGCTGCCGCCTGTCGATTCGCTCTCTTGACGGCAGCCAAGGTGCGCAGCAGACTGAACGCAACCCTTTAATGAGGAATGCCCGTGAACGCACTCAAGTTTGCCGCCATTTTCAAGAACAGCGACCGGGCAGAGTCGGTTGCCCGCCAGTATCACGGTCATCTGTTTGTCGATGAGCTCGCTGCCAGCCGAGGCTTGCCGGTTGCGGCGCTGGTGACTGCGAGCACGGACGATCTGGCAGGTTTTCTGGACGCCGCCGAGACTGGTGCTTATCTGCTCTATGAACGCGTGATTAAACCCAGGGCCAGTTCAATACTGAGCACTGATGAGCACCTGAAACGCAACGCACCAATGAATCTGCCAGGCTTTATCGGTCTGTTTCCCCTGGTCGCCCATCCTGACCTTAGCCATGCAGAGGCAGATAGGTACTGGCGTGAGGACCATGCACCCCTGGCACTGCAGATACATGAAGCCATGACCCATTATCGCCAGTTGAGCATCGTCCATCGATTCCACGGCCCGGTCGTTGACGGCTTTGCGCTGTGCGGATTTGACTCACTGGAGGATCTAAGGAAACGGTTCTATGCCAGCGAAGCCGGCGAGCGCGCCATCGCCGAGGATATCAAACGGTTCGCCGACACAGCGAGATCGCCGCGCCGTATGATTGTCGTCGAATCAACTTATGAGTAGGTTATGCCAATCGTTGACTAATCTGAATCACGCCTTGTTGTCTTCAATGACCATCACGCCTATTCTAAATGGCTATTCTAAATGGCTATCGACAATGGCTATTCAACAGGGCTATTCAACAAGGCTATTCAACAAGGCTATTCGAACAGACAAAGACACTGCAGGTTAAGATGACCTTTCAAAATGACGATTAACATTGACAAGATCACCCCAGGGCTAGGTGCCGAGATCCAGGGCATCAACCTGGCAAAACCTCTATCTCAGAAGGACATCGAGCAGATCAGGCAGGCTTTTTTAGACCATATGGTACTGGTCTTCAGACACCAGCACCTCAGCCGAGATCAGCACAAGGCTTTTGCTCGACTCTTCGGCGACATTCATATTCACCCATCAAAGCGCGGCGGCATGGGCCGGCCTGATGCAAGCATCGACCCGGAAGTGTTTATCATCGATACCAAGCCGGAGGCCAAACAGACCAATGGTGAAGTCTGGCACTCAGATGTTTCCTGCGAGCCCATGCCTCCCGCCGCTTCTCTGCTGTATGTCACGCGAGTGCCTGAGAATGGCGGTGGTGATACCTTATTTGCCAACATGTATGCTGCGTATGAGGAGTTGTCTGCGGATCTGAAATTACTGCTGAGCAAAAAAACAGCCTATCATGACGGTGAGCAAGACCTGCGAGCCTATGGCATACGATTAAGGCCGGACCAGACTTACCCCAGCGCATCCCATCCTGTTATCACTCGACACCCGGAAACGGGCAAACCCTTGTTGTTCGTGAATGCCAGTTTTACCTCGCATATTGAGGGACTTTCCAGATGGGAAAGCGATATGCTGCTGCAAGGTATTTATCGATTTGTGGCGAACAATCCGCGCATTCAGTGCCGCGTCAAATGGTCACCAGGCACTCTGGTAATGTGGGACAATCGCTGCTTGCAGCATCAAGCCGTCAGGGATTACGCAGGATTTGCTCGCTATGGCGAACGGATCTCGGTACTGGACGGCGAGGTACCGAAGCCCGCGCATTGAGGCTGACGCCAAAAGCCTGTCTCTCGCCTGTCGCTCGCGCTTAAGACGCTGAGTCCTGAATAAGATGCAGCGATTCAATCATCGCGTGGATTATCGCCTCTGGCGATTGATTGATATCGACCATGAGGCTCGCCGCAGACGGCTCGAGCGTCACCAGTTGACTTTGCAACAAGCTGGCGGCCATAAAGGCATGCTGGCGGAGCGCCAGTCGAGAAGCTAACAATGCTGGACTGCCCGTCAGTAATACCGATCTCACATGACACTCGTCGACGCCCAATCGCTGACGATATGCGGGCTTCAGCGCAGAGCAGGCTAATACGGCACTCTGGCCTTGTGCTTGCAATTCAGTGAGCTTCGCCGCCAACAGGTCCAGCCAAGGCCAGCGATCAGCATCATTCAGGGGAGTACCATTCCGCATTTTCTCGATATTCGCTGCTGAGTGATAATCATCGGCATCGAGGAAAATCCAATTCAACTGGGCCGCTAACAGGCGCCCTACGGTAGACTTGCCGCAACCGCTAACCCCGTACAGGAGGATAATCAAGCGTGTGCAGCGAAATAAGGACGCATATCCCAGCCCGGCCAACGCGCTTGACTGAGTTTAAGAGTACGCATCGTCCAGTAGGCATCTCCCGGCAAAGGCACACCCAGACAGGCCAACTGCTCCGGTGACGCATGGTCAAAAATAACCGACCAGTCTCGACCCTCACTTTGCTGCCAGACATGATAACCAATCAGGTCATTACCAGCGGCTTTATAGCCTGCCGTCATCGTATAACGATAACCCTTCTCAAGCGTCAGGTTAGTGCCGCGATGAAAGGTATCTATACCATGGGCGACCAGTGTTCCCGCCGGACCTGCTGCTGACTTTTCACGGGCCAGCAGCGCGGCTTGCTGCGTCTCTGAAACGGCGACTGCACCGGGTTTCAACACCTGCGACACATCAGGTTTGGTGACATAGTGCAAAGCGCCGTGAGCATCCGTGACATCGGTAAAATAAAGGATGAAGTCGACCGTTCGCAGGGCCGTATTCTCAGACGGAATCAGCAACGTATGATTACCAAAGTCACAGTGGTGAACCTGCTCATAATTGGTTTCACCGGTATACTTGGCCCAGGTGTGGGCTTGGTACAGATGCACCGAATCCACACCTAGCAAGGCGCGAGCAAAGGCCATGAGCGCTGGATGCAGTGCGATCAGGTTCATGTCAGCAGCACCCGGATAGGGAAAGTTATGAATATTTCTGAATTGCCGCTTTCGAAACGCGGCGATCTGCTCGATATCATCACCCTCCTCGGCTTCACGACTTAAGTCAGCCTCTGTGCCATAGATTCGCGCATACTCTGCATAGATCGGCATGATTTCAGCGGCAGTGAAAAAATCGGGAATGATCGTAAAACCTTCTTCACGCCACTGCTGCACATTCAATGGCGTAAACCGCTGCGGAACATCCTGGCTCATAGAGTCGTCGCTACCGATAGATAATTTGAGTGGCGCAATGATGCCACAGAAATTGCCTGAAAGTTAAGCAGTGCGGATCTACCGCGGGCAGTCCATGACTGCTATGGTAATGCCTTTAAGCGCAGCGCGACGAAACCCCCATAAACCAGACCCTGGAAGCACCTTATGCCTTTGGATCCTGACTCGCTCGTACGCCTGGGTTTGACTGCCGTAGTGCCCGCGGAGGTGAATGGCCGCACCAATGGTGTCAGCAACGATCCGGCCTGGGATGCAGCTTATCACCCCTGCCCAGAGGCATTTGCCGGCAGTGATGTACAGGCCGGTTCGGTGCGAAAATTTGAGCAATGGGGTCAGTCCCGCTGCTATCCGGGAACAATCCGCGATCTATGGCTGTACCAGACACCCGAGTGTAATGGCGCGGCTAACCCTCAGGTGATTTTTTTCAACGATGGCGGCTGGTATCTTGGACGCCAGGGCCCTGTGCGTGCGACTCGAGTACTTGATAGCTTGTTCAGCCAGGGCGAAATCAAGGCCACCGTGGCTATTTTCATCAATCCTGGCCAGCCCGATCATGCGGTCCAGGGGCCCATTGAATCCTATACGCAGCAGCAGTCCCAGCGCAGCCTGGAATATGATCAGGTCAGTGGTCGTTACGGTGACTTTTTGTTCTCTGAAGTCCTGCCCTTTGCTGAGACCCAACTGGGCTTTGCCTGTAGTCGGCAACCAATAGATCGCACTATTTGCGGGATTAGCAGTGGCGGCATAGCGGCTTTCTCGGCCGCCTGGCACTTTCCCGACCAGTGTCAGCGAGTGATCAGTCATTGTGGCTCTTTTACCGACATCTGGGGCGGCCACAACTACCCCTCTATACTTCGAACCCAGCCTCGAAAGCCACTGCGGGTCTTTCTGCAAAGCGGCAAAAATGATGTTAAATCCCCGTTTGGTGACTGGTCTCTCGCCAATCAGCTGATGGCCGCTGCCCTTGACTGGGCAGGATATGATTATCAATTCGTCTATGGTGAGGGGGGCCACAGTCTGCACCATGGCGGTGCCTTGTTTGCCGATACGCTACGCTGGCTCTGGCGGGATTAAACCGCCTGCAGATTAGCCTTGAACATCAGCCATCAAGCGGCTGCCGCGCCAAACTGCAGCTGTACCATACGTGCATAGAGGGCATTCCGATTCAGCAAGGCCCCGTGGGTGCCAACGTCCTGAATTTGACCGGCATCCATCACCACAATACGATCAGCCTTGAGCACCGTCGCCAGCCGGTGGGCTATGACCAGGGTTGTTCTATTCTGCTGCAAACGCTCAAGGGCAGTCTGTACTAATTGCTCACTTTCCGCATCCAGCGCACTGGTCGCCTCATCCAGCAGTAATATCTTTGGATCTCGAAGCACTGCTCGCGCGATCGCGATACGTTGTCTCTGCCCTCCGGACAGGCGCGCGCCCTTCTCACCCAGGAAGGTCTCATAACCCTGGGGGAGCCTTTCGATAAATTCATGCGCAGAGGCCGCTTGGGCCGCCGCACGTATTTCCTCAAGGCTTGCTCCAGGTTTGCCGAAACGAATATTTTCAGCTGCGCTGGCACCAAAAATTGTAGTTTCCTGCGGGACTATGCCAAGACAACCACGTACTTCCTCTGGAGAGGCCTGCGCAATGTCAACATCATCAATCAGGATTCGGCCAAAGCCCGTGTTATAGAATCGCAGCAACAGCTGGAACAAGGTGCTCTTGCCAGCGCCGGACGGACCGACGAAGGCGATATTTTCACCGGCTGCTATCGACAGATTGAAATCGCTTAGCGCCCGCTCTTTGGGCCGAGAGGGGTAGCTGAATTGAACGGCCTCGAACCGAACCCGACCCTCGATGACCGCAGGCAAGGGCTGGGGCTTCACTGGCGCCTGAATGACAGGCACCACACTCAACAGTTCGGCGATGCGCTCCATGGCACCGGAAGCGCGCTGAACCTCGCCCCAGAACTCACTTAAGGCTGCGGCCGAACCACCGACGAAGATCGCATAAAGCACGAATTGGCCTAATTCTCCGCCGGAAATATCGCCGCTTAATACGGCTTTAGCGCCAACCCAAAGCACAAAGATCAGCGCGCCAAACACGCCACTGATCGCCACGGTCGTCAGCAGAGCGCGCACCCGGATTCGACGAATAGCGACTCGAAAGCTGGACTCAACAGCCTTTCCAAAGCGCTGACTCTCCAGCTCTTCGGCGGTAAAGGCCTGCACTATTCCGACCGCATTCAATATTTCTTCCGCATGACCACTGGCGTCAGCGACTCGATCTTGCGAGTCCTTGGATAGACGCCTGACCCAGCGGCCAATCAACAAGATGGGGATGATCACGAGAGGCAATACTATTAGCAGTAGCCCCATCAATTGCAGATTGGTGTAAGCCAATAATGCCAAAGCGCCAACAAACTGAATGGAAGAGCGCAGCACGATGGAGATGCCCACCCCTGAAATCGACTGGATCAGGGTCGTATCTGCGGTCAATCGAGACAGCACTTCACCCACTCGAGTGACCTCAAAAAAGCTTGGATCCATACGAACCACATGGCGAAACACCTGATCTCGCAGGTCTGCGACGACCCGTTCGCCCAGCCAGTTAACAAAATAAGCCCTGGCAGCGCCAAAGAAACCAATGACCAGAGCAAACACCAGCAGCACAAAAAAGTACCGATTGACGTTCTCTGCATCAGCTGCGGAAAAGCCATGATCTATGACATTGCGCACTGCCACCGGCATGGCCAGCAAAGCGGCGGAGGAAATCAGCAAAGCCGCCAGGGCCACCAGTAGTGTGCCCTTATAGGGTGCAATAAAAGGGACCAGCATACCGAGGGGACGAAGGCTTTTGACCCGTTTCTGAGGCGCGGGTGGCAGCTCAATCATACACAGACTTCCATGGGCTTAAAGGATGTTGCAGATCAGTTGCGACGAGAAGCTGCGGGTACCAGCAGGTCTGTCAAATAATCAATCCACAAACTGTCTTCGTTCAGACAGGGTATATAGGTGAATTGCTCACCGCCGGCCTCGATAAAATCTTCTCGGCCCCGTAAATTGACTTCTTCCAGCGTTTCAAGGCAATCGGCAACAAAAGAGGGGCAAACGACCGCGATGTTTTTACGTCCCTCAGCGGGTAATGCCTTGAGCAGCTCATCCGTAAACGGCTCCAACCAACCGGGTCCGATACGAGACTGGAAAGCGACACCCCACTTATCATCAGGTAGTTCAAGATAGTCAGCGACCAACTGCGAGGTCTGCAGGACCTGCGCCTTATAACAGTAAGCCCGTGCGCCACAGTCGACTTGGCAACAGTTTTCACTTTGCAAACAATGATTACCCGTCGGATCGGTCTTGACCAGATGTCGCTTTGGCAAACCGTGGTAGCTGAACAACAGATAATCGTAGTCGCCGGGAAGATCAGCTTTTATCCGCTCCGCAAGGGCCTTGATGTAGCCCGAGTCGCTGTAGAAAGAATCTGTGAACGACAACTTCGGCGGACTCGCCAACCTGTCTACCACTGCCTCAACCGCCAATCTCGTCGTCAGAGACGTGGACATCGCATAATGCGGGTACAGAGGTAAAACGGTAATCTCATCGCAACCTAAATCGACTAATCGCTGCAACGCACCCCTGATACTCGGTTCCTGATACCGCATGGCAACTTCTACTGGCTGAGTCGTGCGCTGCGCCAAAGCGTCGGCCATCGCCCGGGTTCTGGCGATCAGCGGCGAGCCTGAATCAGTCCAGACCGTGCTGTAGGCATGCAGAGTCTTGCTTGATCGAAACGGCACAATAATCAGATTGACCAGCAGTTGCTGTGCAATCTTCGGCAGATCGATCACCAAATCATCGGAAAGGAATTCTTTCAGATAGGCTTTGACGGATTTAAGCTCCAGGCTCTTTGGCGATCCAAGGTTAATTAATAATATTCCGTTCATATTTCCGGTCTTGTTCCGATGCTGATCCGCAAGCGCGCAGTATACACCCATTTACGACCATCATCCTTTGCAGGATCACTGTTTGGCGCTGAACAGAAGATTCAGGCAGTCTCCTGCTCTTGGAGCCCCAGTTCTTGCATACTGACCTCGCGCATCTTGAACTTTTGCACCTTGCCAGTCACCGTCATGGGAAAGTCTTGGGTGAATCGCACATAACGGGGCACCTTATAATGGGCAATCTTGCCTCGGCAAAAAGCTTTGATCGCCTCTTCATCCGCTTGCTGGCCTTCCTTCAGCGCCACCCACGCAATGATTTCTTCGCCATACCTGGGATCGGGCACCCCAGTCACTTGCACGGCTGCTACGGCAGGATGGGTCATCAGGAATTCCTCAATCTCTCGCGGGTAGACATTCTCACCGCCTCTGACAATCATGTCCTTGATCCGCCCGACAATATTCACATAACCATCGTCATCCATTACCGCAAGGTCGCCCGTGTGCATCCAGCCATGACTGTCAATCGCAGCAGCGGTCGCCTCGGGATTCTCCCAGTAGCCGAGCATGACGCTGTAGCCTCGCGTACACAGCTCACCCATCTGATTCAAGGGGCAGGTTCTCCCCGACGCTTGATCAATGATCTTCACTTCAACATGGGGGTGGACGAGACCCACCGTACTCACGCGCTTATCAAGGGGCGAGTCAGCCCGAGTCTGAAAACTCACCGGACTGGTCTCTGTCATGCCATAGGCAATTTCAACCTCTGTCATATGCATCAGGCTGTTAACTTGCTTCATGGTCGCCACCGGACAAGGCGCGCCCGCCATCACACCGGTACGCAGTGAACTCAGGTCGAAACTGGAAAAATTAGTCAGGGCCAGCTCTGCGATGAACATGGTGGGTACGCCGTAGAGCGCTGTTGCGCCTTCCGCTTCGACGGCACGCAGAACGGCCTCTGGCTCAAAACTTTCACTGGGATAAATCAGGCAGGCAGCATGTGTCAAACAACCCAGATTAGCCATGACCATACCAAAACAATGATACAGAGGCACTGGCACCACCAGCCGATCGTTGGATGAAAAGTTCATAGTTCGGGCGACGAAGAAACCATTGTTGAGAATATTATGATGACTCAGGCAGGCACCTTTGGGGAAACCGGTGGTACCGCTGGTATACTGTATATTGATGGCATCATCCATATCCAGCAGGGCTTCACGCGCCTTCAGAGGTTCGTCGGTCACTGTCGCAGCGGTACTGAGCAGATCGGTCCAATTATAGATGCCTGAATGCCGCGAGCTTGACAGAGAAATGACCGTCGTCAGCTCAGGAAACGTCTCAGATTTAAGCCTTCCCGGTTCGCAGTGGGCAAGTTCGGGGCATAACGACAGTATCATAGCCTCGTAGTCAGAGGTCTTGAATTGGTTCTGCAAGACCAGTGCCTTACAACCGGACTGCCGCAAGACATAGTCAAGTTCATGGACTCGATACGCTGGATTAATGGTTACCAGGATGGCGCCCACCTTAGCACTGGCGTACTGAGTGATCAGCCACTCAACGTTATTGGGTGACCAGATGCCAATTCGCTCGCCCTTTTCCAATCCCGCTGCGAGCAGGGCTCGCGCCAGCGTATTGACCGCCTGCGCCAATTCCGCGTAGGTCAACCGAACATTCTGATGGACTGACACTATCGCAGGACGGTCGGGATAGGCTGCTACGACTTCGTCAAATTTCGCACCAATGGTCAGGCCCAACAGAGGCTGATGACTGGCTCCACTGGCGTAACTTAAGGCGGTAGGCATTCTAATGGTCTCCTTGCACACGAACAGATAAATACGGCTGAATTGACTCTCCTGATGTACTAACGAACGAGTCTACCCGGCCAATGACACTGGCCTGCGTATAGCCGGCGGCATGCAGCTTACTCACAGTATCCAGCGCCAATTCAGCGTCTACCGCTGCCAACAAGCCACCTGAGGTTTGCGGATCAAACAGCAGCCCGTAGTTCGGATGATCACAGAACTGGATATTGCTGACCGATCGCTGGTTACCGGCATGCAAGGAACTGGTGATCTTTAAATCCTGCAAGCAAGCCAGACTGCCAGCAAGCAAAGGCAGACTCAACAGGTCAAGGCTGACGTTGACCTCAGAGGCCTGCATCATCTCTGACAGGTGCCCCGCCAAACCAAATCCGGTTATATCGGTACAGGCTGAGGCGCAGGTACTGCCCTTCTCACTCAGACTACTCAAGATTTCGGCAGCGGCAGCATTAGACTGCAACATCATTTGCAACGCGCCTTCAATCCACTGACCCCGTGCACGATGTTGCATATCAGCGGCAAACAAAGTGCCGGTGCCAATAGGCTTTGTGAGTATCAAAACCTGCCCAGGCTGCATACCTGACTTCCTCAGCAGTCGCGCCTCGTCCACTATGCCGTTAACTGCAAAACCGACGGACAGCTCGGCCGCTTCCGTTGTATGTCCGCCGACGAGTCTGACTTGTGCATTGACTAACTCTTCCCACGCCCCCTGCATTAACTGTTGTAACAGGTGACGTGTGGCTGTGGGTGTACCATACGGAGTCGTGACAATGGCCATGGCAGTGACCGGCTCACCACCCATGGCATAGATATCGCTGACAGCGTGATTAACCGCAATCTTCGCCAGCAGATAAGGGTCTTCGACGAAAGCCTTGAACACATCCACTGTGTGGAGCATAAGCTTACCGGCCGGCGCGCGATAAATAGCCGCGTCGTCAAGATCCTTGGTTTGAATGTCGAGATGACTCAGAACTTCTGCCAAGAGGTCCGCACTCACCTTCGAACCGCACCCTCCGCATTGCATTTGCAAGTCAACCTTTGCCAAAAGACCCGCGCCCGCTTTCTGCTGCATGGGCGGCAAGGCAGTGAACTGAGCCATGAAACGTCTATCGATCCAGTCTTTTAGTCGCCAAACCCAGCGGCCCTGAAGATGCCGCCCATACTTCATCGCGACCGCGACCTTATCACCGGTTGAAATCAACGAGAGAAACGAGATTTGTGGCACGAAAGGTTTGAGCTTCTGGCCCAAAAGCTGACGACGGATATTCTCATACAGCACCGGGCCCTGACGGACAGCAAACACGCCGGCTTTGGGGCGCGGGTGTGCTAACACGTGTGCTGTATCACCCACCGCGAAAACATCATCAAAGTTGTTCACTTGCAGTGTATCTCGCACTGCGACAAAGCCGTTTTTATCTGTCGCCAGCTGAGTATCGGCTAGCCAGGACTGAGCCGCAGCTGAGGTCACCCAAAATATTTCATCGAGTGTGAAGCGCTCGCCGGCCATCGATACCAACGTCTTTTTCTCGACTTCAACCACGCGAAAATTCCGATGCAGCTGGATTCCTTTAGTCGCCAGTTTTTGACTGAACAAGGCTTGCACACTTGGACTGAACTCGGAAAGCAAACTGTCATGATCGACGAACAAGTGAAAGGCTATTGGCTTTGGTGCCAGTTCTGGCGCAACCTTGGTCAGGTAGTGGTGAACTGCCAGACACAGCTCAACACCACCGGCTCCGCCGCCGACAAAACCTAATTTCCCAACCGAACCGTCGGCAATTCGCGCCAGACAAGCCCGCCATTGATGCAGGAAACGATTGATGGGTTTGACGGCAATAACATGGGCAGCCGCTCCGGGCACCTCAGCCACGGCAGGGGTTATCCCAATATCTATCGACAGGACATCATAGCCAATATCTGGTCGCCCGTGGCAGCGCACCAGACGCCTGACTGGATCTATATCAAATGCGCTCGCCTGAATAAACCGAGCACCGGCAAATCGACACAGAGGTACCAGGTCAATATGCATGTCTGCCGATTCATAGTGACCCGCGACCAATCCCGGTAGCATACCCGAATAGGGGGTCTCAACATCGGGGCTGATCAGAGTGATCTGCAACCCGGCAATGGGCTGCATGGCCAGCATGCGTAAGACAATGACGTGGCTATGCCCACCGCCCAGCAGGACCAGTTCCTTGGCTATAAATGTTGACGGATTCAAACCCTAGTCAACCTCTAGACTGGCGAGCAGTTCGTTGCGGGCCTGGGACTTGAGAATCTTACCATTGGCATTACGCGCCAGCGGCTCACTCTTAAAAAGAAAATACTGAGGAATCATAAAGCCTGCCAAGTTCTCTCGAAGAAAGGCTTGCAAGCCTTCCGCTGTGAGGCGTGCGCCGGGCGTCAGCTGAATCACCGTGCCCACCTCCTCACCTAGAATCTTGTGTGGCACTCCGACGACAGTACAATCCATGACGTTGGGGTGCTGATACAGAGCATTCTCGACCTCCACACAATAGATATTTTCACCGCCTCTGATGAGCATGTCTTTCGCTCTATCGACGATATAGACAAAGCCCTCACCATCAATTTTCGCCAGGTCACCGGAATGTAACCAGCCATTGGTAAATGTCTCGGCAGTGGCTTCGGGCTTGTGCCAGTAGCCTTTCACCACGTTTGGACCCTTGATCCAAAGTTCACCCACCTCTCCTTGTGGCACCTGACTGGCGCCGTTCGAAGCCATTAATTTCAGCTCACAGACGGGTACCGGCACACCGACACTGTCTGGTTTGCGTTGGTAATCCAAACCGGCATTGCTGGTTGTCAATGAAGAGGTTTCTGTCAGGCCATAACCATTGCTGGAGGATACCAGCGGAAAACTTTCCTTTATTCGTGCAACCAGCTCAGGTGCGGCTGGCGCTCCGCCGTACCCAATGCTTTGAATGGATGACAAGTCATGGGTGCCGAACGTGGGCGATTCCAACACCTGCCAAACCATTGAGGGTACACCACCAAAGGACGTGATTCTTTCCCGCTCGATTAACTCCATGGCTCGCTCAGGATCCCACTTGTACATCATCACCAACTTATTGCCAGCAGCCGTGTTGGCTATCAGGGTGGAATGGCAACCGGTCGCATGAAAAAAGGGAACTGACAACAGCGGCGCGAGTTGAGGAGGACTCGACTTGCCAGGGCCATCAAGAGCAGGCACCGGCTCCCCTCGGCGCAGCAAAGACCTAGCTCCGCTAAATTGTAGACTCGTCAGGTTGGTACAGATATTTCTCTGGGTGCCAAGCGCACCCTTAGGTTTACCTGTCGTACCAGACGTGTAGAAAATGGTCGCGTCATCTTCAGGCAACAGAGCAACATCAGGCATTTCGACCTCGTTAGATACCTGCGCCAGGCTGGCATGCAGCCCTTTAACATGCTCAGGCAAGGGGGTCTGACTACGCACCGCAAATACTGCATCAAGCTGCAGTTGCTGATAATAATCCGTCAGTGCATGCATCCTTTGTTCGTCTGCAAACAAAATTCTGGATCCCGAGTCTGCCAAACCATACTCGAGCTCTGACCCTGTCCACCAGGCATTGAGTGGCACAACAACAGCCCCACTGATCGCAGCGGCCCAAAAACAGATAGGCCACTCAGGATAATTACGCATGGCTATCGCTATACGATCGCCTTTCTGAACAGCATAGTCAGTGACTAACAGGTGCGCTAATTTAACGACCTGTTGATAGACTTCTGCATAGGTTAATCGTTCATCTTCGTAGACCAGATAGGTTCGATCAGCAAAAGATCGAATACCCACAAAGATTTCTCGTAAATTATTCGGCGCATGTTTCCAGGTACGGGTGGGGACTCCACGAATAACTCGGGTCTCCATCTCGAATGGCGCGCCAACAGCAGTTAGGCGCAACGTTGCTTGTTCCAGTGTCATCTCGGCCATGTCACTCCTCCCTCCTCTGAATTCAGCGGTTGGGTCTATCTAGAAACTCACCAAGTTGACGGATAGCCTCTTGACCTTCTGGAATTCGACCGGCGAACACCTGAAACACATGGGGCATTTTCTTCCAAAGACTCAGCTGAATGTCGCCGCCCTGGGCCTCGACCATATGGACCAGGCGTTCAGCATCACTTAGCAACACTTCTGTGGTGCTGGCATGAACCAGCAGCGGCGGCAAACCCCTGAGATCGCCAAACAAGGGCGACGCCAGAGGTGCCTGAGAATCACGCTGACCCAGGTAGAGCGCAGCACAGGTACGCAGCGCCTTAGGGGTTAACATGACATCCGATGACGCATTGCTGACCAGGCTGTCACCACTCATCGACAGATCCAGCCACGGCGACAGCAGAATACCGCGATCGGGTAGCGGCAAACCAAGATTCTTCAAATTCAACAACAGCGCCAAAGTCAGGCCACCACCGGCAGAATCGCCGCCTACGGCAATATCATCAGCGCCATAACCTTGCTCCAGCAGCTGGCGATAGCAGGCAGTGGCATCCTCGAGACCCGCCGGAAATGGATGCTCAGGTGCTAGTCGGTATTCCACCAGCAAGACACTCATAGAGGCCGCCTCTGCCAGGCGCCAGGCGAGATTTCGATGGCTATCTGCACCGCCAGATACATAGCCGCCGCCATGCAGGTACATAAGAACCCGCGCGGGCCGACTGGGTTCAATTCGAAGCCACTCGCAGGGCACCCCGGCAATCACGTCCTTCGTGACGCTGACACGTTCTGGCAGTCCTGGATTCAACCCGGCAGCCTTTGACAATTTCTCGCGGAAACCGCCGACATCCTCAATACTGTCAAACAGAGGCCGAATAGTTCGCGCCATCACCAGGCTGATTAGCGTTGCTCGAATGCTCATAGAATACTCATTATCTGGATATCAGTAAGAAGGCTGAATGCGGGTTTTGAACGCTAGTGTGCATGAACCCGGTGCCCGCATCAATCCATCCGCAGAGTCGCGGCCAGGACACCTCAGTCATCAAGACTGACATCCTGAAACTGGAGTTCATGCAGGCGGTAATACAGGCCCTGCTGAGCCAGCAAGGCCTCATGGGTTCCGAGTTCTCGAACCTGACCCTGCTGCAGCACCAGCACCTGGTCGGCTTCCTGAATGGTCCGCAATCGATGCGCAATAAGAATTGAGGTGCGTCCCACCATCAGCTTGCGCAATCCATCCTGAATCAAGCGTTCTGTCTCGGTATCTATACTGGCCGTCGCTTCATCCAATACCAGAATCTCGGGGTCTGCCGCCAATACACGAGCAAAGGCTAATAATTGACGTTGACCTTGAGACAGATTGGCACCTCGCTCGATGAGTGGGCTGTCATAGCCCATCGGTAGACGCATGATAAAGTCATGCGCATTCACAATTTTGGCGGCCTCGATCGCCCGCTCTCGAGTGATCGCCGGATTACCCAGAACGATGTTGTCGAGGATGGAGCCAGAGAAAATATGAAAATCTTGCAGCACCACCCCAATACGACCGCGCACATCGCGACTGCGAAGGTCGTTGAGATCAACACCATCAAGATAAATCATACCGCGATCGAAGTCGTAGAAGCGGCCTAGCAGCCGTATCATGGTGCTCTTACCGGACCCAGTCGGTCCGACAATCGCCAGTTTCTCACCCGGTTGAATCGTCACAGAAACACCTCTGAGAATTGGCACTGAAGTCGAGTAACCAAATGTCAGATTACGAAATTCCACCTTACCCTGCAGGCGAACCGGCAACTCGACGGGATTCAGCGGCTCGTGTATCTGCTCGTCCCAGTCCAGCGCTTGAAAGATCCGCTCACCACTGGCCATGGCTCGAAACAGCACATTCAATTGCTCGCCCAGCATCACCACCGGTGTGAATAGCATATTCATAAAACGGGTAAATAGAATCACGCCACCCAAACTCATCTCATCCTGAACGACGGCTCCGCCACCGTACCAGATAATAATTCCCAAACCGATCGCAGCCAGGCTGTCATTGAAGGCGCCATAGGCCGTGGACAGGTTAATGGAGCGATTCTCGTGGCGAAGGTTTTGCTGGTTGATTTGCGTGTATTCATCAAGATTCTGTGCCTGCCTGACATTCAATTGCACCACCTGCATGCCCGACAAATTCTCCTGCAGGTTTTGATTCAATGCCGAGACGCTGTTGCGGACCAATCGAAATACCTCCCGGGAGGCATTTCGAAAAAAGTGTGTGGCGATACCCACAACGGGCACCAGCAGGAGCAGGATAAGCGTGAGTTTAATGCTGGTGGACAACATGATCGTCAGCGCCACCAGGAAGGGCACAAATTCGCCCACCAGCGCACCCATGCCGCGCAGCATTTCATACAGCGCTTCTACGTCATTGGTTACTCGGGTCATAATGCGGCCAGTGGGTACCTTGTCGTAGAAGGAACTGGGTCTGTGCTCCAGATGAGCAAACAGATCCTGGCGAAGATCCCTTAACGCATTGACGATCGCGCTGATCAGGGTCAAGCGGTGGGCATGCCCGGCTAAAGCTGAGACGGACATTGCCAGCAAAAACAAAATTCCAGCAGCGAAGATTGGTTCGATCGCTAACTGCAGCTCCAGCCAGCGGGTCAGTGCGATCATGCCAAGATCCGGCATAGTGCTGCTCGCCTCGCCGACGATAATATAATCGACCAGCACCCGACTGATAATGATCTCCATCATCACAGCGACACAGCTGGCTGTCAGAACCAGTACAGCACTGAGCGTCAAACGAACTTTATAGGGTGCGAGCCAACTGACAATGCGGCGTAACAGTTGCAAATTAAGTACGGTACCGGAGAGCTCGGCATCAAACATGCCATGATCCCGTTCAGCCTGAACCTGATGAGGTTTTCGTTGCCGACTCATGGGTTTGCCGTCACTTGCACTGTTTGCTGTTCTGCTGGCATCGCGTCCTGAGTCTGGGCTCGTTCCAGCTCCGCATACGCACCGCCCTGGCGAAGCAGCTCGGCATGGGATCCGACTTCAATGATACGACCCTCATCCAGCACAACAATCCGATCCGCATGACGTAATGTAGAGACTCTGTGAGAAACAATGATCGTGGTTCGCTGATTACGCATCGCTTTCAGACGATTCAGAATATGCTCTTCTGTCTCTGTATCGACACTGCTGAAACAGTCATCAAGAATCAGCACTGGCGCATTCCGGATTAAACCGCGCGCCAATGTCGCTCGTTGTTTCTGGCCACCAGACAGGGTCACTCCCCGCTCGCCGATCAAGGTATCCATCTGCTCGGGGAAGGCCTCGATCGTCTCTCTGAGAGCCGCGGCGTCGGCAGAGTCCCAGATCACATCAAGAGGTCTGACAGGATCGTCGTAGCTGATGTTATTGCGCAACGGTTCACCGAATAAAAATGGATCCTGAAGCACCTGAGCAATCTGGCCACGCACCTGACTCAGGGGATAATCACAGATATCGTGACCATCGAGAAATAAACAGCCCTTCGGCGTATCTACCATTCGCGTAAACAGTTTTAACAGGGTCGACTTGCCCGCACCCACTCTGCCAACGATCGCGATGGACTCACCGACCTTGATGTGTAGAGAAATAGCCTTTAGCACCGGTTCTGTCGCGCGAGGATAGGTGAAGGTCAGATCTCTGAATTCAAACTCGCCTCGAATCAGGGATTGTGTCGTTCCTGAAGGCCGATCAAGGATCTCGGGGACCGCCTCAAAAATCTCGGAAAGGCGCTGGGTTGCAACCGCACCGCGTTGTACCAGCGTCACGAACATACCTGCCATTCGAATTGGCTGCAGCAACATATTCAGACAGGCCAGAAAGAAAACCAGATCGCCTACCGAGATTTCACCCGCGAGAACCTGACTCCCCCCGTAAACAATGATCAATAATTGTGCCACTGAAGCCTGAAATGGCATCCAGGCACTCATTAACGAATTGATCCGCGACTGGTTGTAAAAGGCCTTCGAATAATCGGCATTCACGACACCGAAGCGCTGAATTTCGTTCTGCTCCTGCACCTGAGCCTGCACCGTCCTGATGCCTGCCAGATTTTCCTGCACCTGGCTGGATAGTGCCGAGAGCCCCTCCTGAACCGCCAATGAGGTAGATGCCAGTTGCCGGGACATCCACCAACCATAGTAGAAAATGGCCGGCAACAGGGGCATGATCATGAAGGTCAGTGATGGTGACTTGGAGAGCATCGCCGAGACACCAAACAGGGGGGCATAGACCATAATGACAATCTGAATCATCCCAAAGGCAATCAGACGCTGAATCAGGGAGACATCCTGAATGGCACGGGTCATGATGTCGCCGACGCCCATTCTGGCAAAGAAATCGCTGCCCTGATGTTGCACCGAGGCATACAGGCGCTGACGCAAATCATAGGCAACGCGCTGACCGACGCGCCGAACCTGCCGACGTGCATGGACGACGAATAGAAATCGCAATATCACCGACCCAATCAGTAACAACGCAATTTGATTCACGGTTAAAGACACCCTGGACGCCACGCTATTGGTACCCAACACCTCGATGGTGTCTATACCAATGGACACCAGGTAATAGGTGCTGACTTCAAAGAAACGCGCAATAAAGAAGGTCAGGAAACCCAGGCCTATCTGGAAACGATAGGGCCGAAGGAAAGGTATGAGGCGAACCAAAGACTTCAATAGGTGGATCCCGAGTTGACAGGGCATTGTGCCATAACTCAGCGGAGACTGAAATGTGCAACCTTCGACATCGCCAGGTCTCGGTTGAGAAGGTATACTCCTCTTGCATTCCAGCAGCGTCGCCAGGTGCGAGCGCAACAGCAGGATACAGACGAGGGGCCGGCGCCCAAACCAGAGTAAAGAGACATGCTGCCAGATTCCAAGATCAATAAACCCAAGACCGCCCCGTTACCCGAGCTCGTCTTTAATCTCATCGTCCTGTCTCTGGCGTTTACCAGCGGCTTTATCATCATGTCCATAGAGCTGATGGGCGGCCGAATTCTTGCTCCCTACTTTGGCAGCAGTATTTATGTCTGGGGCAGCATCATCACTATCTTCATGCTGTCTTTGTCCATTGGCTATCTGTATGGCGGCCGATTGTCCGTCAACAACCCGCATCTGGGTCGCTACGGACTGTTTTTCATCGCCGCAGCGATTACCTTGATACCCACCATCGTCTGGAGCAACGCTATGATGGACTGGGTTTTCGTTCGTCTTGAGGATCCACGCTATGGCTCTTTGGCAGCCTCGACACTGTTATTTTTTGTTCCCACCGCTATCCTGGGCATGATTGCCCCTTACTCAGTTCGGTTGTTGGTTGCCCATGCCGCTCACTCAGGCCAAATAGCCGGCCGACTGTATTTTATTTCTACCCTCGGCAGCGCACTGGGGACGCTCGCCACCTCCTTCTACCTGGTACTTTGGTTTGAGGTCGATGTGATTCTGATGACAATGAGCGCCGTTCTGGCTACAGGTGGCATAACCGCCATCATCACCCATGCGAGTCAACGCACATGATCCTGCGCACTGCCATCCTGGTCATGCTGATGCTGGCTTCTGCCACGACAGTCGCCATCGAAATCCATCAGGAAAAGTCGCTCTATCGAAATATCGTTGTTCGAGAAGCGGATAACCGGCGATGCCTGCTGTTTACCGTAAAACGTGGCGATCGAAATCAAACCTGCATGGACTTACAGGACCCCAGGCGCCTGGTATTTCATTATGTTCGAATGGCATTCGGCGGCCTACTGCTGAAACCTGATCCCGGCAGGATCCTGATCGTCGGCCTTGGTGGCGGCTCAATACCCACGGCCCTGACAGAGCTTTATCCAGACGCCACCATTGATGTGGTGGAAATCGATGAGGCTGTGGTTCGGGTTGCGCGGCAATACTTCAATTTTGCCGAGTCGAAAAACCTAAAGGTTAGGGTCAGTGATGCACGCGTTTTTATTAAAAGGGCCCTGTTGCAGCGCCAAACTTACGATCTCATTATGCTTGACGCCTTTACCGGCGATTATATCCCTGAGCATCTGATGACCCAGGAATTTCTTCAGGAGAGCCGAGACCTGTTAAGCATGGACGGTATTTTGGTGGCCAATACTTTTTCCACCAGCGCTCTGTATGACCATGAGTCAGAAACCTACCAGGCTGTCTTCGGTGATTATCTGAATTTCAAAATGCCGGCCTCTGGCAACCGGGTTATCATTGCTGCGCGGCAAGGCTTACCCAGTGACTTCGAGATCAAAAGCCAGGCAATTAAATTCGCCGAACGTTTGCGACCCTATGGCATTGACGCAAGGGATTACCCTGGCCATATGAGCCGCGAGAAGGACTGGAACAGAACCCGTCGAATACTCACTGATCAGTATTCTCCAGCCAATTTGCTGCGTGGCGAAGACTAAGCACAGGCCCAGCCTCAGCCCACCGATTACTGAAAAAAGTAAGCAAGTTGCTGGCAAGCACCCTGCTTGCTGGCACGCTAGCGGCCAGCGCTATCCTTACTGCGGGTACTGACCCTTAAACCGCCTCAGGATGCGAGATTCTTACCCTGACCTTGCCAATAACGGTCTTTCAACAGTCGCTTGTAGAGTTTCCCCGTCGGATGCCGAGGCAGCTCTAGCTCGAAGTCGATGCTTCTTGGGCACTTGATATGCGATAGTTGAGAGCGACAGAAGGCGATCAGTTCTTCTTCAAGTTCGGGACCGGCGTCCGCCATATCTTTAGGCTGCACTACGGCTTTAACTTCCTCACCAAAATCCGCATTCGGCACACCAAACACGGCAACATCCATCACCTTGGGATGATTCACCAGGATGTTTTCGGCCTCCTGGGGATAGATATTGACGCCGCCCGAGATGATCATATAGCTCTTGCGATCCGTCAGATACAGATAACCGTCTGCATCAATGTAGCCCACATCACCCAGCGTGCTCCAGCCTTTGGCGTGCCGCGACTCCTGGGTCTTGGCCGCATCGTTATAGTATTCAAACTCGCCGCCCCCCTCAAAATAGATAGTCCCTGTCTCGCCCTGGGCAACCTCGACCCCTTCATCATCAACGATATGCAATACCGCCGTCAGCGCCCGTCCCACTGAGCCTTTATGGGCGAGCCACTCTTGGGAGTTGATCGCCACAAACCCGTTGCCTTCAGAACCTGCATAGTACTCATGTATAACCGGGCCCCACCAATTGATCATCTGTTCCTTAACTAATATCGGACAGGGCGCAGCAGCATGAATCGCACACTGCATACTGCTAACGTCGTATTTTAGGCGCACCGCATCGTCAAGCTTCAACATACGAATAAACATGGTGGGCACCCATTGTGAGTGGGTGATTTTGTAGCGCTGGATCGCCGCCAGCGCCGCTTCCGGTTCAAAGTGCGACATGACGACGCAGGTCATGCCGGCAAGAATAAAGCCCATGGTAAAGGTCAGCGGCGCCGCATGATAGAGTGGCGCAGGACTGAGGTAAATGCTCTCCTCTGTCGCCCCGTAGAGCATCTGAAACAGGTTAGGTCCGGTATCGACGCCAAAACCCTCGGTTGGCAAGGGCTTGAGCACGCCCTTTGGCCGACCGGTGGTGCCCGATGAATAGAGCATGGAAATACCCAGGCTTTCATCTGCGATCTGGGTTTTCGGCATGGCTGCTGTCGCCTCCTCCCAGCTGTCAAATCCACCGATCACACCATCCAGCATGTAGCAATGTTCGATATTGGGTGCCGACTCCAGTAGTCGCTCGACCACCCCTTGTTGACCTCGAGTCGTAATGAAAACTCTGGCATGACAATCCGTGACGATGTACGCGACTTCCTGCTCCTGCAGTCGATAGCTAATACAGGTAAAGTAGAGTCCAGATCGCATCGCTGCCAGACAGATCTGAATGTAGGCCGGATGATTTTCCATCATCACCGCAATATGGTCGCCTCGCTTCAAACCCAGCCGTCGAAATAGCTGGGCTGCCTGGTTTGAGCCCTCCTCAAGCGCCTGCCTGGTAATGATCTGACCAGACTCCGCCATGATATAAGCTGGTTTGTTCGGCTGTTGTTGTGCAAGTACCCCTGGATGCATAATTTTTCCCTTTCAACGGCGACTGATTGAAGCATTAAATCATTAATGGGTCATTCTCTGAGCCAACAATGCCTTCAGATGCCCTAAAACTCAAGTAAACCAAGCTTGATTGTCAGGTGGGACCCTGAACGCTGATTCACGAATTCTGGTCTGCTGCTATTGTCGCGACCATTGAACTCTTCAGCGAGAAGACTGTCTCTACTCTTGTGCCCCGATTTCGCGAAGAGTTTACCTATGAGCTCACTGATTGAAAATCAGCAGTCAGATCCGCTTCAGTACCTGCGTTTCATGCCGACAGACTTGCGGGTTGAAGTCGCCTGGCCGGGTCTTATGGGCTGCTTGAGAGCAGCGCCTCGAGTCGATTGTGAGGCCTTCAGCCCAACCAGTTTGCAATTTACCGGCCCGCTGGGCTTTAAATCTGGTGCAAAATTAATTCTGGATCTCGACCTGGCCGACATCCACTTGATGGAATTAAATGCCATCGTCATCAGCAGCCTTCAGATCAACGACCCGCACTTCTCAGACGCGCACTTCATAGATGCTCAATGGCGCACCCGTGTGCAGTTTTGCTTTGGCAGCAAACGCATGCAACGGGCGGATATCAGTCGCAACTTGCTGCAGATTGAGCATTGCCTGCGCTGCACACCAGGGCGATAAACCTTACCCCTGGCAGGCACCAGCAATGGGTACCCTGCTATCTCCACTGCCGGCTCTGTTAGAAGCTGAAGGCTCTATTAGAAGCTGAAGACTCTTTATGTTAAAGCTGAGGGCTCTTTACATTAAAGCTGAGGGCTCTTTGCATTAGAGCTGAGGGCTCTTTGCATTAAAGCTTAAGGCTTAGACGGCGGTATAACCGCCATCTATGACCAGCTCGCTACCTGTGATGAAAGCCGAATCATCGGACGCCAGAAACAGAATACCCTTCGCAATATCTTCGGCTGTCCCCAGTCGACCTATGGGATGGCGCTCTGTCAGCATCGCACGCAGCCCTTCTTCCGTCAGATTGTCCTCATCCATATGATCCACCAAACTCCTGACCAATGGCGTCCAGATGAAACCTGGATGCACTGAATTGACGCGAATGTTGTATCCCATATTGCCGCAATAGACTGCAACTGACTTGGAGAGCAGGCGCACCCCCCCTTTCGAGGCGTTATAGGCGGCGCTGGCACCACCAACCATTCCCATCACCGACGAAAGATTAATGATGGAGCCGCCACCAGAGTCCTTCATCAGCAATACCGCCTTCTGGGTACCCATAAAAACAGCATCCAGATTGATGGTCATGACTTCTCGCCAGGTTGCCAGCGTCGCTTCTTCAAATCCCGGGAGTCCTGCGCCATGGACGCCGGCATTGTTCACCAATATATGCAAGCCGCCAAACTCGGCCAGTGTCGCCTCACAGACCTTGCTCCAGGCTCTTTCACTGGTCACATCATGCTGCAGACAAATCGCCTGGCCACCCTTATCCTTGATCGTCTCAACTGTTTCCTCAGCCGTCACCAGATTGATATCTGTGACCACGACGCGAGCCCCCGCTTCCGCCAGCAGCAAAGCCGTCGCCTCACCAATTCCACTGCCACCACCGGTGACGATCGCGACCTTATTGTGCACTTGGTTCAATCTTTTACTCCTCAATAATTATTCGAATCAGCCCGTCCAGCCTGGCCCTGGTCGCCTAACGGCCAGACTCGATATTAACCGCAAGCGGCGGTAATAACAGCCTTGGTCCGAGCCAAACTCTATTTGAAAAAAGAGGCGTAAAACACCCCTATTCCAATCCAGAACGTTGCGACTGAATATTTGATGAAATATTCAGTTCAATTTGAACGCCTGTTTTACCTACATGTTGTGCTTGCAAAATTATCGGGACACAAGATATAGTTCGCCCCAGGCCTGAACCTAAATCGCTGTCCTTCCCGCTCCAGGCTGGAAGAACAGCGTTACGAAAACTCTAGACGGCGCCTATTCGGGCGATTCGAGGCCATCAGGAGGCCCTGACCATCGAATCAGCTCGACGACAGTATGAGAGACTGGGTTGCGCCAGTCGCGCCATAAATAAAAATAATCGTTTAACGATTCAGACTACAGGATCACCATGAAATCGACAGCTCCCAAAGCAGAACTCAAAGCCATCTCAAAGTCAGTTTCTGAAATCAAATTTCAGGATACTTCCATCGATATTTGGGAGAACAAGTACTGCCTTAAGACTAAACAAGGGGTCGCCCTGGATCTCACCATGGACGACACCTACAAGCGGGTCGCCAAAGCCCTGGCAGAAGTCGAAGACAAGGGACTCCAGGATCACTGGCAAGCGCAGTTTCTTTGGGCGTTAAGGCACGGTGCCATACCCGCCGGACGTATTACCTCCAATGCCGGCGCCAATGAACACAAACCAGCGACCTCGACGATCAACTGTACTGTCTCTGGTACCATCATTGACTCGATGGAGGACATCCTCGAAAAGAATCTCGAAGCTGGTCTGACCCTGAAGGCGGGTTGTGGCATTGGCTATGAATTTTCGACGTTACGACCTAAGGGTGCCTATGTTTCCGGTGCGGGCGCCTACACCTCTGGACCCTTGTCGTTTATGGATATTTACGACAAGACCTGTTTCACGGTGTCTTCCGCCGGCGGACGGCGCGGAGCGCAGATGGCCACCTTTGATATTGGCCATCCAGATGTGACTGAATTCATTCGAGCCAAGCGTGAGGATGGTCGTCTGCGCCAGTTCAATCTGTCACTGCTGATCACGCAGGAATTTATGGAGGCGGTCAAGCATGACGCTGACTGGCCCTTGTCGTTCCCCATGAATATTGAAGAAGTGACCTCCGACGGCATAGACCTGAACGACTCAACGCAGGTGTTATGGCGAGAGTTCCCGGTTAAGGACCGGTATGTGACTAACGATGCGGGGCTCGTCGCCTGCAGAATCACCAAAACCATTAAGGCACAGCGGCTATGGGATATGATCATGGCATCCACTTATGATTTTGCCGAGCCGGGATTTATCCTGATCGACAAGGTCAACGAGATGAACAACAACTGGTTCTGTGAAAATATCCGCGCGACCAACCCCTGCGGAGAGCAACCGCTGCCACCCTATGGCAGTTGCTTGCTGGGCTCTATCAACTTGTGTCGCTTTGTCCGCGCACCCTTCACCCCGGACGCGCACTTTGACTGGGACGAGTTTAGACAGACAGTGGCCATCTTCACCCGCATGCTAGATAACGTCGTTGAAATCAACGGGTTGCCGCTACAAGAGCAGCGCGTCGAGATCACACGGAAACGTCGGCACGGTATGGGCTATCTGGGCCTGGGTTCCACTATCACCATGATGTGCATGGAATATGGCGACCGGGATTCAGTCGCCTTCACCGAGCAGGTTACCCGAGAACTGGCCCTGGTGGGCTGGGAAACCGGGCTTGAACTGGCTAAGGAAAAGGGTCCAGCCCCCGTCATGGAAGAAGACTTCGCGGTGACGAGCGAGATGCTCTACAAGCGGCCAGAGATGGTGCGCGACGGCTATAAGGTCGGTGATATCGTCAAGGGCAAGGTTTTACACGCGAAATACAGCCGCTACATGCAGAAAATCGGTGGTGAGAACCCTGACTTGATTGAGCAACTGGCTAGTGTCGGCTGTCGATTCACGCACCATAGCTCTATCGCGCCCACAGGAACTATCTCCCTTTCCCTGGCTAACAATGCCAGCAATGGAATTGAGCCGAGTTTTGCCCATCATTACTCTCGCAATGTGATTCGAGAAGGGAAAAAATCCAAGGAAAAAGTCGACGTTTACTCGTTTGAGTTACTCGCCTATCGCGCCATGGTCAACCCCAATGCACAGCCCTACACCACTGACGAGGACTCTCGACTGCCGAGCTACTTCAAGACTGCCGATGATATAGAGCCCATACATCATGTTGACATTCAGGCGGCCGCACAGCGATGGATTGATTCCTCCATCTCAAAAACCGCTAATGTGCCCACTGATTATCCCTACGAAGACTTCAAGCATATTTATCTTTATGCCTATGAACAGGGGCTCAAGGGCTGTACGACCTTCCGCTTTAACCCTGAAGCCTTCCAGGGCGTTCTGGTAAAAGACTCTGACCTGGAAAATACCATCTATCGCTTCACGCTTGAGGATGGAACGGTGGTTGAGGCCAAGGGCAATGACGACATTGAATATGATGGCGAGCTGCACTCTGCCGCTAATCTCTTTGACGCCTTGAAAGAAGGCTACTACGGCAAGTTCTAGCCGACACTCTTTTATCAGGAATTCACTATGGTTATACAAATCAACAAGAAGATCGTCGAGTACAGCATCAAAAAGGACGAGCCAGTCGTACCCGTGGAAGCCACCAAGGATGTGATGCATGAAGAGATCCAGCGTCCCGATGAGCTTAAGGGCTATACCTATAAGATCAAGACACCCTTGTCTGACCATGCGCTGTATATCACCATCAATAATATCGTGCTGAATTCAGGCACCGAATATGAACAGGAATACCCTTTCGAGATCTTCATTAACTCGAAGAACATGGAGCATTTTCAGTGGGTTTTGGCCCTCACTCGCGTGATCTCTGCCGTATTTCGTAAGGGCGGCGATGCGATCTTTATGGTCGACGAGCTGAAACAGGTTTTTGACCCTCAGGGTGGCTATTTCAAGAAAGGTGGACGCTTTATGCCGTCGTTGGTCGCCGAAATAGGCGAAGTCCTCGAGACACACATGAAGAAGTGTGGGCTCATCGAGGATGAAGAGTTGAGCGCCGCACACAAGGCCTTGTTAGTCGAGAAGCGCGCCGCCTTGGAGAGTGTTAACGCCAAGGTCGAGGCTTCGCAGGATGGGGAGACCAGCGGCTATCCGCCAGGCTCGCAACTCTGCAAGAAATGTAACACTGTCGCTATGGTCCTGTTGGACGGTTGCATGACGTGTCTGTCATGCGGTGACAGTAAATGCGGTTAAATTAAAAGTCTGATATGAGCTTGCTAGTGAGCCAATGAGAACCTATCTAAATCAAATCCAGCAAATTCTAGAAACGGGTGTTCAACGCGGAGATCGCACGGGTGTTGGCACCCTGTCGAATTTTGGTTTGCAAGGCAGATATCACCTGCCCTCAGGATTTCCTGCCGTGACCACTAAGAAGCTGGTCTGGAAGTCCATGGTCTCAGAGTTGCTGTGGTTTGTCAGCGGCTCCGGCAACATCAATGATCTGAAGCGTATCTACCCCCATAACAAACTATGGGACCTGAATTACGCCGACTATCTGCGGCGCCACGGCATATCTGGAACGGCAGACGCCGATGGCGATATGGGACGGGTCTATGGTCGTCAATGGCGTCACTGGCGTACCGCCGATGGCCGGGAAGTCGATCAACTGCAGGAAGCGATAGAACTGATTCGGCACAATCCGGACTCCAGGCGTATCATCGTCAATGCCTGGAACCCCGGAGAGGCCGAAGCCAGTCAGGTTGCACTGCCTCCCTGTCATGCCTTCTTTCAATTCTACGTCGCCGATGGCAAGCTCTCGTTGATGATGTATCAACGCTCCGCCGATATGTTTCTGGGGGTACCACTGAACATCGCCAGCTATTCGTTATTGCTGCATATGGTGGCCAAGATAACCGGGCTACAAGCCTGGGACTTTATTCACACCATAGCCGATGGGCACATTTATCTGGATGCTGTCTCCCAGTGCAAAGAACAATTGACTCGAACGCCTTATCCGTTGCCGACACTCGACATCAAGGATCGCGGCCAGACCAGCATCGATGATTTTGTCATGACTGACTTCAGTCTGATTGGCTACCAGTGCCATGAAGCAATCCAAGCCAACATGGCTGTGTAGCAGCCATGTTGAGCCTCTAGATTCTAGATTCTAGATTCTAGATTCTAGATTCTAGATTCTGGCTTCTGGATTCTGGATTCTGGATTCTCGACCCTCGACACCGTTAATCCATCCTTTGATACTCATCACGGCGTCCTGTTTGCCCAGCGGGGACAATCGCTGAGCGCCGCAATGCTGCGTACCGCTAGCTGCATAAGATTTGTATACCGGGCGTTTGCACAACCGATAGCAAACACGCGTTAGCGCAAGCACTCGAATCGTGGGCCCAATCGCCATGCCCGAGAATTCAACGTTTAGATACGAATGTCTTTAACCCGAGGCAACCTGGACCAGGCACTGAACAAAAACAGACGAGACGAATCATGGATGAATCGAATCTCAAGGCAGAACATCAGGCCGCCAACATCGCCCGGCGGCTGGATCAGGCGGCTCGGCGTCGCCCTGTCGCTGACGCCGTACTCGGGGCTGTCGATGGTTGCGTTACCACCTTTGCTATCGTCTCGGGATCAGTAGGTGCAGGTCTGCCCGGTTCCATCGCACTGATTTTGGGTATCGCCAATCTGCTTGCCGATGGCTTCAGTATGGCGGTCAGTAACTATGAGGCCGTCAAATCTGACGTCGACTATCAAAACCATCTTGAGCAATTGGAGCGAACCCATATTGAACTGGTCCCAGCCGGCGAGACCGAAGAGATTCGCCAAATATTCGCCCGCAAGGGTTTTAATGGCGAGACGTTGAACAAGATCGTTGAAACCATCACTGATGATCAGGACTTATGGGTTAAGACCATGCTGCGCGAGGAGCATGGCATGGCAGACCGTTTAGTCACTCCCATCAACTCAGCAGCGACCACATTCTTCAGCTTTCTAGCAGCCGGATTTGTGCCACTCGCGCCTTTTTTTGCCGATCTCAACCTGACCAGCCAATTTTTTTTGAGCACCGGATTAGCGGGCGCTGTGTTTTTTGGGATTGGCATGGCGAAGAGCCTGGTCATTAATAAACCTATGCTGGGTTCAGGGCTGGCAACGCTTTTGACCGGCGGCACCGCAGCCGGTTTAGCCTTTCTGACAGGTTATCTGCTCAGACAAACATTTGGTGCGATTTAGAGGGTCTGAGCCTGCTCCAGTTCTTCCCAACGGATCATGAGCGCATCCATCTCTGCCTCTTTTTGCGCAACGGCAGCGTAGACTTGATCCTGCTCCGCGGCGGGCGCTTGAAAGAAGCTAGGCGCTCCGATTTTTGCCTGCAGTCCAGCCATCTCCAGCTCGAGTTTGTCGATCTGCACAGGTATCTGCGCCAACTCCCTTTCCAGCTTCTTTAGCGCAGCCTTTTCTTTTTTGCGATCCTCAAAAGTCGTCGGGCTGTCGGCGACAGAGACTTTCGCTGTGGGGTTAGCTTTATGGGCTGCTTTTGCCAGCGCCTCGAAACTGCCACCACCCAGCAACCAGTCGTTATAGCCACCGACATATTCGGTGACTTTACCTTCTCCCTCAAAAACCAGAAGACTTGAAACAACATTATCAAGAAATGATCTGTCATGAGACACGATAAGTACGGTTCCAGTGTAGTCAAGGAGCAACTCTTCGAGTAGCTCGAGACTCTCAACATCTAAATCGTTAGTTGGCTCATCCAACACCAGCAGATTCGTTGGCAATGAAAACAAACGTGCCAACAACAGGCGATTCTGTTCTCCACCCGACAAGGTTCTGATAGGAGCTCGAGCTTGCTCAGGATTAAACATAAAATTCGCTAAATAGGTCACAGCATGAATATCTCGTTCATTGATCGAAATATACTCGCGGCCCTGCGCTATATAATCCTTGACGCTCTGCTCTGGATTGAGTTGCCCTCGAACCTGATCGAAATAGGCAGGCGCAAGCTTAGTGCCAGAGATCACTTCTCCTTCGTCTATGGCCAGGCCTTCCAACAAGATTTTTATCAGCGTGGATTTGCCTGACCCATTGGGGCCCAACAAGCCAATCCTGTCGCCACGCTGAATAACCAGATCAAGATTGCTAATGATGGCTTTGCCATCAAACGATTTGGAAACATTGACCAGTTCCTTGACAATCTTACCGGATGCAGAGCCACTATCCACCGCCAGCTTCAGGTTGCTTTGCGTTCTTCTCTTCTGACGCTCCAGTCTTAGTTGCTCGAGAGCCCTGACTCGCCCCTCATTTCGAGTCCGTCTTGCCTTGATGCCTTCACGTATCCAGGCCTCCTCCTTTTTCAGGTTGATATCAAACTTCTTATTATGGACCTGTTCTACCTCACGCTCATGATCACGTCGTTCAAGAAACGTCTTATAATCGCAGTCCCAACGTACCAGATGGCCTCGATCAACCTCTACAATCGCCGTCGCCACAGATTGCATGAGTTCACGATCATGGGTCACGAATATGATGGTACCTTGAAACTCCAACATGACCTCCTGCAGCCATTCGATTGTAGGAATGTCCAAGTGGTTGGTAGGTTCATCCAATAGCCAAACATCCGGTTCGGTCACCAGCGACTTGGCGATCGCGACCCGCTTCAACCAACCTCCGGATAAGTTGGCCAGCCTTTCACTGGGTTCAAGTTTCATTCGCTGCAACACGGCTTCGACTCGGTGATGCAGAACCCAGCCATCGATGGCCTCAATCTGGGTCTGCAACTCAGCCATCCGCTCTAGCGTATCCTCATCGAAATCATCCATAGAGATTCGCGCGTATTCAGCGAGCAGCTCACCCGCCTCACTGAACGCGGAAGCCACAGCAGCAAAGATTGTGGTGTCGTCGCCGCTGGGCAATTCCTGCTCCAAGGTAGAGAAGCTCAAGGCCTTTTCTCGCCAGATATTGCCCTCATCCGCCATAATTTCACCACATAACAGGCGCATTAAGGTGCTCTTGCCACTGCCATTTCGGCCAGTGAGACAAACTCGCTCTCCCTTGGCGATATTAAACTCGACCTGATCGAGGATAATGTCCGTACCGAAATGAACACTGACATTTTTTAAACTGGCTATCGACATATTGAACTCTGAAAAATGAACTCTGAAAAATGAAC
>JAYODE010000005.1:73147-80970 GCA_038106185.1 Gammaproteobacteria bacterium | reverse complement strand
TTTAAACTGGCTATCGACATATTGAACTCTGAAAAATGAACTCTGAAAAATGAACCCTGAAAAATGATCTCAAAAAAGTGGACTCTGGAAAGCGACCTTTGCGCCGTGAGTCATGCAGTGACTGATAGAGTAGTATCTGACCAGCCTCGAACCTGAAGATTCGAATTGGAGCCGATCGACTGCCTTACTTCAGATATCGGTCGGTTTATTCGCGACAAAGGCAGCCAGTTGCGCCGCTGAGGCGGGCGCTTGATGGAGTGCCTTCCATTCCGAGTAGGGCATTCCGTAAACTCTTGTTCTGGCCTCTTCATAATCCAGCGCAATTCCTTTATCCTCAGCGGCCGCTTGGTACCACTTACTGAGGCAATTTCTACAGAAGCCAGCGAGATTCATTAAATCGATATTTTGTACTTCTGGATGCTGGTCAAAATGCGCGACCAGTGCGCGAAAGGCAGCCGCTTCAAGTTCCATCGCTATTTGAGCGTCTGAAGCAGGTAAATTTGAGGTTTGTACGCCTGGTGCGTCAGACCCAGACTTCCGGGAGTCTGGGGCGTTTGGGTTGATTGTTTGCTCACCCATGATTTTTTACTCTCCATGATACATTTTTAAGCGATCGTTACGCGATCACTCGGCGATTGCGACTTGCCAGTCTGATGGGTGACAACACCCAGGACTGACCCCAACACTTGACAGCGAATACCCTAGCCCATGAATGTCTTCCAACTCGATCAAAAATGGATTAGTACCGCTGAACCTGAACTTGGTATGGGCCGAGTGACCCAGTTGAGCCAAAGAACGGTCAGCCTGACCTTTGACCGGGTCAAAGAGGACCGCACCTACGCGATTGCGAAGGCACCACTGGTTAGAGTCAAGTTCAGTATCGGTGACCTGGTCACCAACCGAGACAATATTACCATCTGCGTCACCTCGATCGAAGACAAACAGAAGCTATTCACCTATTCAGGGCCCGTACAGGGCATTGAGAGTGACGTTACTCAAACGGAACTGGTCATCAAAGAAACTGATCTGAACCCTACTATACGATTCAGCAAACCCGAGGATCGCTTGCTGACCCACCAGCTGGACGAGAATGCCTGGTTCAATCTCAGGTTTGCAACCTTGAAGGCCCTCGCAGACCTGGCGGTCGCGCCCTCTCGAGGCCTCCACGGGCCCAGGGTCGCTTTAATTCCACACCAACTCTATATCGGTAACGAGGTCGCCGAACGCTTTGCACCCCGAGTACTGCTCGCTGATGAAGTCGGACTGGGTAAAACCATTGAGGCTGGCCTGATCATTCACCAGCAACTGATCACCGGTCGCGCGCGGCGAGTGCTGATTATCGTGCCACCCGCATTGAGCTTTCAGTGGTTTGTCGAAATGATTCGACGCTTTAATCTGCACTTCAGCCTACTTGACGAGACACGATGCCAGAATATTGTTGCTGACAATACCTCGTCAGCTGACACCGAAGTCCCGACGATGACAGGGTATAATCCGTTCGATGCCCAGCAGCTCATGATTTGCAATCTCGAATTATTCCTCGACAATCCGCAACGGCTGGCGCAGGTGCTCAGCACCGAATGGGACCTGGTCGTTGTCGATGAGGCCCACCATCTACAATGGACACCCAGTCAGGCCAGCCCGGCTTATGAGATAGTCGAGCGCATTTCTGCCATTACTGACGGTTTGTTGCTGCTGACCGCGACACCCGAACAGCTGGGGCGTGCCGGGCATTTTGCCCGTTTGCGCCTGCTAGACCCGGCTCGCTATGACCAATTTGACCAGTTTCTTGTTGAGGAGGAACGCTTTGTGGCCATCGCATCACTGGTCACCAATCTGCTGGAAGCCTCGACGACTGAACAGAATCAGGCACGAACCTCACTCAAAGCTCTGCTGGGGCAGTCTGATGAGGGACTGAGTGACTCAGACTTGATTGATGCAGTACTGGATCGCCACGGTACCGGCCGCGTCCTGTTCCGCAATGTACGCGCTTCTGTCAAAGGTTTTCCGCAACGTCATGTTCTGTCCTACCCCTTGCCGGTTGCCAAAGAATTCAGCAAGGTCATTGGCTACTTTCCTGAACAGGACTTGCCAAATTGGACCCTCCACGACCCTCGCATCTCCTGGCTGGCGACCCTGTTACACAGCCACCCGCTAGAAAAATTCCTCCTGATCTGCGCTCATCAGCAGACGGTGCTGGACCTTGAGCAGCGTCTGCTGGCCCTGCTGCCCATTCGCACCACCGTGTTTCATGAAGGTATGGATCTGGTGGCTCGAGACCGTGCGGCCAACTATTTTGCGGAAACTGATCGTGGCGCTCAACTCATGATTTGCTCTGAAATAGGCAGCGAGGGACGCAATTTTCAGTTTGCCAGTCACCTGGTACTGTTTGATCTGCCCCTGGGGCCCGATCTGTTAGAACAGCGAATAGGACGTCTCGATCGTATCGGTCAGACCGAGGACGTTAAGATTCATATCCCCTACCTGAAAGGCTCGGCCACCGAGCGCCTGTATCAGTGGTATGCCGAGGGACTGGATCTGTTCGTCGGCCCCAGCGCTGTTGCACAAGGTATCTTTGACGAGCTGCTGACTGAGTTTACAACCGCCGACCTGGCCACCTTCATTCCTCGCTGCCAATTGCTAAACCGCGAACGTCTTGCCTCTGTGCAGCTGGGTCGTGATCGCCTACTGGAGCTGAATTCTCATAGGCCAGTCGTCTCTGCCAAAATTATTGCGGATATACAACAGCATCAGGGCGGCCAACGGCTAGAGCTGTATATGGAGCGCTCGTTTGCCATGTTCGGTCTGGAGTCAGAGCCGCTGGGTAATCAGATCTACCTCGTAAAGCCCGGTGCCATGATGGTCCGGCATGTTTCTGTCAGCGCTGAGACTCAAGCGCATTTTCACTACCCGGAAATCCCTGAAGAAGGTCTCAGAATTACCTATGATCGCGAAACCGCTTTGGCTCGAGAAGACGTCCAATTTCTCACCTGGGAGCATCCATTGGTCCAGCAAGCCCTTGACCTGGTAGCAACAGATACCACTGGCAACAGTACCATGATCGCTGTCAAACATTCGGCACTGCCTGCTGGGACCCTGCTGCTTGAAACCCTGTTTGTCGCCGACTGCATAGCGCCTGCCGGGCTGATGGCGGATCGCTTTTTACCACCGGCCGTGATCAGGTTGCTAATAGAGCCCAAACTTTCAAATATTACCGCGCTGCTAGACTGGTCTGACTTTGAGAAGGAGCAACTGAAGGTATCGATACCAGCACTGCAAAGTATTCTCGAGTCCCAACGAGATGGCATTAAAAGCATGCTTGAGGCGGCCAAACACCAGGCTCAGGTACAATGCAGCGATTTGCGCCTCGCGGCACGGGCGCGCGCCGACGCCTTCTTGAGCGGAGAAATTCACCGAATGACTGACCTACAACGCTTGAATCAGAATATCCGGCTCGAGGAAATCAAACACCTGAGGGAAACCCGTCGTTTAGTCTTGGAGGCCATTGATGCGGCCGATATTCGGCTAGATGCTATTCGTGTGATCGTCGCCGCCTGAGCCCTTATGTCCTGTGCCTGGTCGCACCACAACACGCCAAATATTCAAAAGTTCAGCCAGCGGTCAAGATTGGTCGGCGTCCGCCCTCGCGATCGCCATGAGTTCCAGTTCGTCAGCGCTGGCTTGCCGAGCCTCAACGATTTTCAACTCAAAGTGAAAAGTTACCCCCGCCAGGGGATGATTGGCGTCAATGGTGACGCCATCTTCCGTCACCTCTAAGACTCGAACGACTTCGGCCTCCTTGCCAGAACCTACCTGAAATATCATGCCTGGCTGCAGCTCATCCACATTGGCCTGGATCGTCTCATGGGACACGGTTCTGATCAGGGACCGCTGAGAAAAACCATAGGCTTCTGCTGGTGCTATCGTCACGCTGAACTCATCCCCTTCGGTGCGGCCAACCACCGCCTTCTCAAGACCCGGCATCATGGTGCCATCGCCGGCAATAAACGCCAGCGGCGCGCCGCCTTCAGAGGAGTCTACAACTTCGCCATCAGGATTGAGCAAATTGTAATCAACTCGATAAAACATCACCATCGATAAGCTCCAGGATCCATAGGGATTGGCCAGCCGCAGATGTGTACCTGCCACCCTGCGGCCCCCGAGTATAATCTATTATTGCCCATTATCCGCAAATAGTGCCCCGCGCTTTTCGTCGGCAGGCGAGTGAACGCGTAATCGGCCTGCCAGGCTCGACGACACGGCCTACCGGTACTTGGTGATATCGCCTGGCCAACCCAGCTCGTCGATTTTAGTCTCTGAAAGCCGGCTGCTGATGTCGCTGTACCGGTGAAATGGTATCCGCAAGTCCTGCGCATTGTGTAGAATAGCCGCTGTTTTTTGATTTGAACGGAAGAATTATGGCAGCAATGGTCATTTTGGGAGCGGGTCAAGGCGCAGGACAAGCTGCAGCGAGTTTTCGTCAGGAGGGCTATGAGGGTGACATCATCATTCTTGGCGACGAGCCCTTTCCACCTTATCAGCGACCGCCGCTATCCAAGCAATTTCTTTCCGGTGAGATGCCGCTGGAAAGGGTCTTTGTCCGCCCGGAAAAATTTTACACAGACAGGCATATTGATCTGCGCACCAACACTCGGGTTGAGAAAATCGACACCAAAGCCAGAACGGTAACCACTGCCAAAGGCGAAACTATCGCCTATGAAAAACTCCTGATCGCAACAGGCAGTCGCCCTCGCAAGCTCAGCATTGCGGGTTCTGATCTGCCAGGCATTCATTATCTGCGAACCATCAGCGACGTCGACGGCATCAGTGCTGCCATGAAAACTGCACGCAAAGTCGTCATCGTCGGGGGCGGCTATATCGGGCTTGAAGTCGCGTCGGTGGCTGTGACCAATGGCCTTGATGTCACTGTACTGGAAATGGAACAACGGATTCTGCAGCGCGTCACCACTCCGGAGATGAGTGCCTACTATCATCAGCTTCATACAGGACGTGGACTGAAGATTCTGACGAATACGACTGTCAGCGGCTTCACCGGACAGGATCATGTGGAACAGGTACTTTGCGGCGATACACGCATCGATGCTGATCTGGTCATTGTCGGCATAGGGATTATTCCCAACATCGAACTCGCCAAAGATGCGGGCATCAACTGCGAAAATGGCATCTTCGTCGACGATCATTGTCAAACTTCCGTGCCGGACGTCTACGCCATCGGCGACTGTACCAACCATCCAAACCCCATACTCGGCCGTCGACTTCGGCTGGAATCTGTACCCAATGCGCTGGAACAAGCCAGAGTTGCCGTCGCCAATATGTGCGGTAAAGACAAGGTTTATGCAGCAGTACCCTGGTTTTGGTCCGATCAGTATGAGCTGAAGTTGCAGATGGTCGGCTTTTCTTCAGATGGCGATACGCAAGTCCTCAGAGGCGACATGAGCAAGAACGAGTTTGCTGTTTTCTACCTGAAGGACGGTGCCGTCGTGGCAGTTGATGCCGTCAATAGCCCCCGTGAATTCATGATCTGCAAGCAACTCTATGGCAAACCCGTCGATGCCAAAAAGCTGGCCGACCCTGACACTGACTTGAAATCGTTGCTTTAGCCCAACTCATAACTCCAGGAAGTCAGACTTAGATGGCCTCTATTGCGCCGGCCCAGCAAGATCAAGAGCATGAAGTCGACGCGAGTAGCATTCGCGCCGCATATGAAAAACTGGCACCCTTTATTGTCAACACGCCAGTCGTCCACTCAGCGACATTTTCGAGCATGGCCCACTGTCAGGCTCTGTTTAAACTCGAAAGCCTGCAGATGACCGGCTCCTTCAAAGATCGAGGCGGGCTCAACAAACTGCTGTCGCTCACGGCCGCTGAACGGGCTCGAGGCGTCATCGCAGCGAGTGCCGGTAATCACGCCCAGGCCATCGCTTATCACGCCAAGCGCTTGGGCATTTCTGCAAAAATCGTCATGCCAAAAACGAGTCCACTGGTCAAGATTCGCTCAACGCAGCACTGGGGGGCCGACGTCATTCTGGAAGGTGAGACGTTTGACGATGCGTTTAATTACTCGCAGCAGTTGGTCAAAGAGGAAAACCGTCTCTATCTGCACCCCTTTGACGATCCCTACGTGATTGAGGGTCAAGGCACCATGGGTGTTGAAATACTCGCTCACCCGCTTTGTCAGGACCTAGCGGCGATTCTGGTACCTGTCGGTGGCGGCGGCCTGATTGCCGGCCTGGCGACCTATATCAAGCAGACTCGGCCCGAAATTCAGGTTATTGGTGTTGAAGAGCGCAGCTGCAATAGCATGTATCAGTCGCGGCAGGCTGGCAAGGTGGTTCAACTCACACCGCAACCTAATATTGCCGATGGTATCGCCGTTCGAAAAGTATCAGCACGCAACCTCGCCACTGTCATGCGTTACGTCGATGATCTGATATCCGTTACCAGCGACGAGATCGCCAACGCCATCATGCTCACCATGGAGATTGAAAAACTCGTCATTGAGGGTTCTGCCGCCGTGACAGTAGCGGCGTTACTCAATCACCGATTGCCGTCGCTTCAGGATGGCACCGATAAAAAGGTACTGTCGATCCTCTCCGGCGGCAATATCGACGTCAACCTGTTGTCGCGAATCATCAACCGCGGCATGGCCTTTGATGGCCGCGTGTATGAGTTTGAGCTGGTGCTGAACGACAAACCCGGCAGTCTGGAAGCGATTCTCAGCATTTTTCGAGAATCTGGTGCTAATGTCGTTGAGGTTCATCACCATCGGTTTGCAAGCCATGCAGCGATCGGTCAGATTGCCGTATCAATTACCGTAGAAACCCGCGATAAGGCGCATATCGCTCGCCTCAAAGGCGTCATCCAGGATCGAGGCTATCCAGCACGGCTGCGCGAGCCCTCCTAGCCTTTGGCAATGGCGATGAGTCTGTGATGCGCGCGTTTTAATCCCTTGACCTGCTGCCAGGTCGTCAATTTTGGCGCCATCGACGGCAATTGACCTGAAAAATAAGGGCTTTATTTCAGGTTCTGATTAGGTCAAAGTGCGAGTCAATATTAACACCTGCCTATCAGCATGCTCTCACCGACGCCCTCAAATGTTCCGGAGAAAACCGGCAAGATACGCTCAGTGTGGCTTGAATGGCGCGCTCTGCTGATTTTTCTGGCGGTAATGGTCCTCTTTCGATCTGCGATCGCGGATTGGAACCAGGTTCCCTCTGGATCTATGAAGCCAACGATTCTTGAGGGTGACCGAGTCGTGGTCAACAAATTGGCGTACGATCTGAAGGTTCCCTTTACCACCTGGCACCTGACCGAATGGGCCGACCCGCAAAGGGGTGAGATAGTGACCTTCTATTCGCCTGACGACGACATACTGCTGATCAAACGTGTCATAGGTGTACCGGGGGATGTGGTGAGCATGCGTAATAACCAGTTATATATCAACGAACAGCCGGCGCAATACACGCGGCTAGACGATGAAATCGTCGAGCAACTGGACACCTGGCAGCGTCGCAATCATGCCTTCTTTTTTGAGGCAATCGAAGACTCGGTGCATGCGGTGATGCTTCGACCCGCACAGCCTAATGACGCCAACAGCTTTGGACCGATTGAGATTCCCCACGACAAGTACCTGATGCTCGGCGACAATCGGGACAACAGTCGTGATTCTCGCCGCATTGGCCTGGTAGACCGAGACAGAGTGACGGGGCGCGCGCACACAGTGGCTTTTTCTGTGGACTATGACAGCTATTATCTGCCAAGACCCGACCGCTTTCTGCGCAAGTTAATGTAAGTCGTTTTAA
>JAYODE010000005.1:59644-73047 GCA_038106185.1 Gammaproteobacteria bacterium | reverse complement strand
TATTATCTGCCAAGACCCGACCGCTTTCTGCGCAAGTTAATGTAAGTCGTTTTAAGCAGTCGTTTTACGCAGTCGATTCAAGAACGCGATTTCAGTCACAGCACTGCCTTCTTTCACATGGATACGTCAGCACTAATTATTCTATTTAATGATTTAATATCAACATCTTGAGCCGACATGCTAATGTAGTCAATTAAGTTTTTTGCAGGCTTCTCGGAAAGGTGCTTTGGCGCTGTTTTCTGATCGCCGACTCAATACTACCCCTAAAGCAGTCTCAGCGATCTGCGCTCGGCGCCTCGAAAGACCCTTTCGCCTTACCATCGACCGAGTTTGGTTCCTCGATATTGCGTTGCTCATTCTGTGCCTGCTGCTCCCCGTCCGGGCTAGTAGAGCGACCGGTTGTGTCAATGGTGTCCAATAATCCGCTGGAGCGCCGCCGCAATAATCTGAACATCACTGAAAAAATCAGCGCGACAACAATAAGCAGTAACACTAACAGGACTGACATGGCCAGAAAGACCCAGATCACAGCCATATCAACATTAAAAAACCGTACCGCTACCCAGACAAAGGCAATGGCAAAGAAGCTGCCGGATACAACGCGAATAAATAGGGGATCTTTAATAATCTTTAAAATGCTCAAGATATGCTCAATTGTCATTGTGGTACGTCCTGGCATACACTCTGATCAGGACAACGTGTCGTTGCTCGTTACTACGTCAGGAGATTATACATGCCTTTAGATCCAATTGTTGCCGCTATGCTGGCCCAGATGGCGGAAGCCGGCGGTCCAGCTATCGAGGATATGCCGCCTGCCGGAGGCCGAGAGCTTTATCGAATGATGAACGCCCAGAATACGCTGGCAGATTTACCATTGGTTGAGAACGCCAAGGCTAACGGTATCCCGATTCGCATTTACCGCCCCATTCTGGACACCCAACTTCCCTGCCTCGTGTACTTCCATGGTGGCGGCTGGGTCATAGGTGATCTCGAAACCCACGACAACGTCTGTCGCCATCTGGCTCAGCAGGCAGGTTGCCTCGTCGTCGCTGTCGACTACCGGCTTGCACCAGAGCATCAGTTTCCAGCGGCGCTGGATGACTGCTTTGATGCGACCTGCTGGGTCATTGAGCAAGCCGCTGCGCTCGGCATTGACTCGAATCGTGTGGCGGTGGGCGGCGACAGTGCCGGCGGCAACCTGGCCGCCAGTGTCTGCCTCAAAGCTAAAGATCTCGGCGGCCCGAGCCTCGCGCACCAGCTCCTGGTCTATCCGTGCACTGATAATGCTCAGGATACGCCTTCCTATACTCAAAACCGCGAGGGCTACAGTCTCTCAGCATCACTCATGGCCTGGTTCTGGAATCATTACCTGGGTGACCAGCCTCGAGATAACTACTTGATGGCCCCTCTGCAAGCCGCTGATGTCAGTGGCTTACCCTCTGCAACTGTCATAACAGCCGAATATGATCCGCTGCGGGATGAGGGCGAAGCCTACGCAGAGAAGCTCAACGCAGCCGGCGTCAGCACCAAGATGAAGCGCTACGATGGTATGATTCATGGATTCTTTCATATGCAGGATGCGTTGGCCGATGGCCGGGCTGCTATGGCTATGGCGGTCGCCGAATTGCAGGCGGCTTTTCAACAGCGGGGATGATGTGTCGACAGCTTGCCTACCCGACGGCTCGCTCCAGGGTAGGCCCTACACAAGCCAGACCTTCTAGTAAGCTCTTCTAGTAAGCTATTCTAGTAAGCTCTTCTAGTAAGCTTTTTTTGGTCAGCGCTTGAGTCAGGCGTGCCCGACTCAAGCGCGGCTTTCTGGTTTGATCTGACTAACCGCTGTTGCGGCGCTGCCAAATCAAGCGCTGCATTTACTTGACCTCGAGTAACTCGACCTCGAAAATCAGCGCAGCGTTGGGCGGTATCCCACGGGTTCCACCAGGTCCATACGCCAGATCTGCAGGAATGCTGAACCGTGTCTTGCCGCCGACCTTCATTAACTGCAAACCTTCTGTCCAGCCAGCAATCACCTGGTTAAGGCCAAACTCTGCTGGCGTACCCCGTTCGATCGAGCTGTCAAACACCTGCCCATTGACCAGGCGACCCACATAATGCACCTTCACGGTGTTGGCCGGTGCTGGCGAAGCACCATCGCCGACGACCAGATGCTCGTACTGCAGACCGGAGGCTGTCGTCTGTACACCAGGCTGTGCGCCGTTTTGCTCCAGGTAAGTCGCAGACATCACGGCTACCTGACTCGCCATCTCTGTTTGCGCGGCTTCTCGCTGGGCTTGCGCAGATTCCTGTTGAGCACGTATTGCCGCAATGACTGCCTGCTGTTGTGCCTCATCCAAATTTGGCATCTTTTCGCTCAAAGAGTCTTCCATACCCTGACTCAGCGTCATCATGTCAATGTCGACGTTGCCACCTTCTTTCAGCATATTGCCGAAGGAGTAACCAAAAAAGTAACTGAGATCCTTGCGCAGATTATCAGCATTTGCCTGAGTCGCTGGCTCGGCAGTTGTTTCAGCAACAGTTTCTGCCGCCAATGCAAGCCCAGGTATCATGAGAGCCGATAGCACGAGAGAAGTGGCAAGTATTGCGTTGTTTATTCGGGGTTTTATCATTTAGTTCTGCTCTAAGTTCAATTTAGTAGGGCCAAATAGTAGGATCAATCAGTAGGATCAATCAGCAGGATCAATCAGCAGGATTAATCAGAAGGAAAAATAGGCCAAATGGCAATTTTTGCAGCTGTCATTATGCCACAATTGACCCATTATTAAAGCCGCTGCCTGACCAGCCGCGGCGAAGACCAGGATCGCGACAGACGCAGAATCCGGCGCTCAAAAGACCGCGTATCAAATAGACGACAGATCTGCTCGCGCTATCGCTTATCTGCTTGATCCGTGCCCCAAAGGAACACTACACTGGGGCCAGGAACCTTCGCCATTGATCGTTGACTAAATCCTGCGCTGAACCACGCTTAAGCGGGCATTAGAAGAGTTACTGTTGTACTGGTAACTTCCAGGCAATCTAATGATGAGCAGGAAGATGAGCAAGACGATGAGCAAGACGATGAGCAAGCATGAGGCAATCTGGCAAGAGCAAGGCTGGCAATAACAAGGCTGGCAATAACAAGGCTGGCAAGAGACAGGCTCGCTAAGAGACGCAAGAATAGAGAAACGTAGCACAGCAGACCATTGGCCGAACGAGGACTGGTCGCAAAATGTGGGGATTTAAAAACTTTCCGGCTGCAATTCTTTTGAAAGAAATGACCAGGAACTGAACCATGACGATTATGACACTAGGGCGCCGCGTAATTTTTGCATCAGCTTTGATGCTGCTGAGTACCGCATCGCTGGGCTTAGCAACGGTGGCCAGCCCTGCCGAAGCTGTCACCGACGACAAGCTTGTCACCTTGGTGCCGATGCCCATCCACCCTGAGACCACGCGGAATATTGTTGATGCGCTTGCCAGTCGGCATTATGTAAGCGTCACCCTGGACGACGCGCTCTCGGCAAAAATCTATGACAGTTACCTGGAAGATCTAGACGCCAGTAAAAGCTACTTTCTAGCCAGTGATATTGCCGAATTCGACCAGCTGCGCCTGAAACTGGATGACGCCTTGAAAGCTGGCGATGTGACGCCTGCCTTTACCCTGTTCAATCGCTATCAGCAGCGCGTCACCGAACGTTTCGAGCAGGTCATTGCCACGCTCGAAGAAGGCATTGATCAGTTCGATTTCACGCTGGATGAGTCTTTGCCATTGGAGCGCAAGGATGCGCCCTGGGCCACTACTAGCGCCGAGCTGGACGAACTCTGGCGCTTGCGCATCAAAGAGGCGGTATTGAATCTCAAGCTGGCCGACAAGGATCTGGAAAAAACCCAGGAAGTCCTCGTCAAACGTTACCAGAACCGCTTGTCGCGCACGCTGCAGACCAATAGCGAAGATGTCTATCAACTGTACATGAATGCCTTTACTCGTGCCTATGACCCGCATACGCAGTACTTTTCGCCAAGGACATCCGAGAATTTTAATATCAACATGAGTCTCTCTCTGGAGGGCATCGGCGCTGTACTTCAGCGAGAGGATGAGTACATCAAGATCGTCAGTCTCGTGCCTGCCGGACCTGCCGAGAAGTCCCAACAAATTTTTCCCGACGACAAGATAGTCGCCGTTGGTCAGGGGGTTGATGGCGAAATGGTCGACGTCATCGGCTGGCGGCTGGATGAAGTCGTCGAGCTGATTCGGGGCAAGAAAGAAACCCTGGTTCAACTCGAGGTCGTACCCGCTAATGCCAAGGACAGCACATCCAAGCTGGTCCAGATCGTTCGCAATACTGTCAAACTGGAAGAACAATCAGCTAAGTCAGAAATCCTTGAGGTCGAGCAATTTGGGCACAAGCACAAAATTGGCGTGATCGACATTCCGACCTTTTATATAGACTTCCAGGCCCTCCAGGAAGGCAACAGAGACTTTAAGAGCACCACAAGAGATGTCAACGACCTTCTGGTCGAATTGCTGGCAGAGGGTGTCGAAGGCATTATCATTGACCTGCGGGACAATGGCGGCGGCTCACTTCAGGAGGCGCGCACCCTCACAGGTCTGTTTATCGATCGAGGTCCCACTGTTCAAGTGAGAAATAATACGGACCGAGTTGACATACTCAATGATCGCGATATCAGAACCGTCTATGACGGCCCCCTCGCTGTAGTAGTCAATCGTCTGAGCGCTTCAGCTTCCGAGATCTTTGCCGGTGCGATCCAGGATTATGACCGAGGTGTGATCATCGGCAATCAGACCTTCGGTAAAGGCACTGTCCAAACCTTGCTGCCATTGAACCAGGGCCAATTAAAGCTTACCGCCGCGAAATTCTATCGAATCAGTGGTGAAAGCACCCAGCACAAGGGTATCTTGCCAGACATAGATTTCCCCCTCGACTATGACCCGGAATCCATTGGCGAGAGCACATTGGATAGCCCTCTGCCCTGGGACAAGATTCAGCCAACCAGCTATCGAGTCAAAAGCAATGTATCAGCGCTGAAGAAGGAACTCATTGATTTGCATAATGCTCGGGTTGAAACCGACCCGGAGTTTATTTATCTGCGTGATGCAGCAGCCTATCGTCAGGTGCGCAGCAAGCAGACCAGCCTGTCACTCAATATGGCGCAGCGCCAACAGGAAAAGGCCGACTCAGATGCCTTTTGGCTGGATCTGGAGAATGCGAAACGCAAACGTCAGGCGCTGCCGTTAATCGCCTCTCTGGACGAGTTGAACCCAAAGCCCGCAGCAGACTTGGCCACCGCCGAGTCAGCCAGCGCGCCAGCCAGCGGACCCACCGGTGCTGCTATCCTGGATTCCCCTGACGGCGCCCTCTCTATCGCTGTCCCCGCTCACCTGGATATCAATGATGAAGTGCCAGCCGTTGACGCGGTACCCCCCGCTAAAGCAGACTCGGCAGCGGACCCGCGCTTGGTCGAGAGCGGCAATATTCTCCTGGATATGATTTCGCTGGAAAAACGCCTCGCGGCGGAACCACAAAAGCAACAGACTATCTGACATTAGGGTGCCATTATTCTCGCTTATTGACGCCCGCTCACTGGGCAGTATCAGACCGGTTATTCAGACCGGCCTGATATTGCCTCAAGACGCAAGCCAAGCAGACTCGCGACACTCCCTCAGAAACAAATCTCGGCAACCTCTGCAAACGTGCTGACAAAGTGCACAACCAGGCCTTTCTGCAAATAGTCAGGCATCTCGTGATAGTCTCGGGCATTAGCGTTCGGCAAAATCAACTCCTTCAGGTTTGCTCGTCTCGCCGCTATCACCTTTTCTCGAATACCACCCACCGGCAGCACCCTACCCGTCAGAGTCAGCTCGCCGGTCATAGCAATATCACGTTTAATGGCCCTATTTTTTGCCAATGATAAAAGTGCCGTGGCCATCGTCACACCCGCACTGGGACCATCTTTAGGGGTCGCGCCCTCAGGGACATGCAGATGGACAAAGGCCTCATCAAAAAAATCCTGACTGCCACCCAGCTGAACGAGTCTGCTTGAGACAAAACTATAGGCAATCTGTGCTGACTCCTGCATCACATCCCCCAGTTGGCCCGTTAACTTAAGACCTCGGTTTTTGGTGTGAATCAGAGACGCTTCAACGGCCAGCGTAGTCCCGCCCAGGGCCGTCCACGCCAACCCGTTGATGACACCCAAGCCTCGCTGAGGCCGCTGTTGCTGAAAATAAGGCGCACCCAGATAACGCTCGATATCTTTTACGCCGACTCTAACTGCCGACTGAGTCCCCTCTAACAGCTCTACAATCGCTTTGCGCACAATCCGTCCTAACTGCTTCTCGAGTCCGCGAACACCGGCTTCTCGAGCATAGCCATCGGCGACGACCCTGACAGCCGCATTCGTGATACTCAGTTTGCTGGCTGAGACTCCAGCCTGCTGCAGCTGCCGCTTCCACAGATGGTGCTTGGCGATCATCACCTTCTCTTGCGTCAGGTAGCCTGCCAGTCGAATGATCTCCATTCGATCCAACAGTGGTGCGGGAATCGTATCCAGTTGATTCGCGGTACAAACAAACAGAACCTTGGACAGGTCGACGCGTAAATCCAGATAATGATCCAGAAATTCGCTATTTTGGGCTGGATCCAGTACCTCGAGCAGTGCCGAGGCAGGATCGCCATGAAATGACGCACCAATCTTATCGATTTCGTCCAACATGATGACAGGGTTTGAGACACTGACTTCCTTCAGCGACTGAATCAGCTTACCCGGCATGGCGCCAATGTAGGTTCGCCGATGGCCTTTGATTTCAGCCTCGTCGCGCATGCCACCCAGACTAAACCGATAAAATTTCCGCCCCAGTGCATGGGCAATGGACTTACCAATGGAAGTTTTGCCGACCCCCGGCGGGCCCACTAATAGCAAGATGGAACCCGCCATTTCACCGCGATAGGCGCCAACGGCAAGGAATTCAATAATCCGCTGTTTGATATCTTCCAACCCGTCATGATCCTGGTCGAGAATCAGGCGCGCTTGTTGGAGGTCGAGCTGGTCAGCACTGGTCACACCCCAGGGCACAGAAGTCAGCCAATCCAGGTACTGGCGGGTCACGGCATACTCGGCAGACGCTGATTCCAGAACCTGCAGCTTTTCAAGCTCCTCGTTTGCTCGAGCCTGGACATGTGCGGGTACCACCAGGGACGCTAGTCGCGCACTGAATTTCTCAGCATCTGCCTGCCGATCATCCTTGACGATACCCAGCTCCTTTTGAATCACCTTTAGTTGCTGCCGAAGAAAAAATATCTTCTGTTGCTCGCTGACCTGCTCATTCACCTGCGCCGTAATCTTCGCCTGCAGGCGCGCTATCTCAAGCTCTTTGCGTAACAGTAGCAGCACCTTCTCCATGCGCTCCAGCAGCGGCAGGGTTTCGAGTATGTCCTGCATGTCGTCGGCTGCGGCGGATGTGATCGCAGCCGCAAAATCAGCGAGCGGACCAGGCTCGTTGGGATTGAAGTAATTCAGGTACTGTTTAAGCTCTTCATTGACCAGAGGATTAATCGTCATCAATTCCTTGATGATATCGATCAGCGCCATCGCATACGCACGTAACTGGCTTTCATCATCCAGGCTAGCCGGTTCCAGGTACTCGACTCGAACGATGAAGGGTGGCACCTTGCGTATCCATTCCTTGATTCGAAACCGTCGTATACCCTGGGCGATAAATTGCAGCTTACCTTTGACTTCCTGCAGGCGATGAATACGCGCCACACAACCGACCGCTCTAACATTCTCTGGCCCAGGTATACCACTGCCGCTGGTGGTCGGTGCATAACTCATCGCAATCAATTTATGCGCTGTCTCGGCGACCCGCTTGATGCCGTCACCCCATGGCTCACTGTCGATCACCAAGGGCTGCACCAGGACTGGAAAATAAGGACCGGCCGTCAGCGGAATCAGTTGCAAGGTATCAGGTAACACCTCGTCTGGACGTGCCAACTGATGTCCTTGACTGTTGCTGCGTGGAATAAATTCGCTTTGTTCGTGCTTCTTGTCGTTCATTCAGGGTCTACTCACTCAGATTCATCACGGTTTTTTGGGCCAGACCCCTTTGATTCAAGAGCCCACCTCACCTGAAAAGTGCAGAAACAGGCAGGCACCGACACCTGCAGCCGTATATTCCGTCAAGCTAAGACTTTTCTCCCACGACGACTTTAAGGAAAATTCACTCTGCCCAGCACTTCAGGCTAGAATCAAGTATCTGCCACACATATCGAATCGGCCATGACGACAGTCACAAGCATTGAAGATCTCAGAGTTTTATACGAAAAGCGCGTTCCCCGCATGTTTTACGACTATGCCGAATCAGGTTCCTGGACCGAGTCCACATTCAGAGACAATGTCGAGGCGTTTGCCAAAATCAAGCTTCGGCAAAAAGTCCTGGTGAATATCGCGAATCGTTCCTTAGCAAGCACCATGGCGGGTCAGGCAGTCTCGATGCCGGTGGCACTCGCGCCAACCGGTCTCACGGGCATGCAGCACGCCGACGGCGAAATTTTAGCGGCCCGCGCCGCTGAAAAATTTGGTGTGCCTTTTTGTCTGTCAACTATGAGCATCTGCTCGATTGAGGACGTTGCCGAGCATGTGACTCAACCCTTCTGGTTTCAACTCTATGTTATGCGCGACCGGGACTACATTGCTCGACTGATCCAGCGAGCCAAAGCGGCCCAGTGTTCTGCACTGGTACTGACCCTGGACCTGCAGATCATGGGACAACGTCACAAAGACATTAAAAATGGGCTCTCCACACCACCCAAAATGACGCTGCGGAATATCGCCAACATCGTCACCAAGCCGCGCTGGGCTCTGGGCATGCTTCGGACCCGCCGCCACAACTTTGGCAATATTGTGGGACACGTGGCCGGAATCGACAATATGGGGAGCCTCAGTCACTGGACAACCGATCAGTTTGATCCGGCCTTAAGCTGGGATGACGTCGCCTGGGTGAAGGAACAATGGGGTGGCAAACTGATCCTGAAGGGCATCATGGATCCAGAGGACGCCTATATGGCTGTCAGCAGTGGCGCAGATGCCTTGATCGTCTCGAATCATGGTGGGCGTCAGCTGGATGGGGCGCCGGCGGCGATTGATGCCCTGCCGGCCATTGTAGCGGCGGTGGGTGATAAAATTGAGGTCTGGATGGATGGTGGTATTCGAAGTGGTCAGGATGTCTTCAAGGCCATTGCCCTTGGCGCTAAAGGCACGCTCATAGGTCGCGCTTTTCTCTATGGTTTGGGGGCTATGGGAGAAGCCGGCGTAACTCGTTGCCTCGACATCATACATAAGGAGCTGGACCTGACCATGGCCTTCAGTGGTTTATGCGACATTAACGAGGTAGACGAAAAAGTCCTCTGGACCCACGGCCATCGCTGAATGCTAGCCAGCACCCCAGCAGTCAAGCAAAGATTGACTCGAGCATCGACCTATCTAGCCGGCGCAGTGACACTTGTGCTTGTCGTCATGACCTGGATTCCGCATTTTGACAGAGCAGCGAGCCAGTACCTGGATGACGCACTCAACACCAACCTAGTCGTCTATGCCAGTGCCAGAACCATTAATGCTATTATTTCCGTGATCTCTTCCGTAGAGGTCAGTCTCAACTTTGGCGCTGGCGTCGCACTGCATCCAGGCGAAGCTCTGGATCCATTAAACGATCTGATTGAGCGATTCTCAGGCTTTTTACTCTACGGGCTTGCGGCACTCGGTTTGCAACAGGTGATATTAGTTGCGACTGGCAGCCTGATCGCCAAGCTACTCACATCATGCGCCTTGCTGGGGATGTTTGGCGCCTATGTTTGGCGGGTACGCCTGCCTGGGTGGTTGCTGCGGATGCTCCTCCTGCTCATACTGGTTCGTTTCGTCTTCGTGCTGCAGGCAGGCCTGAGCTGGGGACTCGACCGAGTCTATTTCGATGAGCAGCAGCGGCAGGCTTTAGACTCACTCGATTTGGCCAAGGATCAACTTCAGGACTTACGGGATAGTTACAAGCAATCAGTCGAGAATGCCGGCTTCATCAGCGGTGCATGGCAAACCGCCCAGGCTATCCTGGGCACAGACCAACAGCAGAGTATTACCGACATAGCGGCGACCGCCATAGTTCACCTGATAGTGATTCTGTTGATTCGAAGCCTGCTCATGCCATTGGTATTTCTCTGGTTGGTCTGGACGGGCATTCGCTCTATCAGCGCGCAAGCCCAGTCAGGGCCTGGCCAATGAATTTTTATCCTGGCTGATTCAACTGCGATTGATACAACTGTGTTTAGCTCGCCTGGCGTTTGTGTTTTTCAATAATATCAAAGGCATTCTGTATCTCCTTGAACTTCTCTTCGGCAACCGCAACCAGTTCCGGAGACATGCCATTAGCCTGGACTCGATCTGGGTGATATTCCATGGCCAATTTTCGATACTTGGCCTTGATAGCCTTTATCTCATCGGTGGGCTCGCAGCCAAGGATTTTAAAGCAACGACCAAGATCGTTAGTGGACCCGGTAAAACGGCTCTTAAGCTGCTCATAGTGACCTTCTAACTGAAAAATGCGCACCGCTTGCAGTAGCAGTTTTTCTTCAGCGACGTGTAAGGATCCATCGGCATAGGCCACCAGCAGAAGTAGATCGACCAGAGACTCCTTGACGACTCTGACTCCGCCAAATTCTTGTTGAAATTGTTGCGCAAAACTTTCAAAGGTCGAGTCCGAGTCTTTCGCTGCATTAAATATCTCGATCGCTAGCTGCCGAGTTCGAGCATCAAGTCGCAGATTATCGCGCATGACACGTTCAATCACGTCTACCTCAGCCTGCGAAACAAAACCGTCGGCTTTCGCAAGCTTGCCTAACATGGAAAAAGTGGCAGCAAAATAAATACTCTGCTTGCTTTCAATAGCGCTCAGCAAGCCTCGACCTTGAGCCTTGGAATCGAATTGATGACCCATGACAGCGCCCATGACACCACCCAGCGGACCTCCCAGTACAAAGCCAATACCGCCACCTAGAATTTTGCCCAACCAACTCATTCTATACTCCGATAAAAATCCACCATCAGGTCAAGCAGCATAGGCACGGCTGCAACGGGAATATTATGGCCCAAACCCTTCACGACTCGCAGCTGACAACCCGAGATGCTTCTGGCTGTGTCTTCGCCTGCAGCAAGAGGTATCAGCGGATCAGCAGCGCCATGAATGACCAGTGCAGGAATCTTGATCTTCTCTAACAACGCCGTTCTGTCGCCAGTAGCGATAACCGCGGCCATCTGTCGAGCAATACCAGCGGGCGCATAGTTGCGCTCGAAACGTCTTTCCGCAATCGCGAGTCGCTCTTCCAGACTCTCCGGATAGTCTGGACTGCCGCAGATCAACAAGCCTTCCGCAGTCAAGGCAATGACCCCGTCCCTGCCGGTGGCCGGATCCGGGCTCGCTGTCAGAGATGCCTGCGCTGCAGGCGTTGGCCCCGGCAGACCTTTTCTGCCGCTGGATGACATCATGGATATCATCGACAGCAGACGATCACCGTGAGTCGCTGCCAGCACCTGTGCAATCATGCCACCCATGGATATACCCATAACATGGGCCTGCTCAATGCCCAGCGCGTTCATCAGTCCGACCACGTCAGCTGCCATATCCTGAAGATTGTAAGCCAGCGTCGATCTATCGCCTCGAGCGATGCCGGCTAAATCTGGTAGCCCCGCTTGCTCAAAGGATTGAGACAAACCCACATCACGATTGTCGAAAACAACAACATGGTAGCCTCGATCCACCAGTCCTTCGAGCAAGGAACTTGGCCAATCAATGAGTTGTGTACCCAAACCCCGCATCAACAGAACCGTTGGCTGCTGTCGATCGCCATGCTCCTCAAATTCAAGATTAATGCCATTTGCAACAACCTGACTCACAAAGCCTCACCTCCCATCAGTGCCAGCAGCTCTGTGGTTTTTTCCTGCATTAAGGCCGTATTACCACGAGACTCGACATTCAACCGGACTACCGGCTCAGTATTCGACATACGAATATTGAATCTCCAGTCGCTGAACTCCATGCTCAACCCATCTGTATGGTCGATAGCCAACGCTGCAGGCGTGTATCGGGCTTCTAACGAGGCTAGCAGAGCTGCGGGGTTAGCGATTCGGCGATTAATTTCGCCACTGGCGGGAAAGGCCAACATCCGCTCATCAACCATTTCGGCAAGACTCTTGTTTCGTTGCGACATCAGTCCCACTACCAGTAGCCACGGCACCATGCCGCTGTCGCAATAAGCAAAATCGCGAAAATAATGATGCGCGCTCATTTCGCCGCCGTAGACTGCATTTTCGCGGCGCATTCGCTCCTTGATAAACGCATGACCGGTCTTGCTCAGAATCGGTATACCACCGCCACGTTTGACAATATCCAGCGTATTCCAGGTCAGCCGCGGATCATGCACTATTGTGCTGCCAGGCTGTTGCTGCAGAAAAGCTTCAGCCAACAGACCGACAATGTAGTAGCCTTCTATAAATCGACCACTGGCATCAAAGAAGAAACAGCGATCAAAGTCACCATCCCAGGCAATGCCCAGGTCAGCGCCGTGTTCCAGAATCGCATCAATAGTCGGTTGACGATTAGCCTCCAGCAAGGGGTTAGGTACGCCATTGGGAAAATGGCCATCCGCCGTATGCTGAACCTTGATGAAAGTGAATGGCAGCGCCTTTTCTAACAGATCGATAATGGCACCTGCCCCACCATTACCACTGTTGACGACAATCTTCAGCGGTTTTAAGACGCTAACATCGGCATATGCAAGCAACTTCTCCCGATAGGCTGGGCGGTGCTCAAGGCGCTGCAACTTACCTATTCGCTGAACTTTAGCAAAGCTGTTTTGCTCGGCCAGGCGTTGAATTTCAAACAAACCTGTATCGCCACTGATTGGCTTGGACGCTTCTCGGACCAGCTTCATGCCATTGTAGTCCTTGGGATTATGACTTGCGGTTACAACGATACCGCCATCCATTTCGAAATGAGAGGTGGCGAAGTAGATTTCCTCCGTCCCGCATTCACCAATGTGAAATACATCAACGCCACTGTCCAACAGACCATCAATCAAGGCATCGCACAGAGACGGACTGGAGAGCCGAATATCATGTCCAACCACGACCTTTTTTGGCTGTAAGTATTCGGCGTAGGCTCGCCCGACTCGATAGGCGATCGATTCGTTTAGCTGGTCGGGAACCCGGCCGCGTAAATCGTAGGCTTTAAAACATTCTAGAGAGTCAGTCACAGGCAATCCCGCGAGGTTTAAAGCGCCAAGTCTAACACTTTCGGCTGTGCCGCCCCACTTCTCTCAATGACATATTTAGCCGCTGGTTTAGCA
>JAYODE010000005.1:55184-59544 GCA_038106185.1 Gammaproteobacteria bacterium | reverse complement strand
CTGGTTTAGCAGCTGGTTTAGCAGCTGGTTTAGCAGCTGGTTTAGTACCGGCTCTAGTACCTCGTCTGGCAACTGGCATCTGGAATTCACTCTGACAGCGGCGACTTCAGCCGGTAGCTTTTAAGATTGACCCCTAGCTCAAGATCGGTTTTCAGGTTGACCAGCAATCGACACCGCAGCACCAGATCCTTTTCCGCCTGGATGCGTCCGATAAGGGGGTCGCTGGCGTCTGCCTTAAGGATGCCGACCAGAGAATCATGGGCCTTCAGCAAGCCAATGGCAGTCTTTCGGCCTACCCTTGGCACGCCTTTGATACCGTTGGTTGGATCTCCCGCCAGAGCCCAGAAGTCAACCAGTTGTTCAGGGCGTAAATCAAAACGCTCTTGAACTGAGCTGATCGAGATAAATCGTTGCTCAAAATGGTGAAAAACCTGAATCTGGTCGCTCAACAGCGGTAAAAACCCCTTGTCTGTCGACAGAATCACGACCTGACCACCACCCGCAGCAATACCTCGAGCCAGAGTGCCGATGATATCGTCAGCCTCAATATTGGCTCGCATCAGACTGGCGATGCCAAGACTTGCAAAGGCTGAGTTAAAGTCGTTCAAGTGCGTCAGTAACGCTTCGGGAGTCGGCGTTCGACCCGACTTATAGTCAGAAGAGAGCAGATGTCGCCAGCTCTTTTCATGGCTGTCGACAACGGCAACCCCATGGCTGGGGGCATGCTGACGCAAAGCCTTTTCAAGTGACCGGCGGCTTGCCTCGATGACGGTCTCGATAGGCTCACCTCTGCTGTGGCCAGCTTCATAGACTCGGCGAATAAGATTGAACGTATCGACTAACAGCACCTTGACAGTCACCGCAACCCTCCTTTGGATTGGCAGCTATTGGGTTGAATCAGGCTTGATATTGCGACCTGGCAGGCTGCCAAACCGGCCTCGAACATGGCCCTTACAGACCGCCTTGTGCTGCGCAATGAACACCCTGCCACACAAGGGTGACACCTGCTAATATTGCCTCATGTTGCCCATCATACCCTGTTCACTGCAAACCGCTCGCCGCGCAGCACTAAGCCATCAGGGGCTACAAAAAGGCGCTTATTTCGGCCGGGGAAAGCAGGCGGTCGCCCAGGCTATTGAGGCTCTCGGATATCTCCAAATTGATACCATTTCGGTTGTCGATCGAGCCCATCACCATGTGCTCAAGACTCGCATCAAAGACTACCGGCCGGCAATGCTGGACGAACTGCAGGCAAAAGACCGCCGAGTATTTGAATATTGGTCCCATGCGGCTGCCTATCTTTCTACTCAGGATTATCGTTTTTACCTGCCGATGATGCATGGTGTGGCAGCCCGCGAAAACCACGACAAGCGCCTCACCCGGAGAATTCTCGCGCAAATAGCCGCTGAGGGGCCCAAGCAGTCCAAGGACTTCGAGCATCAGCGGGACCGGCAAAGCAACGGCTGGTGGGACTGGAAACCCGCTAAACGATCCCTCGAGCATTTGTTCCTGAGTGGCCAACTCATGGTGAGCAAGCGAGTTGGCTTTGCCAAGGTCTATGATCTCACAGAGCGTGTTTTACCCAGCGATATTGATACTCGAACGCCTGATGTCGACGAATGGACTCGATTCACCCTGCTTCGTTCTCTTCGAGCAATGGGAATCGGCACCCTGTCCGATTTAACCTATGCCCGCACATCAGTTCGTCGATTCACCGCTGCGACCTTTTTACCTGACTATGCGGGCGTCATGCAGCGCCTGCTGGACACAGAAGAGGTCAGGGCTATCGATGTGGCAGGGACAATCTGGTATGCACTACCGAACCTGTTCGAGTTGCCCACTTTGAGATTGGACCACACGCGGGTCCAGCTGCTGTCACCCTTTGACAACCTGATCATCAACCGTTCTCGTACTCTGCGGCTATTTGATTTCGACTATCAGTTAGAGTGCTATCTGCCAGCAGCCAAGCGCCGCTTTGGCTATTTTTGTCTGCCCCTACTCTGGGGCGAACAGCTGATCGGTCGAATGGACTGCAAAGCCGACAGAAAAGTCAGCACTCTGCGCGTTCACTTCCTTCAGCTGGAACCTACTCAAAAACTGACTGACGCTCTGCTGAACGCCTTAAAAGTCGGCATTCAGGCGTTCGCAGCAGACCTCAATTGTTCGGTCCTAGACCTGTCAGATTCAGTCCCGGCAGAATTGCATCGAGCACTGGTATAATCGGCATCATGACTGTACGTTAGATTTGCCGATCTCGACCGGCCCAATAGGGTTCTCTGACGAGTCGACGTTGGATCTTGCCCGATGGCAGGCGCGGCAGGTCATCGGTAAAGTCGATGGTTCGAGGCGACTTGAACGCCGGCAAATATTCTCGAACAAACGCGATCAAGTCGTCGACGATTGCCTGATCCGGCGCGACGCCCGGCTTCAGCATCACGACAGACTTAACCTCTTCACCCCACTCCTCGTTGGGAATACCGATCGTACAGACATCTGCAACGGCGGGATGCTTTAGCAGGACATCATCGGTTTCCTGAGGATAGATATTGACCCCGCCAGAGATAATCGTTTCTGCGCTACGGCCGGTGAGAAACAGATAGCCATCCGCGTCGAAGTAGCCCATGTCACCAAGGGTAAAATAATCGCCTTGATAACTGCCAGCGGTCTTGGCCGTATCTTTGAAGTATTCAAAGCGAATTTCTGGCGCTCGAAAATAAATGGTACCGACCACACCAACACCGACTTCCTTGCCATCATCGCCACATATCTTGTTGTCTGCCGAGGGGGGTGCCTTGCCAACGCTGCCGGGTTTAGTCAGCCACTCTTGCGGACCAATAAAGAATCCACCTCCCCCTTCGGTCGCTGCATAATACTCATAAACCACCGGTCCGAGCCAAGCCATCATAGACTGCTTGACATGCACCGGACAGGGCGCAGCCCCATGCAGAACGAACCTTAACTGGTCCAACTGGTATCTCTCTCGCGTGGCCGCCGGCAAAGCGAGCAGTCGATGAAACATGGTCGCGACCATATGGGTATGGGTGATTCGATGCTCTTCCACCAGCCTCAGTGTTTCTTCAGGATCCCACTTGTCCATCAATACTGTGCCGACGCCGGCAGCCAATGGCGCAATGATATTGAAAGCCAGTGGCGCCGCATGATAGGCAGGTCCAGTACACAAGGCGCGGTCAGTCTCAGGGTTATAGGCCGCTGCAGCCAGCGAAAGGGCTGTCGTCTCGGCTGCTGCTCGATTTGGCTGGCCCTGATTCGCGGCACCTGCCACGGGCACTGGTGCGACTCGCTGGCGATAGACGCCCTTGGGTCGACCGGTTGTACCGGAGGTGTAGAGCATCTGAGCGCCGATTTCAGGCGAATCAATATTGTCAGGCGATGCGGCCTCGACAACCTCACCGTAGGCTTGAAAACCGTCCAAATCACCGCCGACCGCAAGGGCTATCTTCAATTGGTTTTTGTTGTCATTCAGCGCATCGATCGCGGGTTTAGCGCAGCGAATATCGGCGATAAAAGCTTTAGCCTCGCAGTTACCCACTATATAAGCGGCATTATCGCCCGTGAGATGCCAATTGATGGGCGTGATACGAAACCCTGCTCGCATGCAGGCATAGTAAACTTCGAGAAACTCCGGTCGATTAACCAGCAGCATAGCGACACCATCGTCGGGCTTCAGCCCTGCGTCTCTCAACACTCTTGCCAATTGATTCGCTCGACCATTCAGCTCCGCAAAAGTACGATGACCATAATTGGAAATCACGGCCATCTTCTCGGGGCGTTCCTGGGCGTGGTAGGCCAGTGTCATCCCCACAAGCGTGGCTTCCGGTAATGTCAATTTCTTAGCGTCTGTCGAAGCGTTTGTCGAAGCGTTTGTCGAAGCGTTTGTCGAAGCATTTGTCGTAGGTTCTGTCATAGCTGAAGTCCCCTTCACCTCATCACTGGCGTTGATTTGTCTTGTCAAGACGCTCGAGATTGCATTATCTTCTTGTCGAGCGCAAGAGACGGAACTCTCTGCACTGATCTTATTTTCGTGAAACCATTGCGCCGGCTACTTGGACGGCGAGTCTGTATTTTGAGCGCTGAGGACGAGATCATTCTTTGACTTTTACTGACAGGAGCATGGACATGGCAGACGCTTATACACTTGCAAAAAACCACCTCAACGCCGGCATTCAGGAAGCGGCGGAAAACAACATAGATCTGAATGCCTATGGCCAGGCCCTCGTCTGGAAACTGATTGAGCGTTATAAAGAGAGTGGCCGCAGTGCCGCGGACATCATCAGCGAGATCAAGTACACCCTTGACAATGTCGACGACGATGGCACTTTCCATGTTTCAAGAAACTAGG
>JAYODE010000005.1:44710-55084 GCA_038106185.1 Gammaproteobacteria bacterium | reverse complement strand
TACACCCTTGACAATGTCGACGACGATGGCACTTTCCATGTTTCAAGAAACTAGGTTTCAAGAAACTAGGTTTCAAGAAACTAGGTTTCAAGAAACTAGGCTTCAAGAAACTAGGCTTCAAGAAACTAGGCTTCAAGCGCGCCTTTCTCAATCAAGCTCTCAAGAACCTCGTCGTTCAGTATTAGGTGATCAGCGCGCTTTTTAAACGCACTCCGGTTCAGATTAGGTCAGCCACCCGCACACCTTCCCATCGGCATTGGCCGCCGATCCTCAGCCGGGCACGACTGTTCTGCCTGTGCCTGCCGGCGCCAAACAAAGCGCAGTTTTGTTGCGTGCGTTGTTGACGTACCGAGACACGGGGGTCAGCTGCAGCGGAACCTTCACGCGTGGCGAGAGCAGGCCTTGCAGATTCTGCGCGTGAGCCGAGCCGTCCAACCACACATCAACCTCTGCCTGTGTCAAATGAACCGGGATTCGTGCATGCAACGCTTGCATTGATGGGGGTGCTGCTGCTGTGACAATCGTACAGCTCAGGATCTGCTGCCCCGCCTTGCTCCAGAGATCCCAGAGGCCGGCAAGGGCCAGACCAGACGACTCGGCGGCCTGAACATAATAAGGCTGCTTCTGGCCGTCCAGCGTTTGCCACTCAAAATAGCCAGACACCGGGATGATGCAACGCCGGGTTTTAAAGACATCTCGAAACGCTGGACTGGTTGACAGCGTTTCTGACCTGGCATTAAACATGCTGAACTGAGTACTGGGGGCCTTCGCCCAACTGGGCACCAGCCACCAGCGCATGGTCGCCAAGGTTCGAGCGCCAGCAGTGGCACGAATCACTGGAATTTGGGCCGTGGGGGCAATGTTATATTCAGTCGTCAGCCCTGAAATCGCCGGCTCTTTAGCTGATGGCTCTTCAGCAGACGGCTCTTCAGTAGAAAGATGGCCAAGCGTCGGGTCAACCTGAAGGATGTCCTGAATAAAGGCCACCAACGGCGCACTGATCACATTCAAGCGACCACACATAACGCGCTCCTGAGGGATTGCCCTTTTCTCTCGGCAAGTCCGACATTGGCCGCGGACCTGCCCTTCGTATTACCGCGTAGACAGCTCATTGACGATCGCCATTTCATCATCACTGAGACGCCAGGATGCTGCCGCCGCATTTTGCTCAACCTGCGAGGGACTCGTAGCACCCGCAATGACGCTCGAAATGTAGGGTTTCGTCGCCAGCCAACTCATGGCCAGCTCAAGCAGGCTATGGCCGCTGTCTCGCGCAAAATCGGTTAATTTCTCAACGATGGCAAAATTCTGCTCTGACAGTGCCGCTGCACCGCGTTCACCCCAGGCTGCCAGGCGGGTGCCCTGCGGCGCTGCTTCGCCGCGCTGATATTTCCCCGTCAGCAAGCCGCTGGCAAGCGGGAAATAGGGCAGTATGCCGATCCCAAAGTGTTTTGCCGCCGGGACGACATCCTTTTCTATTCTTCGATCTATCAGACTGTAGTGATTTTGTGCCGTCACAAATCGATTCAAACCCTGATGCCGCGCTGTCCAGTCAGCGTCCGCCAACTGCCAGCCGTTGAAATTCGAGTGCCCGATATACCGCACCTTACCGCTTCGAATCAGATCATCCAGGGCCCTCAGAGTTTCCTCAATGGGCGTTTGATCATCAGGCACATGCTGCTGATACAGGTCGATATAGTCGGTGCCCAGGCGTTTGAGGCTGGCTTCCACCGCATTCATGATGTAACGCCGAGAAGCGCCGCGCATCAGGTCGCCTGCGCCCATTGGATTGGCGAACTTGCTGGCAATAATCAGACTTGACCTATCCTTACCCTGCATGGCCTGACCCAGGTAGGTTTCGGACAGACCGTTCGGTCCATAAATATCCGCGCTATCGAAAAAGTTGATGCCCACATCCAGCGCTGCATCAACCACAGCCGCTGTCGCCACCGCATCGCAACGTCGGCCAAAGTTATTGCAGCCAATGCCCACAACCGACACCTTCAAACCTGTGGCACCCAGATTTCGATATTCCATAGATTCCTCTTCTCTGCTGGCAAGGCGAGTGCCCTGCTGTTAATGGGAACGTGGTGGCAAAATTAGCAAATATTAAGCCGTACAGATACGTGTAGTCTTGTATTAGGTGAGACGATCAGTTAATTTTCTGGCTTCGCACCGCGCAATCGATCAAAAGCCCAGCTTATGGGCTTTTTTTTTTGACATTAGAGTAGTCATGAGACATCTACCGAACCTACAGTGCCTTGACAGCGCCGAAATCCGGACGATTTTATCCAAAGCAGCAGAAATAAAGGCGGATCCGGCCAGGTTCCACAAGCTGCTGCATCGTAAGTCCATGGCCATGCTGTTCCAGAAGACCAGCACTCGCACTCGCGTGTCTTTTGAGGTTGCGATGACTGAACTGGGCGGCCACGCCATTTATATCGACTGGTCCACCTCGAATTTCATTCTCTCTGGTATCGAGCATGAGACCGCCTACTTGTCGCGTAATGTCAGTTGCATCATGGCCCGTCTTCTTAAGCACAGCGACTTGCAGAAAATCATCAGTGCAAGCCGAGTCCCCGTTATCAATGGTTGCGATGAGTTGTACCACCCCTGTCAAGCGCTGACAGACGTCCTGACGATGCAGGAACATTTTGCTGGCGATATAAAGGACGCCCATCTGGTCTTCGTTGGCGTGAGAAACAATGTCTGTAATTCTCTCATTACTATCTGCGATAAACTGGGCATCAGGATGACGATCGCGTCGCCCTCGATCGAGGGCAATGCGGGGACAGCAGACGTTGAGGTACAGCAAATCCTCAAGTCCTCGCAACGGATCAAGCACACCACAGACCCCCGTGAGGCGGTAGCGGATGCAGATTTCGTCTACACTGACACCTGGATTGACATGCAGTATTTCAACAATCCGGATCACCAGGAAGAGAACGATGCTAGGCTCGCCCTGATGCGCCCCTATCAATTAAATACTGAACTGCTCAAGGGCATTGATTGCAAGATCATGCACGATATGCCGATTCACGATGGCTTTGAGATCACCGCTGAATTGACCCGCGACCCGCGCGCTATCATGTATGAACAAGCTGAGAACCGCCTGCATGCGCAGAAAGGTCTCCTCTGGTGGCTCTATCAAGAAGCCGGCAATCTCAGCTAACTGACTCCGACTGGCCATCGACTTGCAGCACCTGGCTGCCAGGCTCAGCCGCTAACTGGCGGCCTTGCTGGGGCGTAATCGATCAGCCAACAACTCTACCCAGTGAACAACCGGTACATCAGTCCCCGTCTGCAGGTGGAGCTGACAGCCAACGTTAGCTGTGGCAATGAATTCCGCATTCTCCTGAAGAAGATTCTCGACTTTGTTTTGAAGCAGGCGCTGGGCAATCTCTGACTGCAGAATTGAGTAGGTGCCTGCCGAGCCACAGCAGAGATGGGCGTTTTGCACATTACAGAGCTGAAATCCCGCGCCACGCAAAATCCGCTCTACCAGTCCCGTGATCTTCTGCCCGTGTTGCAGTGTGCAGGGCGAGTGAAACGCGACTCGAGTCGGCAAACAATCAAAGGTATGGGCCGCAAGTAGTTCGCTAACATCTACCAGCTTGGCAATAACCTCCTCGGCCTTGCGACAGTACTCAGTGTCGTCTTGGAGAATTTCAGGATAGTCTTTGAGCGTCACGCCACAGCCGCTGGCCGTTGATACAATCGAGTCGACCAGAGCTAAACGCGGATAGATCTGGTCAATCAGGCGCCGCATCCGCTGCCGCGCTGCTGCGTGAGCGCCGAGATGGTAATCCAGAGAACCACAGCAGGACTCAGTACTCAGTGTCTCAACCAGCACGTCTTGGGTTGCCAGCAATTTTGTCAGCGCCTGATTAACCTGGGGCGTTGCAATCTTCTGAACACAACCCTGCAGCAGCAATACGCTGCCCCTGGGATTGCAGATGGCCGGGATTTCATAGTGCTTTCGCGACAAACGCGGCAGATGCCGCGCCAGGCTTGCCGGCATGAGAGGTCGAAAAAATTGACCCAGTCGCAGCACAGGCCCCATCAAACCCGGATTTGGTACAAAAAATCGCAATAGCCCGACGACCAGCGCACGAAGGGGCCTGGTTTTAACCGGCTGCGCCGCTATCAGCCCCTTGCCTATATCCAGCAGTCGCCCATAGCGGACGCCAGACGGACAGGTCGTTTCGCAGGCTCGACAGGTCAGACAACGGTCCAGGTGATCCACCGATTCAGTAGAAATCTGGTTGTCTTCCAGCAAATTTTTAATCAGATAGATCCTGCCTCGAGGTCCATCCAGCTCATCGCCCAGCAGTTGATAGGTTGGACAGGTGGCCGTACAAAACCCGCAATGTACGCAACTTCGCAGAATGTCGTCAGCTTCGCGGACTTCAGGTCGATGGCTGAGCGCCGAATGAATATGAGTTTGCATTAAATGTCCCGGTAAAGCCGCCCTGGATTAAAAATTCCCTGAGGGTCAAACTGCTGCTTAAGACGCCTGTGAATGCCTTCCACAACAGCGGTTAAAGGCTGAAACCTGGGTATCGATGTCCCAGGTGGGGCACGAAACAAGGTGGCATGTCCTGCATCGAGATGCAGTCTGGGATCAAAATCAGGATCCAGTAACCAGCGCTGACCACCATACCACTCAAGCAAACTGCTTTGTTGTAATAGTGTCGGTGAGCCTGGCTCGACTGAGATTCGCCAGATATTTCTCGCCTGCTCAAACGCGTCGATACGGTGATCGCGGATTTGCGCCCATATGTTCGAGGAGGTGACATCGCCACCCATTTTTTGTTGTGCCGCTTCAACTCCGGCCTGGGACCCGGAAAAACGCAGATAGCTGACGCCGGCCAGCCAAGCCGATGCCGAACAAGGCAGCGCCGTTCGCGCCAGTTGCAGGAACCGCGCATGGGCCATTTCCACCGTCTCGACCCGCGCCAGAGTGACTTCCGCCTCGGGCAAAGGTAATACCTTGATACTCACATCTGTTATCAGCCCCAGGGTACCCAGGCTACCGGTCATCAAACGAGACACGTCATAACCCGCCACATTTTTCATCACTCGACCACCAAAGTTCAGCGCCTTGCCAGCGCCGTTGATCATACCGACCCCCAAGACGAGATCCCTGACAGCACCATAGGCGACTCGCCCCGGACCCGACAGGCCTGCCGCAACAGCGCCACCTATCGTGGCATTGCCACCATAGGATGGCGGATCACAGGGCCAGTACTGCCGTTGCTCGGCAAGCACGGCATTCACCGATGCCAACTGGGTGCCGGCACGAACGGTCATCACGAGTTCGGTCGGCGCATAATCGATGACCCCTGCATGGGCCTGCGTGTTGAGCTGCTGATCACAGGTGACACTTTCACCTAGAAAATCTTTACTGCCGGCACCACGAATACACAGCGACGAACCGGCAGCCAGTGCGGTTTGAATTTGAGCCTGCCAATCCTTCAGGGTGCTATCGACGACCACTAAAAACGCTCCAGTTCCGGATATTTTTCCTGGCCGCGATGCACATGCATCGCGCCAAACTCAGCACAGCGTTGCAGCGTTGGCACGGCTTTGCCGGGATTTAGCCCCCCTTGTTGATCGAAGGCAGATTTAACACCATGAAAAACTGCCAGCTCATCGTGAGTAAACTGGACGCACATCTCGTCGATCTTCTCGACCCCAACACCATGTTCACCGGTAATAGTGCCTCCTCGCTCGATACACAACCGTAAAATGTCAGCACCAAAGGCCTCTGCGCCCTGCAGCTGCCCTGGCTGATTTGCATCGTAAAGTATCAGCGGATGCAGATTGCCATCGCCCGCATGAAACACATTCGCCACTGGCAGGCCGTGCACCTTTGAAAGCTCGGCGATACTTGCCAGGACGCTGGCCAATTCGCGACGGGGAATCGTACCGTCCATACAATAATAGTCGGGTGCCAGTCGGCCGACCGCTGGAAATGCCGCCTTGCGACCCAGCCAGAGTCTTTGCCGCTCTGCGGCATCCCTGGCGGCTCGAATCTGCACGGCGCCAGCCGTCTCCAATACTTGCCGCAGCAATTGCTGCTGTTGTTCGATCTCGGCCTCGGTACCATCCAGCTCGCAGATGAGAATGGCTGCGGCGTCCAGGGGATAATCGGCATGCACAAACGCCTCTGCAGCCTGAATAGCAAGTTGATCCATCATCTCGAGACCCGCGGGAATAAGACCCCTGTCGATGATTCGGCTAACGGCATCGGCAGCCTGACTCACATGACTGAAGGCTGCCATCAATACCGCTATTTCTGCAGGAATGGGTAACAGCTTAACGGTGACTTCAACGACGATACCCAACATACCTTCTGATCCGTGCATCAGCGCCAGCAGGTCGTAGCCCGCTGAATCAAAGGCCTCGCTACCCAACTCATAGCGCTCGCCCTGCGGCGAGACCATCACCAGCTTGCGGACATTGTGCACCGTCAGACCATATTTAAGACAATGCACGCCACCGGAGTTCTCGGCGACATTACCACCGATCGTGCAGGCAATCTGCGAAGACGGGTCTGGAGCATAGAACAAACCCAGTGGCCGTACCTGCTCGGAAATCGCAAGGTTGGTCACCCCAGGCTCGACCCTCGCCAGCTGATTCACTGGATCCACCGCGAGAATTCGATTGAACCGCGCCAGGCTCAGCAATACACCCTCGGCATGGGGCATGGCACCCCCGGACAAACCAGTTCCTGCACCTCGGGCAACAACAGGTATCTGGTGGGCGTGACACAGTTGCATAATCAATTGCACCTGTTCAATGGTCGAGGGTAGTAATACCAGCCAGGGCAGCTGTTTTTTCGCCGTTAGCCCGTCTGATTCGTAGACTCGCATTCGAGCCTGATCCGCTACGCTGTGACCCTCACAGATGGCTTGGAGCCGCGTTTTCAGTTGCTCTCTGCTCAATAGTTTCGCCACTGGCGCTCCAGGAATCTTCATCTGAGGTCGAAACCAGATTATACGGGACATTTCTTGTATAATCGCGGCTTTAGTTAAAGCTAGCCCGGAGCAGAGATGGCAATTAGCACCACTGAAGAGATCCTTGACGATTTCCGCCAAGGCAAGATGGTCCTGATCATGGATGATGAAGACCGCGAAAATGAAGGCGACCTGATCATTGCCGCTGAGGTCGTCACCCCTGCACACATCACCCTTATGGCCCGCGAAGCCTGCGGTTTGATTTGTCTGACAGTGACAGAGGCGCGCGGCCGGCAGTTGAATTTGCCCTTAATGGTAGACACCAACAAGTCACTCCACGAGACCAACTTTACTGTCTCTATCGAGTCCGCCCAAGGTATCACGACCGGCATCTCCGCCGCTGATCGAGCACACACGATTCGTACGGCGGTGGCCAAGCATGCAGTGCCAGAAGATCTGGTCATGCCCGGGCACATTTTCCCTTTAATTGCCAAACCTGGCGGGGTTTTGACCCGTGCCGGACATACCGAAGCCGGCTGTGACCTGGCGCGAATGGCCGGCTATGAGCCGGCCGCGGTGATCGTCGAGGTGATGAATGAAGACGGTACCATGGCTAAACGCCCGGAACTGGAGAAGTTCGCAGAAAAACATGGCATCAAACTCGGTACCATTGCCGATTTGATTCAATATCGCACCATCAACGACAAAACTATCAGCCTGGTAAGAGAGCAGCCTATCTCAACCGCAGAAGGCGATTTTACCTTGCGGACCTACACGGACAGCATCTCTGACGGCATTCACTACGCCCTGGTCATGGGCGAAATAAAAGCCGATGAACCCTGTATCGTTCGAGTCCAAACCATCAATGCGCTGCGGGATATATTGGGTACCGTCCGCCCGGGTGTCAAAAAATCCTGGTCGCTGGCCGAGTCTATGGCCCGCATTGCCGCCGAGGGCAAGGGTGTCGTGGTTATCGTTGATCAGCAGTACTCCAGGGCAGAGGAGCTGGCGCAGGTCAATGCCTACCCAGAGATGCCTCCGCTTCAGCGGGTCAACACTGAATCCGGTGTATATCGAGTTATCGGCACTGGCTCGCAGATTTTACGAGAAATCGGTGTCGGCAAGATGCGAGTTCTGAGCGCACCAACCCGCTACAATGCGATCTCGGGCTTTCAGCTCGAGATCGTTGAATTTCTGGAAAACGAAGCTTGAGGGTCGAGTTAGAGGCCGACCCAGTACCCATCGTTAAAATTATTGGGGCAAGGGTCAGTCGCGCCTTAACTCAGGCGACGGTCCGGCGCACCGTCGCTGGACTTGAAGGCTGCTTCTCCATGCAATCAACGACAGACTCTCAGTGTCTGACGATTCACCTGAGTCCCGAGAAAATCTATCTGTGCCGCGGCACTGACAAGAATGCTCGCCTGCTGATTCATCTGGACTTCAATACGAATCAGCCACCCCGTATCGAACGTCTCTGGCGCCATCCGTGGTTTGCCTTTCGAGTGAGCAAACTACTGCAGCCGAGGCTGTTGAACTGGTCTGTCGCGGCGCGAAATTTCTGGCAAATGACCCAGCACGCGGCGGGCATGCCGAGCCGCCTGATACTGGTCTGCTCTGATACTGCGGAGGTGCTCATACTTACACGAGACCTGATACAGCAGATGCCATTGGCCGCCCTCGAAGAAGACTTTTCGACTGACGATGCGGCTATGACAGTCCATGGCAGCGCCTTGACCCTAAGTCAGTTGTTTAGCGGTGAAAAGGTCCTGCTGGAGAGTGCCATCAAGGGTGAAATCAAAATTCTCAGCAATCTTAAACAGGCAGCCGTGCTTACGGGGCTCACCCTTCAGCATCTCCTCGGCGAACTCAAAGCACCTGAGGCTGCAAGCACTTCTGAAGGGCTGACCCCATGATCACGCGAGAAAACCTGCCGGACTGGCTGGATCGACACCATGTGGATATCGTTCGCACCTGGGGCACAACCCTCGACGGTCTCGGTGTCGGCAAGTACCTGCATCGAGACAAATTCGAGAAGTCTCTGCCGTCTGGCCACGGCATCTCCGACCTGGTAATGGCCGCGGATATCAATGGCGCCGCCCATCTAACCCACTGGCATCACCAGCGCAGCGCCAATTTTGGCGATATACAGCTTCGACCCGACCTTGGCACTTTGATTTCTGACGGCACCAATCCGGCCCTGGGCCATTGTATCGGCAATTTCACGCAACTCGATGGCACGCCACTGCGTCTGTGCCCCCGAACCCTGCTCCAGCGCCTGGTCCATGAAGTAGCCGACCTTGGCTACACCATCAAAGCAACCTATGAACTTGAGTTTTTTCTGTTCAAGGACAGCTATGCCGACCTGCAACACAAAGGTTATGAGCAAATGGCGCTGGTTGGCGCGGGCAGCAACGCCAATGCTTACCTGATCCGCAATGCCTACCATGCCACCGAGTTTATGACCGAGGTCATCAAGCGTATGGAGTGGAAAGGTCTGAAATGGGAGGCCTGGAATGATGAAGCCGGAAAGGGTCAGATTGAATTGAACCTGGTACCCACCGATCCAACAACTGCCGCAGATAATGTTGTTCGAACCAAGCAGATACTGTACGAGGTTGCCGTCGACCTGCAAATGGCTGTGACTTTTATGGCAAAACCCACCGCGAGTTATGGTTCTGGCATGCACATTCACCATTCACTGCAGGATAGTCGAGGACAGTCCGCTTTCTTTGACCCAGCCGCACCTGAGCAGCGCTCTGCCCTGATGCGCCAGTGGCTTGGCGGGCTGATGGCAACTCTGCCGGCGGCCGTTTCATTCCTTTGTCCAACCATCAATTCCTATCGACGTTTCACCGATTTCAGTGCCGTGCCTATGACCGCTTGCTGGGGCGAGGACAATCGATCTGCGGCGCTGCGCCTGATCAGCGGCAGTCCAACCTTGAGCCGCATTGAAAATCGAGTGGGCGCGGCTGACCTGAACCCGTATCTGGGCCTGAGTGTCATTCTTGCCGGTGGTCTGGCCGGTGTTAAAAACCAACTGCAGCCACCACCAGAGTTTTCACGGCTGGCCTGGGGCTTACCCGATAGCTTCGATAAGTTGCCGACGACCCTATCCCAAGCAGCGGCCACGTTAAAGGCTGACACTCTGCTGGCAGATATCATTGGCGAAGACATCATCGAGAACTGGCTGCACACCCGTGACAGCGAGTGGCTGAGTTTTCATACCGGTGGCGGCGACCCTCAGTCGCGCCTTGTCTCAGACTGGGAATACCGACGCTATTTTGAGCTGATCTAGCTGTCTCGGATCATCCAGGTACCACCATTGCGGCAGATCCCGCACCGGCACCGAAGGTTACTCAGCGCCGCCCCCCAGCGACTTTCAAGTAAGCGGCTTTCAAGTAAGCGGCTTTCA
>JAYODE010000005.1:23512-44610 GCA_038106185.1 Gammaproteobacteria bacterium | reverse complement strand
GGTACCACTCGAGCGGCGGTAAAATCTGGATCCGCACCCAGAACCTGGCGCACAACACCCCGCAGATTTGAATGCTGCAGGTAAGCTGATCCGGTTTCCGCCATGGGAATGAGTGGCACGTCTGTGGCGATCAAAGATTGCAAACGGGCGGCTGCCGCCATTCGCTCAACGGGATCAGCCGCTCGCTGAAGCACGTTCAACCACTCATCATAAACCGGACTTGCGTAGTGACCACGGTTGTTCGCGTTCCAGCTGGCCAACAGATCCGCATAGGTCACGACATCATTGAAGTCTGGATACCAGCTCGACAGAGCCATATCAAAATCGCCACTCTCCACTTTCATCAGGTATTGCTTAAAGGTTTGCTGGTCGACCTTGATAACGAGCCCCAGCGTCTGCCCCATGATGCCCTGTAAATATTCCGCAATTTTGGCGCCTGTTGGCGAGGCGACGGTCAACAGCGTCAGAGGCGGAATCTCGCCATAATTTTTCTCAACCTCGGCGACCAGTTCACGTGCAAGCGCCCTATCGACCGGCTGCTTGGGTAGCGGATGTTCCAGGGTAAACGGCTCCTCGGCACCAGGCAGCCAACCCGGGAAAAAACTATAAGCCGGCTTATAGCCCGGTATGCCGATCACCTTATTAACAAATTCATCCGAGTCAAAAATTAGCTGTATCGCTCGACGCAGTTTCAATTCCGCCATTGGCCGCTCGTCGCCGACGTTGAACCGCAGATATGACATGCCGCCGGAGGCAAATGTTCTCAGTCGCATACCCTGACTGGCGGCATCTGCAACCGTCTCGGCGCCTAGTCGAGCCAGGGCGATACGGCCGTCGCGAAACAGATTCAGGCGAGTGCGATTGTCCTCAGTGATGTAATCTATGTTGATGCCATTGAGGGTAATCGCCGATCGGTTCCAATAATTGCCATTCTTCACGAGCCGCAGTGCCGCGCCATGGGTCCAGGACTCGATCACAAATGGCCCGTTATACAGCAGATTCGCGGCCTCCGCGGCGTAGGCTTCACCCTGCCGCTCACGAAATGTCTGCTTTATTGGAAAAAATGCCGCATGGGCCATCAAGCTGACACAATAGCCGCAGGGACGTTCCAGCGAAACGCGAAGTGAATAAGGGGTCAGTGCCTCGATACCCAACGCGGTAACGGGCAGCTCGCCCCGTTGAATCGGTTCGGCGTTTTTAATCGGAAACATGATTGAGGCATAAGCTGCTGCAGTGGTGGGATCAACCAAGCGGCGCCAGGCGTAAACAAAATCCTCCGCCGTGACTTGGCTACCGTCACTCCAACGCGCCTCCTCGCGCAGGGTAAAGTCGATGCTGGTGTCGCTGACGACCCAGCTGCTGGCCACGCCAGGTGCCAGTTGGCCGCGACGATCGTAGCGGACTAATCCCTCCTGAGTGTGACCTATGACAAAAAAGCTCACCGTATCGGTGGTTCTTACCGAGTCCAGGTTCGGTGGCTCCTGGGTTAGCGCGATGGTGATCGTCTGAGTCGCAAGATCCACCGCTGTTGCCTGCGAGATCAAGGGCAGCAGTCCAAGAAACAGGGCCGTCAGCAGGCGTGGGCAAAGACTTATGACTGGCTGCAATTTTAATCCCATTCTAGACGGCTCATCGTTCGATTCAGCGATCGAGTCTGACAGAACCGGAATTGCGATGAAACTGTATTTCGACTTGGGCCAGATTTTCGCTACACTGACACGGAACCTGAACCAGCCGCCACAAAGCGTACTTGCCACCGAACAAACTGACGTGAGCTTTTGATCATGGCCGACCCTCGAACCCTGGTGATAACGCACCCGGATTGTCTCCAACATGCCAAGCCGGGTCATCCCGAGTGCCCTGCTCGCCTGGAATCCATCATGGCGGCGATCAACGCCCATCCCAGCACTTCTGCGATCGAACAACGACTCGCCCCCGCCGCGACAGATATCCAGTTGAACCTGGTACATCCACTCAGTTTGATCGACCAGCTGACGGCCTTGGAGCCCGTCAAGGGTACTCAGATGGCAGACCCGGACACCTATTTGAGTCGTGGCAGCCTGCGGGCGGCCAGGCTCGCGGCGGGCGCCTGTCTGGAGGCCACGCACCTGGTGCTAAGCGGTGAAACAGACCGGGTTTTTTGCGCCGTTCGACCACCGGGACATCACGCCGAAATCGATGCGGCCATGGGTTTTTGTCTGTTCAATAATGTTGCCCTGGGTGCGGTGGCGGCACTTGCGCATCCGTCAGTAGAACGCGTGGCGATTCTCGATTTTGACGTGCACCACTGCAACGGTACGGTCGACATCTTCAAGGAGGATGATCGCGTCCTGGTCTGTTCGAGTTTTCAAGCAGATTACTATCCACATCGTTACCTGGACTTTGAGAACGCCCATATCGTTGCGACACCCCTCACTGCGGGCACCCGCAGCGCGGAGTTTCGCCAGTTAATCGAGCAGCAATGGTCAGCTGCCATTCACCAACACCAACCCGATCTGATTTTTATCTCTGCCGGCTTTGATGCCCATAAAGACGATCCTCTGGCCCAGCTTGAACTGGAAGTTGATGACTATCGTTGGATCACGCAGTTGATCGTCGATCTGGCAAAAATTCACTGTAATGGGCGCATCATCTCAACGCTGGAGGGTGGCTATCAGCTTGAAGCTCTCGGCGAATGTGCCCGTGTGCACCTGGAAACCCTGCTTCAGCCCTAGCATAACCCTGAAGCAGAAACCTACCGTGAAACAGAACCCTGACGCATAACCCTGACACATAACCCTGAAGCATAAGCTGCGGCCTCCGGGCGCAGCTCAGCGCTAACGGGCCGGCAAGTAATCCGCCAGATTGACGTCGTCCAGTTGCTCGAGCGAGAGGTATTGATCGGCATAAGCCCGGTACACACCTGACTCGAGAAAGAGCCTGAATAGCTCGCCATCAAGATGCTGGTTCTGAACCATCTGCGCCATGATCTTCATGCTCTCGCTCAGGGTCTTTGGCTGCTTGTAGGGTCTATCCGCAGCCGTCAACGCTTCAAAGACATCGGCGATTGCCATGATCCGTGCAGGCACAGACATGTCCTCGCCCTTGAGTTTTTTTGGATAACCAGTGCCATCCATTTTTTCATGGTGCCCACCGGCAATTTCCGGGACTCTCGCCATATGTTGCGGAAACGGCAGGTTTTCCAACATCACGATGGTTTGCACTATGTGATCATTAATCTTGAAACGCTCTTCCGCTGTTAGGGTACCGCGGGCAGTACTCAGGTTATAAATCTCTCCCAGATTATATTTGTGGGGCGGTACCTCCACCTGAAAACCGTAGGCGTTCAGCGGATCAGCCGAGTGGACATGACTATCGTGGGCAATCAGATGATCTGCCCGATCAGCAAGCAGATTTTCTTGCACTGGCAGGCGAGCTTCCGGCTGCAGCGACTTACGTTCCATCTCCTCCTGCGAGATTCCCAGTCGGTCACTCAAGGTGCGAGTCCACTGAATCCCGGCGATTCTGTGCAGACGCTCAACTCGGCTGGCAGCCATAAATTCACCGCCAAGATTGCACTCGGCAACAAACTCGAAATCATCGTCTAGCGCTTGCAACCGCTGATCTAATGCCTGCTTCAGCTCTACATCATTGCTTGCACCCTCAAGTAACTGGCGCTGATACGCAATCACGGCCTCACATTTGACGACCTCGAAACGCATGCGAATTTCATGCAAACGATCGGTGATGGTTTCAAGCTTGGTCGCCTTGTCCACAACATACTCTGGCGTTGTTACCTTACCGCAATCGTGCAGCCAGGCAGCAATATGTAGCTCATACCACTCGTCTTCGGTCAGGCTGAAATCAGCGAAAGGCGGCTTTCGAGAATCACACGCTGCACGTGTGAGCATTTCAGTGAGCGCCGGCACTCGCTGGCAATGTCCCCCTGTGTAAGGCGACTTGGCATCTACGGCACTGGCCATCAGTTCGATAAAGGACTCCAGCAGATGTTTTTGTGATTCAATCAGGTTTTGGTTTTCCAGCGCCACCGCAGCCTGCGAGGCGAGCGCCTCAATCAATGGCTCTATGTCTCGATTAAACGGCACCACAGCACCTGTTCTGGAATCCGTCGCATTCAGCAACTGCAGAACACCGATCACATAGTTTTGCCGATTTTTTAATGGAATGGTGAGAAACGAAGTGGATCTATAGCCTGTCACGGCATCAAACTTTTTGGCACCAGCAAAGTCAAATTCAGTCGAGTCATAGGCATCATGCACATTGATCGTTTTACCGGTGAGCGCAGCATCTGTGACAATATTTTGATGATTTGCTTCGCGTTTACCGTCCGCGCTCGAGTGATACATCTCGACCGGCGGCAGAGTCACCGCCACACCAGTGGTGCCGCCCTGCGCCACCCCAAGTGAGTCGGTTCTGAGGATCCTGAACTCTAGCTGGTCCTGTTTGGTGCGAATGTAGAGGGTACCGGCATCTGCATGCCCGATACTCATGGCTTCAAGAAGAATGGTTTCCATCAGTCGAGCCGGATTCTTCTCGGCAGAGAGCGCAATACCAATATCTATGAGACGCTTAAAAGAGGCCTGCTCAGAAATCATAAGTTGCCCTTCGCACTACCCATGACATCACCCTGTTAAGATTGTCCTGACCCTCGAGCCTAACATAAGGGGCATTGAATCCACGTGACACACCGACAACCGGCAAAGGGCAAGTACACTGATGGTATGTGGGTCGCGGCCGAAACAGTGGCAGCTAGCCGACCCGACCCGATTTGAAAAGGGTCACAGGCGCTGCGTAAAAGCCTTTCAAGCGCCTGTCATCTGCTGCCCATTCTGCTATGCTCGGGTTGATTGCCAGACGCAGCATCGGCCGAGCTGGCGCTGCTATAGATCTTTAAGATCAGGCCTTTAAGATCAGGCCTTTAAGATCAGGCCTTTAAGATCAGGCCTTGAAGATCTGGCCTTGAAGACAAGAAGCTGAAGACTGGAAGCCGAAGCGTTACGGACCCATGTCGCGCTCTTAATGAACATTTAATGAACCCTTACTCCACAGTGACCCAAACTATGGCCACCAAAATACCCTTTATCTATCAATACCCGTACGAATACGCCCAATTGGAGGAGCTCTCTCCGCTCATTCGGCGAGTCACTGCGCGCAATCCTAGCGGCTTTACGTTTCGCGGTACCGGCACCTACATCATCGGCCGCGGTAACGTTGCTGTCATAGATCCTGGCCCGCTGCTAGACGAACATATCGAAGCGCTGAAGACCTGCCTGAAAGGCGAGACGGTCACTCACATCCTGATTACACATACCCATTATGACCACTCGCCGGCGGCCGCTCCGCTCAAAGCCTATTGGGGAACAAAAACCTATGGGTATGGACCTCATGGTGCCGGAAAGCGCGATCAGGGCGTGCTGATTGAGGAAGGCGGAGATATGGATTTCGTGCCAGATGTTGTGATTCGCCACGGTGACATCATCAAGGGTGATGGCTGGACCGTGGAGTGTGTCTACACGCCCGGCCACACCTCAAACCACGTTTGCTTTGCCCTGCTGGAGGAAAAGGCTTTATTTACGGGCGATCACGTGATGGGTTGGTCAACCAGTGTCATAGGCCCGCCGGATGGCGACATGACCCAGTATATGCGCAGCCTGGAGCTGTTACTGAGCAGGGACGATAACATCTACTGGCCGACTCACGGCGCCAGCATCAGCAATGTGAAGGACTATGTTCGCGCTTTCATTGCCCATCGTCTGGAACGGGAACAGCAGATACTCGATTGCGTCACTCAAGGCTATGCCAAAATCCCCGATATGGTACCGGTGATGTATACCGAAACCGATCCAAGCCTTTACGGTGCGGCAGCCAGGTCTGTGTTGGCTGCTATGGCACGCCTGGTGGCAACGGGCCAGGTGGTGAGCAATGAGTCAGAGCTAAGCCTGACCGCAGAGTACCGTCTGGCCGACGCCTGACAGATCCGTCAGGCGCCTGTGTTCAACTCTGCTTGCTCTGCCTAAAACAGTTGCCTAAAACAGTTGCCTGAGACTGCGGCTTAAAACGGCGGTTTAAAAAAGCGGTTTAAAAAAGCGCTGGCAAAAAGCAGCGCCGCCGAGCTAGCCGGCATCTGTCACAGTCTGCCAGGCATTTTCCGCGCCTTTGGACACCACAAATCGGCCAATGGCCTGCTGCCAATAACCTTCATTGCCATACTCGTCTCGCCAGCACCACAATCGACGTGTTCGCAGGTTCAAACCATGTTCCATCGTATACCCCATGGCACCATGGACCTGGTGAGCTATCTCTGTCGCGGCACCAACCGCCTCACTGATACGCGCCTTGGCGATGGCAATGTCCAACCGATTCAAGGATACCAAGGCATCATTCAGGGAGTCCGCTGCCCGCTGACAGGCCGCCACTTCGCCAGCGAGTACGGCCAATTGCTGCTGAATAGCCTGAAACTGTGCGATCGGTCGGCCAAATTGCTGGCGCTCCATGGCGTAGCGTACTGACTGTTCAAGAATCGAGGTCATAGCGCCAGCCATCATCACTGACCGAGTGACAGCACCCAAGTGCAACAGCTGTGCCGCAAGGTCCTGATCACTGGAAAAGACGACGTTTTTCGGCAACAGGCAATCGATAACCATGGCAGAACGGGGCTCGCCGGCCATGGTACGCGTAACCTGCTGTTCGATGCCAGCCAGAGGCATCAGGCACAGGTAGGAATGGCCAGTATCGTCACTGGCGACCAAGACAAGCGTGGCGCAGTTGGTTGCAAACGGCACATCGGCAACCTGACCCTGCAGCCGATAGCCGTCTGCTTGGTGCCGAATATTGATGACCGAATTCGACACAGTGACAGGCCCTCCTGGCATCTGCGCCCCTACCAACTCGCACAGGCGCGCAGCCATAAAAGTCTCGGCTAATGGCAATGGCGCACCAACACTTGCTGCTTCGCGAATAACCAGCAAGGAGTCGGCAAGTTCGCCCCCCGTACCGCCAATGGCGTCGCTGATGCCCGCAAGCGTCAGGCCATTATCTTCCAGGGTTTGCCACAGATCCGCTGCCCAGTCGCCAGCCTCTGACGCATCGACCACAGCATGGGTGCACTTGTCCTGCAGAATGCGCCTGACAGTATCGGTAATCAATTGTTGGTCATTCATCAGCGACTCCTTATCGCAGTCCAAGCCCACGGGCTATCACACCGCGCAGAATTTCCCGTGTACCACCCCGCAGCGTAAAAGAAGGCGCGTGCAGAACACATTGTTGCAGCGTGTTTTTGAAACGGGTTGACGGGGCGACCGGCGCCAGCACACGAATCAACTCTGGCACAAGACGCTCATAAGTGTTCCCCAGGTCCTTAATCAGAGCGGCCTCGGTAATCGGCGTTTTACCCCCCTCCAGCATGGCCGCGACCGAAATGGACATCCTTCGCAGCGTAATCAGATTTGCCATTAAGCGACCAATCAGCGCAAGCTGCGCCTCACTGGGACTCGCGCCCACTTCACGAATAAACTCAACCAGGACACGAAATGCGCTGAGAAACCGTTCCGGGCCGCTGCGCTCATAGCCCAACTCGCTGACGACTTGTTCCCAGCCATTGCCCGGCGTGCCTATGACATTGGCATCCGGTATAAAGACATCATCGAAAAAGACTTGGTTGAAATCACTGTCGCCGGCGAGGTTGAGAATACCCTTGATAGTGACGTTGGGATCCTGCAGATCCACAATAAATTGGCTCAAGCCCGCATGCCGGTTGCTGGACGCAGGTTCGGTACGCACCAGCGCTATCATGTAATGGTTCATATGGGCGCCACTCGACCAGATCTTGCTGCCGTTCAATAGCCAGCCCCCATCGACCCTGGTGGCACTGGTACGCACTGATGCCAGGTCAGAACCCGTATCTGGCTCACTCATGCCGATCGAGAAGTAGCACTCACCACGAACGATACGGGGCAGATACTCGCGCCTTTGTGCTTCCGTGCCGAATTTGAGCAGCTGAGCACCGCTCTGCCGATCCGCGATCCAGTGTGCGCCTACCGGCGCGCCCGCCGCCAGCAGTTCTTCGGTAACAACATAGCGTTCTAAAAAGGAACGCTCGGCGCCACCATATTGTTTCGGCCAGGTCATGCCGATCCAGCCACGCTGGCCGAGACGCTGGCTGAACTCTGCAGATTCGCCAGCATTGAAGTCTGAATTACGTAAATAGTCGTCTGCCAGCTCGCCCTCGACGAAGGCTCTCACCTCGGCACGCAGCGCTGCAGAGCTCTGCGGGAGTTTTACCGGTTCAAATTGCAGCCCCTGAAACATAGATCAAATCCAGCTATTAAATCAGTCGCTAAGGTAAAGACTTCAGCTCGACAATGCAACGCAGACAGACGGAAAAAAGCCAGCTATTGCAGGTGCTGCTCTGCGAGTCGGCAGGTGTTATCAACGTATATCATCGTTTCCGTAGGTTTCGTGAAACAGATCGAGTTCTGCTTCTATGTCAGCCATATTTTCCTCAAATCGCGCGAGATGAACCAAGGCATCACCTTCATTCACCAGCGGAATTCTCGACTGACCAATGACTATACCGTCAAACGGACACACCAATCGTGTGTTGATACCGCTGAATATGTTCGTTGGGTCTGACACAGTGCCGATCAACTCGCCCTTATTCACGCGATCGCCCAACTGCACCTTGGCCTGAAAAGAGCCACTGGCGGGTGCTCGCAGCCAGCGGCTGCTGCGGGCAACATAAGGCTCAGGCAAAGGCTTTTTGCGACGCATCGCGGCGATCATGCCCAAGGCCCGCATCACATTCAAAATACCTGCAACGCCAACCTTGATTGACACCTCGTCATAGCGCAATGCTTCGCCTGCCTCGTAAAGCAATACCTTGACGTTGTGCTCGATCGCAACCTGACGTAACGATCCGTCTCGCTCATTGGCGTTCAACAGCACCGGTACGCCGAAGGCTGACGCCAGCCTGGCTGTTTCCTGATCATCGAGATTGCCGCGTACCTGCGGCAGATTCGAGCGATGCTGCGCGCCGGTATGCAAATCTATGCCAAAGTCACATTTTTTGACGACCTGCTCGAGAAAAATATGGCACAGACGCGCAGTCAGAGAGCCGCGTTCCGAACCAGGGAACGAGCGATTGAGGTCCCGTCCGTCTGGCGAATAACGAGAGTGCTGAAGCATGCCAAAGCCGTTAATCACTGGCACGCAAATCAGACAACCTTTCATTCCGTCAAAACGCCGCTGGGTTAAAAGCCGACGGATAATTTCCACGCCATTAAGCTCGTCGCCATGGATGGCGGCACTGATAAACAGCGTGGGGCCAGGTAACCGGCCGTTAATGACATGGACTGGCAAGTGCATCGCTGTGTTGGTGTAAAGGTTTGCCACCAGCAACTCGACCAACCGCTTCTCGCCAGGTTTTATCAGCGTCCCGCCAATTTCCACCGCCTTTTGCTTACTCGTCGCCAAGGAACATCCCGCCTGTTGTCAGACCTAAGTCATGGTCGCTCGAATATACCACTACCGATACCCGTCCTATACCATTCAAGGCGATTAACTTCCGCGTGCTTTCGACAGGAGTTGGTGTTGGTACCACTGCCGCGCGCAAGACTCGTCATGGTGCTCAATAACCCGGTCTGAATAACGCTCATTCATCCCGGGTCGGCAAATGTCGCTCGACCTGCTGCCATTCGGGATTGCGCAGATGAATGTCTCGCTGTGGATAGGGAATTTCAATGCCGTTGTCTTTGAAGCTGCGCCAAATTCGCATCAGTATCTCGCTATTAAGATTCGCTCGACCGCTCATTGGATCATCAATCCAAAAACGCAGCTCCAACTCTATGGCGCTGTCTCCAAAGCCGCGCAGCAGGCAGACAGGTCCTGGCGACTGAAGGACCCGCTCGGCACTGCTGGCCGCCGCGAGGCAGAGCGCCATGGCTTGCTCGATATCGGTTTTATAGTGGACACCGACCGCCAACCTGATGCGATAGAGGTTGTTGCTGTGCGACCAGTTTTCGACCCGATTAACAATCAACTCTTCATTCGGGATCAGATGCTCAATACCGTCTCGAGTCGTGACTGACACATAACGCGCTCCCAGAGAGTCCACACGACCATAGTAGTTGGCAACGGCAATCACATCCCCTGGCTTAATCGACTTATCCATCAGAAGAATAATGCCGCTGATCAGATTGGCGACGATCTTCTGTAACCCCAGACCGATACCAACACCCACTGCACCACCTATGACGGCAAAAGCTGTCATGTCAATACCGACGGCACTGATGGCAACAACCACGGCAATAAACATCACGGTCAACTTAAACAGTTTAGCAAACAGCGTTTGAACTGAAGGTGTCAGGTCCGGAATCATCTTGATGCGATTCTCGAACAGTGTTGACAGGACATTGGATACCCAAAGCAGAACACCCAGTGCGAACATGCCCTTGAGTACAGTAAACAAGGAGACTCTCACCGAGCCGAAATCGATACCAATATATTTCAGCAACTCTATCGACTGGCCAAGCCAACCGACGATATTCAGTGCGGCGACAGACCAGGCGACCAACGCCAGGGCTCGACCTAGCAGCTCACTTTGAATAAAGGTGGTCACAATGCGAATCAGCACCCAGGCGGTCAGCAGACTCGCTGTCACTCGCATCAGGCCAGGCTCAAACCCCAACAGCTGCGCAAGCCAATTGCATCCCCATTGCATAACGAGCCAGTACAGGGGCATCAGAATCACTACAGCAACCGACAGTAATCGATACAAAGCCTGGTTATTCTGCTGTTGATCGGCCAGGGCGAGCAACTTGGGTCGGTAATGGCTCGCCAAAAAGTACGCTACCATGCCGACAAACAGCACGACACTAAGCTCGACCGCCGACTGCAGACTGAAGACTCGATCAATAAACAGACGCCACTCACTCATCACAATGTTTATAAAAGGTAAACTCTGCAAGTCAGTCATCTGGCGGCATGCTCTCGGTCAGGTAGACTTGGAATAATAACAACAGAAATCAGGCGCTGCACTCACAACCAGCCAGGGGTACGCAGCAGAGAGCAACTGAAGTCAATCAAAAGCCAAGGATCGACAAACAGCAGATAAACAAGATGCTCTCCTCTAGTTGCCAAATGGGCCATTGGTCGCCGGTACCGGTGAACTCGGTCACAACTTTTAACTTCCAACCGGAAATCTTCAACATCGAGATCTAAGATAGCCTTCAACGCAAAATGTGCGAACGAGGTGTCTCCATGGAAGTCTTACTTTATGTCCGCATCGCCATGCTGTTTTTACTCTTTTCAGTGACCTTGAGCATGAACCTTGACGACAACTTGATTGCTCGACTCGGTTTTTCCGTCAACCTCGGTTTGATCTTGGTACTGGCGACTACCTGCACTCTATTCGTTGCTCGTCGCCGCGAGCTTATCGTTGCGCTTATCGTCTTTTTGTCGTTGAACGCAAATATGCCGGCAGATTTCAGCCTGAACCTGGGCTACGACCGGGATCTATATGGTGGCCTGATGCTCGCCCTGCTTCTGCAACCTCTGTTGATGCGAGTGCTGGACTGAGCATTCAGGCAAATTTCTCTGCGCCGCCGTGAACCGGGTAAGTGTGCCTTCAACTTCGCATAAACCAGTTTCCGGGACTGCGCTTACTGATCAGAAGGCTTGCCCGCTACCTGTCAAACACGACCAAATCGCAACAACCGAGGACCGTCTGGCGGTCTCGACAGGCCGGGCTTGCAATCTGCTGTCAGCCGAATTCCACCTACTGCCTGCAAATAGTTTTGCTATCCAACAGCCGCTGGTTTAGTTTTCTCATCACGGTTTGCGCATTGATATTTGCGTCTTGAGGGAGGACACAACGAATGGATCAGGACTCAATCAATCAGGTCATCAACGGCGGTCTGTTGCCCAGACGGGCATTGCTGAAGGCATCAGCACTGGGATTAGCCACCAGCTTCGTCCTGCCAGCCCGGGCTACTGAGGACTGGATGCGCCATGCCGGCGAACCGCAAAGTGACTATGGTCAGCCATCGCCCTTCGCCCGCCTGAAGCGAGAACAGACCGGCGGTCACCCAATGGGCCCCGCCGCCGGATCATCATCGACACCCCTGCAAGACCTGAATGGCACCATCACACCTAACAGTCTGCATTTCGAACGTCATCACAGCGGCATACCTGCCATAGATCCGACGCGCCATACCCTAACCCTCTACGGTGATGTCAGACAGCCCCTGCAGTTTCGCTACGAAGACCTGCTGGCCTATCCGATGGAAACTCATCAATACTTTTTGGAGTGCTCAGGTAACAGCTTTCGCAATACCCTGGCCACGCCACTGGATCTGACCGCCGGTTCGCTGAATGGCCTGATCTCGAGCGCCGAGTGGACAGGAATACCGCTCCATTATCTTTTGGATGAAGCCGGTGTGGCCGACTCGGCACGTTGGGTGATCGCTGAGGGTGCCGACGCCGCCGGTATGACCCGCAGCGTGCCTATGTCATTGGCCCTGGACAAGGTCATGATCGCCTTGTACCAAAATGGCGAGCCGCTTCGCCCGGCCCAGGGTTATCCTATGCGGCTGTTCGTTCCTGGCTGTGAGGGCAATGTCAGCGTCAAGTGGTTGCGCAGCCTCAAAATCCAGGCACAGCCAGCCTATACGCGAGAAGAAACCAGCAAATACACTGAGTTATTACCGAATGGCAAGGCCGAGATGTTCTCTCTGGCGATGGGCGTTAAGTCTCTGATCACCTCGCCGTCAGGTCGCATGACCCTGAACAGAAAAGGCCTCTATGAAGTGACCGGCCTGGCCTGGTCTGGTGCAGGCGCCATTCGAGGAGTCGAGGTCAGCGCCGACGGTGGCATTAGCTGGGAACAGGCCGTATTGCAGTCTGACCCCAGACCCCTGGCACTGACGAGATTCCGGCTGCCATGGCGCTGGGTTGGTCAAAGCAGCATTCTGCAAAGCCGCGCGACAGACGAACTGGGTCAGGTTCAGCCCAGTCGAGCAACGGCACTGGCACGCTACTCCCCCGCCGGCTTCTATCACTACAACGGCATTCAAAGCTGGCATGTCTCAAGCGCCGGGGTAGTTAAAAATGTCTATGTGTAAGCCGTTTGCAGCGCACGCGAAGACTCTGCATCTTCTCTTTCGAGTGCTGCTGGTCGCGGCACCAGTGCTTGCCGAAGCCGGATTTGATCCGCGGAATGGCGGACCGGGACTTGGTCGACCCGTACCTGATTACCAGGGCACTATTGTCTCGGGCGATGGCTCGGGGCTACCCCAGGGGTTTTCCAGTGCCGCACAAGGCGAGGCCATTTTCGCCTTGCGTTGTGCCGCCTGCCACGGAGTTGACGGTCAACTGGCCGGTAACTCACTGGTTGGCGGTATTGGCAGTCTGGCAACGGCCAGCCCCCTCAAGACAGTCGGCAGTTATTGGCCCTACGCACCTACTCTGTATGACTATATCGCTCGTGCGATGCCCTACAACGATGAGAAATCTCTGACAGTCGATGAGGTTTACGCAGTCACTGCCTACGTGTTGTATCTCAACCGCATCGTCGAGCTCAACCAGGTATTGAGCGATAAAAATCTGGCCGACGTAAACATGCCCAATCGGGGAGGTTTCATCGAACTGCAGGAGTGAGACTCAGCCGTTGGCAGCCAGCTGCGTCTCGATGAATTCCATTCGGTCTTTGCCCCAGTAGAGGCTATCCTCGATGATCATGGAAGGTGCACCAAACACGCCACGAGCCAGCGCGTCATTCGTCGAGTCGATAAGCGCTGCGCGCACATCGGGACTTTCGCTCACCAACTCAAATTCAACGGGATCAACACCCAAATCAGCCGCGATATCCCTGAGTACTGCATACTCCCCGATGGTGCCAACATTGTTTTCCCAATAGGCGGCGAAGATCGCCTCAATGAAGGCCTCTTCCTGACCCCACTGGCGCATGGCTATGGCACCCTTGAGCGCTCGACTGGTTTTAATAGGAAATTGATCCGGCATTCGAAAGGGTAACTGGTAGCGCTTGGCCCAGCGCATCAGATCATCTCGACGATTGCGTAATTTTGCCTTCGATTCATCCATCAGCACATAGCGATTGGACTGAAAGACATGTCCCAAATTAAAGGGATGCCAGTGGATTTGAGCGTCATATCGCGCCGCCAACGGGCGCAGCAGCTTAAGCGCGAAATAGGTATTGGTGCTGCCCAGATCCCAATAAAAATCAATCGTCTTCGTCACTGTCTACTCCTTCAATCGCTGCACAACTTTTTCCCCAAGGACTCGCCGCAATCGCGCTGTCTGCGTTTGCTGCGAGAACCACAGAAAGCTTTGGTTAAAAGTCGAGACTTATCTCGGCTGTCAATCATGGTATCTGCCATCGCTCAAGTCCAGCGTTGGGCCCCGCCGCACAGAATCACCATTTAGCGCTGAGAAAAGCACTTTTCACTCGAATACCAAATGGGTTACCTTATGACTCATCTACACCTTGTCAACCGGAGGAAAGAGTATGACTGCGAACCTGGGTAACGAAGTGACCATGCTGGACGTCGCAATAATCGGCGCCGGTTTCTCTGGCATGTATATGCTGCATCAGGCACGCGACAAGCTGAAGCTGAATACTCGCGTGTTTGAGGCCGGTGACGGGGTTGGTGGTACCTGGTATTGGAACCGCTATCCGGGCGCTCGATGCGACTCGGAAAGCTACTACTACTCCTACTCTTTCTCCGAGGAGCTGGACCAGGAATGGAGCTGGACCAGTCGCTACCCTGGCCAGGCAGAAATTCTGACCTATCTGAATCACGTTGCCGACCGCTTCAACCTTCGCCCTGATATCCAGTTCGAAACCCGCATTGAGCAGGTTCACTTCGACGATGCCACAAACCGCTGGAACCTGACGACCAATAACGGTGAAAAATTCTCTGCGCAATTTGTGGTCACAGCCGTCGGTTGTCTCTCGACCAAGAACACACCGAATTTCCCGGGCCTGGATAACTTCAAGGGCGACTGGTATCACACAGGCGCCTGGCCCCATGAAGGGGTCGATTTTACCGGCAAACGGGTCGGGCTGATCGGCACCGGCTCCACAGGTATTCAGGCAACTCCTGTGATTGCCGCCGAGGCAGACCATCTGACGGTGTTTCAACGCACACCGAACTTCAGCGTACCGGCGCGCAACGGCCCCATGACGAAAGATTTTGCCGCTGAGGTCAAGGCCACCTATCGCGACATTCGCGCCCGTTGCCGCCAAACAGGCAACGGTTTTCCGTTCATACCCACCGAGCGCCTGGCACAAGACGTGACGCCCGAAGAACGTGAAGAAATTTATCAGGATCTGTGGGAGAAAGGCGGCTTTCGCTTTCTATCTGACTCCTTTGCCGACCTGGTCATCGATCAGGCCGCCAATGATACTGCCGCCGACTTCATTCGCGGTCGGATCCGCAGCATTGTCAAGGATCAGTCAGTCGCGGAAAAATTGCTGCCCCACGATCACCCCTATGCGACCAAGCGCCCGCCTATCGATACCAACTACTACGATACCTTTAACCGGGACAATGTCACGTTAGTCGATGTGCGCGAGGCGCCGATCGTTGAGATCACCGAAACCGGTGTCCGCACCGAGTCTGGCGACTATCCCCTTGACATACTTGTGGTCGCCACCGGCTTTGATGCCATGACCGGACCGCTGCTGGCAATGGATATCGAAGGCAAAGGTGGGCTGCCACTGAAATCTGCCTGGGAAGCAGGTCCACGGACCTACCTGGGACTGCAGGTTGCCGGGTTTCCCAACCTGTTCACCATTACAGGTCCTGGGAGTCCGTCGGTGCTCACAAATATGCCTGTCGCCATAGAACAGCATGTGGAATGGATCACGGAATGTATCGCCTACCTGCGAGACCATGGTTTGTCACGTATCGAGGCTAAAGACGATGCTCAGGAAGAATGGGTTTCCCATGTTTCTGAAATTGCTGATGGAACCCTGTATGTGAAGGCCAACTCTTGGTATGTGGGCGCCAATGTCCCGGGGAAATCTCGCGTGTTTATGCCTTACGTCGGCGGGCTCGACGTCTATCGTGCGCGCTGCCTTGAGGTGGCAGAAAAGGGTTACGAGGGCTTTGCACTGAGTAACTAACCCTCGGCGCACACATTAAGTGGCGCTTACGCTAAACCGGTGACAGGCTCAGGAGCAACCTGCCACCGGCTGGCGTCAGGCAGTGGCGCTGGGGCGAGCAGCAACCCGCTGGTACCAGGCGCTGATATTTTTGTTGCCTTCATTCATGGGTTGACCAACCTGCGCACCGAACTCCAGAAAACAGAACAACAGCACGTCTGCCAGAGAAAAGCGATCGCCACAAACGAATTGTTTGCCCGTCATCTGCTGGTCCAGCCAAGAAAGCCGCTCCTGGGTCAGCAGCTTAAGATCATCCGCTGCATGAGGAATGGTTCTGAGGCGATCCTTGAACAAGGCCAGCCCTTCTGAATAGCGGAATCCGTTGGCCAGATTTTCGAGAATTTGCAAATCGATACGACGGCTCCACATACGCGTCTCAGCGCGCGCCTCAGGGGTCGTACCGATCAGATCTGAGTGACCATGCTTGTCGTCCAGGTATTCACAGATAGCAGTAATTTCTGCAATAAAACTGCCGTCATCCAATTGCAGCGCTGGCGTCGTGCCGCTGGGATTCTTCGATAGATAATCCGGCTGGCGATTCTCACCGGCCATCAAGTCGATATCCAGAGTATCCAGGCTCAGGCCCCGCTCTGCGATAAACATACGGACAACCTTGGGATTAGGTCCAACCGAATTAATGAGTTTCATTCTGACTCCTTTTGACGAGCTTTAGCTCATGACAACTTGTGTGAATAACTTGTGTGAATAACTTGTGTGAATAACTTGTGTGAATAACTTGTGTGCATAACTTGTGCGAATAAATTGGGTTAATATACCCCTCGCGTTAAGCTTAACGCCTCGAATTTATACCGAAATAACCTGATCGATGCCAGCAAAGCATGCATTTTCATTGAATTTACTGACCAAATCATTATCCTGCCTCTCGCCTGACGATGGTGCCTTGCCCGACACGAGCCGGGAACCGCGGCTGCCAAATCGCTGTCAGTCTATGCCTGCCGGACAGCGATTGGAGCATCCATGGCTCGCCGTCAGTATTGAAACTACCCGGCTTTCGGCTACTCAACCCAAGACTGGAGTCGTGCCTTGAACGACCGCAGTAAGGCCCATCTGCTTTGGCACTACAGTCAGGGCTTTCGACAGCACTTCCTGCTGGCCGTCGCTGCCATGACAGTCGGCTACGTGATGATGTTTGGCGTGCCACTGGTCATGAAGTATGCCATTGATATCATCACTACTGAGGCCGGCAATCTACCGCCTGCCTTTCTCGAAGTTCCAAGCCGCTGGTTGAGTAGCGGCGGAACACCCTCCCATCTGGTGTACCTGCTAGTCGCGGCGCTGAGCATCGTCCTTCTCACTATTGGTGCTGGTATCTGCCTGTATATTCGCGGCCGCCTGATCGCTGTCGGTTCGGAAGGTATGATTCGCGCACTCCGTGATCGCGTCTTTCACCACCTCGAACATCTGCCTGCCGAGTACCATGACCGCACCGACACTGGCGATCTGGTTCAACGCTGCACCTCTGATGTCGAAACTGTGCGCGTATTTCTCGCTGGCCAGATCGTCGAAATCAGCCGAGCGTTGCTCATGCTGCTGGTTGTGCTGCCCATTTTATTCAGCCTCGACGTGGATATGGCCTGGCTTTCTTTGGCGACGATTCCGCTGCTGTTTGTGTTCGCCTACATTTTTTTTCAAAAAGTTAAAACCTTGTTTCTGCTGGTTGACGAAGCTGAGGCGCGAATGACAACCATGCTGCAGGAGAATCTGACAGGTATCAGGGTCGTACGCGCCTTTGCACGGCAGGCCTTTGAAAAGGAAAAATTTGCGGCAAAGAACGCGGACTTTCGCGATCTGAATAACCGCCTGATCAAGTTGCTGGGTGTCTACTATGGCCTCAGCGATCTGATCTGCCTAAGCCAGATAGGTATTCTGCTGATCGTCGGTGCGCTTTGGGTCCTTGAAGGTTTCCTGTCCGTGGGTACCTTGTTCGCGTTTATTACCTACGAGAGCATGATTATCTGGCCGATTCGACATATGGGTCGCGTTCTGACAGATTCCGGTAAGGCGATCGTCTCCATGGGTCGACTGGCGGAGGTTCTGGCGGAACCCGTTGAAACTCAGCACGAATCCTATCCCGCTAGCGCCCTGCAGGGTGAGATTGCGTTCCATCACCTGAGTTTTAGCTACTCGGTCGACAAGCCCGTCCTCACAGACGTGTCATTTCACCTGCCGGCCGGACAGACACTCGCCCTTCTCGGCCCGCCAGGCTCAGGCAAGTCTACCGTCGCCCAGTTATTGATGCGCCTATATGACTATGACCAGGGTTCCATCACGCTGGATGCTTTACCCTTGAGCGAATTGGCACGTAAATACGTAAGGGCTCAGATCAGCATAGTCCTTCAGGAGCCATTTCTGTATTCCGCCAGCATTGGCGCCAACCTGCTAGTCGGCCGGTTGGATGCAAGCCAAGCCGAGGTCGAGGATGCTGCACGGGCCGCTTGTATTCACGACTCGATCACTGGTCTGCCCAATGGTTACGACACTCGAGTCGGTGAACGCGGCGCTACCCTGTCTGGCGGGCAACGACAGCGCATTGCCCTGGCACGGGCCCTACTGAAAAATCCGCCGATTCTGATTCTTGACGACGCCTTATCGGCGGTTGATACCGACACAGAAGCCAGAATACTCGCGGCACTGAAGGCCCGTCGCAGCGGCCAAACTACCATCATTATTGCCCATCGCCTGTCGTCAGTGATGCATGCTGATCAGATTCTGATGTTTGATAAAGGCCGCATAGTCCAGTCCGGCAATCATGAAAGTTTGAGTCAGCAACCCGGTATCTATCAGCAGCTGTGTCAGATCCAGGGGGCAATCCAGGCGCAGATCGAGGCCGACCTGGACCTTGGCGCTGCAAGCGTCGATCAGCGGATAGTGGTGCAGTCACGGGAGTAAGGCATGTCAGAGTTTTTTGACGACGACAACTACAATGACGGCTTCAACGAAGATGCCTATGAGCAGGGTATGGATCTTGGCTTGTGGCAGCAGCTTCTTGCCTATACCTTAAGCTATCCCAGGGATGTCCTGATTTTGGCCCTCTGCGCCGTTTGTACTGCGGGTGCAGATATCGCGTTTCCACTGATCACTCGTGCTGTCATTGACTCGGTTGGCCGCGGCGATGGCAGCTTTGACCCCTACTTCTACGGTGCCTTGTATTTCACTTTTGTCGTCATCCTGGCGTCTTCAGTCGCAGGATTCATCTGGTACGGCGGCAAGTTACGTACCCATGTGAGCCACGATATTCGTCGCGACGGGTTCGCCAATCTGCAACGCTTGCCTTTTGCTTACTTTGATTTTCGTCCCGTGGGCTGGCTGATGGCACGTATGACCTCGGACTGCGAGCGTCTGTCTAATATTCTCGCCTGGGGCTTGTTGGATTTGATTTTTTGCGTCACCGTGATGCTCGGTATCGCCTGTGCCATGTTGTACATGGACTGGTCACTGGCTCTGATCGTTTTAAGTGTCCTGCCATTCCTTGCCTGGTTGAGCATGACTTTTCAAAAACGCATTCTCAAGAGTGCACGCGAGGTGCGCAAAACCAACTCAAAGATTACCGGCTCCTTTAACGAAAGCATTATGGGCGTACAGACGACCAAAACCTTCGTCAAGGAAGCAGAAAACCTGCGCAACTTTGGTCACCTCACTGACGACATGTATAAGGCCAGCGTACTCAATAAGGTGCAGGCAGCTTTGTACCTGCCGCTGGTGTTGACGCTTGGATCTATCGCCACAGGACTGGCCCTGGTCTTTGGTGGACTTGAGGCGGGCTGGGGCAGCATCAGTACTGGCACCCTGCTGGCCTTTCTGGCCTACAGTCGGCATTTCTTTGAGCCCATTGAGCAGCTGGCTCAGTGGTTCGCGGAAATGCAGATGGCGCAGGCGTCTGCCGAACGTATCATCAGCCTGATAGAGGCTCCCGCAAATATACGAGACTCGCAAGAGGTCACGGCTCGCCTTCAGCAATACCAGCAAAACTCGAGCCCCGAGATCGCCATAGACGGCTATAGCAACGCGCTCACAAAGATCGAATTTCGAGGCGTGAGCTTTGCCTACGACACTGGCCCCAAGGTGCTGGACGACATTAATCTGACCATTCAACAGGGTGAAAGCATCGCGATTGTTGGCTCGACCGGTGGTGGTAAAACGTCTTTGACCAACTTGCTGTGTCGGTTCTACGAGCCATCCAGTGGCGAAATCCTGTTTGATGGCATCGACTATCGGCAGCGCAGTTTGCATTGGCTGCAGTCGAACCTGGGCATCGTATTGCAGGCCTCGCATATCTTCGGCGGAACTATCAATGACAATATTCGCTACGGTCGTCTTGACGCAACCGACGCGCAGATAGTGGCCGCAAGCCAGCGCGCCGGTGCCCACGATTTCATTATGAAAATGGATCAGGGATATGGCACTCAAGTGGGAGAAGGCGGCTCCAAGTTGTCGGCCGGTGAGAAGCAGCTGATCTCTTTTGCACGGGCGATACTCGCCGATCCGAAAATACTGGTGATGGATGAGGCGACCTCATCGGTCGATACTGTCACTGAGGCCTACATTCAACAAGGACTGAAGGCATTGCTGCAAGGTCGAATTAGCGTTGTGATCGCCCATCGTCTTTCCACGATCAAAAATGCTGATCGCATCCTGGTGATTGAACGCGGCCAGATTATTGAGGCGGGCAACCATGAAGCCTTGATGCACCAGCAGGGACGCTATTACAACCTCTATACACAGCAGAGCCTGGCCGAGTTTGCGCGCAACCAGACTCATTGGCAGCCGGCCGTTTAGCACTTGATCTCGTCTGATCGAACTGCTTTAGTGAAGCGATTGGTCGGCACAAGTATTTTCGCCGGGCCATTATTTTTAGTCGGCTTATGGCCTATTCTCAGGTAGCCGGCTTTGGCGA
>JAYODE010000005.1:17386-23412 GCA_038106185.1 Gammaproteobacteria bacterium | reverse complement strand
GTTAAGCTTTTTAGCTAAGCTTTTTAGTTATCTTTTCTTTATCAGGAGCAGCAGATATGGCAATTACGGTAGGCGTTAAGGCGCTGGTCGCAGCAGCCGAGAAAGAAATCAAAACCCTGTCATTGACCGAGGCAACTGCCCTGTTAAAAACCGATACAGCCGTCTTCGTCGACATTCGCGATATTCGCGAACTGCAGCGCGAAGGCAAGATCGAAGGTGCTATTCACGCCCCTCGAGGCATGCTTGAATTCTGGGTCGATCCTGACAGCCCCTATCACCGCGACGTGTTTGCGCAAAACAAGACCTACGTGCTGTATTGTGCGTCGGCCTGGCGTTCAGCGCTGGCCACGCAGGCATTGCAACAGATGGGCATGGACAATGTCTGTCATATCGCTGGCGGCTTTACCGCCTGGAAAGCGGCCGATTTACCGATCGAGCCAGTGGCCACCAAGACCGCCTGAGGTCTAAGCGCCGACGCCCTACGATAACCGCACGCAAGGTGATCCGCTGATGTTTGATAATCTGGACTGGCAATGCGCCTACCCTTCCGCTCGCTCCCCAGTATTGGCTGCCAACGTGGTGGCCACCTCGCAGCCCCTGGCTACTCAGGCTGGTCTGCATGCCTTGCAGTCCGGAGGGAATGCGGTCGATGCGGCGCTCGCCAGCGCCATCACCCTGACGGTGGTCGAGCCCAACAATAATGGCATTGGCAGCGATGCCTTTGCCATTATCTGGGATGGTAATGCGCTGCACGGTCTAAATGCCTCAGGACGCTCACCCGCAGCCTGGTCAGCCGAGCGTTTCAAAGGTCAATCGAAAATGCCAACCCTGGGTTGGGACTCGGTGACAGTACCTGGCGCCGTCAGCGCCTGGGTGGCTATGTCAGAGAAGTTTGGCCGGCTGCCCTTCAACGCGCTGTTTGAAGCTGCGATCCGCTATGCTCGCCACGGCTATCAGGTGGGACCCAAGTCTGCTTATTACTGGCAAGGTGCTCCGGCTCGCTTTCGAGATTATCCCGATTTTCTCTCGACTTTCTGCCCACAGGGACGTGCACCCCTCACTGGGGAGCGGGTATATCTGCCGGATCACGCGAACAGCCTGGAGAAGATAGCCAACAGTCACGGCCACGCCTTCTACCAAGGCGAACTGGCGGCAGCCATGGTCAATGCCGCAAAACACGCCGGTGGCGCCTTGTCTATGGAGGATCTGGCGCTGCACCGGGCTGATTGGGTTGGCACCATTCATCAGTCGTTTGCCCAGAGTGAATTGCATGAAATACCCCCTAATGGCCAGGGACTGCTTGCCCTGATTGCGCTGGGGATCTGTCAACACCTGCCGCTGGCAGACTATTCGGTCGACAGTTTTGAGTCGGCACACCTTCAAATCGAGTCTTGTCGTATCGCTTATGCCGAGGTTGAAAGGCACCTGGCAGATATCCAGTCGATGCGGGTTACACCGGCACAGTTGCTGGACCCCGCCTATCTGCGGCAGCGCGCCAGCGAGATTCGTCTGGATCACGTCAATCTGCAACCGACCGCTCTGGGCGCGGCACCGGACACAGTTTATCTCACGACAGCCGACGCCAACGGTATGATGGTGTCGATGATTCAGTCTAATTATCGAGGCTTTGGTTCTGGCATTGTACCGAAGGGTACCGGCATCAGTCTGCAGAATCGAGGATCCGGATTCACCCTGGAGTCGGGCCATCCCAACCAGGTCGCCGGCAACAAGCGCCCCTATCACACCATCATTCCGGGCTTTGTTATGGCCGCTGGCAAACCCGTGATGAGTTTCGGAGTCATGGGCGGGCACATGCAAGCCCAAGGACACTTACAGATGATGGTCAGGGTGATGCTTCATCACCAAAACCCTCAGGCCGCCTCTGATGCGCCGCGCTGGTATCTTCAGGAGGATGGCAGTGTTTGTCTCGAAGACGGCTTCGAGCCAGCCGTGACTCAGCGCTTGCAAGACACGGGGCACCCGGTGCTGCTGAACAACCCAGAACACCTGTTTGGTGGTGCGCAACTGATCTACAAACTGCCCACTGGCTACTGCGCCGCTTCTGACCACCGCAAAGAGGGCTTGGCCGGCGGCTATTGAAACCTGATATTGCTATCTAAGGTTGACACTGAATACTGACAATCAGGATGAGAATTGAGCTATAGATTATTGTATTTGTTGACTTTTATTTTTCTATCCAGACATCGTGTCCTGATCTCTCAGGGGCTAACGGTCCAGAAATACCAGGCTCACAGCCGGCACATAGGTAATGATCAATAACGCGATGATCAGCACCGCCATAAAAGGCAGGGTCGCTCGGTAAAGCTCTGTAATTGAACGCTTGAACCGGTAACTGGCGATAAACAAATTCATACCAATCGGCGGCGTAAAATAGCCGATCTGCATGTTCGCCAGGAAGATAATGCCCAGATGCACCGGATCCACCCCAAACCCGAGGGCTATGGGCACGATCAATGGAATCATGATCACCAGCGCCGAAAAGATATCCAATATAGCGCCCAATACCAGCAGAACAATGTTGAGCAGAATCAGAAAGGTCAGTTTGTCACTGACAAAGGTTTGGATCCAGGCAAACAGGGCTTGGGGTACCTCTGCATCGATCAGGTAATTGGTAAAAGCCAGTGATACGCCGAGTATCAGCAGAATGCCGCCGACCATGACCATCGACTCGCGAATGATCTTCGGCAAGGACTTGACCTTCACCTCACCATGAATAAAAACTTCCACCAGCAGCACATAGAATGCGGTTACGGCGGCGGCCTCCGAGACGGCGAAGTAGCCCGAATAGATACCTCCCAGCACCAGAATGGGCATGGGAATTTCCCAGCGAGAAGCCTTGATGGCTGCCAGCGCGTCCGCGCGCGTATAGCTGCCCCGCGCAATGGGTGCGCCTCGAGTCACCCAGATACTATAGATCGTCAGTAAGACGATCATTAACAGCGCCGGCAGCGTCCCGGCAATAAAGAGCTCCTGAATCGTGAAGGGCTGCGGCAGGTCCATCTGCTGAACGATGACGCCGTACAGAATCAGCGGCAAAGACGGCGCCAGCAATAGTCCCAGACTGCCAGAGGTGGTCACCAGACCGAGGCTAAATTTTTCTGGATAGCCCGCCTGTACCAGAGCCGGCAACAATAATGCGCCGACCGCAACGATAGTTACACCCGACGCGCCGGTGAACGCGGTAAAGAACGCACAGGTGACGAAAGCGACCACCGCCAGGCCACCGGGCAACCAACCCAGGAAGACCTGGGTCAGATGCACCAGACGCAGGGACAAGCGACTCTCGGCAAGCACATAACCGGAAAAGGTAAACAGCGGTAACGCCAGCAGCAGTGGCGTATCGATGAGGCGATAGATTTCGATGGGAATGACGGTCAGCGGTATCTCGGCCACATAAAAACCCAACATGGCGCCAGCCAGAATCACCACAAACAGGGGGGCTCCCAGCAACGCGGCAAACCCGACCAGTAGACTCAGCAGCGACGGCATCAGGTGCCACCCTGCACAGCTACCCGCAGGGCCTTGAGAACCAATAACAGAAACCTCGCACTCATGATGGCGAAGCCAGCAGGCAAGATTAGCTGGCACATCCAATTGGGAACACTGGCAAAGGCCAGGGTCTGGTCCTCATATTCAAACCGAACAAACTCAAACGAATACCAGGCGACCACCGCGCAAACCACTGCGGCTATCAGGCGGGTAACTACCGAGACATAGGACCGCCATTGCAGCGGCAGATAGCGAGAGACTGCATCAATGCTGATGTGATTATTTTCGCGCGTCGCCACCATGGCGCCCAGCATCGCGACCCACAATACCAGTATTCTGGTAAAGGACTCCGCCCAGAGCATGCCCGAGTCAAAACCATTACGCAGGACTATCTGCAACAGCGCGAGCGACAACATGGCAAGTAATGCCAACACCAGCAGCGCGTCTTCCGTTCGATGGAGTAGGCGGAGTAGTTTCATATGACGCCGGACTAACGGGCAGCGCCGGACTGGTTCAACTCTCTGGACTGCTGCAAGTATTGCTGAATTAAATCCAGACTAGCCTGACTGACGCCATCGCCTTTGACCTGCCCTACCGACAAGTCCGCCTGGGCACGCCAGCTCAACAGCTGCTCAGCCGTCGGCTTGATCTCTTTAAGCCCCTGAGCCAGCAATGCCTCATAGGCCTTGACGTTGTCCTGACGATTATCCGCGTCAATCTCAGCGAACACGCCGTTAAGCACTTCACGTACCACCGCCTGGTCGGCTACAGAAAGCTTCTCAAAGGCCGCTTTGTCAAGCGCCAGCATGGAGTAAATATACATCAGGGGCAGTCGAGTCACATACTTCACGTGGTTATGCCACTGCAGCGCCAGGGCGACGATGGGCGGTACCGCAACCGCATCGATCAAACCAGTTTGCAGGCCGGCCAGAACATCGGGCAGCCCCAGGGGAATGGGGCTGATGCCAAAGGATTTGATGAGCTTGGCGGAAATCGGGTCGCCATCCGGCACCCAGGCTTTAATCTGTTTCAGATCATCGATACTGGCAACCGGCGTATTGGTCATCATATAAGCAAATCCTGTCTCTGCCAGGCTGAAGGAGACGATACCACCCGCGTCAAGGCCGCTGATAATCTGTGCATCCATTCGTGCCCGCACATAGTCAACTTCTGTCTGGTCACGAAATTGCAGCGGCATGTTATAGACCTGCAGGTCCGGATAGAAACGCGTCAGGGTACTGGCAGCAACAGCACCGCCCTGCAGCTGGCCGATACGCATTTTCCGCAAAACGGTGAAATCGTCACCCTGCACGCCACCGGGGTAGATCTTGAATTTCACTCGACCCTCGGTTCGCGTCTGAATTAATTGGGTGCCATCTCGAAGCTTCTTCATCCACCCCAGCCCGTCCGGAGAGACGGTGGCAATCTTGAAAGTAGTGGCCGCTGCCGAATGGGCATAAAACGCGCTCGCAAGCATCAGCAGAGGCGCCAGGAGCAGGCTGGCTATCTTGTTGTTATTCATTCATTGGTTCCTTGGCAACAAAGCCACAACCCGGGGTCATGGTCTAAAAATAATCGTCCGACTCAGCCAGCAATACCCTGGCTCGCTGCTGCGCGAGGACATTGGTCAACGTCATGCCTTCTACAACCGGATTGGCAGCCAGCACCTCCGTCAGCAATTGATCATACAAGTCCTTATCAAAGGTGAGCTTGGCATACTGTTCAGCAAAGATCACTTTCGTCATCAGGTACTGACCATCCGCGATCTCGATGGCGCGTTCAAAATGCATGCGACCCACCTCTGGCTTGCCCCCCATCGAAGCCGGTAAAATCGTCTCAAGACCACCCATATACAGGTGTGGTCCGCCCAGCTCCCAGCGCTCGTCAAGGCTCAGTACGCGAGTCATCAGGGACTTGACCCTTGAAAGCTCGGCGATGGCATTCCAATCATCACTGTGGGCCTGCAGCCACCCCGTCCAAGCCACCGCAACCGCGTACATCACCGGCACCTGATTGGGCCTCAGACCGTCGACTCGGCGCTGAAACTCGGCAAATTCAAGGCTTCGAAGCGCACACAGATTGGCGTCATTGACACAGGCGGCCTGCAACGCGTAATCCAGTGCCTTATCGGTCAGCAGCTTGGCCCGCTCATCCACCGTAAAGGCACTGAAGGCGCCATTCAGACTGGAAGCCGCGAGCAACAGTTTTTCATCGTCGGGACTGCTGCGCAAAAAGCTGTCAATCATGATCAGATAGGCCGGCACCCCTTCGCGAATGGTCTCAACATCAGAACTGTTCATGATCGAACCCGCCAGGTCGCTCGCCATCCTTGAAGTCAGCGAACTGGTGACTGTGGCGCAGCCACCCATCAGCAACAGGGCTGCCAGACCCAGCGATCTGCCCAATCGCCACTTAAAGAATCGAATAAAACTGCTCATCTGCTGTCGTATTGCCTAGCTGGGTTGAGCCAGCATTGTAGCCCATCTGAGCAGGCGGGTTAAGTCGAATGCATCCAC
>JAYODE010000005.1:0-17286 GCA_038106185.1 Gammaproteobacteria bacterium | reverse complement strand
CCCACGACCACTGAGTCAAGAATAATTACGCTTTGCAGCAAACCTCCACTCATTCCCAACTGCGCCATGTTACACTCCGCAACCCGTCCCGGCGCTGGCCCTTTCGCATGCTGAACTCTCTGGCCAACAGGCTCATTGCGATACTCTACATCACCTTCGTCTTCACAAGTTCAACCGTGTTTTTCCTGATCGCCCTGCTCATTCGGTTGCTGACTTACCCGTTCGACCAGCGCCTTTGGTTGCTCCACCAGTTCACTTGCTTCTGGGCCAGCCTGTATATCTGGATCTTTCCACCCTGGTCCGTCACAACCATCGGACGCGATAAGATAGACCCGGGCAAGACCTATATCATCGTCTCCAATCATCAATCACTGGTAGATATACTGGTCGCTTTCACCCTCTTCACGCACTTCAAGTGGGTTTCCAAAGCTGAGATTTTTCTCATCCCGCTGATCGGCTGGAATATGATCTTGAATCAATATGTGCGCCTCGAACGCGGCAGTAAGACCAGCATCAAGGCAATGTACAGCAGGTGCACTGAACACCTGCAAAAGGGCAGCTCGGTCTATCTCTTTCCAGAAGGTACTCGTTCCACCTCGGGCAAGATGCGGCCCTTCAAGGAAGGCGCCTTCGTGCTTGCCAAACGCTTGGGGCTACCTATTTTGCCCATCGTTATCAATGGCTCAAAGAATGCTGTGCCGAAGAACAGTCTGAACTTTCATGGCAGCACGCGAGTGCGACTTGAGATCCTGGCGCCGATTGAGCCAACGACCTTTGTTGATACCTCTGCCGCGGAGCTCACCCTGCAGGTACAGGAGCTGATTCGCTCTCGCGTCGCAGAAGAACAGCAAAGCTGAATCCGCCGCCAGGACAACCGGCGGCAAAACCCAGACCTGCACTGAAGACCTGAAAATCAGACAATGCTTGCCAGGATGACATCAATCACGATAAAACTGGTCCTGGCGTTCGGCCAATAGACTGGAACCGATACACAGCAACCGACTCTGTTGAGGCGAGATCCAACGAAGCATAACGACAATAGCCGTCCAATCAACGGCACCCTTGTTCGAAACTTGTTCGAAACTTGTTCGAAACTTGTTCGAAACTCGTTCGAAACTCCCAGGACCTCTGACCCTCAGCAGCCGCTTTTTAGGAATAGACCCCATGCAGCGCTTGAAAGATAAAGTCGCCATCGTCACTGGCGCAGGCCAGACCCCCGGCACCACGATCGGTAACGGCCGAGCCACGGCTATTCTGTTTGCCCGAGAAGGCGCCAAGGTCATGATAATTGACCGGGACGAGTCGTCCGCGATGGCAACTCAACAGATGATCACGGCCGAAGGCTTTGAAGCCTCGGTCTGGATCATGGACGTCACTGACGAGGCCCAGTGCCGCGCCATGGTGCAGACTTGTCAGGATCGTTATGGTCGCATCGACATACTGCACAACAATGTGGGCATCGGCGCCGGTGACCGCGGCGCTACGTCCATCAGCCTGGACGCCTGGGAGAATATCATGACAGTCAATCTGACCAGCATGCTGCTGACCTGCAAGCATGTCATTCCCGTTATGCGAGCGCAAAACAGCGGCGTTATTATCAATATTTCATCAGTCGCTGCCTGGGCCGCAACCGGCATGGTGGCCTATAAGACTTCCAAGGCGGCGATCCTGGCCTTGACCCAGAATATCGCCATGGGTAATGCCAGATACGGTATTCGCGCCAACACGATTCTGCCGGGCTTGATGAATACGCCCATGGCCGTCGAAGGCTATACTGAGTCCACTGGCAAGTCTCGAGAAGAGGTTATCGCGGCACGAGACGCGCGAGTACCACTGGGCAAAAAGATGGGGACTGCCTGGGATGTGGCCCACGCAGCCTTGTTTCTGGCCAGCGATGAAGCGGGATTTATCACAGGTGTTAACCTACCGGTTGATGGCGGACAAAGTCTGCGGGTCGGCTAAGTTCATGCACCGCCTGTATTCGCACTTTAAATCTTTTTCTTTAATTTTTTTCTTTAATTCTTTCTCTTTAACTCTTTCCCGTTAACTGTTTCTGGGTCGAGTTTCTGAGCTTTTTCACTTTTTATTATTCGTCAGGCAAACAACCATGCAAGAAAGTCACTCGAATATTCTTTTGTGCACGACGCAGGATCACGTTACCACCGTCAGCCTTAATCGTCCCCAGCAACTCAACGCCCTGTCTAATGCATTGCGAGCCGCCATCACAGAAACCTTTCTGCGCCTGCGCGACGATGATGACACCTGGGTCATCATTCTTACCGGCGTTGGCCGCGGTTTTTCCGCCGGCCTCGATCTTAAAGAGCTTGGCCAGGCGGGTTTACGCAGCGGCGGAGTCTCCAGCGCCGATCTGCAGAGCGCTGTGACCGGGGTTGGCAAGCCGATCATCGCGGCAATTAATGGGTTTGCCATAACCGGCGGATTCGAGCTGGCGCTGATGTGCGATATTCTTATCGCGTCTCCCGAGGCGCGCTTTGCCGATACCCACGTTCGTATGGGCGTCGTGCCCGGCTGGGGGCTATCTCAACGCCTCGCGCACCTGATCGGTGTTTCTCGAGCGAAAGAGTTAAGCTTCAGTGGTAATTACCTGGATGCGGAGACCGCTGAGCGCTGGGGTCTGGTGAATCGTGTCGTGCCCGCCGACGAATTACTCAATCACTGCCAGAAACTCGCACTGGATATCTGCAGCGCTGACCCCTTGACACTGCAAACGGTCCACCAGCTCATCGACTATGGCAGCCAGCATACACTTGCCGAAGGACTCGCTGAGGAGCAGAAGCGCAGCCTGGCCCACACAGGTGATGTCAGCGCCAACAAGCTCGAGGCACGTCGTCTGAGTGTGCAGGCACGAGGACGACAGCAACAGCAGGACTAGACGTTCGCTGACGGAGAGGCAGCATTACTTCAAGTGAAAGTGCTCGTTGAGCGTGATCACAGTTTTGTCACCGCCGCTGGACGCCATAAACCGGTTGATGCTGGTGTAGTTAGGGTTAAAGAACAAACGCGGTGCAAAACCGATGACATGGGCAGCCCAGACGTTGATCACACCACCGTGACAGGTCACTGCGACGCGTTTACCAGGGTTGTCCAGTATGATCTGCTCAAGGCTGGCGCAGACGTTGCTGGCAAACTTTGGAAAGTCAGCGTCTGTTTCGCCCCGCATCAAGCGCAACCAGCGCGCATAGTCCAGCTCCTTGAGCTGTTCGGTGGGAATGTAATGACCGGATTGTTGGTCGTATTCCGCGACGCCATCACACACCTCTATGCCCAGACCGGATTGCGCAGCAAATGGCTCTGCTGTCTGATAGGCGCGCTGCATCGGGCTGGAATAAAGCCGGTCGATCTTTTCAGCCTTGAGCCAATCTGCAACCTTTCGAGCCTGCTCCAGCCCAATCGCTGATAGCGGCGGATTGGCCGGCGAACCATCCTGCTTCACTACCTTTTCTGGCAAACCATGCCGAATGAGTATTAATTCCATGCTCTAACCCTCACGCTTATATTTCTTCTGTACTGCTCTCGTCACCCCTGTTCAGGGAGGGATGCATAAAAAAAGCCCCGCATTGGCGGGGCTTTAATAACGACAAACGGCGGTGCTATCTACTCTGAACTACTCTGATCTACTCTGCTCTACTCTACTCTGCTCTGCTCTAATCTCTACGCTCTGTTCAGCTCCGGGTTCTGACGACCTTTACTGCCCTGCTTCAAGAAGACAGCGCCATCAGGTTCTTGTCTCTCTCCCGTCTCGTTAAAACATCAGACCGTCAAAACATCAGCCTGTCAAAACATCAGCTTGCAGCAATCGAGACGTTAAACACGCCCGCCTGCCGGGCCGAATCCATCACATGTATCATAACCTCGGTAGTGCTGTCTGCGTGCGGTTGAACCACAACCGGCGCTTCCGGGTTTTCAGCATGCAAACGTTCGATATTGGCCCGTACAGATCTGAAATCCACGTCTCGACCACGGATACGAATACGATCACGGTTGGTGATCTGCACAACGATACTCTGCTTGTCTGCATCCTGAACATTCTGGTTCTTGTCTGGACTGTTAACGTCCAGACCGATCTCTTTGACGAATGTCGCTGTCACGATAAAGAAGATCAGCATGATAAACACCACATCAAGCATGGGGGTCAAATCGATCTCGTCTTCTTCCTGCTGTCCGCCCTTACCTAATAATCTGCGCAATGATCTTACTCCTGGCTTAACGCTAATGCGCCCAAGCATACAGTGACTTTGAATGGTTTTAAAGCGCCTTGAAGGTCTAATTTAGCCTTCATTTGGTCGCCGCTGGCTGCTCGCCACGGGACAAACCTCGAAGAGATTGTTGATTGATCACCTTGCTGACGGTTGTATAGTGCAAGCCGAGTGCGTCCCCGACTTCCATCAGCGTATAGGCGTGTTCGAGATGGGCAAGCCGTATCAGCTCGTTTCTCTCGCCTCGACTCTTATCCTGGATATTCTTGAACAGGGCGCTCAGGCTTCTGCGCCGACCCACCTTGACCGGACCCCGCTTTGCCAACTTTTCGCCATTCAGGATCGGCTGCATCTCATTAAGAAACTTGGGTGATCCCAACAACACCTGGGCACTACGATTAGTCAAAGGCGACTCAGCGTCGATACCTGCCTTAACATATTCACGATACATCAGCCCCGGATCATCGGCCGACTCATATTTTTTCAGCCGCGCTTCAGTGTGTAGCCAAACCGGGGGCTTGGCCGCCCCAACGCATGCTCTGAAACTGCTCCAACGATATTTTTGAGGTGTTGTGCTGGCGCCAAGTCGCACCGGGTTCAGCTCTATGTGACGGCACAGGGGTAACAGATAGAGCCTGGCCTCAAACAGAATGCTTCTGAAACGACCCTGAAACAAGGGCCCGTCCTGACTGTGACGCCGATTAAAATGCTGGGTATAGACACCATTAAGTTGGCGCATGCCCCTCGACAAATTTGCCTGAGGACATTCAACAATGAGGTGATAATGGTTATCCATCAGAACATAACTGTGGATCAACCAACCGAATCTAACGACGACAGCATCGAGGCCATCGAGGAAGGTCGCACGATCGACATCGTCAGCAAATATCTGCTGCTCGCTGGCTCCCTTGCTCGTCACATGATAATGAGCGCCGGGGAATTCGATGCGAACGGGTCTGGACATTTTGTGAATATTTTCCGCTTAACTCTTTACTGTCTTTTTTATTCTGCTTAAGCCTGATCTCGCGTCTTGCCACCAGTAGAAAATCACCTAACTGCGCGCTCTTTTCCAGGTTTGATATTTTGATGTTAACAGGCGTTCGCCCTTCGCAGCCGCCTTACGTGATCCTGTCGACACTCCTGGTTCGCGCTTGCCTATGGCTTACTAACATTCAAAACGGAGAGGGATAGTAACGTGACGATGAACAATCAACAAGCAAAAACACGGACAAATCAGCGGCTTTGCAGGATTATTTTTCATGTCACTCATGAACAGCTATTTATCCCCCAAGCCACTTGACGAGTCCCTCTGTCTGTTAGTACCTTGGGGATGAAGGATGCGTCAATAAGATCCATTAAGTGCCATAGCTCAAGGTGCCACGGCGCCCGCGTAATCGTAGGCGACTTCTTGCAACTGTCTTGTTGCGGCTGTGCTTATCGCGACAGGCAGTTGGAACAGGCAGTTGTATCCGGCAGCCAGAACGGTCGTGCGAAACGAAAGGCTACTTGGCAGGGAGATTCAGCTTACACATCAGACACATGGATCTTTCGTCTTGACCATTGAACTTGACCCAATATCACGCAGGTAAACAGGAGAACCATATGGCGGTAGATAAATTCCCGATTCAATCCGGGCACATCATGATGTTCGCACGATCAGTAGGCGATGCGAATGAAATTTACTATAACGAAGAATACGCCAAGACCACTGAGCCGGGGGCGATCATAGCGCCACCGACCTTCGTCCAATCCAGCGCTCAGTTTGATCCCAACTACTTTCTGCGACCCAAAATTGGAGAAGAGTGGTTTGGTTCCGCCAAGGGGCCAACCGGCATTACTAAACGCGAAGGCAGCGGAGGCGGCGGCAGTGGCGGCGGCTTGCACGCGGAGCAGCACTATGTGTATCACCGCACACCGAAAGCCGGTGACGTACTGACCGCAACCACTAAACCCGGCAAGTCCTGGGAAAAAGAAGGTAAACGGGGTGGCAAGCTGGCATTCAGCGAAACCGTGACCGAATACCGCGACCAAAATGGTGAACTGGTCGTTACTGCGACCGGCCTGGGCGTCAGAACCGAGCGCCCAGCGACCAGCGCAGACGACAAAGCCAACAAGGCATAGGGGGAATCAAACATGTCATTAAAAGCCAGTGAATTAAAAGTCGGCGATACCTACAGCGAAGAAGTTTGCCGCAATCTGTCGAGAACCCAGATTGTCCAGTATGCGGGTGCGTCGGGCGACTACAACCCGCTGCATTCCGATGAAGTCTTCACGACCCAGATCGCCGGTTACCCGTCTGTGTTTGCCCATGGTATGTTGACCATGGGTATGACCGGCAGAATGTTGACCAACTATGTGGGCGATGGCCGACTGACCCGCTACGGTGTGCGTTTCACCTCTCAGGTATTTCCCGGCGCAACGCTGACCGCAACAGCGACCATCACCGCTATTCACGAAGAGAACGGCGTCATGATCGCAGATCTGGACATAGTCACCACCGATGAGGAAGGGACTAAAGTCTTGACTGGTTCAGCCGCTGCCAGGATCGATTAGATTCGTGACCCTGCGCCCTCGGGTACGCGCCAGCGCAAGAAAAGGTGCTTGTCTTTTGTTGGTTTGCCGAGTGCAACTGTTGGTTTGCCAAGTGGAAAGACAAGCCCACGGGTTCTGCCGCCATTGGAAGAAGCGCCAGGTTCAGAGCCCGATTTATAAGCGCTGTTTTTAAAAGCAGCGCTTATAAGCAGTTCTTAAAAGCAGTTCTTAAAAGCCGCCCTTTAAAATAGTCTTAAAAAACCCATTCCTCAAGGAGCCTTAAATGTCGAAACCCGTTGATTGGTATTACTATCGCGCCGGCTGAACGACGTGCACCAAAGTCGCCAAGTTTTTGGAGACCCGTCAAATCGCCGTCAAGGAACAGGCGGCAGCCAGCAAAAAACTGCAGGCCAGCGATGCTGAGGCACTGCTGGAAAATGCCACAAAGCTCATTGCCATCAAGGGCAAGAAGGTCAGCACCTTCAAGGCCGGCAAGGCCCTAGAGCCGGGTGCGGTCGAAGCCATGCTCGGACCTACCGGGAATCTGCGGGCACCTACCCTGCGAGTGGGTAAAACCCTGATCGTCGGATTTGATCAGGAGGTACTGGAAGCGAACCTGCTGTAACCCGCTATTCAGCCTGTTCTGAGTAGCATCGGCGATGATCGCCGGTGCTACTCAAGACTTGTCTCGGAAGCAGACTCACGGCAAGTCATTGATCGCATCGATCACGATGCTCTGAGTCAGAATCTGCGGCAACAGGCTCGCCTCACCACTGGCGCCGGCATAGAGCAAGTACAAGGGCACACCGCTACGCCCGTAAGCTTCCAATAGTCGAGAAATCTCCGCGTCCTGGTTCGTCCAGTCGCCCTTTAGGTACTGTACCTTCTTGGCCTCAAAGGCCGAACGTACCGCCTTTTGATTCAGCGCCACGGCCTCATTCACCTTACAGGTAATGCACCAGGCTGCCGTCAGATTCACAAACACAGGGCCACTGGCCCGCAGACTCGCGAGATTTTTCTCCGAGTAGGTACCAAACACCGGTCCCTCATAGGACTGACCAGGACCACTCACGATATCCTGGCTTTCATTGCGCGTTACCGGACTCTGCAATTGGATCGGCAGAGACAGCGCCAATGCCGCCAGTAACCAGGCGATACCGATCACCACTTTGTGCCGCAGCGAAGCGCCGCTCAAACCTTGTACGAGCCAAATCGCAAACACCAGCAACAACAAACCGCCAAGAATGGTCAGTACGCCCATGGCGCCGGCCTGCTGGGTCAGAACCCACACCAACCAAATTGCCGAGGCGTACATAGGAAACGCCAGTAACTCCTTGAATCGCGCCATCCAGGCACCGGGACGCGGCAACGCCCGCAGCAGCGCCGGTGAGTAACACAGCAGCAGATACGGCGCCGCCATACCGAGACCCAAGGCCGCAAAAATAAGGAGCGCCACCAGATTTGACTGAGTCAACGCAAAGCCAATAGCCGATGCCATGAACGGCGCCGTACAGGGTGCAGCGACAATGGTTGCCAGCACACCGGTGAAAAACGAGCCAGAATAGCCCTTTCTTTGCACCAGGGATTCGCCCGCACTCATCATGGTGGTGCCAATCTCAAAGAAGCCGGACAAATTCAGGCCGATCAGGAAGAACAGATACACCAGCAAGCCGATCACCCACGGCGACTGCAACTGAAAGCCCCAGCCAATCTGAGCACCACCGGCACGCAAACTTATCAACAGACCCGCGATCAGCATAAAGCTGAGCACCACACCCAGCAGATAGACCCAACCGTGGGTTTTAATACTGGTCTGGTCGCTGCCAACCTGCTGCACCAACGACAGCACCTTGATGGACAACACGGGGAACACGCAGGGCATCAGGTTAAGAATCAGGCCGCCAATAAACGCCAATGCGATCGCGGTCCAGATACTGATGCCACTGGCATTTGATGGCGCGGCGACAAAAGTGCCAGAGGTCGGTCTGATTTCAAAAGCGCTGGCAATGACGTCCTCGGCATCATCGGCACCGACGTTTTCATAGACTACGATAATACCGTCCAGCGATGAGGTAGCGGAATAGTCCCAGCCCTTGGGTACTGTCAGGGTCATGCTGTCGCTGGTCAGGTCCAGTTGCTGGGGTGCGGCGTTTTCTATCACGCCATCAGTAAAGGGAAAATACTCGACCCGACGCACCTGATTCGGGTCGCCCCCCATAGGAACCTGAATCACCAGCTGCTCGTCAACAAGGGACCAGCGAGTCGGTAGATCAATCACCGCCGGAATCTTCTGCCGCGCCGTCAGAAAATCCGCCTGGCTCGCCGAATCAACACCAAAGCCTGTACCAGCCGGCAAAGTCAGCGTCAGCTCAGTCTGCTCCGGAATACAGATATCGGCGCACACCAGCCACCGCACTTTGGCCTTGAGGGTGATATTGTCGGCGACAAGGCTCGCCGGCGGCGTAATCAATACGGGATACAGGGCCAGGTCATTAAAACCAAAGTTCACCAAGGGACCATAGATGATCCGCTCCGGAAATGGCCACTGAATCTCACCGGCACTGAATCCCGCCGGCAAGTCCCAGGTAATTTCTGTCGGCGCCCCGGAATCGCCCGCATTGCGCCAGTAAGTATGCCAGCCAGGCCTTATGTCCTGGCGCAACAGGACCCAAAACGGCTTGCCGGCTTCAATGCCGGTCACCTCACTCACCAGCTTGGCCGCCACATTGGGACCGCCATCGGCACTAAAAGCGCTGGCCCGCACGTCAAGGGAACCGCTCAGGCCCAACCAGGCAATGATCACCAGCAACTGTGCCGAGCGCGCCGCACGTTGTATCAGGGTGGCAAGGTTCATTAACACATCATCCAATAGTACTCGCAGTGGTCACGTCTTTTTGCTGACGCAGGGGTGTCTTCGGCGCTGCCTAGGGCCGCATGCCCCAGGTCACGGGCCCTTTAAGATCTTCCAGCAAAGGTTCAATCCAGTCTATCCAGCGGCAGAGGCGTGCGCGAGTCTGCCGCGGATCTATCAATTCATGCACCGCAAAACTCTCCATCATCGGAAACGGTGAACGCTGAGCCATCAGCTGTGCTTCCAGCTCCAGCCGCTTGGCTTCCGGATCCGCTGCCTCGGCTATCTCTCGATGAAACGCCACAGTCACTCCACCTTGCACTGGCAGCGCACCCATCTCATAGGATGGCCAGGCCAACTTATAATTGTTGGGTGCAAAGTGGGCCGCCGAGGCCACGCCAAAAGACTTGTGAATCGCCACCGTCGCCCAGGGTACCGTCGATTGCACGGCCGCCGCAACGGCACTCATGCCGTAACGAATGGTCGCATCCTTCTCGGCATCGGGTCCAATCATAAATCCCGGCTCATCCAGGAAGTTCACAATCGGCAGGTGAAAGGTATCGCACAGCTCCATCATGCGTTTCGCCTTCTGTGAGCCGGTGGCGCTCATGGCGCCCGCGTAATGCATGCAGTCATTCGCGATGATGCCCACAACAGCGCCATTCAACCGAGCAAAGCCGGTGATCTGACCTTTACCGTAAAAGGGTGAGATCTCAAAAAAGGAGCCTGTATCCACCACATGATTGATCAGGTCGCGCATCTTGAAGGGCTTGCGACCATCCTTGGGTACGATGGACAAGAGCGCCTCTTCGGCCCGTTGGGGATCATCATGACAATCCACCCTGGGCGCCAGCTGCCAGACATTGCGTGGCATATAGCTGAGGAACTGTTGCACCTGTTGCAGCGCATCGGCTTCCGAGTCTGCAACATTATTGACGATGCCGCTGCGGGTATGAATCTTCCAGCCACCCAGTTCCTCTTTTGTCATGCGCACACCCAGTGCCCGCTCGACGAGCGCCGGGCCCGCCACCAGCACCTGGGATGTCTCCTTTACCATGACTGAAAAGTGAGAGGCCACCAGGCGTCCTGCCGGAAAACCGGCCACCGGCCCCATGGCGGCTGAGACCACCGGCACGCAATTCATGGCCTGGGCAATGATCTTGAATCGAGGTTCTGCATAAACCGGGGAACCCACAGTCTGGGGCCTTGGGCCACCGCCACCGGCGACACTGCCGCCGCCGCCTTCCAATAGACGTACCAGTGGCACCTTAAACTGCACCGCCAGCTCTTCAGCGTAAACGCTCTTGCGCAGCCCGGCACCATTTGGTGAGCCGCCCTTGAGGGTAAAGTCCTCGCCGCCCACGGCCACGCGCTGGCCATTGATCTCACCAAAGCCAATGACATAGTTCGCCGGCGTAAAGTCGGTAATGCTGCCATTCGGTCCTTTCTCGGCAAAGCCCGCGCCTTCGCCGTGTTCCTCGAAGCTGTTTGTCGCTACCAGCTGGTCGATGCGCTCTCGAATCGTTAAACGACCCTTGGCGTGCTGTAAGGCGACTGCCTCATCACCCCCCTGCTGTCGCGACAGCTCGCGGCGCATTTCAATTTCCTGGACTTCTTTGTTCCAACTCATTAGACGGTCATCCTGGCGTGTCTCATCCCTTGAAGGCCTATTCTGGACCCTGGCGCTGCCTTTTTATAGCAATTCACGGCCGTCGCCCACAACCACCAGAAAACTGTCCAGTATTAGCGCTGTTCAAGTGACGGAAGTTTAGGCACTATTCCGGAACATCGTGCGGGCGATAAAAGCCGCCAACGCCAACCATTATCACCGAACCAGCACAGGAGTCAGCAACATGGGACGAGTCGACAATAAAGTAGCCCTGATCACCGGCGGCGCCATGGGAATCGGCCGTGCCTGCGCCGAACGCCTGGCTTCTGAGGGCGCTATCATAGTGATCACCGATGTTGTCGATGACATTGGCATGAGCACCGTCGATGCGATTACTCAAGCCGGCGGCCAGGCCAGCTATCTGCACCATGACGTCACCAGCGAAGCGGAGTGGATTCAGGTGCTCAAGCAAGTCCGGCAGCTGCACGGTCGACTGGACATACTGGTCAACAATGCCGGCATCGCCATCAGGGCCTCCATATTTGAGATGACCATGGCCCAATTTCAGAAACAGAATGCCGTTAATCTCGACGGCGTGTTTCTTGGTCTGAAGCACGGCATACCTTTTATGGCCGAAAAAGACGGTGGCTCAGTAATCAACGTCTCCTCCGTCGCCGGCCTGAAAGCCTCACCGGGGCTTTCTGCCTATGCCATGACCAAGGGTGGTGTGCGCTTATTAAGCAAATCGGTCGCCAAAGAATGTTCGGCGCTCGGCAACGGTGTGCGGGTCAACTCGATTCACCCTGGCATCATCGAAACTGCCATCTGGAACAAAATGGATGCCAATCCCGTGGGTGGTGAAAATCAAGCTGACGTCGAGGCCATTGCGGCGACCGCAGTACCCGGCGGCATCCTGGGCAAGCCACAAGATATCGCCAACGGCGTGCTTTACCTGGCCTCCGACGATGCACGCTACGTCAATGCCAGTGAACTCGTTATTGATCACGGCTTATCCGCTTAGATGAGCCTTGATAATGATGGCTTATAGGGAGATTAGTATTAGAAATGGTCTATTGATTCTGGTACTTTCCGTACTTTAGTGACCCAACCTATGGCTGGCGAACCGCTCGCGTTTAACCTAGCGTTTAACCTCGCGTTTAACCTAGCGTTTAACCTAGAGTTCAACAAGGGCTAAACCTGCCCGGCGGGTCATCGATTCATCCTTTACCTATCTTGGGGTTGTTTATGCAAATAGCCGTTCCATCGGAAACACTCGCGAATGAAAAACGCGTGGCGTTGATCCCCGATGCCGTGAAAAAACTGGTCCGCGCTGGCTTCGATGTCGTGATCGAATCAGGCGCCGGCGTCAAAGCCGGCTTTGCCGATGCTGAATACACAGAAGCTGGTGCCACCCTGTCATCTGACAGACATGCCCTGCTGAGTGGCGCCGATATTCTGCTGCGGGTCAATAAGCCGTCACTGGACGATATCAAACAGGTCAAGCGTGGCGCCCTGCACATCAGCTACCTTGACCCTTACAACGAAGCTGAGCTGGTCGATGCCATGGCGGGTCAAGGCGTGTCTGCCATCAGCATGGAAATGATTCCTCGTACCACTCGCGCACAAAAGATGGACGCGCTGAGTTCACAGGCCAGTCTGGCCGGTTACTCCATGGTGCTGCTCGCGGCCAACAAATTGGGCCGCATCCTGCCGATGATGATGACGCCCGCCGGCACCCTGAAGCCAGCCCGCGTCTTTGTTATCGGCGCCGGTGTGGCCGGTTTGCAGGCTATTGCAACCGCCAAGCGCCTGGGCGCCAAGGTTGATGCCTTTGACACCCGTCCCGTTGTGGCCGAACAGGTGCGGTCACTGGGCGCCAAGTTCGTCGAGATAGATCTGGGCGAGATGGGCCAGACAGAGGGCGGCTACGCCAAAGAACTGACCCCTGAGCAACTCGAACTGCAACGCCTGGGCATGAAGGACGTCATCAGCCAGTCTGACATCGTCATCACCACCGCCCAGGTCTTCGGCAGGCCCGCACCAAGGATCGTCACCAAAGACATGGTTGAGGCCATGAAGCCAGGTGGCGTGATCGTGGATATGGCTGTCGGCACCGGCGGCAACGTCGAAGGCTCTGTACCCGATGAAACCGTGGTCATTAACGGCGTCTCCATCATCGGTGTGGCGAACCTGCCTTCCGAGACCGCGCAAGATGCCAGCCAGATGTATTCATCCAACCTGTTTAATCTGGTGACAGAATACTGGAACGCAGAAACCAAGACTTTCGACCTGAACCTGGAAGACGACATTCTTAAGGGGTGCGTGATCACCCATGATGGTGAAATCGTCAACACAGCCATCAAAAACCTAAGAGCATAACGGGGAGCTTCTCGTGGATATAGTATTTCTCACATTCATTCTGGTTCTGTCGATCTTTCTCGGCTTTGAACTGATTTCCAAAGTACCGGCAACCCTGCACACGCCACTCATGTCTGGCGCCAATGCCATCTCCGGTATTACTCTGGCAGGTGCATTCATCTCTGCCGGTATCGCCAACTCTGAAATGGCCAACATCCTCGGCGCTATCGCCGTCGCCATGGCCACCATTAACGTTGTGGGTGGCTATATGGTGACTGACCGCATGCTTGCCATGTTCAAGAGCAAGACAGGAGCCAAGAAATGAGCCCAGATTTGATTGCCAACCTTGCTTATATCGTCTCGGCCATTCTGTTTATCTTTGGCCTGAAAATGCTCGGCTCGCCGGCCACTGCCCGCAAGGGTAACGGCCTGTCTGCGATCGGCATGCTGATCGCGGTTGTCGCAGGTCTCACCGACCAGGGCATCGTCTCTTACGAATATATTGTCATCGGCTTGATCGTTGGCGCCTTGATCGGCGGCGTTTCGGCGCGCCTGGTTGAGATGACCTCCATGCCGGAAATGGTTGCCCTGTTCAACGGCTCAGGCGGCGCAGCCAGCCTGTTAGTCGGCTGGGCAGCCCTGTATGGCGGTGGCGATGCGGCACCGGTATCAACCTTTATCGCGGTCACCGTGATTTTGGCGATTCTCATTGGCGGCGTCACAGTCACCGGTAGCTTGCTCGCCTACGGCAAGCTCAGCGAGAAAATCGGCAGTGGCGCTATCGTCTTTACTGGCCAGCGTGTCGTCAACAGCCTGCTATTGGCCGGCTTGATTGGTTCCAGTGTCATGCTGGCCATGGACCCCTCGCCTGACTCGACCTGGTTCTACGCGGTACTCGTGTTGTCGCTGTTGCTTGGCGTCATGGCCGTTATTCCCATCGGTGGCGCCGACATGCCCGTGGTCATCTCTCTGCTGAACAGCTATTCCGGTATCGCCGCCTGCGCAGCCGGTTTCGCCATCGGCAATAACATCCTCATCGTTGCCGGTGCACTGGTGGGCGCCAGCGGCATGATCCTCACTAACATCATGTGTAAGGCCATGAACCGCTCTTTGTCTAACGTATTGTTCAGCGGCTTTGGCGCCGTCAAGCAAGGCAAGGCCATCGAGGGTGAAGTCAAACCCATCTCGGTACAGGATGCTTATTACATTCTGGAAGCTGCCGGCAACGTCTGCTTCGTACCCGGTTACGGTATGGCTGTCGCCCAAGCCCAGCACGTGGTTAAAGAACTCGGCGAGTTGCTGGAAAAGAATGGCTGTGAAGTGACCTACGCCATTCACCCGGTTGCTGGTCGTATGCCCGGCCACATGAACGTGTTGTTAGCTGAAGCCGACGTGCCCTACGAGCAGTTACTGGAAATGGACGAGATCAACCCCCGCATCGAACAGGTAGATGTGGCGATTGTGATCGGCGCCAACGACGTGGTTAACCCCAGCGCCCGTAACGACCCGGACAGCCCCATCTACGGCATGCCCATTATTAACGTGGACAAAGCCAAGACCGTGTTTGTGTTGAAGCGATCAATGGCCTCTGGTTTCTCTGGTGTTGACAATCCCTTGTTCTTCAACGAAAACACCCGCATGTTGTTTGGCGATGCCAAGTCTTCCATTGGTGGTGTTGTGTCTGAGTTTGGCTCTTCTTCGTAGTTAAGACAGTTAAGACAGTCAACACAGCCAGGACGCGGGATAAAAAGGGGGAGCTTGACTCCCCTTTTTTGTGGGTGCTTTAAACCCCTTTATGCGCATCGTCAGCGATGCGACCCTACCTCTAAACTTTCTACTAAACTTTCTACTAAACTTGTCACTCACCTTGTCACTCACCTTGTCACTAAAATTCGATCGCTATTGATCCAACCCAGAGCTGTCCCTGCCCTCCTCTCGACCTGGTTTTGACTCCGGCAGACCGCCTTCGGCTTTATTGCAGGATGGCTAGTATCCGATTGTCGCGAGCGCTTGATCATTGCATGCCACATCGCGTGCACTCGGTTCACGAGCAAATTCTATTGATGATTCCCGCTATTTAGAGAGTTCAATATGATGTTTATCGAGAGGTTTATCCGAGGATTGGACTCTGCATGACATATTTCGCTTCAACTTATCCATGAAACGGTTATCCATGGCGATTGGCAAGCTGGTAAAACAGATCACCAATCATCCCTCGCGAGCAATGAGTTTGCTCAGATTTGGCCTTCCAACATATCCAGTAGTCGACTGAACACCCTGCCTTCACCATCGGCCCGCAGACCATTGTGCTCATACTCGCTGGTGAGCCACATGCGGATGTTGGGCACTCGCGCTACAACAGCTTCAGAGAACCGCCGCTCCACAAACATATCGTTAGCGTAAACCGCCGCCACAGTGGGCACCTTGTTTGCCGCCAGGGCATGTTCGCTATACAGCGCCGGCCACGCTGTGCGCTTGGCCAACAGATCGGCCGCCGCTGCCAGCGGGGCAAGCCGCGGAAACACCTCAAACATCCAAGGGTAAATCATCTCCCCGGTAAACAGCACCGGCTGCTGTTCGGCGTTGCCGGCATCAAACATGGGGAACTCCTGCCGAACACGAGCAGCCGACCAGCCAGACGCTGTACCCTCGCAATACAACGCCTCGTGAAGTAGAGAAAACAGTGGACTGGTTTCAAAGGGCAAGCGCATATCTATACCAGCAAGGAAGTTGTGGGACAGGGTTGGACCCTTCGGACCAGTAATAAACGCGTCTTCTAGCAGATAGTGCACTGTTTCAAAGCCATCGGAGAAGCCAAAGTCCAAGCCCAGCAATTGCAGGACCGCGGGAGTCAGGTGGGCGCCACCCGGCAGGTATACCGTGTTGGCCTGCAGATAATCAACAATCTCACGGACACGCTGGGCATCGCCTGGGTAACGCTGGTAGAACTCAGTGTTGCGATCAATCACCCGCTGGTAAGTGGCACGATAGATATCATCAATGGCTACACCGATGGGAGGAATGCCGCCGGTAATGATCACACCTTTCAGGCCCGCCGGGTGAAACGACAGGTAATTGAGGGCGCAGAAACCACCGAAACTTTGCCCAAGGATCGTCCATGGCAAATCTCCACAGAGTTCTCGGCGAATCGCCTCCGCATCTTCGACAATCGCGTCGGCACGAAAGCAGGCCAGATAATCTGCCTGGGCCTCGGGCGTGCCTTCAATGGCCAGTGACGTGGCATCGATTCGAGAACTTCTCGCTGTGCCACGCTGGTCCAGCAGCAGCACACGAAATTTCTTCACGGCAGCACCCAACCAGCCGGTGCGACCCATGGGGCGGGGCGAGCCTGAACCTGGCCCGCCCTGGAAAAATACCAGCCAGGGAAGCTCAGCGTGCTCATGCTCCAGCGCTACAGCTTCGCGCGCGAATACCTCGATCCTGCGGTCATTGGGCTTGGCATGGCGTAATGGCAGGTCAAACAGGTGGTCTTTTAAAACAAGCCCGGGTAAGCGATGCTGAGTGATAACTGCCATGGCGGTGAGTCTCTTTGAGAGGCGAGTTGACGGTTGTGAGGATAGGCTCCTGTGACCTTGCAGCATACTGAACGACTACCAACCATCGCTGCCAGGTTGAATCTGTTGTACCTAATGGTCCAGATTAGAATAGCGCTATTGGAGGCTGCGGCCTAACAGTAATGCGTGCTGGCGAGCACGGCA
>JAYODE010000025.1:45676-47381 GCA_038106185.1 Gammaproteobacteria bacterium | reverse complement strand
CGACGCTACCAGCTGGTGGTGGCAAGCACCACGGATGTCGATGCCGCGGTAGCACTGGAGTTAAAGTTGCAAAAGGACTTCGCTGGAGTATCAAGTATGACAGCGTTGGATAATGGCAAGGTACAGCATCGGGTCCTGATAGGGCCGGCACCACTTAACGCATTTGATCCAGTCATTGCTCGACTTCAAGAGATGGATATTACCGGTACCTGGATGCTGCCTTATGCGGGTGAACCAAGCCCGTCTGTGACCGTGGCGCCGCTGCTGCTTATGCCGGTACCGCAAGAGACTGTTGCGGCGGACGGAAGCTCGAAAGCAGACGTAAAAAAGATTGCTCCCCTGGATGTCTGCGGTCGGGCCTATAATTTGGCGCGCCTGAAGCGAGACTGTCCATCGTCCTGACGGTAAAGAGACAGAGTCTGGCGCTGCCGGACCAGTATGCAAGAAAAAGGAGTCACTATGGCGAAGATAGATTCAACCACAGCGTTTTCCACACACCTTTGGCGATGGATCTCGGACCCTGATGTACTGAGTGTGTTCCTGATAGTCCTGGCGACGATGACCGCAAATTTTCTTGCTCGACGGTTGTTGGATCGCCTTGCTCAACGAGTCGAGAGCACGCTCACGGTCTGGGACGATGCGCTGTTGAATTCGGTTCGACAGCCGCTGGCTTTGCTGATTTGGGTGCTAGGCATCAGTTGGGCTGCAGAATTGGTGGCTGCTCAGGCTGAGACCGGCTTTGGCGAAATGATTCAGCCGATACGATATATTGCCGTTGTTGGCTTGCTAGCCTTGTTCCTGTATCGCTTTATCGAACAGACTGAACGTGGCTTTATCCATAATGGTGCCGACGTAACCACTGCGATGGCTATCGGTAAGCTGCTGCGGATATCGGTCATCATCACCGCGATACTGTCAGTACTGCAAACCCTGGGAGTGAGTGTTTCCGGTATCATGGCCTTTGGCGGCATAGGTGGTATTGCTGTGGGCTTTGCCGCCAAAGACCTGCTCGCCAATTTCTTTGGCGGTCTGATGATTTACCTGGATCGGCCCTTCGCCGTTGGTGATTGGATCAGAAGTCCAGACCGGCAAATAGAAGGTACCGTTGAGCATATAGGTTGGCGTTTAACGATGATTCGAACCTTTGATCGTCGGCCTCTCTATGTACCCAACTCAATTTTTGCCAGCATTGCCCTTGAAAATCCTTCCAGGATGCAGAATCGCCGAATTTATGAAACCATCGGGGTGCGTTACGATGATGCTGGGCGAGTCAAGCTGATCGTGGATGAGGTGCGTGATCTGTTGGCGCACCATGAAGACCTAGATCCGCAATGTACCCTGATCGTTAATTTCAATGAGTTTGGCGCGTCATCCTTGAATTTCTTCGTCTACGCTTTTACGCGTACCACCAATTGGGTTGAGTTTCATGGCGTGAAGGAAAGAGTGTTACTGCAGATCCTGGCCATAATCGAAAAACACGGTGCCGAGTGCGCCTTTCCGACCTCGACGGTACATCTTGTCAAGCATGCGGAACCTGAGGCGTCATGAGTCAACTTCCGCCGGCAGACCAGCTCTACAGCTATCCAGAGATCAGCGCGGCCCTGGACCGTATGGCGCTTGCCATCAATGCAAGGTGCAGCGATGGCGAGTGGCTTGTCATCTGCGTGCTGCAGGGTGGCTTGATGCTGACCGGCGAGCTCCTGCG
>JAYODE010000025.1:0-45576 GCA_038106185.1 Gammaproteobacteria bacterium | reverse complement strand
CGTGCCCAGATCGATATCTTTTTGGTTTTGGTATGGACTATCAGGGTTACTGGCGAAATTTACCGAATATTTGTGCGCTACGCTGATGCTCATCAGTATTGATAGATTATTGCCGCTACCATGTTTCCGAGCTGCAGACTTGTTCGACAATCATCACTAACGATAGCCATGGTTCGCGGGGTAGAGATGGAAAATTTATGCGGCTTGGCCAAACTCAAGGGCATGAACCAAAAAGGCTGCACAGCATTGGCTTGTGGTTTTCGAGCAGTGACTGTTGCGCGTTATAGTGTCAATCGAATCAGGAAGTGCTAATGCTGGCAATTATTGGTGGGACCGGCTTTGGCGAATATGCCGGCTTGGTTGAGATTAAGCCGGCTCTGATCGAAACACCTTATGGTGACGTCTACCTGGAGACAGGGTCGCTGAATAAGGTGCCAGTGGTGTTTTTGCCCCGCCATGGGCAGCCAGCCCGTTTTCCGCCACACCGAGTAAACTACCGAGCTAACATTACCGCTCTTGCGCAGCTGGGAGTGCGGCAAATAATAGCGGTTACTGCCGTTGGCAGTGTGGTCTCAGCGTTACAGACGGGTGCGATCGTGATGCCTGACCAGATAATTGACTACACGCATAGTCGAGCGCAGAGTTTCCATGATGACGAAATCCATCATATCGACTTCACATACCCCTATGACGAGGGTTTGCGGCAGGAAATATCATTAGCCGCGGCCTTGTTAAAAGATCAGGATGAGTCGCTGTTATTTGTACCCCAAGGGATTTATGGCTGTACTCAGGGGCCGCGCCTCGAAACAGCGGCTGAAATCTCGCGGATGGCGCGAGATGGATGCACCATCGTCGGAATGACCGCCATGCCGGAAGCGGCGCTGGCGCGAGAAAAAAATCTCGCATATGCAGGTGTGTCGGTGGTCGTCAATGCGGGAGCGGGTATTAATGATCAGGCTGTCGATCTTGCAGCAATCACCAGCGTGCTGGAGCAGGGTATGGCCCAGGTTCGCCAATTACTTTCTATTGTCTTGAAAAACAGGCGCTGAAAAACCGTCACCTGGCCGGTGGGCCAGCGTAATCCTCAATTTTGATAAGGATGCCGAACAGGGGGTGATCGATATAGTGCAGTGTTGCGCTTCGCATTCTTCTGGCGTGCTCAAGCTGATAGCTCAACCTTGTCGCGAAAGCCGGCTGAATGTCCTTACTCATATCGTTGGCTAAAAAGTCGTTGGTGGTAGGTCTGCGTTTGTTTGGCGCTAAAGCGTTTTGAGACGAGGCTTCTTCCGCAGTGATTGGCGTGTACCAGAGGTCAGCTTTAACGTGGAGAAATCGCGAGCGATAAAACAACAGAGTGCCATCAACTTCATAATCATCGCCAGCATGCATGCCAGTCTGAATCAGTATGGGTTCGGCAAGAGACTCCTCTGTGAAGGGTTGGCGCCAGGCCTGGTGTGTGAGCAGTCTATAGCGGCTGGAGCGCTCCAGGCTGCGAGCGATTTTGCTCAGCTCATGTTGCGATGGTTCCAGTGCGGCATAGGCTCGGCTCCTGTTTGTGTTAAGGGCCGCGGACACTACCTTCGTATCAAATCCATCGAGTGTACGGCGTTCAGCAGAATTCTTCGGTGGCGAGTTGCCCGCGTCAAAAGCCGCTCTATCTGCAAAACGGCTGCGGCTTTCAAAGAGAAAATTAGGTTCTGAATCCGGGGCCGGCTGTTGATCAACGGTCTCAAACAGTGCCAGGTATGCATCAATCTGGGCTTGTTGCTCTGCATTTTCTGGTGTCCAGTTAGCCTCAGCAGGCGCCGCCACAGAATACATAGAAGCGGGGTAATAGCGCTGTTTAAAAGGTGGAATCTCATTATTGCCGGCAGGATTCTTGTTGGCAAAGATAATGATCTCGACCTGATACCAGTCGTGATAGTCAGCGACAGTGGTGTCAGCATGCGTGAGAGATAGCTTCTCTTGAGCTGACGCGGTAGGGCTCAGCAGCAGGCAAGCCAGATTCCAAAATATCAGCTGCAGCGCACACTGTCGTGCAGAGCGCAGCCATAGAGCGGGTAGCCGCAAGCAGGCGTTCAGTGATGCGACGAATCTGATTGACCGGTTAGCGGGCATTCCCATGAATTTTCTGCTCAAGGCGTTCAAAGAGTTTCTCAACTTTTTGGAATCGAGTTTCTGAGGTTTCCATTTTCTCCTCAAACGATAGTTGATTTGCGGTGGGAAGGCGATATCTATGTGGCTCAGCTTGAATGAGCTGAACTATGATGAATGGATCCACCGGCGTGCTCTGCGCAAATTCAATCTTACCGCCACTAGGGCCAGCGTCCAGCTTTTTGATACCCAGGTGTTCGGCGCGTAATTTTAGCGCTGTGACTCTGAATAGGGTCTTGGTCTGCTCGGGCAGCAGGCCAAACCGGTCAATCAGCTCAACCTGGAGCTCCCGTAGCTGATGGTCGGTCTTGGCGTTGGATATGCGCTTGTAGAGTACCAAGCGACTGTGCACATCGGGCAAATACTTTTCCGGGATGAGTGCTGGCAGGCGCAAATTGATCTCGGTATCTTCCCTCAGCGGCAGATCCAGGTTCGGTGTCTTACCCTCTTTGATAGCCGCCACAGCCCGATCCAGCATCTCCATATACAGCGGGAATCCGATACTGTGCATGTTACCCGTCTGATCATCGCCGAGTAGCTCTCCGGCTCCTCGAATCTCCAGATCATGAGTTGCGAGGATAAATCCCGCACCCAGATCCTCCGCCTCGCTGATGGCTTCCAGGCGCTTAACGGCATCCTGCGTCATGGATTTGGGGTGTGGTGTCATCAAGTAGGCATAGGCCTGGTGATGGGAGCGTCCAACCCGGCCTCGTAATTGGTGAATTTGAGCAAGCCCAAATCGATCTGCGCGATCCATGATGATCGTGTTGGCATTAGGGATGTCAATGCCAGTTTCAATAATAGTGGTGCACACCAGCACATTGGCGCGTTTATGGTAGAAATCTGCCATGACCTGCTCAAGTTCCCGTTCACGCATCTGACCGTGACCAATGACAACTCTGGCTTCGGGCACGATATCGAGAATCTTTTGTGCAGTATTCTCGATGGTCTTGACTTCGTTATGAAGATAATAGACCTGTCCGCCGCGCATGAGCTCACGCTGAATGGCTTCTTTGATCAGTGCGTCGCTGTTTTGCCGAATAAACGTTTTGATCGATAAGCGTTTCGCCGGAGGCGTGGCGATTATGGTCAGGTCGCGCATGCCGGACATGGCCATATTCAAGGTGCGTGGAATGGGCGTCGCTGTCATTGTCAGGATATCAACTTCAGCCCGCATGGATTTCAATTTCTCTTTTTGACGAACACCGAAGCGATGCTCTTCATCGATGATCACGAGCCCAAGATCTTTGAATTGCATCCCTGTTTGAAGTAAGCCATGGGTGCCTATGACGATATCGACAGTACCAGCAGCCATCTTGTCAGCGACAAGTTTTTGTTCCTTTTTAGTCTTGAATCGAGAGATAGACTCAACGGTGACCGGCCAGTCGGCGAAACGATCTCTGAAGGTGTCGTGATGTTGTTGGGCCAGAAGTGTTGTTGGGACCAAAATAGCAACCTGCTTGCCGGCATGCACAGCCAGAAAAGCCGCCCTCATCGCCACTTCTGTCTTACCAAAGCCCACATCACCGCACACCAGATGATCCATCGCTTTGTTCTTGACCATGTCGCTGATGACCCGTTCAATCGCATTTTGCTGGTCAGGGGTTTCCTCGAAAGGAAAGGCGGCTGCAAACTCTTGGTAAGCGGCGTCAGGCTCAGGAAAAGCAAAGCCCTGTTTCGCCTCGCGGCGAGCATAGATATTCAATAGTTCTGCGGCAACATCTCGAATCTGTTCTGCCGCCTTGCGTTTCGCTTTCTCCCACGTGTCACCACCGAGTCTGTGCAGCGGTGCGAGCGCTTCGTCTGCCGCGGCATAGCGAGAAATGAGATGTAACGCTGACACAGGTACATAGAGGCGCGCGTCATCTTGATAGCCTAAGGTGAGAAACTCCGCTTCTTGATTATCGATTGACAGGGTTTGCAAGCCCAGATAGCGGCCAACACCATGATCTATGTGGACCACAGGTGAGTTGATATGCAATTCAGTCAGACTTTTGATGACCAACTCGGCGGCATTATCTTTTTGGCGGTCACGGCGACGTTTCTGCAGAACCTGTTGGCCAAACAATTGCTGCTCAGTAACCACCAGAAGATTTGAGTCTGGCAACAGCAGGCCACGATCCAGGGGCGCCACTGCAATTTGCAGCTTTGCCGGATGACTGAGAAATTCGGCCCAGCTGTCGGCGATTCGAGTCGTCACTTGATGGCGACGCAACAGATCGTCCACCACTTCTCGCCGGCCGTTGGACTCGGTGACAATCAGTATCCTGAATTGAGTCTCCTTGATGAGTGCCTGAAGCTTTTCCAGAGGCAATTGGCCACGTTCATTGATGGTCAGGTCCGGCAGCGGTGCAAAGTCGAATTGGTCTCCTTGATGATGGCGAGTTTCTTTGAGTTCTATTCTGGGACGCAAGTTACATAAGGCCAGCAGATCATCGGCGCCCAATAGAATCTCTTCGGGCGCTAAAATGGGTTTTTCAATATCAAATCGCAGGCTCTCGAATCGAGTCTCGGCATCACGCCAGTGGCGCCGAAGTGCGGCGTCAATGTCTTCGCTGACGACCAGTGCATTCTCTGGCAAGTAATCAAAAAGGGTCTCTGCCGACTCAAAGAATAAAGGTAGGTAATATTCGACGCCTGCTGGCGAGAGTCCCTGAGAGATGTCCTGATACATTGGGCAGCGGCGCGCGTCGGTATGAAATTTTAGATGCCAGGCGTCCTGAAACCGTTTGATAGCAGCGGCGCTTAAAGGGTATTCGCGGGCCGGCAGTAGTCTCACATGGGTAACCTTGTCGACAGACAATTGAGATTCTGGATCAAAGGTCCGCAGCGACTCGATCTCATCGTCAAACAGATCCACTCTATAGGGGTGTTCAGAGCCCATGGGGAAAACGTCCATGATGGCGCCACGAACCGCGAATTCGCCATGTTCCATGACCGTCTCGACACAACGATAGGCCGCAGACTCGAGCTGCCGGCGCATGCCATTGATGTCAAATTTCTGTCCCACATCAAGCACCAGGCTGCTGCCCAGGGCAAACGATCTGGGTGCGAGTTTGTGCATGAGGGTCGTCGCCGGGACTACCAGTGCGCCGGTCTGCATGCCAGGCAACTGATTGAGTATCCTCAGGCGCTCGGAAATGATGTCCTGGTGAGGTGAAAAGCTGTCGTAGACCAGCGTTTCCCAGTCGGGAAACAGCTGAACCTGGTGTGACAGGTCTGATGCTGCAGCCTCGAGAAAGAAGTTGAGCTCGTGATAGAGGCGCTCTGCGGATTGCATGTCCTCAGCGATGACCAGGCAGAACTGCTGTTGCTGGATAATTGCCTCTGCGATCAGAAGCGCAGCAGCGCTGCCTGGCAGGTTGCTCCAGTGACGTCGATCCCCTGAGAGCTTGGGCGTGGTCAAGGGGCCGATAAGCGGGCTTGTCATAGTTAATAGCTGTGTCATTTGAGCGGGGGTGAAGGTTACTATCTGCTACTCGTAAAACAAAGAGCCTGGGTGGAAATGCCATATCTAAACCTGTCTTTGCTGATCCCGGTCTTCATGGTGGGTTTTGTCTGTGGCTGGCTGTTACGTGACGTCAAATCTGTTCCAGTCGAGCTGGCTGACAAGCCGGCCTCGGCAAGCCGGCCACCGTCGCAGCCGGCGAACTTGACGCCGACTACTGCCAGCGCGGCCAGCGCTCCAGGTTTGCAGGCTATTCAGCAATCACCCAATGCGCGTCAAGCGCCCGCTTATCTGGGATTAGCCGCAGAGGTCGAAGAGGATTTTGAGGTGCTGGTTGAACTTGCGTTGTTGGCGCGGTCTGAAACGCTCTATGCGATAGCCATAGATCACTTGCTGAGGGCCGCGCTGGTGGTCGAGACAAAAGCTCAGCAGCAAGTGCTTGAAGCCCAGTTGGCGAACGTGACAGACGCCTACGCTCGGTCTCTGATTGGTAGTCAGCGTTACGCAGATCTGGATCGTATCTATGAGGCGATTACCCTCGCACTGCCAGAGTTGGGTGATTATTTTATGGCGCTAGGGTTGCTCCGCATTCAAACCGGCGATTCAGCGGCCGCCTTGTCGGCGCTTGCCCAGATTGAGAACCATGGTCGCCTTGGGGCTCAAGCCCGGCAGTTGATGGCAGATATCAGTAGCAGTCGCGTCGATGAATCAGCTGCCCTGGAGGCGCTGCCACTGATACTGCGAGGCAGTCAATGGCTGGTTAAAGCCGAGTTGGATAACCGAGAATCGATTACGCTCATGATCGATACCGGGGCTGCCATGACGGTGCTTCAGCCACACTTATTGGCTCGTCTCGGATACTCTCTCAGGGGGCGTGAAGCCTATTTCTCGACAGCTAACGGCGTAGTTCAGGCTCCAGTGGTGGCAATTCAGCGGCTGTCGCTGGGGCACACAGGGATCAATCAGCTGTCAGTCGGTGCGCTTGAGCTAGCCCTGGATCAAAGCATCGATGGCCTGCTGGGTATGAATTTTCTGCGCCACTATCAATTCCGCATCGATCAGGATCAGGGAGAGCTGGTGTTGGAGCGTTCGCGCAAGAGCCCCTAATCACTTTGAAAAGCACAAGGATCTTTGCAGTTTTTTCCGCTATTCAGAGATTCTAAGATTGCGTTGCCGGCTTCAACAATCGATAATACTGCCCGGTAAAACTATCACTGAGAGGATTTTCCTGTGGCACGACCTGGTCTCGAAGGCGTTTTCGCCGACTGGAAGGAACGCGAAGCGCTGGCGGAAGCCATGATCCCACTCATCGGGGGCCTCTATCGACGCAACGTCGTCATCTATATCCACGGTGTACCCCTGTATAACCAGTCAGTTATCGAGCTCATGAAGGCGCATCGCTTTGTTCGACAGATCGAGAACAACGAGATGTCGGAGTTCGAAACGCACCCGATTCTTGAAACCTTGTCCTGCCTGGACCTGGGTCCCGCGCATATTGACATAGGGAAGTTGACTTCGCAGTTCATGCGGGACAATGAGGGTCTGTCCGCTGAGGCCTATGTCAGACGCGAATGTGCCCATATCATTGGCAGAACCGACACCATTACTCACGAGCCGATGGACGTTGTGGTCTATGGGTTTGGTCGTATCGGCCGACTGGCGACCAGGCTGCTGGTTGAGAAAGTTGGTGGTGGCCAGAATCTGGTGCCTAAGGCTGTGGTGCTGAGGCCACCGAAGGACCCGATTCTCGACTTGAACCGCCGTGCCAGTTTGTTGCGCCGGGATTCCATTCATGGTGGCTTCAAGGGCACGATCCGGGTCGATGAAGAGAATCACGTGTTGGTCTGTAACGGCAATGCGATTCGCTTCATTTATGCCACTGACCCGTCATCTATCGATTACACCCAGTATGGCATTAACAATGCACTGGTGATCGACAGTTCCGGCGTCTGGCGCGATGAGAAGGGTTTGTCGCAACATCTGCAGAGCAAGGGCGTCGCCAAAGTCTTGCTGACAACGGCAGGCAAGGGCAGTATTAAAAATATTGTTTCTGGGGTGAATTCCAACACGATTCGTGAAGACGACAAGATCATCGCTGCCGCCTCATGCACGACCAATGCCATTGTACCCGTGCTAAAGTGTCTGCAGGAGAGATTTGGGATCGAGCATGGTCATATGGAGACGGTTCATGCTTACACGGATGATCAAAACTTGCACGATAATATCCATTCTAAAGAACGCCGCGGCCGCAGCGCGCCGCTGAATATGGTCCTGACAGAGTCGAATGCCACGAGTGCAGTGGGTAAATTGCTGCCTGAGCTGGCTGGTAAGCTCACCGGTAATTCCATTCGAGTACCGGTGCCGAACGTTTCTATGGCGATTTTGAATTTGTCCTTGTCGGTTCCAACAACTCGAGAAGAGCTCAATGGTTTTTTGCGAAATGTGTCTCTGAGTTCGACGTTACAGCGCCAGATAGGCTATACGGTATCCAATGAAGTCGTGTCGTCAGACTTTGTCGGTGACCGGCATGCGGGCATCGTCGATGCCGAGGCAACCATCGTTGATGGTAAACAGGTGGTCGTCTACGTCTGGTATGACAACGAGTTTGGCTACACGTGTCAGGTGATCAGGGTCGGTCAGAGAATGGCCAATATTCAATACCCGATTATTCCTTTGCAATCGCTCAACACTGACCCTGCCGCTGATATCGCCGCCGGCTCTGTGAAACTCGCCGCATCCTAGGGTCAGGTCGTGCGGGCGATAAGATAAGCCGCATCTGGATGGGCACAGCAGGCTCCTGTCAGGCTTAAATAAATCCGGCAATAAACCGCTGAAGAGTAGATTAAATGAGAACCTGTCACTATAATTGCGGCGCTCGGCGAGGCCGCGTAGGGCCGTTGGAAGGTTTGCTCGGCGGTTTGGCTGTTCCGGTCAAGCTGGTCTGACAAGCTGGTCTGACAAGCTCGTCTGACAAGCTCGTCTGAAAAGCTCGTCTAAAAAGCTAGTCTAAAAAGCTAGTCGAGCAAGATCCAGCGGTGCCAGGATCAGGTTTAATGCAGGCCATCGGAAGCGAAGTGCGGCTTCCTTAAACTTTCTTCGTCAAGATTGGTTGTTAGGTAGCTGATGATTAAGACAAAAAAAGGGCTTAATTTGCCCATCGCGGGTAGCCCTCAGCAAACTATCGAAGCGAGCCGCCCGGCGCGCAGTGTGGCGTTAGTGGGTTATGATTATCCTGGCTTGAAGCCAACCATGGAAGTCGCCGTTGGCGATAAAGTGGTAGCTGGTCAGCGGATGTTTACTGACAAGAAGAACCCGGGTGTCATTTTTACGGCCCCAGCCAGCGGTACCGTCAGTGTCATTAATCGAGGTACAAAGCGGTTTTTTCAATCCCTCGTCATAGACGTCGAAGAAGGCGAAGGCAAGCAGTTCAACAGCTATACACCTGAGCAATTGAAGGGCCTCGGCCGGGCTGAGATTGTAGAGCAGCTGGTTGAGTCAGGTGAATGGACCGGGATCCGTACTCGTCCCTTCAACAAAATCCCGGCACCCAGCACTGAGCCTGTCGCAGTCTTCATCACCGCGATCGATACGCGACCCCTGTGCGCAGACCCTCAGATTATCATTCAGGAACAGCCAGCAGCCTTTAATGCCGGTGTCGACCTGCTGGCTGCACTCACGAGCGGCAAAGTCTTTGTCTGCCAGGCCGCTGGTGCCAAGTTGCCGATGAGCCAAAACGCCCGTGTTCAATACGAAGAATTTTCTGGCCCCCATCCTGCAGGGTTGGTTGGCACCCATATTCATTTTCTGGCCCCGGTTAACGAGAACAAAACTGTATGGCACGTGGGCTATCAAGACGTCATCGCGATCGGCCACCTGTTTCTTACCGGTGCGCTTTTCACTGAGCGGGTCATAGCGCTTAGCGGTCCAGGAGTGTCCCAGCCACGTTTGTTACGTACTCGACGGGGTGTCAGTCTGGACGAAATTACCGCTGGCGAACTCAATCCAGGCAAGCAGCGAGTGATCAGTGGATCTGTGCTTGACGGCCGAACTGCAGGGGCAACGAGTGCCTTTTTGGGCCGTTACCATGCGCAAGTCTCAGCGCTTGAAGAAGGGACTCAGCGGCAGTTTATGGGCTATCTGACGCCGGGCATGGATAAGTTTACATTGACGAAGCTCTACGGCGCGGCGTTGCTAGGCGTCAAAAACCTCATGTTCACGACCTCCACCGGTGGTAGTCAAAGAGCCATGGTGCCGATGGGTACCTTTGAGCAGGTCATGCCATTGGATATCCTGCCAACCCAATTGTTACGGGCGCTGCTGGTCAAGGATATTGAGACAGCGATTCAGCTTGGCTGCCTTGAGCTTGACGAAGAGGACTTGGCGCTGTGTACTTTTGCGTGTCCCGGCAAGTATGAATATGGTCCCTATTTGCGGGAAATACTGACGCTCATAGAGGCGGAGGGATAAGAGCCAATGTCGTTGAGAACCTTATTAGATAGTGTCGAGCACCATTTTGTTAATGGTGGTAAGTACGCCAAATTTCATGCGCTGTATGAAGCGGTAGATACGATTTTCTATACGCCAGGGCAGGTCACTGTTGGCGCTTCTCATGTTCGCGATGCGGTGGATCTGAAGCGCATCATGATCACCGTTTGGCTGTGTGCCTTTTTCCCGATGTTCGCCGGTATGTATTACACGGGCCTGCAAGCTAATCTGGCGATGGACTCGATGGGTGTTGAGTCTCTGGCGGGCTGGCGGGGCTGGATTATAGCGTTATTGGCCGGCTATGACGCGACTAGCTGGTGGGATTGCCTGATCTATGGCGCGGTCTTTTTCATTCCCATTTATGTGGTCACATTTTGTGTTGGGGGCTTCTGGGAGGTATTGTTTGCCAGCAAACGTGGCCACGAGATCAATGAAGGCTTTTTTGTCACCAGTATTTTGTTTTCTCTAACCCTGCCCGCAACGATTCCTCTCTGGCAAGTGGCTGTAGGCATCTCTTTCGGCGTCGTAATCGGAAAGGAGATTTTTGGCGGTACGGGTAAAAATTTTCTCAATCCGGCCCTGACTGGTCGAGCATTTCTGTACTTTGCTTATCCAGCTCAGCTGTCTGGCGACGCGGTTTGGACAGCGGTTGATGGTTACAGTGGCGCAACAGCGTTGGGTATTGCAGCCCTGAGTGGTTTGGAAGGCGTACTCGCCAGTGGTATTACCTGGACCGATGCATTTTTGGGCAATATGCAGGGCTCTGTTGGTGAGACCTCGACGCTGGCGATTTTCATTGGGGGTTTCTTCCTGTTGCTGACCCGTACCGCGTCCTGGCGTATCGTGCTGGGTGTTTTCCTCGGGATGACGGTGCTGTCAACTCTGCTTAACTGGATCGGCTCTGACACTAACCCTATGTTTAATCTGCCGTGGCACTGGCATCTGGTTTTGGGCGGTTTCGCGTTTGGTATGATCTATATGGCGACTGACCCTGTCTCGGCCTCAATGACAAACACGGGCAAATTGTACTATGGCGCCCTGATCGGGGTCATGGTGGTGCTGATACGGGTGATCAACCCGGCATTCCCAGAAGGCATGATGCTGGCGATTCTGTTTGCTAATCTGTTTGCACCCCTAATCGATTGGTTTGTGGTTCAATCCAACGTCAAAAGGAGATTGGCACGTCATGTCTGATACTACATATGATAAGGACTCGATCAAGAATGTCGTTGTCGTTGCCCTGGGCGTTTGTCTGATCTGTGCTGTCATTGTATCGTTGGCGGCAGTACAACTAAAACCGCTCCAGACGGCCAACAAAGAGCTGGATCGAAATAAGAACATTCTTATCGCAGCCGGTTTGTTTCAACCGAATGTGAATCAGGTCGAAGAAATTGATCAGCTGTTTGAGCAATTTACCGTGAAAGTGGTCGATATGCAGGAGAAACGCTTCCTCACCGCAGAAGAAGCCGAAGCTGCCGGTATCGACATCAAGAAATATGACCAGCGCAAAGCCGCCAAAGACCCAGCTCAATCCATTCAATTAGACAAGCAGCAGGACATTGCCTCGATCAGTCGCCGCGCCCGCTACAGTATTGCCTATTTGCTGGAGCATGATGGTCAGGTTGATCGAATCGTACTACCCGTTCATGGGTACGGCTTGTGGTCTACCATGTACGGCTTTATTGCCCTTGAAGGGGACGGCAATACCGTCGCCGGCATCACCTTCTATGAGCAGAAGGAGACAGCTGGCCTGGGTGGTGAGGTGGACAACCCGGCCTGGAAGGCCTTATGGCCGGGCAAGTCGATCTATGCCGATGACAAGGTTGCCTTTGAAGTCGTCAAGGGTTCGGTTGATCCGAGTTCCAGCCGCGCACAGTATCAGGTTGATGGCCTGGCCGGGGCATCCTTGACCAGTCGCGGGGTACAGAACCTCATCGCCTTTTGGATGGGTGAAGAAGGCTTTGGGCCAATACTCAAAAATTTACAAGGTTAATCCGACGGGAGCATGACTGTGTCTAAAAGTGTAAATGAGGTCCTGTTCGGGCCGATCCTGAAAGATAACCCCATTGGCCTGCAGATCCTGGGTATCTGTTCCGCGTTGGCTGTGACCACCCAAATGAGCGTTGCGCTCGTCATGTGTATTGCATTGACGCTCGTCACTGCCTTCTCAAACTTTTTTATATCCCTGATACGACATCAGATTCCCAGCAGTATTCGAATCATCGTACAAATGACGATTATCGCCTCGCTGGTGATAGTGGTCGACCAGATACTGGGTGCTGTGGCTTACGACATCAGCAAACAGCTTACCGTTTTTGTGGGTTTGATTATCACTAACTGTATCGTTATGGGTCGGGCGGAAGCTTTTGCCATGCAAAATCCACCTGGTATCAGCTTTCTTGATGGTATAGGTAACGGACTGGGCTACAGCGTCGTCTTGATGCTGGTGGCGGTCATCCGCGAACTCTTTGGTTCCGGGCGCTTAATGGGCATTGAGATTCTGCCGCTGGTGACGAATGGCGGCTGGTATGTCCCCACAGGGATGATGCTGCTGCCACCGAGTGCGTTTTTTATCATCGGTTTATTGATCTGGGCGTTACGCAGCTGGAAAACTGAGCAGATTGAAGCAGCAGATTACGAGATCGGTGGACACACCGCCCTGTCGAGAGCTATGTAGGATAGATCATGTTTGAATATTTCATCAGTCTCTTTTTAAAGGCAGTCTTCATCGAGAATATGGCCTTGGTATTTTTCCTGGGCATGTGCACCTTTATTGCGATCTCCAAGAAGATTGAAACCGCCATTGGCTTGGGCATAGCGGTGATTGTGGTTCAAGCGATCACTGTGCCGGTCAATAACCTGATATTTGCTTATCTACTTCGAGATGGCGCCTTGGCTTGGGCAGGTTTGCCAGATGTTGATCTGAGTTTTCTGGGCTATCTCAGCTATATCGGTGTGATTGCTGCCATAGTCCAGATTATGGAAATGTTTCTTGATAAGTACGTACCTGCGCTTTACAACGCCCTGGGTGTGTTTCTGCCCCTGATAACCGTGAACTGCGCGATTTTAGGCGCTTCATTGTTTATGGTGAATCGTGACTACAACTTTGGTGAGAGCGTGGTCTATGGTGTTGGTGCTGGCGTTGGTTGGGCACTGGCGATTGTGACCCTGGCAGGTATTCGAGAAAAGCTGAAATACAGTGATGTACCGGAAGGTTTGCGGGGACTGGGAATTACATTCATTACCGTTGGGCTGATGTCATTAGGCTTCATGTCCTTTGGTGGAATTTCACTCTAATTTGAAGTGGCTATGAATACTGAAATTATCTTAGGTGTATCGATGTTTACCGTCATCATCATGATGCTGGTTTTTGTCATTCTCTATGCGCGCAATCAGCTCGTCAGTACCGGGGCTGTGACTATCGAGATTAACGAGGATCCCTCTAAGGCGATTACCACCAACGCCGGCGGTAAGTTATTACAAACCCTGTCAAATTCTGGCATCTTCCTCTCCTCTGCCTGCGGTGGTGGTGGTACCTGTGGCCAGTGTCGATGCCGAGTGTTGGAAGGTGGTGGCTCCATGCTGTCTACCGAGGCGATTCATTTCACCCGCAAAGAAGCCCAGGAAGGCTGGCGGCTCAGTTGTCAGACGGCCGTCAAGCAGAACATGAAGATTGAGGTTGATCCCGAGTTCTTTGGCGTCAGACGTTGGGAGTGTGAAGTGATCTCCAATGACAACGTTGCGACCTTTATCAAAGAGCTGGTGCTGAAATTGCCGGAAGGTGAGGAAGTGGATTTCCGCGCGGGTGGCTATGTCCAGTTCGAGATCGATCCCTACGAGATGGATTACAAAGACATCGAAGTGGCAGAAGAGTATCGGGGAGATTGGGAGAAGTTCGGCGTCTTCAACCATCGCTCTAAGGTAGACGAAGTCACGATTCGCGCCTACTCCATGGCGAACTACCCTGAAGAAAAGGGCGTCATGAAGTTTAATATTCGAATCGCATCACCACCACCAGGTACTGACTTTCCGCCAGGCAAGATGTCTTCCTATCTGTTTTCGCTGAAGCCCGGAGCCAAAGTCACCATTTTTGGACCTTATGGGGAGTTCTTCGCGAAAAAGACCGATGCTGAAATGGTGTTTATTGGCGGTGGTGCCGGTATGGCACCGATGCGTGCCCACATCTTCGATCAGCTACTGCGACTGAATACGGACCGCAAGATCAGCTTCTGGTACGGCGGTCGGAATCAGCGAGAACTTTTTTACGTCGATGAGTTCGACAAGCTGGCTGCAGAGCACAAAAATTTCGAGTGGCACGTGGCCTTGTCAGATCAGAATATTGAAGGCTGGACGGGTTACACCGGCTTTATCCATAACGTCTTGTATGAAAATTATCTGAAAAATCATCCGGCGCCGGAAGATTGTGAGTTCTATATGTGTGGACCACCCATGATGAATGCTGCCGTCATTCGTATGCTTGAGGACTTGGGTGTCGAGAAAGACAACATCATGCTGGACGATTTCGGCGGCTAGGCGCTCGCAGCGCCGACAGTAAAAGCGGTAAAAGCAGCAAAAGCGCCGCAGCGAGAGGGTGAAGCCATGAAGGTTTCGCCCTTTTTTTTTGACTTTTTTTCGACTCTGTTTTGCTTTTTATGCCGCTTTGGCAGAGCGGCTTTCAGGCCCGGTCCAGGAATGGGCTGTGGGTTGGTCTCGCGCTGAAGGGCGGAAGCTGAACCAGGAGCGGCGATGGTTCAGCTTCTCTTATAGCAACGAGTGTGACGCCGATTAACGGGTTAAGCGGGTCTCTCGTTGAATTTTTCTTCACTGATTCTATAGCCGGCCTCGGCAGGGATGCACAGATAGTTACCGTCTGCCCGTTTTTCTGTCCAGGGTAGCACCGGGATAATCTTCCTGGCGCGTGCATGGGCCATAGCGGTTTCTACCGAGTCGCTCTCAGCGAGCATCTCAATATTGAGGCGGGTTGGGAAAATGACAGTATATTGACCGCTTTGAGCGCCGGCCAAGGCGTCCTGAGGGGAAATCCAGACCGAATCCACTGATTCGTGGCCGTCGTGGGCTGCCAGATGATCTGCAGGAGCCTGTGCCAGATAGAACCAGGTATCAAAACGTTTCGGCATCATTTCCGGAGTCACCCAGTGGGCATAGGGCTGAAGTAGATCGCAGGCCAGGAATAAATTCTCTCGCTCGAGGAATTCACTGATAGAAATTTCATTCTTGACCAGTGAGTGACGGTAAGGTTCAAGGCTGAGCAGACGCTCTGCAGAGATCAGTTGAGTCGCGCCTGGTTCTCGCGCGAGAAGGATGCCGCATTCCTCAAAGGCTTCGCGAATAGCGCCGACCTGAAGCGCCAAGCTGACGTCATCGTCGTCTTCAACGCCCAGACAGCGACCTCTGACATGGCTGTCACCCGCATCGACCTTGCCGCCGGGAAAGACCAAAGCCCCTGATGCAAAATCAATTTGGTGATGGCGTACGACCATAAAGACCTCTAACGCATCGACACCATCTCGTAGCATCAGGATGGTGGCAGCAGGAACGGGTGTAGAAGCTTGAGACATGAGCGATATCCTTGTTGGTGGTTCAGCCAGGTATGAACTGGCCTTGGCAAATCCTTCCGCATACTAGCACTGAGGGACGGAGCGTTGAAAGACTTGAGGCTTGAGGCTTGAGGCTTGAGGCCTGAGGATTAGGGCTGCAGGGCAAAGAGTCCGGCCGCCGCGGCAGCGGCCATGACGGATCCTGGTTCGATTATCCAGGGGCCATCATTGCGTAGAGTAATATCAGCATAGTCTTCTTCGCCGAGCTCAATCGTTCTGTCGCCATCAAAGGCCAGGATGCATGGGCCTTGAACCCTTCGAGGTGAGTCGAACTCAATTCGCTCAAAGGCACGTATTGGAATCTCGCCATACAAACCAGGGGAAAGCGGCACCCGAACCCGAGTGCTGGCTGGCTGACCACAGGTCACCGCAACGCCGAAGGAATCCCGCGCATCGCAGGGATAGAGATAACCGCCAATGGGTGACATGCCAACGGAAGCGGGCTCGGCTCGAGTCAGGTAAACGGCAGCGATATTTTCCGGACTGAAGGGCAACAGGCTACCAAGCATATCGTTATTGAGCACAACAGCGTCGATCAAGGCGGTATCTTCCTGGCCGCCGTGTTCCAAGCCACCATTGACGGCGATATGCAATTGCTTGCAGCGATAACAATGGGTTTCGACGGGCAGTTGTTGACTACAAATGATCCCAGCTGCAGCGCCAGCGACAGAGGCTTCCATGAGCTGTGGAAAGACATTATTCGTACCCGTCGACAAGGGTAAAATGCAGGCATCGGGTTTCGCTCGAGCCACTATTCGGCTGGTACCATCACCCCCCAAAACGATAAAAGTGCGGCAGCCAGCATCCCACATAGCATTGACCATATAAGTTGTGTCTTGTGCCGTATGGCGCAATGGAAACTGGAGTATTTCGATACGGGAACGCTCAATTAGATTTTCAATGGCGCGCTCGTTAATTCGAAACGGCTCGTTCGCCAAAAATATGCGCTCGACCCCGTTGGCCAGGGCACCCAGCACCAGACGTGTGACCTGCTGCTGCTTATTCTGATGACTGCTGGTGCTGGCCCGAGCAGCAACCCGGCGAACGTCTCGACCGGACATGGGATTGACGACGATGCCGAGGTGATTCATCAGGCTTTACGGGTGAACACCCACTGGGTATCCGTCGAGAAGTTATCGTTGAAACGATAGCCATCAGTGTTGAAGTCCTGCAGGGCTTCAGGCGAGTTAATGCGGTTTTTGACGATATAGCTGGCCATGTAGCCTCTGGCCTTCTTCGCATAGAAGGCCAGAATTTTATAAGTGCCTTTTTGGTAGTCCTTAAATACGGGCGTAATAATGTCGCCGCTGAGCACCCTGGGCTGAACGGATTTAAAATACTCATTAGACGCCAGGTTAATCACAGTTTTATTGCGATGGCCACTGAGCGCTTGATTCAATGCCTCAGTAATACGGTCGCCCCAAAATCCATAGAGGTCCCTGGCCTGTTCGGTGGCAATTTTAGTACCCATCTCCAGTCGATAGGGTTGGATCAGATCCAGGGGGCGCAAGACGCCATAGAGACCCGAAAGAATCCTCAGATTCTTTTGCGCAAAGGTGAAGTCCTGCGGGCTATAGCTGTCTGCATCGAGTCCCATATAGACATCGCCACGAAAGGCTAAAATCGCTTGGCGTGCGTTCGACGGCGTAAAGGGCGTCTGCCACTGTTGAAAACGCTCTGCGTTCAGTTCGCCCAGTTTTGGACTGATGCGCATTAACTTTGACAGGTCTGCGGCAGATCGTCTGCGCATCTCGTTAATGAGACGCTCGGATTGAGCGAGCAAGTCGGGCGTAGTCGTTTTTTCCGTGGCCAGGGGGCTGTCGAAATCCAGGGTCTTGGCGGGAGAGATCACGGTTAACATGGCGTAGGCATAGATCGCTGATGACGAAAAACAGGATACTCGATTTATGCTCGGCAGGCGAGCAGGAAACAGCAATCAAAGTGGATGGCAAAAAAAGGCGATTTCTCGACCCAGCGCTCGACCCAGTGGTGACTCACTAAACGCCGCGCATGCTGATAGAACCGTCCGGCGTACCGTCAGGATTTGGGCGCAAGCCTAGTTCGTTGGTTTGTTGGACAGGATAGTCAATTTGCTCTACGCCCTTTTCGTGGCCTGTGGGATTGCAATGGACTGATTTTAGGTGCTAATGCGTGCTAAGACCGTTAGGATAAGCGGGTTAAAGAGTTTCCCGTCGCTGAGCAGGCGGGTGATAGCTGTCGCCGAAGCGGCGAGCGCGGCGTCATGCTCGGCAGGATGGGTGTGCTGCATAAATAAAAAAGTGGATTGAATTGGTAGCTATAGGCGGTATGTGATGGATGTTAAATGGTTAAGTCTGGCAGTGGTACTCGGTGTGCTGAGTTGCGGGTTCAGCGGTTTGGCGGTGGGTCGTGAAGCCCCGGTTGCCAAGCTGATGCAGGTGAATGGGCTGGTAGAGTATTCTCGAAATGGTACTGAGTGGAAACCAGTCACGGGCACAAAATATTTGTTCGCTGACTATCAGCTCAGAACGGGTCAGGACGGCTCTGGTAAACTGGTTAATCAGGTCAGTGGTAGTGCACGAGCGCTGGGGGCCAGTAGTCAGGTCTTGATCGCAGCGGACGGCATCAAGCTAATTTCGGGCGATCTGGGCGAAGCTGAGCAGGATAAGAGCGATATCTTTGAAGGTTTGTCGAATAAATTCGCGACGGCACAGCGTTACACGACGGTAAGACGCTCAGTGACTAAGACAACCGATGCCGAGTGTGACAGTAAGGTGAGGACCATTCGCGAGGTTACCTTGTCCCCTACGTTTCCTGATCTTGTTTGGCGTAACGCCTGTCCTGAATATTCCTATCGATTAGTGATCGATGGTGTGACACATGAAGTCGCGGCGCAATCAACCGTGGAGATGATTCGGTTTACCGTCAAGAATGTGACCCCCGGTACGCACAGTTATCGTGTTGAAGTGCTGGATAAAGATGGCACTGTCTATGCCCCTAAAGATGATTCGTCCTTTGTTTGGCTGGATACGGCGGCAGAGTCCGGTTTGATGACCAGTGTTGCTAATGCTGGCGATGATGTTTTTGTCGTATCAGGCTTATTAGAGAGCAATAAATTGTTTGTCGCTGCAATGGACAAATATCGAGACTACTTTGCGAAGAACCCTGATGATAATGACATGCGGCCACTGCTGATTCAGTCATATCAGGATCTGAAGCTTAGCAATCTGCGAGAAAGCGAAGCGAGGCTCTATAATGCGGCGCTGGAGCCGACAGACCAGGGCGGAGCCGCGCTGTAGTTGAAGGCTCAGCAGTTGAAGGCTCGGCAAATGAAGGCTCGGCAAATGAAGGCTCGGCAAATGAAGGCTCGGCAGGCCAGGGCTGGGCTCGGTGACGTCATGCATTCTTCGGAATAATGGCTGGCGTCACTGAAGGTCAGAGAAACGCACTTGCCGAGCGCGGTATGATCTAAGCGACAGAGAAGCGATATGAGTAAGAAAAATCATTGGTTTGACCTCCTTGCAATCCTCTCTATCTTTGTTCTGGCCGCGCTTTTTGAACATAAAGAGACATTTTCCCTGATAGAGGACGAGACCCTGTCCTATCGGCACCTGATTCGCAACTACACGGCGGACCCTCAGGTAACGAGTCCCTCTGACGAGGTTGTCATCCTCTATACCGATGAGGCCTTCTATGCGGATTATGATAAATATCCGCTGCGAAGAACCGATCTAGCGACGCTGATTCTGCGCTTGGCTGCCATGGATGCGAAGGTGATTGGTGTCGACATGATGTTGGACTTCAAAAGTGCCTACGGCGAAGATCCAACGCTGGCGGACGCCATCCAGTCGGCCGGAAATGTTCTGTTAGTCTCTCAAGCAGAGATTGAAAATGGCCAAGCTAAAGGTATGAATCTGGCGATTGAACGATTCAGCGATATCTCAACCCACGGCTATTCCAATATTTCAGCGAACAGTGCCATCTCAGAGAGTATCGTTCGGCTGCGTATCTACGACGACCTGGCTCAAAGCGGTGAATGGCCGTTTGCTGTGCAGGCTGTCGCGCAATTTTTGGATGCTGAGCCGACCCTTATTGAGGGTGTTCTGACGATTGGCGATCGAGTCGTTAATCTGGATCAATTTAGCGATTTATACATAGATTTTCCGCGACTACCGCCCGATGGTAATGGCGGTACAGCGCGCCTGCATGAAATTGTTGGTATGCCCGCCTCGGAAATTCTGTTTCTCGACGATGAAGAAGAGCTTGAAGAGCTCAGCTTCCTGGTGGCCGACAAAATTGTGCTCATAGGTGAAGTTGCGGAAGTCGCACACGATGAGTTTGAAACACCCGTTGGCAACGTCTTTGGGGTTTCAATCATCGCCGATACGATCGGCACTCTGCTTAAAGGTGGACCTTTGAAAGCAGCGCCAGCCGCGCTTGAGTGGACAGCCCTGTTGCTGCTGATGCTTGGGCTTATAGCGAGTCGGGCTATCAGTAGTCCCCTGGCCCGCAACCTGTTGAGTCTTGGCCTGGTAGTGGCCTTTATCGCGGTGATTACGGTGGTTTATGTTCAGGCGGGTCTGATCCTGTCCTTAAGCTATGGACTTCTCGCTTCGGTGCTGGTCATTATCCTGATCAATGCTCGCTATTATCTGGCAGAAATGGGTCAGAAGGCCTTGATCCGCGATGCCTTCGGCCAATATCTCTCGCCGAAAGTGGTCGCTGACTTGATGCGTGATCCGGACAAGTTATCTCTGGGGGGTGAAGAGCGAGAGATGACCGCGTTTTTCTCTGACATTGCCGGATTTTCCAGCTTCTCAGAAAAGATGACACCCACTGAGTTAGTCCACGCCTTAAACGACTATCTCACCGAGATGTGCGAAATTATTGTTAACCATGAGGGCACCGTTGACAAGTTCGAAGGCGACGCGATCATCGCGTTTTGGGGCGCGCCTGCCATTCAACCTAACCATGCAGCGCTCGCCTGCTATGCCAGTATCGATATGCAGAAGGCGATTCAGCGCCTCGACGCGCAATTTGTCGCGCAGGGGCGGCCGAGTATTGCGGTGCGAATGGGCCTGAATACTGGCCGTATGGTGGTGGGCAATATGGGTTCAGCACAACGTATGGACTACACCATCATGGGAGACTCGGTGAATCTGGCGTCGAGACTGGAAGGCGCGAACAAGGCATATGGCTCAAATATTATGATCTCGAGTATGACTTATGAGCCAGTTCGGGATCTCGTCGATGTCAGAGAACTCGATACGCTTCGCGTGGTTGGCAAGAGTGAGCCCATCAAGGTCTACCAGCTGCTGGAACGTAAAGGGATGACCAGTGGCCCTATGGCTGACCTGATGTTGCTGTTTGAGAAGGCTCTGGCACTTTATAATGCGCGCGATTACCAGGATGCAAAGGCCGCGTTTTTGCAATGTCAGGCGCTGTTACCCGATGATGGACCCAGCCGAGTCTATATTAAGCGCTGCGAGCTTTTCATAGCGGAACCGCCAGCGGCAGATTGGGATGGTATATTTAACTTGACAGAAAAGGGCTAATCGCCGGTGGAGAAAAAAATGACGAGTACCTCGACCATTCAGGCTGTGATCGAGGAAAAATTGAGTCAAATGTTGACGTTGCGGCATCTGCAGGTGATCAATGAAAGTGCCAACCACAATGTGCCGCCTGGCTCTGAGTCGCATTTCAAGGTGGTCCTGGTGTCCGACAGTTTTGATGGTTTGAGGCTGCTTCAGCGCCATCGACTCGTTAATCAGATTCTTCAGAAGGAATTAGCTGAATCCATTCATGCTCTCGCCATTCATACCTACACGGCGGATGAATGGGTTGCTCGTCATGGAGATACACCCTTGTCGCCACCCTGCCTGGGTGGTGATAAAAGCCGATAGTCTGGTCGTGACAGGGTCTGTACGACAATGCGAGTATAAGACGTTAAATTCATGCCAGCCAACGTCAGAGACTGCGTGACGATGAAGACATCGTCTCCCTATCGCCGCCACTACAACCATCAGGGGCAGGTCTTTGAGGTTCTGATCAAACGCAGCCGGCGCAAGACTCTGGCGATTCACGTGCTGAACGCGGAACTGATTGAACTCCGCGCGCCAATGGTGTGCGCCTGGCGATATATTGATACGTTCCTTGAGTCTCGGCTTGATTGGATCGCGGCATCCATCCAGCATCTGGCGAGTCGCCCTGTGCCAGTCACACCTGCCTACCGAGAGGGTGAGTTTCATGATTATCTCGGTGAGCCGCACGAACTAGTGCTGGTTCGTGGCAAGCCAAGTCAGGTATTGGTCGGAGCAGGTCAGCTTCTGGTTCGGTGTTCAGCCCCTGAAGACGCGCAACAGGTTCAACAATGTCTGCTGAAGTTCTGGCGTGAGCGCGCCATGCTGGTGTTGGCCGATAGATTACGGGATTGCCGAGCCCAGTTTGCTCAGGTGCCGGCAGTCGCCGCGCTGGTGCAGGCCGGATCAAACCCTCTGGCGATGAGCACCCTGGGAAAACTCACTGTTCGCAGGATGACGTCAAGGTGGGGTAGCTGTTCAAGAGGGGGTGATATTTGCTTGAACTCGCTATTGGTTCAGAAGCCGCCAGTCGCCATTGATATGGTGATCATCCACGAACTCTGTCATCTGCACTATTTCAGTCATAGTAAGGCGTTTTACGCCTTGATGGACTCGGCCATGCCGGCTTGGCGGGAGTATGAGCGCCTGCTTAATCAACCCTCTTGGCGGTTGCGGGCGGTGCCTGATTGAGGTTTTCAAGTAAAGGGGTCAAGTGCGGCAAGATATCGTTCAGCATCATTTGCTGAGCCTCGGGCTTGGGATGAATGCCATCTCGTTGCATGAGACTGTCAGCGGTGGCCACGCCGTTCAGAAGAAAGGGTACCAGTGCGATGTTGAAGCGAGTTGCTGCTGCCTGATATAACGCCTCAAATGCGCCGGTATAGCGTCTGCCATAGTTGGGTGGCAAAACCATGCCAATGAGTAGCACCTTGGCGTTAGCTGCCTGCGCCAGGCTGATCATCTGCTCAATATTGGCTTTGATGTTGTCGATGGGATAGCCGCGCAGGCCATCGTTACCACCCAGCTCGATAATGATCACATCCGGTTGGTGAAGCGCCAGCGTTTTGGGTAATCTTACGAGGCCGCCGCCGGTGGTTTCGCCACTGACACTGGCGTTAACCACCTTGTAACCTGCTGCGGTGGCGTCAAGCTGATTAGCCAGCAGCTGAACCCAGCCTTGCTCCTGCTCCATGCCGTAGGCAGCGCTGATGCTGTCGCCGAAAACCAAAAGGGTGTTTTTCTGCGTATACAGAGGGCTTGCCTGTGACGAGGCGCTTGAGCAAAACAGCAAGATGCAGATATTCAGAAGAACGGCGCCTGCGAGGCGGAACTTCAACGAACGAGCTTTTAGCAGGGAAAAGACTTTGGAGACGACATCAAACCTAATGATCAAGACGGTAAACCTCGGCAAAACAGTGAGCACCTCAGAGGGCCAATTGACCATATTGAAAGGGATTGACCTTGAAATCAAGCAATCCGAATCGGTGGCCATCGTCGGCGCTTCGGGTTCTGGCAAAACGACGCTTTTAAGTCTTCTGGCCGGTTTAGATACACCAAGCGTCGGTCAAATATTCCTCGGGGGTGAGGAGATCACTGCCTTTGACGAAGAACAGCGGGCGCTGATGCGGGGCCGCCTGGTGGGTTTTGTTTTCCAGACCTTTCAGTTGCTGGGTAGTCTGACTGCGATCGAGAACGTCATGTTGCCCGCTGAACTTAAGCGTGATCCGAATGCAGAGATTAAAGCCAGAGAACTACTGCGACGAGTCGGCCTCGAGCACCGTATGCACCATTATCCACGGCAGCTTTCCGGTGGCGAGCAACAGCGAGTCGCGATCGCTCGAGCCTTTGCTTCTTCGGCGGCAATACTGTTTGCCGATGAGCCCACAGGTAATCTGGATTCGGCGACAGGGGCCACCATCATAGACCTTATTTTCTCCCTCAACGCTGAGTTTGGTACGACGCTGGTGCTGGTAACCCATGATTTGCGGTTGGCTGATCGCTGTGATCGCGTGATTCAGATCGATGCTGGCGAGCTGGTGCCCCACGCCTCTGCGATACGGGGGCAAGTAGGATGAATCCCCTGCTGGCATTAAAGTTACTGTGGCGGGACTGGCGCTCCGGTGAGCTGACCCTGTTATTGGCATCCTTGATCATCGCTGTGAGTACTGTCACCACTATCACGCTATTCGTGGACCGACTGCAGCAGGCCCTGGTGAGAGAGTCGGCCAGTTTTCTGGCCGCAGATCTGGTGATCGCCAGCAATGCACCCATTTCACCACAGATATTGGCGTATGCCGATCAACAGGGCCTGGCGCGAGCCGAGACCCTGGACTTTCTATCGATGGTGTTTGCCGCAGATCGAGCCCAATTCGCCTCGGTAAAAGCCGTGAGCCCCACTTATCCTTTACGCGGAAAGCTCATCGTCGCGGATCAGCCCTTTGCCCGTGGTCGAGTCGCGAGCAGTGGGCCGGCGCCCGGTGAAGTCTGGCTCGAGAGTCGCCTTTTGCCGGCGCTGTCCCTCGCGCTTGGGGATGAGTTGGAGGTTGGTTTGGCGAGCCTCAAGGTCAGCCAGGTGCTGATCAAGGAGCCAGATCGTGGGGGTGGCTTCGACAGTGCCGGACCGCGAGTGTTAATGAATGGTCAAGATGTGGCGGCAACCTCTGTGGTTCAACCCGGCAGTCGCCTCAGTTATCGCTACCTGTTTGCCGGCGACCGGGATGCCTTGGCCGCATTTTCAGCTTGGGTGAAACCCCAATTGGGCGAAGATGCTCGGCTGTTTGGCGTCAAGGATGGGACAGCACGTATCGGCAATGCGTTGCAGCGTGGCGAACGCTTTCTGCTTCTGGGTGGCCTGCTGGGCGTACTGCTGGCGGGTGTCGCCATTGCGCTGGCCGCTCAACGTTATTCATTACGCCACTATGATCACGTGGCGATTATGAAGACGCTGGGTGCCAGCCCCTCCAGTATCGATAGTCTGTTTCTGATGATCTTTCTTGCAGTGGGTTTGTGTTCTACCCTGCTGGGGAGCCTTGTAGGCTATCTGGTCCAGACTGGCATTGCCGGCATCCTGGCACCATTTATTCCCATTGAATTGCCAGAACCTGGCTGGCGCCCAATCTGGCTGGGGATGGTCACTGGACTCGTCTGTTTGCTGAGTTTTGCTCTACCGCCGTTACTGAAGCTACGATCGACAGAGCCGGTTCGAGTCATTCGTCGAGATCTTGCCCCTGCAACGCTGAACAATCGACTAAGCCATCTTGCGGCGCTGCTTGGCACCCTTGGGTTGATGTGGTGGTACAGCCAGGACTTGTGGCTGACGGCCACGATCTTTTCCGGGGGGTTAGTAGCAGTGCTGGTTTTGGGTATTCTGGCCTATGCGCTGCTGCGTTCCGGTCGAGTTCTGGGTATGCAGGCTGGCAGTGCCTGGCGCCTGGCACTTGCAGGCATGCAGCGCCGAGGGCAAGAAAATACCCTGCAGATACTGGTGTTCGGCCTGGCCATCATGCTGTTACTGATATTGTTTCTCGTGCGTACTGCTTTGATTGATCAGTGGCGAGCGCAGATACCTGTCGATGCGCCCAATCATTTTGCGTTAAATATTTCTCCCGAGGATGTCACGCCTATTCGCGCATTATTACTGGCCAACGACATAGATGCTCAACCTCTGTACCCCATGATTCGAGGCCGAATCAGTCAAGTCAATGGCGTTCTGGCGAAAGAATACGACAGTGACCGCGAGCAGCAGCGGGCGCAGGCAGCTGATACGCGCGGTCCCAACACCAATTCTGCTCGAAATCTGACCTGGTCAGCAGATTTGCCCGATGACAATGTCCTGATGGAGGGTGTTTGGTGGCCAATGGACTACGCCGGAGAGGCGCTGGTATCCCTTGAGCAGGATCTGGCAGTCGCCAACGATCTTAAGGTCGGTGATGTGCTGGAGTTCGACATACAGGGCAGATCGCTGGCTGCGCGAGTGGCCAGCATTCGTTCCGTTGCCTGGGATAACCTGCAGCCGAATTTCTACATTATTTTCTCGCCCGGTGCGCTGGAGGATTTCCCTTCAACCTTTATGACCAGTTTTCATCTCGGTGCTCATCAGAAGCTGTTCTTGAACACCATGATTCGAGCCTACCCAACCATGACGGTGATAGAGGTCGACGCAATTATTGAGCAGATTCAGCTCATTATCAGTCAAGTGACCCTGGCCATAGAGTTGGTGCTGGTCTTGATCATGCTGGCGGGTGGTATGGTCCTGCTTGCCAGTATTCAGGCCAGTATGGACGAACGGTTCAAGCAACATGCCATTCTTCGAACCCTCGGTGCGAGCCAACGTCTAGTGATGGGTAGCCTCGTCATTGAGTTCTGCATGCTGGGTCTGTTTGCGGGATTGTTGGCGACGGTGGGTGCTGAGGTGACCGTTTATGTCCTGGAAACTCAAGTATTTGAATTAACCTACCAGCTTAACCCGTTACTGTGGTTGCTGGGTCCAGGCGTCGGTGTGCTGTTGATTGGCACCATCGGTACGCTGGCGACTCGCAAGGTCGTGAAGACCTCACCAACCATCGTGCTTCGGGCTCTGTCTTAACGTTCAGCGTACCAGCTGCCATCGGGATTGCGAAGAATCCAGAGCTGCGAAAACCAGTAAAATCGTTTCGAGCCGGCGACGGGCAGAGTGCAATTGTAACGGGATCTACCGACGCTGAGCGGCATTATGGATCTTGCCTGAAAATGTAACCGACTGATGCGATTAAGCTCAGTCGGACCACCAGGTCCGTAACAGACGAGTTGTTCGAGGGGCAAATCTGAGTCGCTAAAACGCAGATCGAGCTTCGGCCGGGTTTCGCCCGGATCTAGCAGGGGGTCCCGCCCGCCAGACTTAAGGGGAAGGGGCCAGGTATTAAGCTTCAGTCTCAGGCCCTCCATATCGCTGTAAATTCCAGAAAGCGGGAATCTGGGTAGAGCGCCAAGGTCCGAGTCCTGGCCCGCTGCGCCACTCTGTTGTCCAAAGCCGACATAGCCCAGATCTCGAGCGATGCTGACTAGCGTCGCATTGTATTCACCATAGGGATAGGCCAGTAGTTTCGGGGTTACCCCCAGGTGCTGAGTGAGAAGGTCCTGGGCGTGGTTGATTTGGTCGCGGACCCTGGCTTGCCAGGCTGCTGCAGACTCGCCATTGAGTCGCCTGAGAAGATGAGAGTGAGAGTGGGTGTGATTAAGAATGCTGGCACCGAAACGGCGCATCTCCACTAGTTGCTGCCAGGACAGGAACTGAGCGCCCTCGGTGCTGGTGGAGGGCAGCGTTGCACCAGAGTTATGGTCCTCAGAGTCCAAGTCGGGATTCGTCAGCGCTGAGATTTGGGTTGAGGCGAACGCTGAGTCAGAGGCTTCCTGACGAACATAATGGGTTGACACGAAAATACTGAATGGCCAGCCACGGGCTCTGAGAATGGGAAACGCCTGTTCATAGATACTGAGGTATGCATCGTCAAAGGTGATGCTGATGACATTTTCGGGTATGGCTTCGCCGGCTGTCAGCGCCGCCACCAGTCGCGGTAGCGACCAAACCTGAAAGCCTTGTTCGGCAATGTAGTCCATGTGACGTTCAAATTGTGCCGGCTCGATGCTGGTAGCTGCGGGCGTGTCAGTACCTATATGGTGATACTGTAAAATGACACCGCCGGGCCCGCTAGCCCACGTTGGTTGACACACAAGCCCAATCAAAAGCCCAATCAAAAGCAAAAGGCCAGCGGCAAGTTGGATCTCGATCTTCATGGCAAGTGGCAGTCCTGAATTGAGTCATAAGTCGCCGAGTCACTGGCGAGTCGCGGCTATTAGTGTAAAATTGCGCGGTCGGTCTTGGCTACCATGAAAACACAGATATGAACCAGAAAGCGATTTACGACAAGAATAAGCTGCACAAGCGCCTTCGCCGCGACACGGGTCGAGCGATCGAAGATTTTAATATGATTGAGGAAGGCGACAAAGTCATGGTTTGCGTCTCTGGCGGCAAGGACTCCTTGACCATGCTGGATATTCTGATGAGCTTGCAGCGCCATGCACCCATCAACTTTGAATTGGTTGCTGTCAATCTTGACCAGAAACAACCGGATTTTCCTGAACATGTTTTACCGGAATATTTCACCTCTCTGGGCGTCGACTATAAGATTCTGGAAGAGGATACCTATTCGCTGGTGAAGGAGATGGTTCCCGCCGGGAAAACCTATTGCGGTTGGTGTTCACGTTTTCGGCGAGGGATACTTTACAAGTACGCCAAGCAAAACGGCTTTACTAAGATTGCGCTGGGTCATCATCGCGACGACATGCTCGGGACTCTGTTTCTCAATCTTTTTTACGGTGGCAAGATGAAATCCATGCCGCCCAAGCTACTCAGTGACGACAAGCAAAACATAGTGATCAGGCCGTTAGCCTACTGCAGGGAAAAGGACATAGAGCGCTATGCGCTGCTCGCGGAAATGCCGATCATACCCTGTAACCTCTGTGGCTCTCAGGACAATTTGCAGCGTCAGGTCATCAAGGAAATGTTGCAGGGTTGGGAAAAGCAGCATCCCGGCCGGCTCGACTCAATATTCCGAGGCATCTCCGATATAGTGCCGTCACACATGCTGGATCCGAGGTTGTTTGACTTCAAGTCCTTGCAACAGCAACCGGCAGATCCCGTGCAGTATGTGAATGTGATGAACCTCTAGGAAAAAATGCCTGACCTTCTGCCCAAGGTGCCGATCGGTGGGAGCAGCGCTTTTGTGACAGGCTCACTTAACAGGCTCACTTAACAGGCTCATGCGACAGGCTCATGCGACAGGCTCATGTAACAGGCTCATTTAACCGTCAAAATGCCGCGGCAGGTAACGGAATGCATCTGGCAGAGGCTGGACCTTGCGACCGTTGGCTATTCTAATTCCCCCACGTTGGCAAAAAGATTCATGCAACAACTCCCCAGTCATCATATGCTCATTCCCTGGCAGGACCTGTCTGAGGCGGCGCTGCAGGGTGTGATCGAGGACTATGTGACCCGTGAGGGCACCGAGTATGGTGACCGACCCGTCAGCTTGACGGCTAAGGTCTCGCAAGTTCAGGCGCAGCTGCGTTCAGGTACTGTGGTCATTGTCTTTGACGCTGAGTCGTCTACCTGTTCCATCGTCTCGAAACAACAAATCGCTGAAGTGTTAGAGGCAAAAAATCAGGCTAACAGCGACTGACTGCGAATATTTTAACCGTCTATCTTCTCGTTCCCGCCACTTACAAGATTTATTTCAAAAACCTTCCTTTTACATTCAAGCCTGTTCTTATAATGAGGGCTTCGTAGTCAATGATCATGCGTTAAAAAAGCATTTGGGCAGTAAATTCAGCGCTAACAATAAGTCTTCGCGAGTAAACATCGAGCGTTAAATTTACCTGGTGAGTAAGCATGGTGGTCTGGTTAGGAGTGGCAAAGATCCAGTACCGCTACCTGGAGAACTATGAAGACTATATTCAGTGGGTTGCTGCAACTCGTGATATGGAAAATCGCCTGCGTGCCGCGCCAGGGGTGTTCTAGCCTCATGGTACCAGCCCCTCAACACAAAGGTCAGAACATGCTGATCAAACTGTTACTCTCGGCTCTCATCGCGCCTGCTATAGCCATGGCTGATCCAAACATCCAGTTAGAGATGCAGGTGGCAAAATTGGTCACCCTTGAAGAAAATGGTCAGGAAGTGACGCGCTGGGTCGAGGCGCAGGCAGTGCTGCCTGGTGAAACGCTCAAATATACCGTGCGCTATGTCAATCAGGGCGATCAGCCTGCAACCCAGGTACGTATCGAAAATCCTATACCGGAGCTGAGCTCGTATGTTGCCGACTCGGCGGTTGGTGACGGCACTGTCATTGTATTTTCTGCTGACAAGGGCGTTGAGTATAGCCCGCCAGACCAGGTGACTTATGAGGTGGCGGTATTTGGTGGTGGCAAGGATCGTCGCTTGGCGGGTCCTGAGCGCTTCACCCATATTCGTTGGCTGATTGAGCGAGTGCCGCCTGGCAGCAGTGGCGAAGTGAGCTTTCAGGTGCTGGTGGAATAACACTCAGCAAATAAAGCTCAGCAAAAGTGAAGGAGTTGGCATATTTTTTGTAGATTAGATCACAGTATCGTTCGGTAGGGACAGCCGACATCAAATATCTCAAGGATGAGAGACATGCAAAGAGCACTGCAAAGACAAGCCAACGGCTTGATCAAAACCCTTTTAGCTATCGGCCTGCTGATACTCGGTGGTGAGGCAATTGCGGCGCCGGGTACGGCAGCCAATACCCAACTGCAAAATACGGTCACCGCAAACTACAGTAACCTAGGCAATATTCCGCAAACGGCAGTAACGGCAACCGCGTCGATCACGGTGCTGTTACTGCCGGCGCAGCCAAACGTCGCCCATATCGGCACCGTTACCGAGGGTGTTGAAGGCGAAGTTATTGACATCACCTTTCGAGTGACGACGGCCGCGAATGGTGAAGATACTTACACACTTGCCGGTTCAGATGCGGTTGTCGGCGTCTCTGCCTCAAGCTTCGCGTCGGTCACGCCATTTTCGCTGGGTGCGACCACAGTTGCCACATCCTTTACGATTAGTGCTGGCGTAGCGCCGGCTGACGGATCCCATTGTACCACCGCTGTGCCAACCGACATCTGCGCACTTGAAGTACCCATTGACACGGTCACAGGTTCTGGCTCGTCGATCAATGGCTTGACAGCGGGTGACCTTGTCACGCTTTCCAACGGTGCAACAGAAGTCAGCTGTACTGTCGCTTCAGCAGTCAATGCAGCTTCAGCTCCAACTTCCGCTGGCAGCATGTCAATACTGAACGTACAGAGCTGTAGTGGCGGTTTCGTGCTTGCCAGCGGCGATAACATCCTCGAGTACGCCGATATTAATCTATCCACCACGTTAGGCACGCTGACCGGTGCGGCTGATGGCACCGCGACGGTTACCGCGACAGTTGGCATTAACGGTGGGGCGTCTTTGAACACGGCAAGTACTGCGATCACAGTCAAGAATACGCAGTTGGGAATCTACAAAGTGGTCAGAAACTTATCGGGGGGCACAGGGGCAGCGGCGACGGCAGATTTTGACCAGGTGACCATTGGCGGTAACACCTATTACAAGACGGGCGTCACAGCAAAACCAGGTGATGTTCTGGAGTATGCAGTAGTGCTTCAAACCCTCTCTGGCGCTGGAGCAAATGTCATTGTCACCGACCCATTAACCCTGTTTACCACCTTTAACTCTGTGGCGCCTGCCACTGCATCTGACAATCTGAGCCTATTGGATGAAGGCACAGCCAGCTGCGCGTCATCCATCTGTGATATCAGCGGAACCTTCACCAATAAAACCGAAGCTGACGACGGAGATCAGGCGAAAGTGGTCAGTGGCTTAATTACGGTCTATGCCGGTAAGGGTGGGACGAACAGCAGTGGCGGCACTATAGCCCCAGGCAAAGTAAGTGTTGTGACCTATCAAGTCACGGTTGACTGATCGATATTCTGTAGCCCGATTTGAAATGAAGACTTCAAATCGGGCTTGGTTTAAGTGTGGTCGCTGCAAAAAAACCATGAGAACACTACAAGCAAATTTGGAAACCCACTATGCCGATACTTAAAAACATAACTTTGCTGATTCTGACCGTCTTCTTCTCTCTGATGGCGACATCTGCCTACGCTGCAGGTACGCCGGCTCAGACTCTGCTGCAAGCCACTGCAACCTTGAAATACGCTGGTAATGAAGTCACGGGCATCACTGCATCAGTGGATGTAAAGGTGCAGTTGATACCGGCGATTGTCAGTATTGTTGAGGCGCAACCGGCTAACACGCTTAGCCTGGCGCAAGGTTCCCCCTATGAAGCCACCTATATCATTCAGTCAAATGCTAATGGTCCAGATACCTACACGGTTTCATTTGCACCATTGGTGGCTTCCGGGGACCTGGCAGGCTACTCAGATCCGCCCACTGCATCGGTAGGCGTCAGTTCTGGCGCTATCTCCCTGGGCGCGACATCGGCAAGTGTTGCCGGTACCAGTCTCATCATCACAGTGCCGGCCGATGGCATCGCGGATAATAGCGTCAACGGCATCGAGGCGAACGATACCCTGATAATCAATGCCGCAAAATATACCGTCGAGACCGCAGGCAACGGAGGCGTCGTCGACAACGTTTCGGGTACTTCAACCATTAAATTGACAGCCGCAAATGGCACACCAACGGTCGCTGCCGGCACGAATATTTTTGAATACAAGTCATTTACCGTCAACATTGCGAATGTTGGCAGCTCACCCACAAGTGCCTCACAGACATTGACAACCACGGTGAACGTGACGGGTGTCGCGACTCCACTGCCATCGCCAACCAGTGCTTACAGCAACACGGTCGTCATTACGGTAGTACCTTTAATTTTTGAGAAGTATGTTCGCAATTTCACCACATCGCAGACGGGCACTGGCACCCCGGTATCTTATTCGAGTGCAGAAACCGGTGGCGGAGCGGGCGGCACGATGTTTTATCCTGCCCAAGTCCAGGCGGTACCTGGCGACATACTGGAATACTATTTGCGCGTCACCACACCAGCGGCAGGCATTACTAATGCAAAGATTGTCGATCAACTCGCTGCCTTTACGACCTATGTCGTTAACACAACGAAAGTCGAGTTCACCGGTACAACGAGTACGGCGCTGGCTTTGGTTGCTGACGTGGCTGATCCTTTTTTCCCACTCACGGGTCCTGCAGGCTATCCGCTTAACACTATTACTCCGACGACGACTGTGCATATTCTCTATCGTGTGAGCGTCGATTAAGGGTAAGCAATGCGCGTATGTTTAAGCAGGCTTACCCAGTGTTTTGTCGCACGCTCATGGCTGAATTTAAAAGCCTGAGCGTGAAGGCTGAAAGGATTCGAGTACTCAGTGAGGGGCTGGAAGCGCTTATCTCAAAGGGTCCCAGGCGTGAAACCAGGCGAGTGCTGCTGACTGCTTTTATATTCTGGCTGGCGATTGTTGCGCCCCTGCAGATGGCAAATGCGGCACCGCAGAACGGTGACCTGCTCACTAACCGCGCTCTGCTCACCTACAGTGGCCAGTCGTTGGGGCTTCTGGCTACCGCTGACTTCATCTACACCCATGCAAACCCTGGGAGTGTGCCCACTGAGATCAGGCTCAGTTGCGACCAGAGTCCCGATTGTGTGCCGTCTATCATCGAGAATATCCCAGGACAGATTGTGGGCACTCTGGAAACCCTTGACCCTGATCAGGTCGCAGGCCACGAATTTGAGGTCCTGGAGGATGATCGGTTTGAAGTGGTGGCAGGTCAGCTCAAGTTAAAGGCGTCCAATAGCGCTGACTTCGAGCTAGACCCTACTATCGCCTTGAAGATGCGGGTCTCAGATATGTCGGGTAACACGTTTGACCAGATTCTGGTGCTGGCTGTTCTCGACGTCAATGAAGCACCCTTTAATCTGTCGATTGATAATCGTTACGTGCCACCAGATTCAGTGGGCCTGCCAATTGCTAATGTCTTGGTTGCGGATCCAGATCAAGGTGATGTGCACAGCTACACAGTTCTGGATGATCGGTTTGTCATAGTCGATAACATCTTGCGGCTGGCGCCAGAAGTCAGTCTAGAGGTGAATTCAACAATAACGCTGATGATAATCGCGACGGATCAAGGCGGACTATCGACTCAAATTCAAGTACTTTTGACCACCAATCCGACTGCCATTGATCGGCCTCGAACGTCTGCAAAAGTGACCTTTATGGCGCCTGACCCTGAGGGCCGCACACTTGATCTGCAGCCTTCTGTCTGTGAGCCGGAGGTCGAAGGGCTAGGATTGATGGGATCAATAGCCGGCCTTTCTCTCAGTCTGTCGACGATTAATACCGACATTTTTGCAAAGACGTCGGCGTATTCGGTCGGAGATCCCATGATCGTCAGCGTCGAAGATGCGGATCAGAATTTGCTCCCACTGCGACGTGAGACGGTCTCGATCAAGCTTCAGGGTGCCGGCAATAGTGGAGAAACCGTAACCTTAATAGAGACTTCAGACAATAGCGGGGAGTTTGTCGGCTATGTGTATACCAGCGCCGAGGATGCCATCCCTGGCAACTGTGTGCTGACGGTGGCTGCCAAGGGCAAGGGCGTTGCTATATATACAGATCCTGCTGACGACTCAGACCGGCAGACTGCAGAGGTTTCGATCTCGCCGGTCGGGTTCGTGTTTGATGATCTTACAGGTCAGCCGTTGAATGGTGTCGTCCTGCAACTGATTAATGCCGAGACTAACCTTCCAGCTGAGGTGCGAGGGGACGGGCCTCATTTTGCACGCTTTCCTTCTGTTGTTTCCAGTGGTGAAGCCGTTGAAGATGCCAATGGCCTGATCTATTTGAATTCAGCGGGTGAGTATCGCTTTCCAGCAATTCCAGCCGGTGACTATCGGTTAAGGATTTTCAACGACCAGACCTTTTCTTTTTCGAGTCGAGCAAATGCGGTGCTGCAACAGCTGGGTAGTTCAGCAGATAGTGCGCAGTTGACTCTTGCATCGATGCCTTTTGAGCTTTCCGATGCGTCCAGAGGGCTGGCGTTTCATGTGCCTCGCGGGTCCTTGCCTCGAATCGACATACCGATTCAGCGCAAGTTGCGAGCGCTTCCACCGTCGGCAGTCACTGCAGCGGTCATAGAATTTATGCAGTTCAGTGCAAATCCTGCAGTAGGTAGGCCTGTGGACGTGGCTGAGTCTTACTGCGCAAATGGTCAAAACCCGGTAATGCAGAGTTATAAGGATGTCGAACCGTCGGTACCCGGCATCATTAATCTGACTCCTGCCAGAACACTGAGTGGCGGTCTGCCCGCCTTTATTCGAGTTGTTGATCTTGATCGTAATCTCGATCGGCTGACACGGGAACAGATCATGATTCAACTGGATGTAGATGCCAGCGTCGATCGAGAGTACCTCATTTTGACCGAGACCGGATTAGATACTGGCGAGTTTGTCGGCTATATAAATACCACGCTGAATGATAGAGAAACTGGTAACTGTATGCTGGGCGTTATCAAGGGTGAAGCGGTCAAAACGACCTATGTGGACGCTTTTGACGAGTTTGACTCGATCACTGCCCGAGTTCTGGTTGACCCCTTTGGCAAGGTCTTCAGTAGCCTGACCGGTGAATTGCTCGATGGTGCTATTGTCAGTCTGATCGATGCCAGCACCGGCGAACTCGCCCGGGTTTTTGGCGATGGGCCAACATTTGCCGAGTTTCCTAATCCTGTTGTCACAGGGAGTACTGTCAGTGATGGTGCAGGATTGATCTATCAGTTTAGCCCAGGCAGTTATCGCTTTCCCTTTGTCGCGCCAGGCAACTATCGTCAGGTGTTGACTGATCTGCCAATTGGCATGAGCTTTCCGTCAACGGCGAGCATTGCAGATTTACAGTCGCTGCCGGGCGCCCCCTTTGCTCTGAACGAAGGCTATGATGGCAGTATCTTTGCAGTACCCGCAGGGCCGCCAGTAAATATCGACCTGCCGGTGGATGAGGCGGCCGGCGAGCTGTTTGTCTCCAAGCAGGCCAGTCAATCGACTGTCGCGATTGGTGATTTTCTGCAATACCAGGTCCGTGTGCAGAACGCCACTAATAGCCTTGTCAATGGTAGTCGCCTTGTAGATCGATTGCCTCAGGGATTTCGATATCAGTCAGGCTCGCTTCGAGTCGATGGGGAAAAAGCCAATGACCCGATACTCAGCGCAGACGGTCGAACGCTGCAGGTTCCACTGCCGGCAGTCACGAATCTCGGTATCGACATCTCCTACGTCACAGAAGTGACCGTCGGTGTTATAAAAGGTGCGGCTGTTAACGAAGCAACAGTTGTTGGTCGACTCGTCGCTTCGAGCAATGTCGCCACCGCCCGCGTGCTGGTCACTGATGACTTGTTTCGTGATAAGGCGATTCTCATAGGTCAAGTGAGTCTCGCTCAGTGCTCGAGTGAAAATCAGGCACAGGCGCAGGCGCAGGCGCAGGCGCAGGAGAACCCAAGCGCTATTGACTCGAAAACGCTGCCAGGCCCAGGGCTGGCGGGTGTTCGAGTGTTTCTTGAGGATGGCAGCTATGCGGTAACCGATGATAAGGGCTTTTGGCACGTCGAGGGGATTGAACCCGGAACTCACGTGGTTCAGCTGGATCTCGCGTCACTACCCGCCCGTTACGAGGCCAGTCCCTGTTCTACAAACAGTCGGTTTGCTGGTTCGCCTTACTCGCAATTTGTCGATGTCAAAGGCGGAACCTTGTGGCGGGCTGACTTTCAACTAAAAGAGAAGGCTCTGCCCGAGTCGACAGTTGAGCTGCTGCAGACGATCAAAATCGATACCGATGGTCTGTGGGTGTCGGTCAGTGCCACGAACACAGGACCTGTTGCAGTCTCGCAGACAAAGGCAATTTATTCCGTGCCAAAAGGCTGGCTCATTGTGCCTGAAAAAGCCACCCTGGACGGTGTCAAGACAAGCTTCAGCGAATCGATTGTTGGCAGTCTATGGCACCTCGGAGATCTGCGACCTGACAGCCAAAAAGTTCTGCGGTTTGCGCTGATGCCCATGGAAAGAACCCTGGTGAGCTCGTCAGATCCACCAGCACCTGTTAATAAAATGTTAGCCAATGCTGACATACTCAATGGCTCCAGTGGAGTACGCCTGAGTTTTCAGTCACCAGGTACTCAAAAGGGGCGTACGTCGGTCAGTAGTGTGCCGCTTAACCGCCTAGCCGACGGCGTCGATACCTTGAGCGTCAAAGTAACCGCTACGGCAGTGGGTAGCTGGGGTTTGGGTGATATTGCAGAGACGACTGCAGGTCTGACCCGCGATGCTAATACGCAAGGATTGATTTCAATCTTCGATGGTAGCCGCCTGACTAAAGCCACTAATGCGGTGAAGCTGGATCTGGACAGTCGATTAACTCCGCGGCTTTTGGTGGATGGCGTTGAAGTCGGGAGCGATCGTATAGGCTTCAAAGTGAGCGACGAAGCCACCGGAAAAACTCTCTATAGCTATATAGGTATTGATTTCGGCGAGCCAGGCCCACACAAGGTTGAATTGCAGGGTGTCGACAAATTTAGCAACACTCGCTATCAGCAGGTCATCAATATCGTGCGAGTCGGCGAGGTGTTCAGTATCAGGCAGAGAGATCAGGAACTGGTGAATGTCGCAGATGGTAGAACACCGGTGCGAGTCCAGCTGGAGTTGCGCGACAAGGCCGGTGAGTTGATAGAGGCTGGATACCGGCTTCGATACGAGAGTGAGGGACTTCGAGCCCTTGATAAAAATCTCAGTTTGTCGGATCTGACGACGATTACCGATGGAGACTATGTCAGTGTCTCGCGAGATGGCGTTGCCAGTTTCAATCCCGTCAGTCAGAGCGGTGTGCAGCGATTAAAGCTGAGTTATAACGATGCTGAGGCTGAGGTTTCAGTATATGTCGAGCCGGAAAAACGCGATTGGATTCTGGTGGGTATGGCCGAAGGCACGGTGGCCCATAAAAGACTCATCAGTAATATGCAGCGCTTGCCTGCGGCGGAAGAAAAAGATGAACTGGATGCTGAAGGTCGAGTGGCGTTTTATGCCAAGGGTCAAGTGAAGGGCGAGTATGTATTAACCCTGGCCTATGACAGCGCCAAAACAAAGGAGGCCGGTCTGCAGCAGGCCATTGATCCCAATGCTTACTATAGCCTCTATGGTGACAAGACGACGGTGCAATATGATGCCGCGAGCCGGGAAAAGCTCTATCTCAAGCTCGAAAAAAACCAGTTTTACGCGCTCTTTGGTGACATATCGACGAACCTTACGAGTAATGAGTTGTCGACCTATTCACGCAGCCTGACGGGAATCAAGTCTGCTTATAAGGGTGAGGTCTTTGAGTTTACCGGCTTTGTCAGCGAAGCTAATCAAGCGTTCGTCAAGGATGAGATTCGTGGTGATGGGACCTCGGGCATCTATCGCCTGCAGGCAGCGAACCTTCTGCTCAACAGCGAGAGGATTCGACTCGAGACCCGTGATCGCTTTCATTCTCAGCAGATTCTCAGCACTCGGCAGATGACCCGCTATATTGATTACACCATCGATTACGATGCCGGCACGCTGTTTTTCAAGGAGCCTGTCTTTAGCCAGGACAGCGCTTTTAATCCCGTCTATATCATTGTTGATTATGAGTTGGAGGCTGATGGTCAGAACCAGCTCAATGCCGGTGGTCGAATCGCCTATAAGCCAAATCACTCGGCCGAAATTGGCGTGACGCTGATTACCGAAGGCGTGCAGGGGCGAGCAGCCGAGTTGTTGGGCTCTGACCTGAAGTACCGAGTAGACGACAGTACTGAGGTGCGGGTCGAGCTGGCTACCAGTCGCAGCGAGACAGCCGGCGAATCCACGGCGGGCACCGCCGCCCTGGCTGAAATCAGCCACCGTTCTGCGCAACTGAAGGCCAAGGGCTATATTCGTCAGCAACAAGGTGGTTTTGGACTGGGCCAGCAGGCTCGCAGTGAGGCTGGCACCCGTAAAATGGGCACCGAGGCGGTCTATGCGGTCACTCAAGAGGTCAGTATCAGCGGCGACCTTTATCGAGAAACGAATTTGCAAAATGCCAGTAACCAGGACGTCGCAGCAGCAGGCGTGCACTACCAGACGCAAGACTACTCGGCGAATGCAGGCTTGCGGGCCGCGCTCAGCGACGTGGATGGGCAACGCCAAATGTCTAATCAGTTGACGCTGGGGAGCAATTATCGACTCCCCGATGGTAAGACCAGTTTGAACGCCAGCGCTGACACGCCACTGGGCGGTCAGAGTCAGGTCGCGAATTTTCCGCGGCGCTTGCGAGTCGGTCTTGATTACAAGCTTAACGATGAGGTTACCCTTAAAGCCGAGCAGGAATTTTCCTGGGGTGAGGCTTTGAGGACTCAGAAAACGCGAATCGGCATGCACGCTGGGCTCTGGAAAGGGGGTGAACTGGTGACCAGCGTCACAGCCGAGGATGAGGAAAACGCCCAACGTCTGGCTGCGGTCGCCGGTCTCAAGCAACACTGGGAGATAAACGACAATTGGCGCTTTGACGTCGGCGTCGATCGGTCTCAGACTATCAAGACAGCCGAGGCGCCTCCGGCGCTTGCTGTTACTGCCATATACACCAGCCCCGGGAATAACGACTTTACCGCGGTGACATTCGGTGCCAAATTCAGGAAGGACGCCTGGGATCTGGCAACTCGAGTCGAATACCGAACTGCGAGTACCGAAGACAAGACAAATGTTGTGACAGATCTGATCCATAATCTCGATGCAGGCCAACAATTGCTTGCTCGACTCGAGGTCCGCACCACGGCCAGTGAGATAAGCCGAACTGATCATACGGGTTTACAGCTCGGGTATGTCTATCGACCGAGCGACAGCCGTTGGAGCCTGTTCAATCGCCTGGATCTGATGCACGGGTCAGCCGCTACCCTGGGTTTGAATACCCGTACCGACAAGGTGGTGAATAACTTCAACGCCAACTATCTGTGGCAAGAGGATACTCAGATTGCCTTACAATATGGCTTGAAGTATGTCGTCGACAACTTCGACAAGGACGAATACCGTGGCCTCACTGATCTCTATGGTCTGGAAATTCGACACGATATGAGTGAGCGCTGGGATATTGGTGTGCAAGCTGGTCGCTACAACAGCTATGGCGCTGAAGTGGTGGACTACACCTACGGCGTGTCAGTCGGATATAGCCTGGCGCGAAATGCCTGGATGTCGTTGGGTTATAATTTTTCTGGCATATCCGACCAGGACTTCAGTGTTAACCATGACAAGTCGGCGGGCATCTACCTCAAATATCGTCTCAAGTTCGATCAGATAGTAACCAGGGATTGGTTTCGGGGAGCGGGCACTGGCGGTTAACGCACGCTCAGCACCTCTGCTCGAACTCGCTGAAGTCACGCGCAGGCAAGTCAGGCTCGCGGTTCATTTGCACCTTCTTTTTATCGGTGTGACTGACAATAGGTGTGACTGACAATAGGTGTGACTGAATGGCAATGAATCGTAGGATTCAGCCCTTAATGGGTCAGCTCGAGCAGGGTAATCTTCTCGCTACCCTCTAGCATGGGTGTGATCTCGGCAATGACTTCGCGACGTTCACTTGAGAAGTACCAACGGTCCCAATCTTCTCGGGACTGCCATTTAGACATGACAATGCGCAGACTCGGGTTGTTAGGATCCTTCAGCGATTCACCGGCAAGGCATCCCTGGGCTTTGACGACACTGCTGACTGTTCGCTTGATGGTTGCGTCATAATAGTCTTCCAGGCCTGGTGCGACATTACGTTCGATAAGAACCCTGATCATGTGGTTGCCAATGAAAGCTAAAAAAGAGTCGCGTAGTATACTTCGTCGATTGCCGAATCTACAGACTCTAAGGCGGTGCAAGTCGCCCGATGGTCGCTATGCAGCTATAGGCGCTCTCGTCGATTCCGTGTATAAAGTGGCTTATGGAAATTGAAGCAGATTATGAAATTGACGCGTCCGGCTTGCGCTGCCCTGAACCCTTGATGGTAGTGCGCAACAAGATGATGGATATGGCGTCCGGCGAGATCCTTAAAGTGGTGGCAACCGATCCATCGACCTCCTGGGACTTCGTCAAGTATTGCAAATTTCTGAACCATGAGTTGCTGCATCAGGTGCAGACCGGCTCGGTGTATGTCTACTGGATCAAAAAGGGCTGACTATCAGTAACGCAATCCATAGTTTTTATTTCGCCTATGGCAGCAATATGAATCCGGAACGGGTCAGAAACCGACAGATGGGGTTTGACCTGCAGCTGGCGGGGCAACTGGCCGGATTTGAGTTGGTCTTCAATAAGCGCTCGCGAAAATATGCCGGTGCAGCGTCTGCGAACGTCATGAAGGCTGATGCCGGCAGTGTCGTAGAGGGGGTAGTCTATCGCCTGACAGATGCTGACCAGATCACCGTCATGGACGTCTTCGAGGGCTATCCGGAGCTCTATAACCGTATACTGCTGCCAGTGCAAACCCAGCAGGGGGCGCTACAGGCATGGACCTATCTCGCCAACCCCCAACATGTGATGACCGGTCTGAAGCCTGCTAGTTGGTATCTGGCACATTTGCTCGCCGGTCAGCCTTTTCTGACAGCCGCTTATTATGAGCGTTTGCAGCAGGTGGCCTGTCTGCCGAACAGCGAACAGGAGCCTGAGTGAGTTCGTCGGCGCGGATCATTGAACTCTTTAACCGGCAATTTGAGATGAGTCACCAGACTCGGCTGGTGGGTGAGGGTGACGAACCCCTGTATCTGCCGGCCACAGTGGATAATCCCTTTAATCAGATCATATTTCGGGCAGATTATGCGGCCAGTGCCCTACATGAGGTGGCTCATTGGTGTCTGGCAGGGGTTAAGCGCCGGCAGCTGGAAGACTATGGTTACTGGTATCAAGCGAACCGCGACTTTCACAGCCAGCGACAATTTGAGCGGGCTGAGGGCAAGCCTCAGGCGCTGGAATGGATCTTCAGTCGCGCAGCCGGCCTGCCATTTAGACTCAGTAGTGACAATTTCGATCCTGCCAGTCTTGAACCAGGTTGGCAGCAAACCTGGGTTCATGCGCAGGTAATTCAGCTACTGACCCAAGGTCTGCCGGCTCGAGCGCAAGTGTTTGCTCAGGCGCTGGCACACGGAATGCCCAACGGCTGCAGAGACTTTGCTACACTGCCTGCCTATCAGCAACTACCGGACTAGTGTCATGACGTTCCCAGCAGGTTATCTGACCGACTCAGGCTATGATCCGGCTGAGGATCATATAGGCCCCTTTTATTACAAACGCACCGGCGATGACTATGAGTTCGCCTTTGAGGCAGGTGCGCAGCACTGCAATGCCAGTCAAATCGTCCATGGCGGCGTGCTTATGACGTTTGCTGACTATGGCCTCTGCATGGTGGCGACCAATGGTTATGCGACGGAGACATGTGTGACCGTGAGTTTCAATAGCGAATTTGTCTCAGCGGCGAGGTCTGGTCAGGTCGTGACCTGCCAGGCGGAAACTGTACGAAAAACCGGTTCTATGGTGTTTGTTCGTGGCCAGGTCTCGACGGCAGGTGAGACAGTCATGAACTTCAGTGCCGTGGTGAAACGGCTGCTCCCTCGTGAATGAGACGCTGCATCTTATTGATGCCTCCATCTATGTCTTTCGCGGCTATTTTTCATTGCCCACAAGCTTTATCGATCAAGGGGGTCAGCCAGTGAATGCCGTGCATGGCTACACCAGTTTTCTCTTGGACCTGCTGGAACATAAGCCCGAGTTCGTCGCGTGTGCATTTGATGAGAGCCTTAATTCCTCGTTTCGTAACGACATTTTTCCAGCCTATAAGGCGAATCGGGAAATTCCCGATGATAATCTGCTCTATCAGTTTCAGCAGTGTCAGCGGATCACACAGCTGCTTGGTATTCGCCAATATGCTTCACCGCTTTATGAGGCCGATGATTTCATCGGTAGCCTGACAATGATCTGGCGCCAGCTGATACCGAATACCGGTCGAGTCGTCATCCTGACTCGAGACAAGGATCTAGGCCAGTTACTTGAATCCTATGATGAGATCTGGGATTTTGCCGCTGACACCCGTGCCGGCCCTGACGCGGTCAGGAACAAGTTTGGCGTCAGGGTTGACCAGCTGGCGGATTTTCTGGCCTTGGCTGGCGACACTGTTGACAATATCCCGGGCGCTCCAGGCATTGGTGCGAAAACGGCGGCAAATCTGTTGCAAAAGTTTGATTCGCTGGGCGAGTTACTCGCGCGGACCACGGAAGTTGAGCAGTCAGGTCTAAGGGGTGCAAAGAAAATCGCGGCAACCCTGGTCAGTCATAAACGCCAGCTCCAAATGTACCGCCAGATCACAGGGATCAAGTGCGACATTCCATTGGCACTTGAGGTGCCGGATTTGCGTTTGAGACCCGTAGATTCGGCAGCTTTGGCAGCGTTTTCTGATCAGATGCAGTTGCGCGCGCCCTTGCGTCGAAGGCTCCTTCAACAGGGAGTCAGGTCCTGATCTTGGCAATATGACCAGCCTGACCTGTTCGGCATCCATAGCGGCTCAGATCTGCGAGCCTATCACAGCAAGGAAGCGGCGACGCGATGACAGGTAATCACTCTGGCACTGATTGGCGAAGCTAGCAGGGATGATACTCGGCAAGCGATACAGGCTTTGCAAGGCAGTCGTCACGGTAAACGGGCTCGTGAACGGCGTTCAACTTCAGGAACGCCCTTTGAGTCAGGCAAGCTTGGTCAAGCCCGGCTTCTCGAATAGTATCGACAAAGCACAAAAATCCTTCCTCTACCATCCCTGCGAACGACCGCACCATTCTGAAGATCGCGGTATCAAGGTTGGACTGGGTGTCGACGGGGTAACAGTCTCAAGGGTGGATCAGCGCAGCACAACCACGTCGCAACGGGTGTACTGAAGAATCGTTTCAGAGGTATTACCGATCACGAAACTCTTCACGCCGGATCGGCCGACGGTACCCATGACCAGAATCTCAGCCTGGGTTTCGTCTGCCAGGCTGCGCAGCCGCATAGCCGGTCGGCCCTCTTCAATATATAAGTAATTGAAGCTCACATTAGTGGCATCAGTCAGCTTGGCGATGGCCCTGCGGGCTACTCTTTCTATGTCATCTTTGAGTTGCTGAAAGTCTATGCCCACCGCTGCTTGTCCTGCCCAAGGCTCCAATAAAGGGTAGCTGCAGACAATGGCCAGCTCGCCGCCCAGAATTGAGGCCAGATGGTCGGCCTCGAGCAGCACCTGCTTGCTGAGTTCAAATTGTTCTTCGTTCAAGGCATCAACAGCCGCCAAAATAATAGGCGCCTTGACCCAAGCTTGGGGTTTTACCAGCATGACCGGAATCGTCGAGTGGCGCAGCAGGTTCCAATCTTGGGGCGTGCGTAACGAGAATGCCTGATCTTCGGCCAGATTAGTCGCCTTAATGATCAGATCGCTATTGCCGACTTCAGCAGCGTGCAGAATGCCCTGCCACTCGTCCTTGTTCCAGAGCGTGGCAGAGTCCAGCGTTTTGACTTTGTGTCTTATGCCATCCAGCTGGTCTTCGAGCCAGCTTTCCGCAGCCGAAAGAATAAAGGTCTTAAGCGTCTGGTTTTTTTCAACCGCCTGAACGGGAAGGTCAGCTAAGCTTTCGTAGACCACATTAATGACTTCCAGGCTCGCATTGGCAGCATTAGCAAGGGTCACGGCCTTCTCGAGGACAAACCCCGCGCCCTCATGTTCTGACAAGGCGACCAAAATACGTTCGACTCCAAGCATTTTTAGATCCTTTGCTGAACTGCGATGGCAGAAAGTCTGGCCGATGCGCCGCTGAACGGCATTGATGCGGGTCATGGATGCAGATTAAGCGACGAAGTTGGCTATTCAACCCTGCGTTGCAGGCCTGACGGGATTCAGTCTTGATAGGCTAGTAGATAGACTGTTAGTTGATAGCCTGGTGTACAGACTAGCGGAGAGGCTAGTGGAGGATCTAGTGGAGAATTTAGTGGAGAGAGCAGGGTATAGATTGGATAACAGAACACAAGGCTGGAGCTAAGAGGGCTGTTGCGTGCTAGCCTTTTTAACTTTTTAACTTTTTAATTTTTTAATTTTCTAAAATGGAGCGGGTAACGAGGCTCGAACTCGTGACCTCGACCTTGGCAAGGTCGCGCTCTACCAACTGAGCTACACCCGCTTAACAACTGACTGCCAATTTGCAGAGTATTATTCTGCAATGTTTTCAAGTTTACAACACCGCCAAGATCGAAAGATGCCGAACCTAGGTTCTGCATGCGGCTAGGTGCCGCTACAAGCTGTACCGAAATCTGTTAGGTCAGATCCCTGTTCGTCCTGTTCGTCCTGTTAAAAGCTATCAAAGCGCTCTCTGTACTGCTGCTTTAGGTGAAAGCGGTACAGTCGCTGATGGCGTCCCCAAGGGGAGTCGAACCCCTGTTGCCTGGATGAAAACCAGGTGTCCTAGGCCTCTAGACGATGGGGACACTCAGCAAACTTGAAGTCGCGAATTCTAGGGAGGTTCGCACCTTTCGTCAAGGGTAATTCAGTGGAATTGATGCAAGAATTAGCGATTATCTGAAAGGGGTAGCGCATTTTTTCGCGTGCGGCCGGATTCAGGTGCTGGACCCAGTTGATATGACTTGCCAGGGTCGACCAGAAAACGCCGGCGCAGCGCGTTACGACCCAGTAAAAGCCGATAGCGCATGTTGTCGCGGTTTGTGAGCGTCACCTCTGCGCGTATGCTTTTGCCCGCCAGTACGAACCTGGTGTCGATGACATAACGATTTTCGCGGTGCCCGCCAGAGTCGGTAACATCTCGCCGGTCTTTAATGATCGCCTCGCAATTGACCGCCTGCTTGTGATTGTCTCGATTAGGGTGCAAGCCGAACCGCACCCAAGCCTGATCGTCTACATGGAATTCCTCAATGTAGAAGGCATGTAATGCGCTGGTTTTTGCCCCTGTATCCACCTTGGCGATAATGCGATCGATATTGAAATCCGGCAGCGCCAGCCATTCTCTCCAGCCAAGGATAATTTTATTAGTGGCCATAGTCTCTACTCTAATCGATGCTGGTACCTGCTAGTCACTTCAGTCCCGTCGTTTCATTCAGCGTTTGCCCAGGCGGTGGTGTTAACTGTTCCTCCAAGTCCGCCAGCCAAGTGATACTTGTTAGCCGACCTAGGCCCGCAGCTACAATGTTGAGTCCGCTTTTGCGTAGCGCTGCC
>JAYODE010000004.1:127934-151145 GCA_038106185.1 Gammaproteobacteria bacterium | reverse complement strand
ACAGCCTTGAGCTGGCAATAAACAGCCTTGAGCTGGCAATAAACAGCCTTGAGCTTCTAGTAAACAGCCTTGAGCTTCTAGTAAACAGCCTTGAGCTGGCAAGAGACAGCCTTGAGCTCGCAATAAACATCCTTGAGCTTCTAGTAAACAGCCTTGAGCTGCCTAAAATAAGAAGCGCCAAGATCGGTTAGCTCGACGAAAAGAAGCAACTCGGGCTTTATTGTTGGGTAATCTGGCCTATAATGCCGAGCAGACTTTTTTGGATAACGTTATGGCTATCAGTCCATTATTTAACCAGTTGTTTTCTAAATCACCTGTGGCACCCATGCAGGAACACATGAAGGTCGCGGCCCAAGCGGCAACCGAGGTCCAGGGTTATATGGATGCGGTTATAGCCGGTGACTGGGATAAGGCGACCCAACTCGGCGAACGTATCAATGCCCTCGAAGATGAAGCGGATGAGCTGAAACGCAAGATTCGTCTGAGTTTGCCCCGTAGCTTGTTTATGCCGGTCTCACGGTCTGATCTCTTGGAGCTTTTGCAAGCGCAAGATCGAATCGCGAATCTGGCGAAACACATAGTCGCTCTCACTTCCAGTCGCAGTATGACCATACCGGAAGCGCTTGCGCCGGCTCTGCAGGCTTTGGTAGAGGCAGCCGTCAAGCCCGCAAATGTTGCGCTTGAGGCGCTCAATGAGCTTGATGAACTGATCACCACCGGTTTCAGTGGTAAAGAGGTTGAATTGGTGTCCGCCATGATTTCCCGTCTTGATGCGGTGGAGCACGCTGCAGATATCAAAGAGGGAGAGCTGACTCGGCTGTTGTATAGCATGGAAAAAAGTCTGGATCCTGTTGACGTCATGTTTCTCTACCGACTCATTGAATGGATCGGGGATCTAGCTGATAAATCTCAGACAGTGGGTAATCGCATGCTGTATCTCATTGCCCGTTGATGGTTGCTGCTTTAGGCAGGGATAAGATTTAGTTGAAAGTCTTGTCGCTAACTTTGCAGACAATTTTACAAGCGCTTTTACGAGCGTTTTTACAAGAGCTTTTACAAGAGCTTTTATAAGAGCTTTTACAAGCGCTTTCACCAGCGCTTGCAAAAAAGTATTCCCAAGAACTTTTGCAGAAACAAGAACAATCAGGTGTGAATCCATGGGTGTGATAGAAGATTACGGCAGTACGCTGCTGCTGTTAGCGATACTATTTGGCTTTTTCATGGCTTGGGGTGTCGGAGCCAATGATGTTGCCAACGCGATGGGCACGTCCGTAGGGTCCAAGGCGATCACGATCAAGCAAGCGATTATTATTGCTATGATTTTCGAGTTTGCCGGTGCCTACCTGGCGGGTGGAGAGGTCACCTCGACGATCCGTAAAGGGATTATTGACCCGACGCTGTTGGCGTCGACTCCGGAACTGCTGGTCTATGGAATGATGGCGTCGTTGCTGGCAGCAGGTCTCTGGCTGCTTATCGCGTCTGCCTATGGTTGGCCCGTATCTACCACTCACAGTATTGTTGGCGCGATCGTAGGCTTTGCCTCGGTGGGAATTTCAACTGATGCAGTCCAGTGGGGTAAGGTAGGAGAGATAGTTTCGAGCTGGGTTGTCTCGCCGGTCATAGCGGGCACTTTTGCTTTTGTCATTTCCCTGAGTATTCGCCGATTTATCTTTGGTGCTACGGATGCTTTTGTCGCGGCTAAGCGTTACTTGCCGATCTATCTCTTTTTTGTCGGCTATATGATTTCGATGGTGACCTTGACCAAGGGTCTTAAGCATATTGGTTTAAATATTACCTTCGAAGAATCGCTGGTTTATTCTGCGGGTGTCGCTCTGGTTATCGCGCTGATGGGCGTTGTAGGCCTTAGTCGAATAAAGCGAGTCACTAAATCCGATCAACTCGACTTGGTCAATGTCGAGCGAATATTTGCCGTTATGATGGTTTTCACAGCCTGTTCTATGGCGTTTGCCCATGGTTCGAATGACGTAGCCAACGCGATTGGGCCGCTGGCGGCGATCAACGGTATTATCGAGAGTGGCGGTATCGTCGGCACCAAATCGGCAACACCTAACTGGATTCTTCTGCTCGGAGCAGGCGGTATTGTTGCTGGGCTTGCGCTCTATGGTTATCGCGTGATTCGGACGATTGGCACCCACATTACCGAGTTGACCCCCAGCAGCGGCTTTGCTGCAGAGCTTGCCGCCGCAACAACCGTGGTCGTTGCCTCTGGTGCCAGCTTGCCGATATCGACGACTCACACATTGGTGGGAGCGGTACTGGGGGTAGGATTGGCTCGGGGAATTTCCGCGCTGAATCTGCGTGTAGTGGGTACCATTTTCGTGTCATGGTTGGTGACGCTACCAGCGGGTGCTGGGTTGGCGATTTTGTTTTTCTACTTCTTTAAGTGGCTGTTTGGGACAGGCTAATCGGGTCAGACGCCTCCTTGTAAGTTAGGGGTTCATAAGTTTGCGTCTGATAAGTTAGAGGTATGGGTTTTACAGGTTAACCATCAAGGGTCTTAGGTCACTGCGCTTACAAGAACAGGATATAAGCAGACGGTAGACGGTAGACGGTAGACGATAGATGACAGGGGCAGCTGATGTTCGCTAAAAAGACGGTGATTGTTACCGGTGGTGCTGGTGCATTGGGTCGCGAGGTGGTGCATTGGTTCAACGATCGTGGCGCGCAAGTGGGTGTCCTGGATGTCAACGATGCTGTCCTGAAAAGTGCCTTTCCAACGGTGGCTGATGGCCTTCACCTGGTGAGTTGTAACCTGACTCAACGAGACAGTTGTACCGAGGCTGTAGCGAAGATCCAAGAACGCTTTGAACGGATTGATATTCTCTGCAATGTTGCTGGTGGTTTCCTGATGGGGGATCCGGTACACGAGACCTCAGATGCGACCTGGGACTTTCTGTTTGATCTGAACGCTCGTTCTATTCTTAATATGAGCGCGGCTGTCGTTCCCTTCATGTTGGCATCTGGCGGCGGCAAGGTGATTAACGTAGCCGCTCGAGCAGCACTGGGCGGCGCAGCGCTGATGGGCGCGTACACTGCCTCTAAAGCTGCTGTGATGCGACTCACCGAGAGTATGGCGCAAGAGCTGCGAGCCAAGAATATTAATGTTAATTGTGTGCTGCCAAGCTTGATTGATACGCCACGAAATCGCCAGGATATGCCAAATGCAGATTATTCTCGCTGGGTTACCCCGGCACAGATAGCCAGCGTCATTGGTTTTCTGGCTTCACCAGACGCGGCTGCAGTGCACGGTGCCGGCATTCCTGTCGATGGTTTAAGTTAGACTCGCAATGAGTTTCGGCCGGCAGTAGCACTAAAAAATTGATGCAAAGGAGCAAAGCATGAAAGACTGGATTCTCTATGAAGTGGAAAACAGTATCGCTACTGTGACCATCAATCGACCAGAAAAACGTAATGCGATGAGCTACGCCATGCTTGGTGATTTTATTGAAACCATGGCTCGAGCCGGTGCTGACGAAGCTGCCAGGGTGGTGATTTTGGCGGGTTCAGGGGGCGCATTTTGTGCAGGCACAGATTTGGCTGACCTTGATACGGTGCCAGGCGAAACTCGCGGTCTACGAGGGTCTGCGACGGAAAAATCCCGATGGTGGCCGATAGTGTCCTGCCCCAAACCAGTTATCGCGGCTATTGATGGTGCCGCGGTGGGCATGGGCGCCGAGTTTACCAGTCAATGTGATATTCGCATCGCTTCGACCCGCGCTCGACTCGCCTGGAACTTTGCTCACCGCGGCTTGGTTCCTGACACGGGCGCTGGCAGCTGGCTGTTGCCTCGAATAATCGGAACTTCTCAGGCCTTTTGGTTGCTCTATTCTGGCGAGTTTATATCGGCCAATCAGGCCCTTGAAATGAAGTATGTTAGTGCAGTCTGTGAGCCTGAAGATCTCATGGCCAAAGCGCGCCAAATGGCCGAAGCCATTCTGCAGGGTTCGCCGTTTTCCCACCAGCGTATGAAGTCGTTGGTCTATGAAGGTCTGGGGATAGACGTTGGCAGTCACATGGAAAACCACACCAAGGCCCTAGCCGAATGCTTTAAGTCGGCAGACCATAAAGAGGGTGTCGCGTCGTTCCTGGAGCGGCGGCCGGCGAATTTTACGGGTCAATAGTATGTTGGATCTGTTATTAAAGTGAGCTGCTGGAGTCACCGTGAATGAGCCTGGAAATTGAAGCTTGGCGGCGGCAACGCCACAGAGTCATCGCGGACTGTCGTATTTTTACGGTGAATGAATCGACTTCGGTCTCTCCACTAACCCAAAATGAACATCTGTTTTATTTTTTGGAAACTGCTGATTGGGTCAATGTCGTGCCTGTTACCGAAGATGACGAAGTTGTCCTGGTGCGCCAGTTTCGACATGGAGCAGAGCGAATCACCCTAGAGATACCCGGTGGGATGGTTGATCCTGGTGAGGCGCCGGCGGTGGCGGCGGCCCGAGAATGTCTGGAGGAAACGGGTTACGTGACCAATCAGTTAATTCCTCTGGGAAGTCTCAATCCCAACCCCGCTATCTTCTCAAACAGTTTGCATACTTGGTTCGCGCCAGTGGTGTATTCCGGGGCTGAAATCGCCAATCAGTCGACAGAGCATACTCAGGTTCAGTTGGTACCCTTGGTGCAAATTCCAGAAATGTTGGTAAGCGGTGCGATAGACCATGCGCTGGTGGTAGCGACTTTATGGCGAGCCTTGTACTACTTGCGGGGTGATCGGTTTTAGTGCCGCAAATTACTCGACCAATTGGGTGGCGATAGCCCTGGCCTCAATGGTGAGGGCTTGGCGTCGCTGAAAATTTTCTCGAGCGTCAGCGGCGGGATGACGAGATGCCTCCCAGACTGACAGGTCGGCATAGCGGGTGATCAACAGCATTTGACCAAGAGCAGCGTCAGACTTTGGCTCGGCGAATAAAGCCTGGATCTCGGTATCGAATCCAGACTCGAAGCTTTTCCAGGCAGATTGTGACAGGTTGACTATTTCAGTTGTGTGCTCGTTCTTAACCGTAAACCATCGAAACACATAAATCCCAGGGGATTTCAAAGGCGCATGAGTAGTGGGTCTGACGGTGGGTAGAAACAGATGAGAGGTTTCAATATTAAGAGCCGTATCGGTGAAAAACCCGCCTAAGTTGTGTTCGTGAGCGGCGCTGGTCACCACATAGATCTCGTTTGTAGCGAGACCAAACAGACCTGTGAAGATTCCGTAGATAGTGATTTTCTGTTGTTGCAGCAGGGTTTTGCTCGAGCGAATGTCCGCTACAGCGTGGTGGCTGCTTGGTCGGCGCCGGTCTTTGATCAGACTGACCTGATAAAACAAATGCTGCTCCTGTCATTCAGTTGATGGTAGTCTGGTTAAAAATTAAGCGCAGTTAAGTTAAGCAACTAACTAATCAAACAACTAATCAAAGGGGCGGTGTCAGGCGCGAGTATCAAGACTGTAGCGGCTAAGTTTATTAAAACGAATCATGCTTTGAATCTCCTTAACATAAGCCTGGCCGCGCTCCGAATAAGGTAACAAACCCTCGGCCAGCACTGTACCTGTAATGTTGATGTTTTCCTGGCGCAGGTCAGATCGAATTTTCCGCAGGTTTTCATAAGCATAGTGAGTGTTAATAGTTTTTACATAGTAGCGAACACCATGATTTACACTCTCAAATTTCGCCACTTCATGTGAGGTGTCATCATCTCTCTCGCTGGGTTTCAAACCGCATCCTCGTTGAAAGCACCAAAGTCCGAAGAAGTTATTGGCTTTCACAGCAAATCGAGAGGTGCCCCAGGCAGATTCATTGGCTGATTGGGCGAGAACAAGTCCGGCTGGCACTATGTCGCAGCGATTGAGAAGTTCAGTAAAGTGAGCCTGAGTAATCTCGTTGCCATACTCAACATGGTAAAAGTCGAGTAATTCTTCCAGTGCCTTTTGGTCGGAGCCGTTCAGCGTTTCATTGTCTGAGAACTTTTTTTGAAGACTAAGCACTGTTTCACGTTGAGCCATTATCGCCGCATTTGCCTGGCGGATCATGGGTAACATATATTCGAAAAAGGTTTGCTTCTTTTGATTGACATCGCTGATGTTGGCGAAGTCAGGACGATTCTTTGAGTTGGCTTTCAGGCTTGTCAAGGTACCGCCATCCTGCCGGGTACTATTGAAGCTGCTGGATGCTTCTGCACTGGCGCCATGCGCCATTATTGCCTGTTCCTGGGTGGTTAGCACATAAATACCCAGGGTCGCCATTAGTACTATCGGGAGAGTCGCTAGCTTAATCCATTTCATGATGGCTCGAGTCTTCTCTACGTTGGTTTTATTATACGTGTTTTGGACACATTGACTAGTCGGTAGGTTTTGAACGATCGGTGGTGATACTCAAAAGCCAAATTTGATGCTAAAGAGGGCGCAGGCGAACCCAGCCAGCTTCTATATTTTCATTGGCTTGCGCATAGTCAGTATCTCCGGGTAGAACAATATCCCCGGCGGAATTGACCCTGGCGCGCTCGTCTGGCAGGTTTGCTGCAGCGGCAGCCATTACCTGGTCGGCACTGGTAAAACGCGCCAGACACCTGAGCATTCGTAGTGTGGGACTCATCAGTGTCATTTCACCGGTTTCGAATTGGCGCAGGATTTCTGTGGGTGCAAGCCATTTCGCATGTACCAGTTCATGGTCATCATGGATTGGGGTTTGCGCCACAGGCATTCGAGTGATGAAGAAGCGCGTATCATAACGACGGGGTGGTCCCACGGGCGTAATCCAACGGGCGATATAGTGCATCGAGCCAACGTCAAGAATCAGATTTTCTTCTTCGATTAACTCCAGAAAATTGCGATTGCTGTCGTTGATATCTCGGCGATGTGCTTCGAATCGACTCATGGCATTCGGTTTCGACAAATCCAGTGGAATGCCTGTATTTCGGTCTAATGCCAGCAGTATGCCGGCTTCCTCAAAGGCTTCTCGAATGGCTGCGACATAGTAGGTGAGCGCCCCAGAGGACATCTGCATTAACGCACTGGCTTCACTGTCAGTGCGATGCAGGCAGAACTCGGCGAAGCTTGACGGATCGTCCGTTGAGTCCACTCGACCGCCGGGAAAGACCCACATGCCGCCACCAAAGACAAGGTCAGCATGGCGCTCCATCATGTAGACCTGGAGGTCGGGTCTATCATCGATCAGCATAACTGTAGCGGCGTGTCGTATCTCTACCTGCTCAGGATCTGAATGGCTCATGGTGAAACCGCTGTTTGGTGAAGGTCTCACTGTAGCTGAAATACATTGACCCCTGCAAACATCGGCGCGTCGTCAGTCGGATCGAATCAGAGTAGAGGTTTCAGGTAGCGTCCAGTTTCCGAAGCCTTCATTTTAGCAACCTGCTCGGGCGTACCCTGGGCTATGATATAGCCGCCTTTTGGACCGCCATCGGGTCCCAGGTCGATGATCCAGTCGGCCGTTTTAATGACATCCAGATTGTGCTCTATCACAGTGACCGAGTTACCAGCGTCGACCAGGCGGTCGAGCACTACCAGTAGCTTTCGAACATCGTCGAAATGCAAGCCTGTCGTTGGCTCATCCAGAATATAAAAAGTTTTGCCGGTCGCAACTTTTGACAACTCTCGGGCAAGCTTTATGCGCTGCGCTTCACCGCCGGAGAGGGTTGACGAAGGTTGGCCGAGTTGCAGGTAGTCTAGACCCACATCGACCAGCAGTTGCAGTTTATTAAATATTTTCGGATGTGCTTGGAAATGCACGCTGGCTTCGGCAATCGTGAGATCTAACAGGTCGGCGATGGACTTGCCCTTGTACTTGACCTCAAGTGTCGCGTCGTTGAAGCGTCGACCGTCACATTCCTCGCACTTGACATAAACATCGGAAAGAAAATGCATCTCAATCTTTCGCACGCCATCACCCTGACAAGCCTCGCAGCGACCACCTTTGACATTGAAAGAAAACCGGCCTGGTGCATAGCCGCGCATGCGAGACCCCGGCAGTAAGGAAAAGAAACTGCGAATCTCGTCGAAAACCTTGATATAGGTAGCGGGATTACTCCGCGGGGTTCTGCCAATTGGTCGTTGGTCAATGGCCACTACCTTGTCAAGTTGCTCAAGTCCGGTAATACGGTCGTGGGCACCAACCCGCTGGGTGGCCTGATGGAACTGACGCGCCAGCGCAGGATGGAGAATGTCGTTGACAAGTGTCGACTTGCCCGCGCCAGAGACGCCAGTCACTGCAGTGAGGATCCCGAGGGGAAAGGCAACAGTAATCTGCTTTAGATTATTGGCAGAGGCACCCTCAACGACTATGTGACCTCGAGCTTGTCGGCGCTGCTGCCTGATGGCGATCCGGGTTCTGCCCGATAAGTAGTTGCCGGTGAGAGAGTTGACATTCTTCTCTAAACTCTTTGGTGTTCCTGTGTGAACTATGTGGCCACCGTTGATGCCGGCACCGGGCCCGAAGTCGACAACGTAATCGGCCATACGAATGGTATCTTCATCATGCTCGACAACAACAACAGTGTTACCTATGTCGCGCATCCGACAGAGCGTCGTCAGCAACTTTTCGTTGTCTCTCTGGTGCAGTCCAATGCTGGGCTCATCCAATATATAGATCACGCCAGAGAGCTCTGAGCCGACTTGGCTGGCGAGTCTTATTCGTTGCGACTCGCCTCCGGAAAGTGTCGGGCCCAGGCGCCCTAAGCTCAGGTAGGAAAGTCCGACAGAAACCAGGAAGTCGAGTCGATTGCAAATCTCTTTCAGTAGCTCCGCGGCAATCTCGCCTGCTGCACCAGGCAGTTTGAGTTGGGCGAAAAAACGCGCAGTCTCATCGATAGTCAGATCGGATATTGCAACGATGGTCTTGTCGGCAACCTGCACGGCAGCGCTTTCCGGTCTAAGTCTGACGCCATGGCAGCTCTCGCAGGGGGTGTTGGCTAAAAACTGGCTATACCAGCGTTTCATACCCTCGGATTTGGTATTGCGGAACCGTCGCATAAGCCGATTGAAAAGCCCCTCATAGCGCGATTGACTGATGCCGTGGGAGCCCCAGTCGACTGCGTAGCGAGTTTCACCGGTGCCATGTAGTATCTTGTTCTGTTGCGCCTGAGAGAGCTTGTTCCAAGGCTTGGTCAGCGGAATCTTGAGTTGATCAAACACCTGGCGGTGAAAGGTCGACCCCATAGACTGATTATCGGCATGAATATGACCGATTGGTTTTAGAGCTCCCTCTGCCAGGCTTAGCGTTTTGTTGGGTATCATCAAGTCAGGATCAAAGGCCACCTGAGTGCCGAGACCATTGCAGGCTTCGCACATGCCTTGCGGGCTGTTAAACGAAAATGCCTGTGGGCTCAGCGCCGGAAATGAGATGTGACAGTGGCTGCATGCCAGGTGCTCTGAGAAGATCCTGTCCTTGTTGTCCGTCGTGGCGGCGATCAACATTCCTTTACCAAGCTTCAGTGCTGACTCCACCGACTCCGTGAGTCGCTCCGTCACATCATCGCTGATCACTAGCCGGTCGATCACAGCCTCGACGGTGTGTTTTTTACGTTTATCGAGGCTATCAATGCTGTCGGTGCGCAGGATTTCACCATCGACCCGTAACCGTGTGAACCCCTGAACCATCGCATCTTCCAGCATCTCTCTATGTTCGCCTCGGCGATTCACCAGTAAAGGTACCAGCAGATACAGGCGGGTACCTTGAGGCAGGGATAAGAGCTCTCGGGCTATGTGCTGCGCAGATTGGCTTTGAACTCGGCGGCCGCACTGATGGCAGTGTTGAATGCCTACACGAGCATAGAGGACTCGCAAATAGTCAGAAATTTCAGTGATGGTACCGACCGTTGATCGCGGGTTGCGGCCGGTGGTCTTCTGTTCAATGGAGATGGTGGGAGACAGTCCGCGAATCATGTCGTAGCGGGGCTTTTCCATTTGCCCGAGAAACTGCCTGGCATATGCCGACAGCGACTCTACATATCGTCTTTGACCCTCTGCATACAGTGTGTCGAATGCCAGCGAAGACTTGCCTGAGCCGGATACACCGGTGAAAACCACCAGCTTTCGCTTTGGAATCTTCACTTCAACCGATTTGAGGTTGTGTTCCCTGGCGCCCTTGATCAGGATGTGATCCAGCTCTTCTGCTGCCTTTTTCATCGTGCAATATCACCTTTTGAGTAAATCGGGCGCTGGCCCTTAGCCGAGGCGGAAAATCTGGCCGACGACTTGTGGACCAGAATTATAAACACAACCTCAGCCGGATGTATCGCATGATCCTGAGCGCTTGGAGTATCATGGTGCTTTCCGCTGAAGCAAGAAGAAGTATATGACGCAACAAACTGTCAACGGTTGCATGATAATCATCGGCAACGAAATTTTGTCCGGCAGAACTCAGGACACTAACCTCGCCCATCTCTCGCGGGTCTTGAACGAACTGGGCGTGCGCATGGCTGAGGCTCGAGTAATACCCGATATTGAATCGGTCATAGTGACGACCCTGAACGAATGCAGAAAGAAGTTTGATTATGTATTCACTTCCGGCGGCATAGGACCGACTCATGATGATATTACTGCGGCGTGTATTGCCAGAGCGTTTAACGTCGAGCTGATCTATCATCCTGACATTGTCGAGGTCATCAAGCGCCGTCAGGCGCCACCGGAAGTCATGGAGTCTCGGCTCTTGATGGCCAGGGTGCCCGCTGGCGCGAGACTGATCGATAACCCCACTGGCGGGCCGCAGGGTTTTCAGATGGAGAATGTGTTTGTCATGGCTGGTGTACCTGCCGTCATGCAAGCCATGGCAAGCACGCTTGATCAGGACCGTATCAAAGGCGGTTTGCCAGTCCGGTCACGATCCATAGGTGCGTTTTTAGGTGAGAGTACTGTTGCAACTGCGCTTTCAGCGATTCAGGATCAGCATCCCGATGTCGATGTGGGTAGCTATCCCTTTTATCGTCCCGAGGGATATGGCACCAATCTGGTCATTCGAGGTACCGATGAAGCCGAACTTGAACGTATCAAGGAAAAACTGCGACTCATGATCACCTCCTTTGGTGCCGAGCCCTTTGAGCCAGATCGCTAGGCTTGCCGAGTTAAGCGGGAACTCTGCGCCGCTCTCACTGTCCACTTTGGTATCAATAGCAATATTGATCTGATATCTGATGAGTAAAGGCGCTTCGCCGCGAGGTGTGGCGAGGCATGAGGTGCAGATGCGAATTTTGGTGTGGATCCTACTCTGCAGTGGAATGGCTGGTTGCGCGTCGAGGACGCCGTATCCTTACTCGCCTGTCACGGAGCAGCGCTTGATGCAGCAGGTACTTGCCGATGCAGCTGCGCCCAGCAGCGCTGATTTCATGTATCTGGATCCGGCGTTCAAGGCACTGCTGGAGCAACGAATTGAGGCCAATTGGTCTGCGCCCAAGCGCTTGGCGGCGCTGCGCAGTTATCTGTTCGCCGACGATGAACTCGACATTCGTTATGGCGAGGGCGTGGCTAAAACTGCGATGGAAACCTACGAGTCCCGCTCGGGTAACTGCTTATCACTCACCAATCTGTTCGTTGCGGCGGCCAGATCGCTGGGTATTGACTCACATTTTCAACCGGTGAATATCAGACCTATTTGGGGTCAGCAGGGTGCCATGTCCATTCGTTACGAGCATATCGTTGCGACTGGCCAGCTACCGAATGGCGTACGCTATATTGTTGATTTCCTGCCTGAAGCCGCCTACGGGGATTTTGACCAAAAACCCAGCGCCGATGAGGATGCACTTGCGCTGTTTTTCAGCAACAAAGGCGCTCAGCGACTGCTGGAGGGTGAGGCCTTGGGAGCCATTACGCAACTGCGGAAAGCCCTGCAGCTCAGCCCAAGTTCTTCGGCAGCCTGGAGCAACATGGGCGCCGCGCAACGTCGCGTCGGTAATCTTGAGTTGGCCGAATTCAGTTACCTGCAGGCCTTAAAGCACGATAAAAACAATGATTCTGCCTGGAATAATCTTGCGGCTCTATACGACAGTCAGGGACGGGCGAAGGACGTCCAACACCTCGCGAAACGGGTCCAGCGCTATCGGCAGCGTAATCCCTACTATCACTTTCTGCTAGCAAACCTGTTCTTTGAAAATGGCCAGTATCCGCAAGCTGTGCTGTTGCTGCGAGAGGCTATCAAACTCAAAGACGATGAGCCCAGCTTCTATCAGGCGTTGGCATTGACCTATACTCGGCAAGGAGATAAAAAGCTTGCCCAGCAGGTACAGCAACGGGCAGCCAGGCTGCGAGTGAACGATACGGCCCAGGTTGAGCAGGGTTTCGATCATCGTTTCTGGCTCGATACTGGGCATCTGAAATAGCCATTGAGAGGCACTTTCCCTCTATTGCTGGATGGACATCAAGTAAAACCGGCGGTATTTGTTTCAACTCGGCGCTATACTCAAAGCCTTTGTTAAGAGGCGATGATTTGACCTCCAGTGTCCTTGGTCTATTGGCGGGTATTAGCACCCTGGCGATCATGGCCCAGGTTGTTGCCTGGCGATTGCGCTTTCCCGCCATACTGTTTCTACTGCTGGGAGGCATTATTGTCGGCCCTGTCTTGGGCTGGTTGTCGCCGGATGCTCTCTTTGGAGAGCTCCTCTTCCCCCTAGTGTCTCTGGCTGTCGCCGTCATATTGTTCGAGGGCAGCATGACTCTGCGCTTCAGTGAGCTGCAGGAGATTGGCAAACCGGTGCGCAATTTGGTCACCCTGGGTGCGCTGGTGACTTGGTTGATCACCAGCATCGCCACCCACTATTTCGTTGGTTTTGACGTGAAGCTCGCTCTGCTGTTTGGCGCAGTAGTTGTTGTCACGGGTCCTACAGTGATTGTTCCCATGCTGCGCACAGTACGCCCCAATGGACGTATCTCCAACGTTTTACGCTGGGAGGGTATTGTTATCGATCCGCTGGGTGCCTTGCTGGCGGTACTGGCCTTTGATTTCTATATCGCATCAGCAGGTGAATCTGCCTTTGCAAGCATTGCTCTGGCTTTTGGTGAACTGGTCCTTGCGGGTACGGTCCTGGGACTGCTCGCCGGCTTTGGTTTGGGTCATTTGCTGAAAAATTATTTAATTCCAGACTATTTACGTAGTGTTGTCACTTTACTGCTGGTCTTTGTCGTCTATGCGCTCGCTGACGAGCTGGTGCATGAGTCAGGGCTTCTGGCTGTGACGCTCTTTGGTATAACGCTGGCTAACCTGCCTGATATCGACATCGAGGATATCCTCGATTTCAAAGAGACTTTAAGCATATTGCTGATCAGTGGTCTGTTTATTCTGCTGGCAGCCAGGATTGATCCGGTGGCCTTCATGTCAGTGGGCTTGGGTGCGCTCTTGGTGCTTGCGACTGTGATGCTGGTGGCTCGCCCCGCATCGGTACTGCTTTCAACCCTGGGCAGTAAACTGACGATGCCAGAGCGTTTGCTGATTGCCTGGATTGGCCCGAGAGGTATTGTTTGCGCAGCGGTGGCGGCATTGTTTGCCCTGCGCCTTGAGGCGCGAGGAGTGCCTGAGGCAAACCTGTTTGTGCCGCTGGCGTTTTTCATTATTGTCGGTACGGTCGTCATTCAGGGCTTGTCAGCAAAGTTCTTGGCGCACTGGCTTGGCGTTCGTGATCCTGCGCCTTCTGGTGTGTTGCTCGCCGGTGGCGGTATTGTCGCGAGAAGTTTTGGCAAGGCGTTGCAAGCGGCGGAGGTCAAAGTCGTTTTAGCAGACAGCGATTATGAAAATATTCGACTGGCGAGAATGGAGGGCTTGGAAACCTATTATGGCAACCCGCTGTCAGAACATGCGGATCGCCATCTCGAGCTCGCGGGCCTCGGTAAGTTAATAGCTCTTTCGGGTCGAATCAATCTTGATGCGATGCTGGCGATGAATTTTCGGCCTATATTCGGCGCCCAACAGATTTATGAGCTGCCGATCAATCTTGATGGCACGATGGCTAAACACCAGATAGCCGGACGGTTTCGAGGTCAACATTTGTTTGGTGCGCAGGTGACTTACAATCAGGTGGCTGGCCGACTGAACGCCGGTGCCGAAATCAAATCAACATTGCTGACGGCAGAGTTTGGACTAGAAGAATATTCTGCCCAGTACGCGGGTCGCACTCTACCGCTGTTTGCAATAGATCCGGCGGGTCGATTGCAGATTTATACTGACAAATCCAATTTTTCGGTAGAGGCTGGCTGGCGAGTGATCAGCTTGGTGGACCCGAAGGCAAAAACGGAGGCCACCCTTGTCTGAATCCCTGTCTAGAACTGGACGTGCCAGGTTGATCAGCAGTTTTCTAGTGATCACGCTGGCGTTGCACGTCCCCATATTTTTTTATCCTATTCTGCGCCTCTGTGACTGGTTGGAGCTTTCGGGTTGGACCACCCTGTTGATATTTTTGCCGCTGGCCAGTAGCCAGGTTGTGAGTCGAATCTTTCTGCGTCACCAGGTGACAGCAACTGCTCGAGGGCTGCGCAGAATTGCAGATTTTTGGCTCGGATTGAGCCCCATCCTGGTCATGACACTGCTGTTAGCTGAGGTGGTGGTTTTGTTGGAGCTGCTTGTACCCTTTGATGCAGCCCTTGCTGTGATTGGCTTTAGTGCCATGATCGGTATGCTGGGTGTCCTGAATGCGATGACTTTGATGGTCAAGACGATCCGTTTCAAGAGTGCTAAATTGAGCCAGCCGGTCCGCTTTGTCCAGATCACAGACGTGCATATGGGTTCCAGAAATAAAGCATTTTTGGATCGTGTGGTGGATAGAATCAATCAGCTGCAACCAGATTTTTTGTGCATTACCGGCGATTTTATTGATGCGCCCGGTGTTACAGAGACGACATTGCAAGCCTTGACCAGGATTGCTGGTCCAATCTACTACTGCACGGGGAATCATGAGAAGTATGAGGATTTCGATGCCATTTTGGTGCGTCTGCGCAATCTGGGTGTTACGATTCTGCGCGATGATCTGCGGTACCATAGGCCTGATCTGCAGGTAATAGGCATCGACGATATGGAAGATGCCCTGCAGGTCCAACGCCAGCTGGCGCAGCTGGATGTCGATCGAAAGGCCTTTGTTTTGCTGCTCTACCATCGTCCCAGAGGGCTTGAAGCGGCTGCGGCTGCCGGTGTTGACCTCATGGTCAGCGGGCATACCCACAATGGTCAGATTATGCCTTTTAACTTGATCGTTAGCCGAGTTTTTGATCGAATAAAGGGCATGTACCAGCTAGATCAAACCAGGCTCTATGTCTCCCAGGGTACGGGTACTTGGGGGCCTGTGATGCGAGTCGGCACGCGCAGTGAGATCACGCTCTTTGAGCTGCTCCCCGAATAATCGCAAACCAACTGCCATTCAACTGCACACTCAGGAAGCGACATGAACACGGAATTATTTAGAAAAGAAACGCGAGACTGGCTTGATGTCCATTGCCCGGCATCCATGCGAACCCCTATGCCTGCAGATGAAACGCCGGGTGGCGGGCGGCGAGCGCACTATAAAAATCCGGAAACCAAGCAGTGGCTCGACCTGATGGCTGGCAAGGGCTGGACAGTACCGACCTGGCCCGCAGAGTATGGTGGCGCAGGACTGAATCCCGCTGAAAACCAGGTGCTGCGGGAAGAGTTGACCCGCATCAACGCGCGCCCGCCACTGGTGGGCATGGGCCTTTCAATGATTGGTCCAGCCTTGCTGGAGTATGGCAGTGATGCGCAAAAAGCTGAGCATCTGCCAAAAATTGCCAGCGGAGAAATTTGGTGGTGCCAGGGTTACAGTGAACCCAATGCCGGCTCTGATCTGGCCAGCTTGCAAACCAAGGCGGTTGTGGATGGCGACGATTATATTATCAATGGTCAGAAAATCTGGACTTCAGGCGCAGATAAAGCTGACTGGATATTTTGCCTGGTGCGTACCGATTTCGAGGCGCCAAAGCATAATGGCATAACATTTATTCTGTTTGATATGACCACCCCCGGTGTGACGGTCAAACCGATCAAATTGATCAGTGGTCTGTCACCATTCTGCGAGACTTTTTTCGAGAATGTGCGTGCGCCGCGCAAGAATGTCATAGGTTCAGTCAACGATGGCTGGACGGTTGCAAAACGCCTGCTACAGTATGAGCGAACCATGATTGGTGGTGGTACTGGCGGTGGTCAGCGCAGTAAGTCCTTATCTGAGATTGCTGTGGAGTATGTTGGTAGAGATTCGGGACTGGCGAATGGTCGGCTGGCGGATGGAACTCTGCGTACTGACGTGATTAACCATTCTATGAATGATCGCGCCTTTGGCCTGACTGTCAGACGTAGTTTCGACGAGTCGAAAACCAACTCTGCGCCCAGTTTTGTTTCCTCGATGTTCAAATACTATGGTACTGAACAAAATATCAAACGTTATGAGTTGATGCAGCGGGCGATGGGTTCGCAAATGCTGGGTTGGGAAGGGGAGGGTTTTGCTGACGATGAACTGACTCAGACTCGTGCCTGGCTGCGCTCCAAAGCCAACTCTATTGAGGGTGGTACCTCCGAGGTGCAGTTGAATATCATTGCGAAACGGGTCCTCGGGTTACCGGACTGAATATGGCAGGCACCTGGCGGCTGAGTTTGGTGAATTTAAAGCCTTGGCCGCCAATGCAGCCTGACATAACAGACAGGCAAAAACCTGCTGCAAATTCGAATTAACAAACCTAGAAAGAGGACTTTGACTTCACTCCGTGGTCGATGGATGCACCGGCTATTGGGGTGTATCAGCGTAACTTCTTCAGGCCTAAATAGCAGCAAAACCCTTGTCCCTTGGTTTATAATGCGCGCCCGAATAACTGGCAAACGGTGCATTAATGGCAAGTGGCAAAGCTAGCCCCACGTCACACTCTTATTATTCGCAGCGCATGAAACTGCATTATCTGGACTGGGGTAACGAAACGGCACCTCCTCTTTTACTGGTTCACGGTAACCGTGATCATTGCCACAATTGGGACTGGGTTGCACAGGCATTACGCGACCAATATCACATTATTGCGCCAGACTTTCGTGGTCATGGCGATTCGCAGTGGGTCTATGGCAGTGCCTACAGCCACAGCGAATATATTTACGATCTGGCCCAGTTGATTCACCAGCAAAATCTTGCGCCCTTGCATCTTATCGCCCACTCATTGGGCGGTGGAGTCGCGCTGAGGTACGCTGGGATCTATCCTGAAAACATCAAAAAAATGGTGGTTATCGAGGGAACTGGAGGGCCGCCAGCCATGTATAACGCCCAGCCGGTTCATGAACGAATGCGTCAGTGGATCGAGGATACTCGAAAAATGGCGGGTCGATTGCCAAAGCGCTATGCCAACCTGGAAGAGGCTTACCAACGCATGCAAGAGGCCAATAAGCATCTCAGTGCTGAACAGGCAAGGCATCTAACGGTGCATGGCAGCGACCAAAATGAGGATGGTAGCTACAGCTGGAAGTTTGATAACTACACCCATGTCATGTCGCCGTACGACATGAACCAAGAGCAGACCCGGCAATTATGGGCGCGTATTACTGCGCCGATATTGCTGGTGAGTGGCAAGGAGAGCTGGTTTCGGCATGGCGAACGTGAGGATCCAACCCGGTTTTTTCAGAACGCCAAGCACGTGATTGTCGATAAGGCAGGGCATTGGGTTCAACACGATCAGTTGGCCAAGTTTTTGGATTTAACCCAGGACTTTTTTACTGAAAACTAGCCCTCGCGGTTTATGGCAAGATCTGTCCCTGACTACTGTTGATCAACCGCGAGTCCATGGGAAGAGATGTGCTCTACCAGCACGTCTCTGACCAGTTGCCCGCTATCCTCAATCTTGAACAGCTCGGGTGAGGTCTTGCTTAACTGCGCGGCGACAAAACTGTTGGTCGCCACCTTATAGATTTCATCGTCATTCAGTGTCGACAGGCGCCAATGTTGTTCGCCTTCCATCGATAACAGGTTTCTGATATCGGCACCCAGTGCGGTCACAGTGACCAGTGAGTTGCCAAAGGGCTCCAGGTTCCATATGTGCCGAATGCTGAGCAGGCCACTACGGATTCGGTCTCGAATACCGCCTTTGTTGTAGAAGCCAAAGTCGGCGCCTGTATAACTGGCCAGAATAGCCTCTATGATGGGTTGTAGTTCCTCTCGTGAGTAATCACGTTCGATGCGATAGATCTCCACATCGACAATGTCAGCCACCGCCTGTTCCCAGCTCGCGACCAGACCGGCGACGAACGGGTCGGGTGGCGGTAGGTCCTTCGCCGCAATGAGTTGGCCCGCAAAATTGAGCAATTTTTGTTGCTGAGTATCGACGGTCAACTCCAGGTAACCCACGTGGGAGCCGTAAAATCCCGCCTGCACGACATAGGTGTCATTAATTTTGACGGCTGGACTGACCCGGGTATGGGAGTGGCCGCCGATAATAACATCGATATTGTTGATCGCGGCTGCCAGTCGTTTTTCTTCCTCGTGGCCGACATGGGACAGGACCAGGACCAGATCCACGAATGGATCCAGGCTAGCGACCCGGGCGCGCAACTGGGTTTCCGCTGACTGAAACACCAGGCCTGTATTACCAATGGGTGTAATCAGTTGGGGCGTTTGGTCGGTGAGTATACCGATAATGGCGATTCTAATCCCGTTGACTTGCATAACCAGACTGGCGTCGTCGGCGAGCAGGGTGCCATCGAGGGTGGTGGCATTGGCATTGATCAGGGGATAGCCAGCGGTATCGCGAAATAAAGCGATTTGGCGAAAACCATGATCAAACTCGTGGTTGCCCAGCGCGCCGGCGTTATATCCGGCTCGGTTTAGAATGGCAAAGATGGGCACGCCTTTGAACAGGGTTGAGACAGGTGTGCCTGAGATGCTGTCACCGGCATCCAGAACCAGTACGCCCGGTTGGGTCGCTCGAGCCTGGTCCACCAATGCGGCGATACGAGCGGCGCCAGCAAACTCTTCAGTCTGCTGAATGTGGCCATGTAAGTCGTTAGTGTGAATGATAGTGAGTGTTCTGCTCTCACCCCAAGCCAGTGGCGCCAGTAGGATCCAGAGCGCCAGACTCGTGATTCTGAACTGGCTAGGCATCGATGGGTACCTGCAGAGTGGGATTAAACCAGTTGATGAGGGCAGGATTTTCGCTTCTGGCATAGGTATGGGAAAGTCCGACAATTTCTCGATAGGTGAGATCAGCGCCGGCCTGCTCAAGTTCGGCACGGGCCATTTGTGCAATTTCCACCGGGAACATCCAGTCGAGGGTGCCATGCACCAGATAAATAGGCCTGTCGCGAGCGAATTGGAGCCCTCCTTGCATAACGATATGTGGGTGTAACACGCCGGAAAAAGGCGCCAGGTGGGTAAATGGCGAATCCGGGCTCAAACCAGCCTGCAGGCAATAGGTCGCGCCGTCGGACATACCGGTTAACAAAATGTGCTTGTCGTCGATAGTCCAATTCAGTCGCAGGTAGGCGAGCATCTTGAGCAATGCTGGCAAGTCATGATCTGGGCCGTCAAGGGACCAGGTGTCGCCAGCAGAGGTGGGCGCGACGAGAATAAAGCCGCGAGTGCGTGCCTCACGTAACCAGGACCAGAGGAAATCGCTGCCATGGCCTGTACCGCCGTGCAAAGCCACCACGACCGAGACGGGTGTTTGCGAATCAAGATTTTCAGGGATATAGACGGAAAAGCCACCGCGCATTGAGCGCTCATTGGCCACGCTGAGAATGCCGCGAGGCTGGCTTTCACGATTGTCTGCCGCGTTCGTTATCGAGGCTCCGTGGGACTGGGCCAGCTCCCTCAGTAACCTGCTGTTGGCGCGCGCATTGACCTCGAGAAAATACTGATTAATGGGCGTCATGGCTGGTGCCAGTGAATAGATGATTTCCTGTGCGCGGCAGTGGGCCCTTGAGGCACGCATCATCGGGGCAAAATCCGTAGATTCGCGGGTCAGGCCCTCACAGGCCCTTAAGGCATAGATGGCTGTTTGCTGAAGCGTCGCGCCAATGACCGCGATATCTTCGGGAAACTCGACCGCACTGAAGTAGCTAAAGTCTTCGCGGAGCTTGGCCTCAAAGGGTTCGAAAGCGAGTTTGAGTTGGGCGCTGTGGGTCGGATGAAAGTTGCGCTGCAACTGCTCGAAAGCCTCCATTGCTGTCAGCAGGGACGGGACCAGTCGCGTAATGGCAGTCAACAGCTGATCATTGTTGTCGAGCATGTGCGGTAACCCATGGGTTTGGTGTCTGAACTATACGATATTTTTCTATCAGCTTCCCGACTATGATGGGCGTTCGATACTTAAACTGCTTAAAGGCTACAAAAGGACTCACTCGACGCGCGATGAACTATACTTTGCACGAACCCGTCCCTTGTCATGAACCCTTGCAGATTCTTTATGCGGACGCTGACTGCCTGGTCGTCAACAAGCCGGCAGGTCTGTTGTCGGTCCCGGGCCGAATCATCAAAGATAGTGTTCTGAATCGACTGGTCAGCGCCTTTCCGCAGGTTCGAATCGTCCATCGGCTTGATTTGGATACCTCAGGCGTGATGGTACTGGGATTAAGCCAACTCGCCGTGAGTGATCTCAATCGTCAATTCCGCGAGCGGCTGGTACAAAAAAACTATGTTGCTGAAGTCTTTGGCAGGCTCGATCAGTCACAGGGCGAGATCAGCTGGCCAATTGCACCAGACTCGGTGAATCGCCCGCTGCAAAAAATTGACCCTGTCGGCGGCAAGCCTGCATGCACTCAGTACCGGCTCATTTTGCAGCGTGCTGGGTCGGCGCGTGTGTCGCTTTTACCGGTGACAGGTCGCAGCCACCAACTTCGCTTGCATCTAGCTCACTTGGGACACCCGATACTGGGTTGTGATCTCTATGCCCATGAAGCGGCCTACAAGGCAGCACCGAGACTGATGCTGCATGCTGAGAAATTGAGTTTTGGCCATCCGATTTCTGGCCTGGCCGTCGAGTTTTCCGCGCCATTGCCGTTTTAGCGGCATGGCGCGGTCAGACTTAGTGGCTGTAGAGCGATGGATTGGCGAGCATGTATGCCGGGCCATGGGGAGAGTTGATGGCAGCATGTTCGCCATAAATTGACCGTTTCATGGCGCCATAGACTTTGCGGTTAGCGCCAAGTCGGGCCAGACTTGCCGCTTCACGAACGGCGACTGTTTGAAGTTGTTCGAGGCTTGCAATGCCCTGGACTATGCCGGCGGCCAAGGCCGCAGGGCCCGTCCAGCGACGAGCCAGCTGGACCGTTTCAAAAAATACGTTCATGGGCAGCTTGTGCCGAAACAGTGCGAGTTCTGGTTGCGGAATGACCATGCCAATTTCAACCTCGTTGGCGCAGGCGAATCCTCGGTCCTCTCGCATCAGGCGTTTGTCATGACAGAGCGCGCACATGAAGCCGGCACCGAAGGCATGGCCGTTGATTGCCGCGACGCTTGGGACAGGCAGGTTAATGATTCTCGCCATCAGGGCCATGAATTCTGTGCCAAAGGCATCTCGGTCACCGCCGCGATGCGTGCCTTTGCTGGCTCGCCACTCCAAATCCAGGCCATTGGAGAAAAACTTATCACTGCTGGCGGTGGTCACCAGTGCTGCAGGTCCGGTCGATGCCTCGACCTCGTCAAGCGCAGCATTGAACTGCCGAACAAAGGTGGTATTCCAGCGATTTTCGCCGTCGTTCATTGTCAGGATGAAGACTTCGCCTTCGCGGCTCAGTTCGATCATAGGAGCTCCAACTCGGTTTAGGATCCGGGTTGCGACTATACCGGTTTCTCGTCGCCGCTGACAATCGTTGTAGTTTGTTCAAAGGCAGTACGCCAGCTAATCAGGCCAAAGCACTTGGCAGATGCCAAAATTTTCCACGGCGGGATTCGCCGACTCTGCTATTATTCTGAAGTTCAGTCCGAGAATCGAATTAACGCCTTGATTATTTGCCCATGCTAAACGTCAACCATCTCAGTTGTGAGCGAGATTATCGTCTCTTGTTTGAGGATCTGTCTTTTACGGTTAATGAAGGCGAAGTCCTTTTGGTCGAGGGTGGTAATGGTGCCGGTAAAACTACCCTGCTGCGTATCCTTTGCGGACTTTACAGCGAATATCAGGGTGATGTGGACTGGCAGTTGTCTGAAACGCCTGTGTATCTTGGCCACAAGCCTGGGGTCAAAGATCTGCTGAGTGCGCGAGAAAACCTCACTTGGCTGACCGGGCTTTACCAGTCAGATATCACGCCGGCGCAGATTACTGCAGCCTTGTGGCAAGTGGGATTGAAGGGTTTTGAAGAAGTGCTATGCGGTGCCATGTCCGAGGGTCAGCGAAAGCGGGTGAATCTTGCGCGTTTATATCTGCTGGATAGCCTGGCCTGGGTACTTGATGAGCCTCTCAGCGCCATAGATGTCGAGGGTGTTGCGAATCTGGAGTCCTGCATGGATGCGCATCTGGCGCGGGGTGGCGCGCTCATACTCACCAGTCACCTGCCACTATCCCTTTCGAAGCCGATCAAGAAGTTGAGGCTGGGAAATTGAGGCTGTTTTTGGCAGTGCTCAGGCGGGAGCTGTTGATCGCCTATCGTAACTCGGCGGACCTGCTCAATCCGCTGATTTTTTTCGTGATTGTCATCAGTCTTTTTCCATTGGGTGTCAGTCCTTCCGGACCGATTTTGAGTCAAATCGCACCAGGCGTCATCTGGGTAGCGGCGCTGCTTGCGACCCTGCTGTCGATGGATAGTTTGTTTCGAAGCGACTACGACGATGGTTCCTTGGAGCTGATGACCTTCAGTCGTGAGCCCTTAGTTTTACTGGTATTGGGCAAAATTGTCAGCCACTGGCTAGTCACAGGTGTGCCTCTCGCAGTCTTGAGCCCTGTCCTTGCCCTCATGCTATTTCTCAATTTTGAAGGTGCGTGGGCGCTATTTCTCTCACTATTACTGGGTACGCCAATTCTCAGTCTGCTGGGTGCCATCGGTGCAAGCCTGACTGTCGGATTGCGCAAGGGCGGCCTGCTAATAGCGGTGCTGATCTTGCCTTTGTATGTACCGGTGCTGATTCTTGCCACGGCGATGGTTCAGGCTGGCGCTCAGGCGGTTGATTATACCGGTCATATGCTCTGGTTAGGCGCGATACTGGCGGCGAGCATGGGTTTTGCGCCTATTGCCGCCAGTGCCGGGGTGAGAATTTCGTTAAGTCGCTAGTTGGGAACGCCTAGTTGGGAACGCC
>JAYODE010000004.1:119002-127834 GCA_038106185.1 Gammaproteobacteria bacterium | reverse complement strand
ACGCCTAGTTGGGTTGCGTGGCGGGTATGAACCCGGGGGTTTATCGTCGTTAGTGTTGCTGGTTGGGCGTTGACCTGAATCAGCCGCATGCCAATGGCCTTACCCGTTTTGACTTGTATCAATGGGCGCTAAAACCGACGTTCTAAACTGCCTGCTCGCAGTCTTGTGGGGGTAGAGTTGATGTCCACCATTCTGGTCGTCATTGATCCGGATGAAGCGGAACATGCAGGTTTGAACCGAATCAGAGCGCTGCCGATTGATGCCGCTGACTTTCAGGTTGAGCTCTATGTTGAACGTTTCTCGACAACCCTTCGCGATCGATTGATGAGTTCTTCTGTGCGCCACAAGGTGCCGACCCAAACCGCGAATCAAAAGCTTGCCTGGCTCGAGATGCTAGTCCAACCCATGCGAAATGAAGGTTATTCCATCAAGACAGCGGTGGTTGTCTTCGATTGCCTGTTTGAAGCCATCATTCAAAGTGCTGAGCGTCTGCATGTGGACTATATCTTTAAGCCTTTGCGCCAGCATGGATTTTTGCGTCGAGCGCTTTTTTCAGCGACCGACTGGAATTTGGTGCGGTGTTCCTCAAAGCCCGTGTTACTGGCCAGCCATGCCTATCCGATCCGTGGTAAACCCGTCATAGCGGCGGTCGATGTCGCCGCTGAGGACCAGGTACACCAGGAACTCAATCAGATTGTGTTGGCGCAAGCCAGGCAATTGGCCAAAATGTTGGGTTCAACGGTCTATTTGGTCAATGCTTTTAGCCTATCGGCGTACGCAGGTGCCAGTCCCACGACTGACCCTCTGGCCTATAAAGTGGTTTTTCTGCAGCATAAAAATCAATTGAAGGCGGCTCAGCGTATCGCGAAGCAGTACGAGATTACTGAAAACCAGGTTTACGTGCGTGAGGGCGCCGCTGACAGGGTGATCAATGACTATTCACGGGAGCTCGATGCCGGGGTTATCGTTCTCGGGACTGTGGCCAGGTCGGGAATCTCTGGTTTGTTCATTGGTAATACTGCTGAGTCGGTGATGGAACACGCGCAATCGGATGTAGTCGTGGTCAAGCAGGCCGATTTTATCTCACCAATTTGCTCAGTAAGATCAACAGCTGGTTAGAAATCTGATAGAATCCGGACGTCGTATGAAATGGACGTTTCTCCCGTTAGCAGAGGATATTGATGAATTGCTAAGGATGAGTTGCTAACGATGAATATTGAATCTCTCAGGGTCTGGCAAATACGTGTGGAACTGGTTTCATAGATTAGGTGCGCCTAAATCCTTTTATGAGCTGAGCAGCAAACTGCTGCCTTGGTTGAGTTTGCTGGCGACGGTGTTTCTGGCATCAGGCGCAGTTTGGGGATTGGTGTTTGCACCCCCCGATTACCAGCAGGGCGACAGCGCGAGAATCATGTACGTGCACGTGCCAGCGTCCATTTTAGCCCAGTCTAGTTACCTGATGATGGCGACAGCAGGTCTGGTGTTTCTTGTATGGCGAATCAAGTTGGCCGATATTGCCCTGCAGTGTGCCGCACCCATTGGCGCCTCGTTCACGTTTCTGGCGTTGGTCACTGGCGCCATTTGGGGTAAGCCGACCTGGGGCACCTGGTGGGTCTGGGATGCGCGATTGACTTCGACCTTGTTGCTTTTTTTCCTGTTTGTCGGTGTTATTGCCCTACGCTCTGCCATGGATAACCGCGATTCCGCAGGTCGCGCTGCAGCTGTCCTGGCGCTGGTTGGTGTGGTCAATCTGCCCATCATCAAGTATTCAGTAGACTGGTGGTTTACTCTTCATCAGTCGTCTTCATTCAGCCTCACAGAAAAGCCCGCTATGCCGTCTGAGATGTGGTTACCCTTGTTGACCATGGTTCTTGGCTTTTATTTGTTCTTCTTCGTTGCCTGGATGTTGCGGATCAGAGTGGAAATATTGAATCGAGAAATTCGAACTCAATGGGTCAGAGATAAGTTGACAGGAGCAAGGGTTTGAGTCAATTCAGCGATTTTATTCAGATGGGCGGGCACGGTGTGTTTGTCTGGAGCTGTTATGGTTTAACCCTGTTGATTCTCGGTATGAACATTTTTCGACCGCTGCAATTACAGCGGCGGTTGGTCCAGGCCAAACGTAGGGCCCTTGCCCAAGAAGGCGGAGCCGATGCGCAAATCCCATCACCCCTATCGCAGGTTGAGCAATGAAATTTGGTAAAATGAAGCCGCAGCGGCGACAACGCTTGATGATTGTCGGTTTACTCGTGATGAGTGCCGGCGTTGCAGTCAGCCTGGCTTTGATGGCGTTGAATGAAAATATTAATTTATATTATTCCCCTGCGCAGATAGTCCAGGGTGAAGCCCCGGTAAACACGCTGATTCGAGCGGGTGGCATGGTAGTTAATGGCAGCATTAAGCGTTCCACGAAAGATCTGAAAGTCAGCTTTGAAGTCAGTGACATGCAGGCCTCAAAGGTCCTTATTACTTATGAAGGTATTCTTCCGGACTTGTTTCGCGAGGGCCAGGGCGTGATTGCGCTAGGTCATTTAAATGCGCAAGGTGTTTTTGCTGCTGAAGAGGTGCTGGCAAAACATGATGAAACCTATATGCCGCCGGAAATAGCGCAAGCTTTGGCAGAGGCTCGTGCGAAAACTGACGAAAATGGGGCGCCCTTATGATTGTTGAGCTGGGTCATTTCAGTTTGATTCTGGCGCTGGGTTTGGGCGTTTGTCTTGCGGTGCTGCCGACCCTGGGGGTATATCGACGCCATGCAGGGTTGATGCAGCTGGCTGGATCTCTTTCCGCGGGACTGTTTGTGTTCCTGCTGCTGAGTTTTATCTGTCTTGTCTACGCATTTTGGGCTGACGATTTTTCTGTGGCCTATGTGGCGCGTAACTCTAACTCAGCGTTGCCGCTACAGTATAAGATTTCAGCGGTCTGGGGCGCGCACGAAGGTTCGTTTTTACTCTGGACGCTGATTATGGGTGGCTGGACATTCGCTGTCAGCCTTTTCAGTCGCGGCTTAAGTTTGGACATGCAAGCTCGAGTACTCGCGATCCTGGGCGGGATAAGTATTGGCTTTATGCTGTTCATTCTGCTGACATCCAACCCTTTTGATCGCACTTTACCGGTATTTCCGGCCGATGGCGCGGATCTGAATCCGCTCCTGCAGGATTTTGGTTTGATCGTTCATCCACCCATGCTTTATATGGGCTATGTTGGTTTTGCCGTGCCGTTTGCATTTGCTATAGCGACGTTGACCACTGGTCGTCTCGATGCTGCCTGGGCGCGTTGGTCTCGACCCTGGACAAATGTGGCCTGGGCATTTCTGACAGTCGGTATCACACTGGGATCCTGGTGGGCCTATTACGAACTGGGTTGGGGCGGCTGGTGGTTTTGGGATGCGGTAGAGAACGCCTCTTTCATGCCCTGGCTGATTGGTACAGCGTTGATTCACTCTCTTGCAGCGACCGAGAAAAGGGGGGTTTTTAAAAGTTGGACTGTGCTGTTGGCGATATTTGCGTTTTCTTTCAGTCTGCTAGGTGCATTTCTGGTCCGCTCCGGTGTCTTGACGTCGGTTCATGCCTTTGCCGTGGATCCCGAGCGTGGCATGTTTATTCTGGCTTTTCTCGTGTTAGTAATCGGTGGCTCCCTGACGCTGTATGCGTTCAAGGTCTCTGGCATCAAGAGTGAGGCAGGGTTCGACTGGACCTCAAGAGAGACCATGGTGCTGGCGAATAACCTATTACTGGTGACTGCTGCCGGGGCTGTGCTGCTAGGGACGCTCTATCCCTTGCTTTATGAGGCTGTCACCGACGGCAAGAAAATTTCGGTAGGGCCACCCTACTTTAACGCCGTGTTCGTGCCGCTGATGTTGCTGCTCTTCATGCTGATGGCGATAAGCCCGGCTTCGCGCTGGAAGAAGACGCCATTGGCGACTCTGCGCCGACAGCTGCCCACTCTGTTGGGCAGTCTGGCAGTTATGACCGGTGTGGTCTGGCTGTTCGCCAGCAGTATCTCAGTGACAGTGATTCTGGTGAACTCCATTGCTCTTTGGATCCTGGTAAATTTGGAGCGCGACATCTGGCTCAAGGTTGCTAACAAGGTTAGAAAGCTGCCAGCCCTGTTCCAGCAGTCGATGTCTTACTATGGTATGCTGCTGGGGCATATTGGTATCGCTGTGACCATCATTGGCGTCTGCACTACTGTCTATTACACGGAAGAGAAAGACCTTCGAATGGCGCCTGGCGACGTTGCGCGTCTGGCAGGTTATGACTTCAGGTTGAATGCTATGCGACAAGTCAAGGGCCCCAATTACCTGGCAGACCAAGGCGAGGTTGAAGTGCTGAAAGACGGCCGTTCCATCGTGACCCTCTACCCAGAGAAACGCTTCTATGAAGTCGCTCGAAACGTGATGACTGAAGCGGACATTGACCCCAGCTTATTTCGCGACCTGTATGTTGCGCTCGGAGAACCTATCGGAGACGACGCCTGGGCTGTCCGGCTGCATTATAAACCTTTCGTTCGCTGGATTTGGTTTGGTGGATTACTGATTGCGATGGGTGGTTTTTGTACGGTCCTGGATCGTCGCTATCGAGCAGTCAGGCGATCACGGCAGCCGCTGGTCACACAGGGTGCTGTAGCGTGAGCGGACTGAAGAAGAGCCTGTTAATTCCCTTAGTGATATTTCTGGGTTTGGTGGGTATCCTGGCGGCCGGTTTCAGTCTGAAAGATCCGCACTTGCTACCATCAGAGTTGATAGACCAGCCGTTTCCTGACTTCGCTCTGGTCGAGCTCAATGAGCCGACGCGGGTATTGACCGCAGAAGATCTGCGGGGCCAGGTGGCGTTAGTCAATGTCTGGGCTACCTGGTGCCCTAACTGTCTTGTGGAACATCCGGAACTCATGCGTATTAGTCGAGAAGAGGGGGTGCCTCTTTATGGTATCAACTATAATGACGATTCTGTGAAGGCGCGCAACTGGCTGATTCGGCACAACAACCCGTTTAAAATTAATATTGTCGATGATCAGGGCAAGCTGGGTATTGATCTGGGAGTCTACGGCGCACCAGAGACTTTTGTCGTAGATACCAAGGGGGTTATTCGCTATCGCCATGTTGGTCCCGTGACTCGACAGACGTGGGAAGAAACACTCGGGCCAATTATCGAACTATTGAAAGTCAACCCAGCAGGCATGAAGGGCTGAAATGCTGATGAAGATTCAGAGCTTCGGGATCATGTTCCTGCTGATTATGTGCCAGTCGCTTACCTGGGCAGCGATTGATGCGTACCCTTTCCCCAATGATGCAATGCGTGGTCAATATAATAGCCTGATAGCCGAACTACGCTGTCCCCAGTGCTTGAACACGAATATTGCAGGTTCAGATGCGATGATAGCCAAAGACTTGCGTCGAGAGGTTCATCGCATGGTGCTTGAAGGGCGATCGGATGACGAAATCAGAAGTTTTATGCTGGCACGTTATGGTGATTTCATCCTGTATAAACCCCAGCTTCGAGCGGGTACGGTTGCACTCTGGTTTGGACCTGTCATTTTTTTCATCATTGCTTTGGCAGTGATTTTCAGGATGTTGCGGCGCCGCAAGGCGAGCCCGCTGGCGCTTTCCGATCAGGATCAGGCGCGTCTTAAAAGGTTGTTATCGAAATGATTTTGAGCTTTTGGATTTGGGCGACTTTGTTGAGCGCTCTCGCGAGTGCATTCGTTCTTTTACCCTTACTTATCAATGGGCGGTTTATCAGTGCGCGGCGCACGAGCTTGGCGCGAGAGCAGGTGGATGATCGCGCTGCCATGAATCTGTTGATTTACCAGGAGCGCAGTGCCGAATTAAGCGCGAGTCTGGCAGCAGGGGACCTCGACCCGCTGGCTTATGAGCAGCTTTCTCTGGAGCTGCAACGTAGTTTGCTTGATGAATCCAATAGTGCTGATCAGCAGTCAAGTGTGTCGACAACAGTCAAAGCAGATGGAGCTAAAGTCGGGCTGAGCCCTTGGTTGCTCGGCGTCTTATTGCCGATGTTTGCGATCTTTGCCTACGCGGATTTCGGTCTTTCGTGGGGAGCTATAGATGATCTGCAACTCGCGCAAACACTGCGAGGCAGCAGCAGCGGAGCTCAGTCGGGCGCTAGTCCACATGATACGATCGGGGTCAACGCATCTGTTGATAAGTTAGCAGAGCGTCTGCAATCGCAGCCCGACAATGATGATGGCTGGTTTTTGTTAAGCCAGTCTTATATGCGCATGGGAGAGTTTGAAAAGGCGGCCGCGGCATTCGAACACCTTCTGGAGCGTTATCCCAATGATGCAGGGCTTTCGTCCTGGTATACGGAAGCTTTGTTTCTGGTGGATGATCGCCAGTTAACGCCGCGAGTTTCGGCGGCGGTCGAGCGTACACTGACGTTGAATCCTCAGGATGTCTCGATGCTGGAAATCAAAGCCATGAACGCTTTCCAAAACAATGATTTGTCAGGCTCGCTCAATTGGTTTCGGCAGGCTCTGCGCGCAGGCGCAGACGGTGAGCGAGCAACACTTATTCAGCAAGCGATTACGAGGTTGGAGGAGGATCTGAGTGTCCTGGACACGACGAATTTGCCGCCAATGCAGGCATCAACGTCAGAAGCGGCTAGCAATGTTTCTGGCCAGTCTTCTGCAAATAGCGAAGTGGCGGTGCAGCGGAGCCTGCAGGTCCTGGTTGAGAAGTCGCCGACGGTGAACGTAGACCCTCAAGCAAGAGTATTTGTGTTTGCTCGAGCGATGCAGGGTCCGCCTATGCCCCTGGCGGTTCAACAGATGACGGTCGCGGCCCTGCCGCAGCTAGTCACTCTGGATGAATCCATGGGAATGATGGCGGGTATGAGTCTGGCTAATTTTGATCAGATCCAGGTGGTTGCGAGAATTTCAAGCAGTGGTATTGCTAACGTTAGCCCGACGGACTATCAAGCCCAGTCAGCGGCGATCGATATGACCGCTCAAAATGGTGTCATCGCATTGACCATCAGTCGTCAAGTCAAAGATCAATAGATCGAATCATCTGGATTGGCGGCTTCATCCCAAGTTACACTCACGGTTTTTTGAAAAGTAATCTATCAGGAGGCAGTCGCATGGGTGTCGTCGTTACCAAGGACTCGATCGATCTCGGCATCGTTACCACGGATGCTGTGCCGATGCTAAAATTTTACAGAGATACGCTAGGACTTAAAGTCGAAGGTGAAATGGTGATGCCTGGTGGCAACCATATGACCCGATTAGCCTGCGGTACAACCACATTGAAGATTGTGGTTAACGCCAAGAGGCCTGCCGCCGAGGCACCGCCAGGGGGTATCGGTGGGGCTACCGGGTTGCGATATTTTACCATTAGCGTCAGCAACCTTGAGCAGGCAACTAACGAGTTGGCAGAGGCAGGGTATAAGGTGGTGGTCAAGCCCAGAGAAATTCGTACTGGTGTTACCATCTCGATGATCGAGGATCCAGACGGTAACTGGGTTGAGCTGCTGCAAGTTAACTAATATCCTCACAGCTTAGCAAAAGGCTGAAAAGGCAAGCCGGATGCAAAAGCATGCTGCATCTGTGGGCGTGTTATCGCTCGAAAGTAACCTCTCCTTTCAGGATTTTCAATGACGCAATTATTTACCCCTTTAACTTTTAATCGTGGACCGGTGATGAAAAATCGGTTTATGCTCGCGCCCCTAACGAACTCGCAGAGCCATGATGATGGTCGTCTTTCAGAGGACGAATATCGATGGCTGACGATGCGCGCGGAAGGGGGCTTTGGGTTGACAATGACCTGTGCTGCCCATGTGCAATCTCAGGGGCAGGGTTTTCCAGGTCAGTTGGGAATTTTCGACGACAAACATTTAGAAGGTCTTAAGCGGCTGGCGACGGGCATCAAGATGAACGACAGCCTTCCTGTCGTCCAACTGCACCATGCCGGTATGCGATCGCCAACGGCTTTGATTGGTACGACCCCCGTTTGCCCCTCGAATAATGCTGAGACAGGTGCCAGAGCTATGACGGGTGCCGAGGTTGAAGAAATGATTGAGGCATTTGTTGTCGCTGCGGAAAGAGCGGAGCGGGCGGGTTTTCAGGGAGTCGAAATTCATGGTGCTCATGGCTATATCCTCTGCCAGTTTTTGTCGGCCGAGATCAATCGCCGTGAGGATCAGTACGGTGGCTCGTTGGAAAACCGTGCAAGGCCGATATTCAATATCATTGAAGGCATTCGCCAGCGTTGCGGCAGGGACTTTTTGATGGGTCTGCGCCTGTCTCCGGAGCGCTTCGGCATGCAACTCAGCGAAGTCCTTGCGGTGTGCCAGAGACTATGTAACGAGGCACAGATCGATTTTCTCGACATGTCTCTTTGGGATGTATTCAAGCAGCCACAAGAGGAAAGCTACCAGAATCAGGACCTGCTGAGCTACTTTACGGCGCTACAGCGTGGCTCGGTGCGCTTGGGTGTAGCCGGAAAAATCATGACGCCAGACGAGGCTGATCGGGTATTAGCCGCTGGTGTTGACTGGATCATGCTTGGCCGCGCTGCGATCCTTCATCATGATTATCCGCATCAGCTACAAAGGAATACTGGCTTCATGCCTATTGCGAACCCGGTGACAGCCGAGCATTTGCGCCGAGAGGGGCTCGGTGAAAGTTTCATCAAGTACATGGGCGGTTGGAAGGGCTTCGTCGCGGAATAAATGGCACAGATTCAGCGCTTAGCAAGCTGCTAAGTGCCAAATTAGAAGATGAGTCTCTAAAGTAGGGCCGAAAGGAATCCCAATCTAGGCGAATAAACTCAGAAAAGTTGAGCCAATCGCAGAATCCATTGTTTAGTCAATCCTT
>JAYODE010000004.1:109034-118902 GCA_038106185.1 Gammaproteobacteria bacterium | reverse complement strand
AGTCAATCCTTCAGTCAATCCTTCAGTCAATCAACGCTGCAGATAGTGGTAGGGATAAGCCAGGCTAAAGCCGGCCTGTTGAAAGAATGCATTGGCCTTGATGTTGGCGTCACTGACGGTCAGGCAAGCAAGGGTGGCGCCCTGCGCCTGACCAAATCTCTGCAAGCCGGCGAGCAGGCGCCGGCCATGACCACGCCGACGCCAATCCGGAGCCAGCCAAACATCATCGAGATACAGATGGGTGCCACTCTGTGTTGCCCGCCCATAGCCAACTGCAATCCCCTCCGCCTCGATGACGGCACACCACATGGGTAATTCAACCAGACTGAGCAACTGCTCTTGCTGCAGGCGCTGCCCCGGCCGGTCTTCGGGATTGAGCCGATAACACAAATCCAGCCAGCGAGTTAATGGCAAGGTCTTGAGAGGCTCAGCAGTTGTTCGAGCTGTTGTTGGAGCTGTTGTTGGAGCTGTTGTTGGAGCATTTGTTAGAGTTAAGGGGCGAGTCAAGACGCTGCCGCTCTCTGCTGTTCGGTAACCGCTGCGACGCAGATAAGAATCGAGTGGTTGCTGATGGGCGAGGGGAGTCAAGCGAAACGTGCATGCAAGGTGTTGAAGCTGGAATTGCTCCTCGCAAAACTGAACCTTGTCATGCATCCCTATATCACCTTGTCGCAAGGCCCAGACGGAGTCTGTACAGAGGCTGTAACCTTGGCTGAAACGTAATACCCAGCCATCATGGACCAGGGTGTTAAAAGCCGGATTGAAGTGCGCTTGTTGAGTTTCGAGCTGAAGAATGTCTTGCATAACGCAAGAATACCACTTCCTCGCCAGTAGTGAGATACTGCGGCTTATTTGTTGATATAGGTTGATTGAATGCAAGTAAGCAACGGTAAGATCGTGACCTTTCATTACACGCTGAGGGATGAGGCGGGTCATGAGCTCGAGACTAATCGGGATGAGGCACCGCAGGCATGCATGATCGGGCGGCGGAATATTCTGGCAGGTCTGGAAGCCGCCATGATTGGCCAGACGGCAGGTGCCAGCATTCAGGTTACGCTGACCCCCGAGCAAGCCTACGGCCAGCGGGTCGAAAACTCGCAACACCGAGTACCAATAAAGCATCTTGTTGATGCACCCAAAAAGTTGCAGATTGGTCAGATAGTCCATATCAATACCAAGGAGGGTATTCGCAACGCTCGAGTGATCAAGATCGGGAAATTTAATGTAGATATTGATGCCAATCATCCCTTTGCTGGTCAGACCCTGGTATTCGATCTGGAAATAGTAGAAGTTCGAGATTCGAGCCGTGAAGAGCAGGCCCATGGGCATGCCCATGGTGCCGGCGGACACCATCATTAATCCGTTTTTGCAGCGCCTGACAGGCGCGGTGATTCGCGGCTTTGACCGCTATATGCCGGAGCCATTTGCATTCGGGATTGTTATGACGCTGGCGGCGATGGTCTTGACCTATGGCGCCACGCCGGCTGACTCACATGATGTGGTGCTTGCCTGGGGCAATGGCTTGAGTTCGTTGCTGCCATTCATCACTCAAGTGTGTTTGACCATCTTGTTTGCTTATGCGCTAGCGCATTTGGGACCAGTGCCGCGCTATTTGGAGCGGTTAGCGAGTGTGCCGAAAACCGCGCGAGCAGCCTATGGATTCGTCACCCTGTTCGCGGGTTGTGTGAGTCTTATTGCCTGGCCATTGGGGACGATATTGGGTGGTTTGATGGCACGACAGATCGCCTTGTCGTTTCGGCGCAGAGGTATTCCTGTGCACTATCCCCTGCTAGGCGGCGCAGCATTCAGTGGTTTCGTAGTGTGGCACATGGGTTACTCCGGCTCGGCGCCCCTGCTGGTGGCAACGGCGGGTAACCCGATGGAATCCCTGCTGGGCGGACTGCTGCCGGTGACGGAAACCATTCTGTCGACGTTCAATTTAGTGACGATCGTACTTACGCTTGCCACCGTTACCATCGTTGCCATGCAGCTTGGGCCGTCGAGCGCAGAGATAGAAGAAATACAGGAGCCAGAAACCGACCAGCCAGCGTCGTCAGTGCCCCAAGAGCATACGATTCGGCGGGTAGGAATCGCTGACAAGCTGGAGAACGCCCGCTGGCTGACGACCTCATTGGGTTTGATTCTGATGACCTATGTGGTCAGCTGGTTTTATGACAAAGGCGTGCAACTGGATTTAAATATTGTTAACTGGACCTTCTTGGCAGCTTGTCTACTGTTGGCACGTTCGTCATCTGAGCTGACCCAGGTGTTCATGCAAGCCGGCCGTGCTGTGGTGCCCACTTTGCTCCAGTACCCATTGTACGCTGGCATCATGGGGATCATGCTGAATACTGGCTTTGTTGCGCAGATCGCAGGGTTTTTCGCCAGAATCGGCACCACAGAAAGTCTGCCACTGATCGCTTTTTTCTCAGGCGGTGTGATCAATCTGTTTATCCCCTCCGGTGGTGCTCAATGGGCCGTTCAGGGTCCGGCCTTCCTTGAGGCTGCCAAGGTTCTGGGGACTGATCCTGCGTTAATTGTCATGGGGATCGCTTATGGCGACCAGTGGACTAACATTATTCATCCCTTTGTGGTGATACCGCTGTTGATCATGACGGGTCTTCCTGCAAATAAAGTATTGTCCTACTCGTTTATCATGTTTCTTGTGGCAACCCTGCCGTTAGCGGGTGGTTTGATAGCAGCCAGCTATTTTTAATGTTGATCAGCAGCCGCCTGAAACCGGGCTGCCGGATAAGTGTTAGCGAGACTTTTTTGTCTCTAAATTTGGTATAGTGGCGGCGGAAAAAAGGAACCTATTCTCAAGGCGATCGGAGCCACTGATAGCAATTCATGACCTACAAGGAAAAAATACCATGACAATTCAACGAATTAATGTCGGCCCGAGAATGAGCCAGGCGGTCGTCTATAATGGCGTCGTATCGACAGCAGGCCAGATTGCGCAAAATGCTGCCGGTGGCTCGGCGGCAGAGCAAACTGCTGATATTCTGCGAGCTATCGACGAGCTTCTGGCGCAGGCCGGCACCGATAAATCACGCCTTTTAACAGCTACAATTTGGCTCGCTGATATCGCGGATTTTGCCGGCATGAACAGTGTCTGGGATCAATGGGTGGTTGAGGGCGCGACACCGACCCGTGCCTGCGTTGAATCGAAATTGGTGGCACCACAATTCTCCGTCGAGATCGCCGTCACGGCGGCTCTGCGCTAGTAGATTGCGCGTTTAGCGAAAGTCTTCATCAGCCGAAATGATCGCAGCAGGAGCCTTGGTTTTCTGTGGTCATGGTCCGCTCGATTTTTTAACAGCTTGTGGCGCCGACTCAGGGCGCCTTGAGGAGAAATGCCTGCATGGCTTTCCGTCTAGCTTGACTGATGGCGATAGCCTTGCGGGCGCGAAGATCCATGGCGATAGCAATGGCCTCGGCAGCAACGACACATTGTCTGGTCCTAACATCATAGACTTGATGGACGAAATGTTGGGTTTTGTTCGCCAATTCAAGGATGCCAGAAACCACTTCAAAACGTGCCGCGAGCTTCAAGGCGCCATAATGGGTCATACGATATTCCAGAACGGCACCGCCTTCATCACCTTGACCGCGTACCGCAGGTTCAGTCGGGTCGGCGAACTTAGCCCACAGGTTGGCCATTGAGTCTGAGACTCGGCCAATGTACAGGTGGGGTAACAATCGACCGTCGAGTGAACACTCGTCGCCCTGGATGACGCCCCTGCCAATCGTTGTAAACCCTCTCTCATAGGCCTCATCCAGTGTCAGGTGGGCGTAAGGTGAGTTCCGATAGGTGAGGCCTCGGCTGCCAGCGTGATCTGGTAGCTTGTGGCGATAGGTTGGTGGCTGCGCAAGCACCGTGGCAAATGTCTGAGTGAAGGATGCCTGGACCTTTCCGCTCTGAGTGTTACGTAGCTCAGTGAGCACCGTAAAGTTGCTGTCAGTCGTTTCTAACAGGCCAATCATACCTGTCAGAGGCGCGGCGATCCTTGCCTCGGCAAGGTAGCGCATATGCTGCGCGGTGAGAGATTGCAAGGTCGTATCGAGCGCCTCAGGTGTCACCAGCGCCAGGTCTAGCAGACCAGCGGCGAGGGTTTGATGCATTTTTTGAGCATAGAACCTGACATTGAGGTGATCATTTTCGTCACACTCCCAGCGATTGACGCTGCCAAAAAAGACCGGTAACAACTGATGCATCTTTTCACTCGTTAATAATTCAATGGAATATATCTGGTCTATCCTCGCAGATAGATCAAGCCAGTAGTCATTTTGCCAAATTGACTCTCCAGTCATGGACCAGAAGCTGAACTCTTGATCTGAACTTTTGATCTGAGCTCTTGACCTGAGCTCTTGACCTGAAGAGGGATGGCAAGCACTTTAGCTGATAGATAGTTCATTTCAACGTAAAATGCTGAGAGATCAGCAATGACTCGAGTAGTCTGAGCAACACAGATGATGATAACAGGGGTTCATACGTCCCGATCTCATCGGAATGAGACACTCAACTCATGTAACTCATGCAACTCATGCAACTCATGTAACTCATGGACGAACTGAAGTGATCAAACTCATGAAAAAAGTAGCTCCGGTCGCGATTCTCCTCGCCGGTATAGGAGGCTATGCCGGTCTCCACTGGACCAAGCCGGATCCGGAAAAGAAGGATCAGGCACCCCGGGCGCTTAGCGTGTTTGTTGAAAGCGTCAAGGGGAGCAGCGTGGACCTGCGGGTGTTCTCCCAGGGTGAGGTGCGTGCCGGTACGGTCGTTGATCTGGTGTCTCAGATTCCTGGGCGGGTCGTTTCTGTATCCCCGGAATTTATTGAGGGAGGAGTTATTCAGTCGGGCGTGTCATTGGTCGAAATCGAATCAATCGACTTTCAACTGGCGCTGGCTCAGGCGCAGGCGAGACTCGCTGAGGCGGAGGTGACACTGCAAACAGCGATAGCGACGGCCGATGTAGCGCGAAAGCAACTCCGTGATGCAAGTCAGGCGTCGGATCTAGCCCTGAGAAAACCGCAAGTTGCAGAAGCCCGTGCGCGTATGGACGCTGCGAGAGCCGAATTACAGCAGGCTCAACTCAATCTCTCGCGAACTCAAATTTCATTGCCCTTTGATGGGCGCTTGATCAGCACGCAGGTAGACGTGGGCCAGTATGTGACGCCCGGCATGGCGCTGGGACGAGCATTTGCTACCGATAAGGTTGAGGTTCGGTTGCCCCTGTTTGACAGCCAGCTGGCGGCGCTCGGGGTACCCATCGGTTTCGTAGCAGCGAAAGACTTTGAACTGGATGTCACGTTTACGGCGACGGTCGCGGGTGTCAAGCAATCCTGGGCAGGCAAGCTGGTGCGTCTGGACGCGGTCATAGACCGGAATACTCGAACAGTCTACGGCATTGCAGAAGTGCAAGCGCCCTATACTTTGAATCGCTCGAGTGAGGGTATGCCCCTGGCAGTGGGCCTCTATGTTGAAGCGGAAATTCTGGGTCGTCGAATCGAGAATGCCTATGTGATACCGCGAGAGGGCTTACGGGCGGGAAATAAAGTCTACGTGGTCAATCAGGCCGGAAAACTCGACATTCGAGAAGTGATCGTGACCCATAGCACGGCAGTCGAAGCCGTGATTGCCAGTGGGCTGACGGCCGAAGAGCGGGTTGTCCTGTCTTCTATACGCAATCCCATTCCCGGTATGGCGCTTGAAGCGCTTGACTCGCCAGCGGTCGAGACTCAAGTCGCCAATCGAGCGCCTTCTGAAGCCGCGGAGAGCTGAGGTCAATGAAAAGGATCATTACTTGGTGGGCATCAAATCCGGTTGCGGCAAATCTGCTGATGTTTGGCATACTGCTGTCGGGATTGCTGGGGTTTTTGTCGATGGAGCGGGAGGCTTTCCCGGTCTTTAAGCCTCATCAGGTCGTCATTGAGATTGTCTGGCCTGGGGCAGCACCACAGGAAGTGGAAGAGCAGGTCGTGATGCGTATCGAGGAAGCCTTGAATGGTCTTGAGAGCGTCTATCGGTATTACTCGACGGCGACTGAAAGCTTTGCCCGTATAGAAGTGCATACACTCCCCAGTCAGAACATGGATTCTTTTCTCAACGATGTAAAGAATGCAGTCGACGCTGTGAACGCCCTGCCCAGAGATATCGAAAATCCAAAGATTCGGCGAGTAGAGTTTCGCCAGGAAATGATGAGAATCGCGGTGCACGGTAACGTCGGCGAGAAGGTGCTGACCCAGTTGGCAGAGGACATGCGGGACGAGATCGCGCAACTTCCCTATATCTCACTCGTCGATTTGTTTGGTAGTCGTCGAGAAGAGGTCACCATTGAGGTGTCGAACGCAGCCATGCGTCAGTATGGCCTGGGATTTGCTGAAGTTGCAGCAGCTATTCGTGCCAGCTCGATAAATTTGTCAACAGGTCAGATCCGTACTGAAACGGGCGACGTGCGATTACGTGCGCGGAACCTCGCTGACAGTGAGGATGAGTTCAGTCGAATAGTCATTCGTCAGTCTGATGATGGCGCCAGTGTTCGTGTTGGCGATGTGGCCCGTGTGATTGATGGTTTTGAAGACGAAGAGATTCTGGCAACTATGAACGGTGAGCCAGCCGTATTGCTGCAGATCCTGTCGACAGACAACATGCAGGTGGTTAAATCCAGTGACGCGGTGCAAGCCTGGATGGCGAAGCGCAAGCTTGATCTGCCGAAGGGTGTCGGCCTTTCTCTGTGGTTCGACACGGCAGAAATCTACAAGAGCCGAATGAGTACGATTACCTCCTCAGCAACTGTCGGGCTCCTGCTCGTCTTTTTGGTACTGATTTTATCCTTGCGACCCTTGGTGGCCTTCTGGGTGACCGCAGGTATTGCAGTGTCATTTATGGGTGCCTTTGCGCTGCTGCCGATAAATGATGTTTCGCTGAATATCATGTCGACGTTTGCCTTTTTGCTGGTACTCGGAATTGTTGTTGATGACGCCATTGTTGTCGGAGAGAGCATTCATCACCATAGCCATAGCCATAGCCATAGCCATAGCCATAGCCAGAGTGAAGGCGGTCTCGGTGCTGCCATCGAGGGCGCGTCGGTGGTGGCAAAGCCGGTGATTTTCGCCGTGTTGACGACCATGGTCGCCTTCGCGCCATTTTTCTTTCTGTCTGGCGAAGAGTCTCAGGTTACTCGTCAATTTTCGATTGTGATCACACTGGCGTTGCTGGTCTCGCTGATTGAGGCATTTCTGATCCTGCCAGCCCACCTCGCCCATCTGCAGCATCGTGACCAGCTCGGTAAGCTGGCCCGCTGGCAGAAACGCATCGAAGAAAGCATCGTGGCTTTTGCCAACTCGAAATATCGCCGCTGGGTAGACTTCTGTGTGCAGCATCGCTATGTAACAGTCAGCGGCTTTGTCGCCGCGTTAGTTTTGAGCCTCGGGCTCTACACAAGCGGCTGGGTCAAGTTCGGTTTCATGCCGGAAGTCGAAAATGAAATTATTTATCTCAATGTGATATTGCCGACGGGAACGCCCTATGCACGTGCATTGGGTGTTTTGGATCAACTCCAGGCAGCAGAGTTGAAGCTGATCAAGGAGGTCGACGAGCGAGCAGTCGAAGAGGGTGGTAGCGGTCAACTCATCGAAGGTTGGTATACCCGTTCTCGTCGCGACAGTGTCATTGCCATTATCAAGCTGGCGCCCCCGGAAGTCAGGGATCTGAGTGCTAAAGAAGCCGCGACTCGGCTGCGAGAGCTTGTCGGGGAAATTCCTGATGCGGAGGAGATTCAAGTGAACTACACGATGAACGACTCTTCGCCTCAGGTCAATTTTGCGCTGCGGCATGCAGATATGGACGTCCTGCGTGCTGCGGCAAGGGAAGTCCAGGCTCAGCTCTACAGTTACGATGGCACCTTTTTTGTGCGAGACTCGCTGCGCGGCGAGTCCGATGAGTTACATTTTAAAATGTTGCCAGGTGCTGAAAAGCTTGGCCTGACCCTGGCCGAGATCTCGCGACAGGTGAGGCAGGCTTACTTCGGTGAAGAAGTCCAACGATTGCCTCGAGAAAATGGTGATGTCAGAGTGATGGTGCGTTATCCGTCGGCGCTGCGCCACAGTCTCGACAGCCTCAATCACTTTCATATTCGAACACGGGAAGGTCATGAGGTCCCTCTGCTGTCAGTGGCTGAAGTGGAGGTCGCCTCCGGCGTTCAGAATATTCAACGCCGAGATGGTGAGCGAGTGGTCTGGGTCACCGCAGATGTAACCGGAGATCTGATGAGCGATATAAACACGGATATGAAAGACAAGTTTCTGCCGGCGTTTGAGCAAAAGTATCCAGGTATCAAGATCGGGGTCAGCGGCAATGCGGAAAGCGAAGCACTGTTTATGAATGAGCTAGTCTCTCTGTTCGCGATTGCCTTGTTTGTGATGTATGCGTTGATTGCCGTCGCTTTTGGCTCTTACTGGTTACCCTTGTTAGTAATGACGGCGATACCATTCGGCTTCATGGGCGCAGTCTATGGTCATTGGCTGTTTGGTGTGTCCATGGCAATGTTTTCCTATTTTGGCATAGGTGCGGCAGCTGGCGTGGTGGTGAACGACAACCTGGTACTGGTCGACTATGTTGAACGGTTGCGGCAACAGGGTAGGAATGCTGCAGATGCGGTAGTGGCTGCGGGGGTGGCGCGTTTCAGACCGATTCTACTCACGTCAGTGACCACCTTCGTCGGTCTGCTGCCCATCATGGCGGAACGTTCCACCGACGCTCAGTTTTTGAAGCCGGCAGTGTTATCCCTTGCTTTTGGCGTATTGTTCGCGCTGTTTGTGTCATTACTTATGGTGCCTGCGCTGTATTGTATTGGTGATGATTTGCGAACTGCCCGTGAGCGTTTCAAAGTGTGGCTGGGGTTTCAATGGCGGGGTGTAGCCCCAGAGGTTACGCCTGAAACAGCACCAACCCTGTCAGCGAAAAGTGCAGGCTTTCGCCCCGAGAACTAACCCCCGGCGCACTACTCGACGCTGCCCTCACCAAACGATATAGTGTTGCCAAGTACAGTGAGGGTCAGTGGATGTCTATCGAAAATGAGTTGATACTGGAGCAAATCCAGATTGGTCCCATGCAAAATTTTACCTATTTGGTCGGCTCCAAGCGAACTCGAGAGGTCGTGGTGATAGATCCGGCTTGGGATATCGCGGGCATCATGAATATCGTCAATGAACGTGGGTATACGCTCAATGGTGCGTTACTGACGCATTATCATCCAGATCATTGTGGCGGCTCCTTTGGTAAGAACAAGGTCCAAGGTGTGGCTGAGTTGTTAGCCACCAATCCAGTAAAGATATATACCCATAAGATTGAAGCGGATGGTGTCAAAAAAGTGACCGGCATCTCTGACGCTGACATGGTCAAAGTTGAGTCGGGTGATCGCTTAAAGGTTGGCGACGTTGAAGTAGAGTTTTTGCATACACCGGGTCATACACCCGGCTCTCAGTGTTTTCGAATCAAGCATACGCTGATTTCTGGTGACACTTTGTTTATCAACGGCTGTGGTCGAGTTGATCTGCCGGGTTCCAACTCTGAAGACATGTATCACAGTATCCAGAAACTGGCAGCGTTACCCGACGACACCCTGCTACTGCCAGGACACAACTATTCCGATGTGCCCAATGCAAGTCTTGCCGAGACCAAAAAGGTCAATACCTATATGCGCATTAATAGCCTGGCGTCGTGGAAGATGTTGATGGGTGATTGATCCATTCAGGCTATGTTGATGAGAGCGCAGCGGCCTGCGGGTGAGATGGCCAAACAGAGTGCTAGTCCTGGATCAAAGGGCAGCACTGTGAATAATTGGCAGAGCTGATTTGCAGAGCT
>JAYODE010000004.1:99726-108934 GCA_038106185.1 Gammaproteobacteria bacterium | reverse complement strand
CGGGCACCCCTAGTCGGGCACCCCTGGTCGGGCACCCCTGGTCGGGCACCCCTAGTCGGGCACCCCTAGCTGGGCGCCCCTCGCCCGGCGAGGGCCGCTCTGATTGATGACGCCGTGAATCAATTAGAAGTGAGCACTACCCGGGGTTCGTGGAAATGGAATAGCATCCCGAATATTTTCCATACCAGTGACATAATTCAGCAGACGTTCAAACCCGAGTCCAAAACCTGCATGAGGGACTGTGCCATAGCGCCTCAGGTCGCGGTACCACCAGAGTTCATCCTGCAGGCCCATGGGCGCCATACGGCTATCCAGGACGTCCAGGCGTTCCTCTCGTTGGCTGCCGCCGATAATCTCGCCAATACCTGGTGCCAAAACGTCCATTGCCGCGACAGTCTTGTCGTCATCATTCAGGCGCATGTAAAACGCCTTAATCTCTTTAGGATAATTCGTCAGTACCACCGGTCGCCCGACGTGTTTCTCGGTCAGATAACGCTCATGCTCTGACTGTAGATCTAACCCCCACTCGACAGGGAACTCAAAGGCCTGTTTACTGCTTTTCAGAATCTTCACCGCTTCGGTATATTCCAGTCGCTCGAAACGTGAATCGATAACAGAGCGTATTCGATGAATCACTTCTTTATCGACGCGTTCGGCAAAAAATGCCATGTCGTCTTCGCGCTGGTTCAGCAACGTGGTTAGGACATGTTTCAGCAAGTCTTCAGCAAGGTTGGCATTGTCGTTCAAGTCGGCGAAGGCAATTTCCGGCTCGACCATCCAGAACTCTGCGAGATGGCGGCTGGTGTGAGAGTTCTCTGCGCGAAAGGTGGGACCGAAAGTGTAGACTTTGCTCATTGCCAGGCAATAAGCCTCGATATTCAATTGTCCTGATACAGTGAGAAACGATTCTCCGCCAAAGAAGTCTTGGCTGAAGTCAACCTTGCCATTCTTGATGGGCAAGTTGGCCAGATCCAGCGTGCTGACTCGAAACAATTCTCCCGCGCCTTCGCAGTCACTGGCCGTGATGATGGGGGTATTGATCCAATGAAACTCACGGTCATAAAAGTAATTATGGATGGCGTTTGCCAGTGTCGTTCTTACCCGTGTGATGGCGCCGAACGTATTTGTGCGAGGCCTGAGATGGGCAACCGTACGAAGGTATTCAAAGGTGTGACGTTTTTTCGCAATGGGGTAGGTTTCAGGATCGTCAACCAGACCGAGAACTTCTACTCGGGTCGCCTGAATCTCAACAGACTGCCCCTTACCTTCAGATGCCACCAGCACTCCTTCAACACTCACAGAGCAGCCGGTAGTAATGGTCAGCACCTCGCTGGTGTAGTTACTCAGATCGCTGGGAACAACCGCCTGAATCGCGTCGAAACAGCTGCCATCGTGGACGGCGATAAAGGATATGCCCGCTTTTGAGTCACGCTTGCTCCTGACCCAACCCTTGACGGTAACAGCGGCGCCAATGGTGGTATTTCCTTTTAAGGCCGCAGCCACGGATATATGGGACATGAATATTTTCCAACTAGGTCAGTGTTGCCAATAATAGCAAAATTATTGGCGCCGATAGACGTTTATCCAGGATTTTATGCTGCGCTTGCAGTCTGCTGCAGGAATACTGGGCTGCCGGCTTCAAGCAGGGCCACAGGTTTTTCGTCCTGAGCAGCTGCTAGCCAGTCTGCATCGGCGCGTCAGAATCGTTAGCCCACTCTGACATTGAGTTGTCGTAGAGCGAAACCTTGTCTTCCATCCCCAGCAAAGCCAGGGCAAACAGGTCGACGCTGGCGGCTATGCCGCCGCCACAATAGGTAATAACACTTTTTGCCTCGAGAGCTGAGGTGGCGCTGAGCTTCTGTGCAAGAGTTTCAGCCGGCAGAAAACAGCCGGTCGCCGGATCCAGCATTTCATTCCAGGGCAGGCTCTGGCTATTTTTAATGCGACCAGGTCGCCCATAATGGCTGCCCTCACCGCGAAACTGCTCATGACTCAAGGCATTGATCACGCAAACATCATCCTGGTCCAAGGCGGCCAGAACCGCAGCCTTATCGGCTACTTTGAGTGGCTTCTGCGTAGCCTTGTAGGTGCTCGGCTGATACCGGGCAGGTTGGTCTGAGACCGGCCGGTGTTCCGATTGCCATTTCTTCATGCCACCATCCAGGACGCTAACGTTTTGATGGCCGAAAATCCTGAACATCCACCATAATCTCGTCGCCCACATGGGGTAGGTCGTTGCGTAAAACACAAGATGGCTGTCATTGTTAATGCCGTGATCAGCCGCTGCTTTGTTGAAGGCTTCTGCCGACGGAAGTGTGAAGCGCAGATCAGAATCAGGGTCGGAGAAATCGCGCTGCAGGTCAAGGAACGCAGCGCCGGGAATATGAGCATCGTTATAGGCGGCGAGACCTGACTCAACCGTCATGGTGTTGCCCGCCTGGCGCAGCAGGGTTGTGCAATCAAATAAGCGCAAGTCGCGACTGGTCGACGGGTTTGCCATTCGATCTGATAATGCCTGGGTGGAGATCAGGAAATTTGAATTCACGCCTGTTCTCCATCTTCGCTGAGTAAGGATTCTGCAAGCCGCATTCTACTGCTGGTCATACCGCCGTCGACGACGTGGTGCTGGCCAGTAACAAAGGTTGAGTCATCACTGGCAAGAAATAATGCCATGTTGGCGATATCAACGGCTTCGCCTGAGCGTTGTACCGGCTGCGCCTTGTTCATGCGCTCGCGCATGATCTCGACTACCGACTGATTATCACCAAGATCGGCTTCCAACATGGGAGCGAAAATAGGAGTGGCGATGCCGCCTGGACAAATAGCATTAGAACGAATATTGAAGGCCGCCAACTCCAGTGCGGCGGAACGTGACAGGCCGAGCACGCCGGCCTTAATCCCTGAATAGACGTGGGGACCCAGTCCGGCCTGCAGACCGGCAACGCTGGCTGTACTGATGATTGAGCCGCTGAGTTGGGGTTTCATGACTCGAGCCGCATGTTTAATGCCAAGGACCACGCCCGTGAACATGACGCCCAGTGTATTGGCGTACTCTTCACCGATAATCAGATCTTGAAGCTCTCCGCTAACACCGCCGAACCCGGCGTTATTGAACAGGATGTCGAGACGGCCATACCGTGATACGGCTAAGTCAACCATGCCAGCGACGTCTGCCTCGACTGAAACATCTGTGTGTTGGTAGACGGTATTTTCGCCAAGTTCCGCTGCCAGCGCCTCACCCAGGTCGTCTTGAATGTCTGCGATAACGACCTTTGCGCCTTCTTCGACGAAACGTCTTACGGTGCCGGCACCGATGCCGCTCGCACCGCCGGTAACAATGGCTACTTTATTCGCGAGTCTGTTCATGCCTTTTTTATCCCTTCAGTCTGATCACAGCGTCAGGCGTGAGTATAGGCTGCATCGAATCGAATGTTAATGCCGCTCGCAAAGCTCCCCGCGCGCCACTCGGTGCGATCAGGCGTCGATAGCCAAGGTTTCTCCGCCGAGAGCATTGAAGAGGGCAGGCAGAAAGCGCGAGAACTCCAGAGTCATATTGACAAATGCCGCGTCCATTCTGGCAATGGGATTGTCTTCATCTTCCGCCTCATCGTCGCTAGACTCGATTTTGAGTTGACGCAGCACCAGATCCTTATCTACCGCCAGGCGCAGATCCCCGTACCAGCGAACGCCGATCTTGGTGCACACTTTACCAGCCTCCAGGTGCTGACGGATCTCCTGCGTGTCCAGGTCCTGTTTTCTGCAGGTAACGGAAGCGCCATCCTCCGGGTCAACCAGGTCGCACTGGTCACCCAATGCAAAGTGTTCGGGTAACCGGCGTTGCAACAACCACTGAGAAAAAACGTCGGTGGGTTTCGCTTTCACCTGAGGCGGCACTACAGAAAGCGTGCCGACTGAGTCGCGAAGACAGTTAATGAATAATTCCGCTTCTGAGGCATTGGCAGTATCTATTACCAACAGATTGGCTGCCGGGCTGATATAGCCCATGATCTGTTTTGACCGTGCCAGCGCCCGTGGCAGTAACTCCGCCAAAGCATCATCTTTAATCGTCAGTTTCTCCTTGGATCTAAGCTTGCGGCCTTCCTGGCTTTCGATGCGATTGACGCGCTCTGCGATTGCCTCGTTCAGGGCGCTGGGTGGGATAACTTTGTCTTCACGCCGAGCGCAGAGCAAAATGCTCCCGGCAACTTCATGACCCAGGGGGGCATCTTCCAGGTCCTTGATGGGTGGCACCCAGCCAAAACTTGACGGTCGCAAGCCAGAGCAGGGGACGAACGCGTTTTTATCCAGCAAGGCGAGGAGTTCTTCCGCTGAAGGCTCGAAGGTTTTGGTCAGTCGGTAAACTGATGCGTTCTTGAATAGCATCTGTAAAGTCCTTGTTCGGCGAAGGAAAAGCGAAAATCAGGCGGCGAGTATACATGGAATTGAACCTAATTTTTCATCTTCGAAACACAGGACGGGCCGACCTCAAAGGGTGTGGTCGTCCAGTGGCGTTGCGGCCACCGAAGCGATTTCTCGCTTTCAGTCGAGTTTGTCTGGGTGCGGAAAATTGTATTGCTGACCCTGAATGTGAGAACATTTTCTGCGCGGTGACCAACCAGTGCCCCTTGGACTCGGTTTTGACGCTTGGTTTACAGCCTTCTCAAAAAGGCGAAATCTCTCGATTGCCGAGGGTCGACGCTGAGAGTCGACGCTGAGGATCGATGCCGAGGGTTGTTAATGAGCACATCGAAAGGAAAAGCCGGTGCCCAGTAAGCTGGAAAGCAACTTCGTGGATTGCCTCAATTGCGGCATGCGAGTGCCGCGAGATGTCAATCTCTGTCCTAAATGTGATGATCATGTCGCGCGTCAAACAAACGGAGCCATTCTCACGGTGGATATCGCCCATCAACGAGAGCGGGTCCATGAGGCACTGGAAAAGCTGGAGCAACTGTTCCGGGTCGCTGAGGAGCAGCGGGCGGCCGGCGTTCGCGTCATAGTGGGTTCGAGTTTGATCCGTGACGCCGTCATGGTGGATTTGCGTGCCAGGCAATCACGTGGAGACATTCTCGACTATGGGCTGGATGGACAAAATTCTGGTGCTTTTATGATCAAACTGCGCTGAGGGATCCTGATCTCGAGTGAGCGGACGCTGGATTTTTGGCGCAATTTATAGGGGCGCAGACAGCAGGATTAGAATAGAATAGAGCGTTCTACGGGTGTGGGAAAATCGTTACCTGCCCTGCACCCACAAGTATGGAGTGAGAGTCATTTATGCGTTTGCAAGCCATCAAGCTCGCCGGGTTCAAATCCTTTGTTGATCCGACTACTGTGCCTTTTCGTTCCAATCTTTGCGCTGTTGTGGGTCCTAACGGTTGCGGCAAATCGAACATCATAGACGCTGTGCGCTGGGTAATGGGTGAGTCCTCGGCTAAGACCCTGCGGGGTGAGTCCATGGCCGATGTAATTTTCAATGGCTCAACGACACGTAAACCCGTAGGTCAGGCCAATATAGAGTTGATTTTTGATAATACGGAAGGTGGGCTGAGTGGTGAATATGCTGCCTATAGCGAGATTAGCATCAAGCGGCAGGTGACCCGTGATGGCCAGTCCAACTATTACCTTAATGGCCAGAAGTGCCGTCGCAAAGACATCACCGATATCTTTCTTGGCACCGGTATGGGGCCACGCAGCTATTCCATCATTGAACAGGGCATGATCAGTAACCTGATTGAGGCTCGGCCTGAGGAGCTGCGGGTTTATATTGAGGAAGCAGCCGGGATCTCAAAGTACAAGGAGCGGCGTCGAGAGACGGAACGGCGTATCAGTCACACGCGGGATAACCTGGACCGGTTAAGCGACTTGCGGGATGAGCTCGAACGGCAGCTCCATCATCTGGAACGTCAGGCACGGGCAGCCGAACGTTATACCGAGTTGAAGCATGAAGAGCGTGAGGTTAAAGCCCAGCTTCAGGCCCTGAAATGGCGAACTATCAGCGAAAATGCCAAGGTCAAAGAAGCAAATATCAGTCGGTTGCAAATCGCCCAGGATGCGAGCGTTGCCGATTTACGTCGGATTGATGCCGATGTGGAGGAAAAGCGCCAGGTGCTGATTGCTCTGTCAGATGAAACTAACGAAGTTCAAAAAGCCTTTTATGATGTGGGTACTGAAATCGCTCGGATTGAAGACTCCATTCAGTTTCAGAATGAGCGTAATCAGCAGCTCAACAAGGACCTGGAAGAGGTGACAGAGAACTGGTACAAGATTCGCTCGGATATCGACTCTGATCAGCGGAAACTCGGCGAGTTACGTCATGAACTGGCCCAAACTGAACCGCAGCAAGCGCAAGTTCGGGAGACAGAGGAGGCTTCTGGACTTCATTTGACTGCTGCTGAACAGAGCATGCAGGCGTGGCAGCAGTCTTGGGAAGCCTTTAACCAAGGAGCCGCCCAGGCGCAGAACAAGGCACAGGTTCAACAATCCAAAATGGGCTCGCTGGAACAGTCTATTCAGCGCTTGAATCGCCGTTTGGTGGCCCTGAAAGTCGATCTTGAACGCTTGCAGCAACAGCGCATGGTGGAAGAGGAAATAGGCCCACTGCAAGCCATGTTGGAGACTCAGGAAGAACAAATCAGTCGTGTCGAAGACGAACTGCGGGCGCTTGTGGCAAGAATTGAAGGTCAGCGAGAAGAAAATCAAAACGTGACCAGTCTGCTGGATGAAAAGCGTGGTCGGTTGCAGAGCTTTCGAGGCCGTCTCGCCTCTCTCGAGGCGCTTCAGCAAGCAGCTCTGGGGCAACAGGATGATGCTGAAGTCAGTTGGCTGGAGCGTCATAATCTGAAAGCTAATGGCCGCCTGGGCGAGCGTCTGGATGTCGAAGATCTTTGGGCCAATGCGGCTGAAACTGTGCTGGGCGATTATTTGCAAGCCGTGTGCGTCGATGGTGTGGATGCTGTTGCGCAGCTATTGGGTGACTTTGACAAGGGTTCCTTAAGTTTTCTGACGAATATCTCGAGTGTCCCCGCGGCGAAATCGAGTGTGCCAGCGGCGACGCTGCTGAGCAAGATCACCAGCAAGACCGACCTGAGTGATGTATTGGCCGGCGTCTATGTCGCAGTAGATTTGCCTGCGGCGTTGGGGTTGCGGCCACAACTGCAGGTGGGTGAATCGGTGATAACAGCCGATGGTATCTGGTTAGGACAACAATGGTTGCGGGTCAGCAAAGATCGGGATGCGACAGCAGGTGTGTTGAAGCGCCAGGCAGAACTGAAGGTCCTCATGGAACAGATTGAGGTACTCGAGGGTGAAGTGGAGAGCCTGACAGAGAGTCTTGAGTCCGGCGTTGCTAGCCTGCAGCTGGCAGAGCGCGATCGGGAAGTGGAGCAAAATCGTCTGGTCCAACTGCAGCGGTCCTTTAGTGAAACCCGAGCTCAACTGGGTAGTAAGCAACGCCAGGCGGAGCAGGTGAAAGCGGATCTGCAGCGCACGATGGCAGAAATTGAGGCCGATACAGAGCATGTTGAGGAAGATGAGCAGAATCTCAAGGATGCCAGAGATATTTTGCAAGCAGCCATTGACCAGATGGAGCAGGATACTCAGCAACGGGCTGTGCTACAGCAAGCCAGGCACGAATGTCAGCAGCTGCTGGAAAGTGCCCGTGCCAAAGCGCGAGAGCACCGTGATGCAGCACATCAACTGGCGCTGAAAATTCAGTCGCTGGGTTCTCTGGTTGTCTCCACAGAGCAAGCCATGAGTCGTCTGCAAGGGCAGCAGCTGATCTTTGTTGAACGCAAAAAAAGCCTTGAAACCTCTTTAAGTGAGAGTGAGGAACCGCAGATTCTGTTGAAACAAGATCTGGGTATTCAGCTTGAAAAACGCCTGGAGATTGAAAATGCACTGACGCTGGCGCGTCAGCGCAGCACATCGGTTGAGCACGCTATTCGAGAGCTGGAACAGCAACGAAGCCGAGTCGATGAAAGCATTGAGCAGGTGCGAGCGAGTCTGGATCAGGTGCGGATGGAATGGCAGGGTCTCGAGGTTCGTCGATCAACCATTCGCGAACAACTCGTGGCCGACAAGCAAGATCTGGATGTGGTGCTGCTTAATTTGCCAGAGCTGGCTAATGAAGCTGAATGGGAAGAGAGCCTGGAGCGGGTTGGTAATCGAATTCAGCGACTTGGCGCGATCAATCTCGCAGCTATCGACGAGTACAAAATTCAGTCGGAGCGAAAGCAGTATCTTGATGCTCAGAACGAAGATCTGGAAAAAGCGCTGCAAACGCTGGAATCTGCTATTCGAAAGATTGACGTTGAGACCCGTACGCGCTTCAAGGAAACCTTTGATAAGGTGAACTCTCGACTCCAGCAGCTTTTCCCCAAGGTATTTGGGGGTGGTCACGCCTATTTAGAAATGACCGGTGACGATCTGCTGGATACGGGGGTTGGTCTGATGGCAAGACCACCAGGAAAGCGTAACTCGAGTATTCATCTGTTATCGGGTGGTGAAAAGGCGCTGACTGCTATCGCGCTGGTATTTTCGATTTTCAGCCTGAATCCTGCACCTTTCTGTATGCTTGACGAGGTCGATGCACCGTTAGATGATGCCAACGTGGTGCGGTATTCTAATTTGGTCAAGGAAATGTCGAAAACGGTTCAGTTCATTTATATCACGCATAATAAAATTGCCATGGAGATGGCGGAGCAGCTCATGGGCGTTACAATGCATGAGCCAGGCGTGTCCCGGATGGTGTCTGTGGATGTGGATGCAGCTGTGGCACTGGCGGCGGTGTAGCGGAGAGTGGCGAGATTAGGCTGACGGAATCGAGACGATGGAACTTCTAATGGAATTCGGTTTGAGAGACTGGTTGCTCATACTGGGTCCTGTATTCATTGTGGGCGTGCTGCTCCATGGCTATTGGCGCATGCGCTCAAGCCGTGGCAATCTAAAAATGGCGCTGGATAAGTCTTTCCTGAATTCACGGCATGATTCGAGGATGGACATAGATGATCTGGAGCTTTTTCGGGCCGAGTTGCCCAACGGCGGAGCACGGGTGGTCAGTCAACCCAGGCAAGAAGCGCTCGATCTTGATGTCGAGATTCCCGTACGGGCAGCGCCGGTTGCAGGTGCTGCTCAGCAGACTCCAAGTTTTAAGGCGAAGACCTCGATAACAGAAAGAATGCCTGCGAGAAGAAAAGCCGAAAAAATTGAACCA
>JAYODE010000004.1:81296-99626 GCA_038106185.1 Gammaproteobacteria bacterium | reverse complement strand
GGAACCGGAACCGGAACCGGAACTGAAACCCGAAGCGGAACCGGAACTGAAACCGAAAGTTTCGGTCGACGCCGAAACGCCGGTGCAAAAAGCACCGACAATGCCTCGACCGAGCGCCGATTGTCCGGAGAAATTCCTGGTGCTTTATGTCAGCGCTCGACATAAAGACTTTGGCGGCAATGCTTTGCTGGCCTGTTTACAACAACAAAATATGACCTTTGGTGATATGAATATCTATCACCGCCTCGACAGTCAGGGCCGATCCCTGTTTAGCCTGGTGAATGCTGTTGAACCCGGGGCCTTTGATCCTGACAGAATGCACGAATTTAAGACACCAGCGGTGAGCCTGTTTATGCGAGCGCATGAAATGGCCGACCCAATTGCCGTCTATCACCAGATGCTCGGTTTGGCAGAACATCTGGCAACGCATCTTGATGGTGTGATCAGAGACGAGGAGCGTAAACCACTGACGCGACACGCAATGGAGCGCTATCAAGAGGATCTGCAAGCCTTTGTCGACACCTACTTCCATTAAGCGGGTGTCGCTCGATACCGGCAGCACAGATAAAACCTATGTCTCTACCTGCAGAAATCGCTGAACAAGCCGCGCAGCTTCGCGAAGCCATAGACCGGCATAACTATCTGTATCATTCCCTCGATGCGCCAGTCATTTCTGACGCAGAATTTGATCAATTGTTTCAAGCGCTCAAAGCGCTGGAGGCCCAGTATCCGGAATTGATTAGTGATGATTCACCGACTCAGAGAGTCGGTGCCACGCCGCTGTCTGCATTCTCTCAGGTGCGTCATGAGATGCCCATGCTGTCTCTCGAAAATGCTTTTAGTGAGGCGGATCTTGAGGACTTTGAGCGGCGAATTAAGGGGCGTCTGGCCACTGATGATGTGATCGAGTTCGTCTGCGAACCAAAAATTGATGGTGTAGCAGTGAGCTTACTCTACGTTGATGGACGACTGGAGCGAGGTGCGACTCGTGGCGATGGTATGACTGGAGAGGACGTTACGCAAAACGTTCGAACCATTGAATCAATTCCTTTGCGTCTGCAGGGGAATGGTTGGCCTCGACGCTTGGAAGTGCGTGGTGAGATCTACATTGCAAAGCCTACCTTCAATGCGATGAATGCGGAGGCTGAGGCCCGTGGTGAAAAAACATTCGCTAACCCGCGTAATGCTGCAGCCGGTAGTTTGCGACAGTTAGATTCAAGACTCACAGCAAAACGCAAGCTGACTATGTACTGTTATAGTGTTGGTGTGATCGATGATGGCGACCTGCCCGCGACCCAGTCTGGCATGCTGAAGCGCCTGCAGGACTGGGGGCTGAGAATCAACCCCATTATCCAAGTCGTTAAAGGGGCGGCCGAATGTCGAGCCTACTATGAAAAACTACTTGCTCGACGAGTCGATCTGAATTACGAGATTGATGGTGTCGTCTTTAAGGTCAACAGCATACCCCTTCAGCAGCGACTAGGTATTTTGACGCGTACTCCGCGCTGGGCGATCGCCCACAAGTTTCCTGCAGAAGAGGGCTACACTCGACTCTTGGACGTCGAGTTTCAGGTGGGTCGTACCGGCGCTATCACCCCTGTCGCCAGGCTAGAACCGGTGAAGATTGGTGGTGTGACGATCAGTAATGCGACGCTGCATAATATGGACGAAGTTCGTCGTCTCGGATTAATGATTGGCGATCGAGTCCTGATTCAGCGCGCCGGAGATGTGATTCCCAAGGTGGCCGCTGTAGACACGGCTCAACGCCCCAGCGATGCCAGGTCGATTCAGTTGCCTGAGCGATGCCCGGCCTGTGGGGCCGAGGTCCTTCTGGTAGAAGGTGAGGTCATTGCTCGCTGCGCAGGTGGACTTTTTTGTAGCGCTCAGCGAAAGGAGAGCATTCGTCATTTTGCGTCAAGGCTGGCGCTGGACATTGAAGGTCTGGGGACGAAACTCGTGAATCAACTGGTCGACGCGGGTTTGATCAGCAGCCCGGCAGACCTCTACAAGCTGACAGAGTCCCAGCTGGTTGCTCTCGAACGAATGGCGCCCAAGTCGGCCAACAATCTGCTTAACTCATTAGAGAAAAGTAAGCTGACGACCATGGCGCGGTTTATCTACGGGTTGGGCATTCCCGAGGTCGGTGAGTCCACTGCTCGAAACCTGGCATTGGCTTTCGCCGATATGACCGCTTTGCGTGCAGCCGATGAAGCGCAGTTACAGGCAGTTGTGGATATAGGCCCAATAGTTGCCAAGGAAATACTGACTTTTTTTCATCAGGAAAATAATCAAAAGGTCATAGATGAACTGCTGGCCGCCGGTATCCATTGGCAGAAAGAGGCTTCCAGTGTTGACCCTGACGCTTTAAAAGGTCAGAGTTGGGTCTTGACTGGCACCCTCTCAGCGCTGACGCGAGACGAGGCTAAGGCGAAGTTGCAATCCCTTGGTGCAAAAGTCAGTGGGTCGGTTTCCAAGCAAACAAATTGTGTTGTCGCGGGGGATGCGGCGGGATCCAAGTTAACGAAAGCGACTGAGCTAGGTGTGCCGGTAATGGATGAATCTGCTTTGCTCGAGCTATTAGCCAAACATGGAATTCAAGTGGCATGAAGGTTGTGGTAAGTGCGCTAGTGCTGTTGAGTCTGGTTGGATGCGCGTCAGCTCCTCCAGCCCAGCCTGATAATGTCTGCAAAATCTTTCAAGAAAAGTCGGGTTGGTATAAAGACGCGCGTAAAGCCGCCAGGCGCTGGGGCACATCAATTCCGGTGATGATGGCGTTTATTCACCAGGAGTCAGCATTCCGATCCAGAGCCAAACCGCCGAGAACCAAGATTCTCTGGGTAATACCCGGCCCTCGACCGGCCAGTGCCTATGGCTATTCGCAAGCGATCGATGAGACCTGGGACGCCTATAAGCGCTCAACAGGCAGCTGGGGTGCCGATCGTAATGACTTCGATGACGCCATTGACTTCATCGGCTGGTACAACAATCAGAGCCATCGACGAAACGGCATTGACAAGGCAGATGCCTACAATCTCTATCTGGCTTATCACGAAGGCCATGGCGGATTTGCAAAACGCAGCTTCTCGAAGAAACAGTGGTTAAAAGATGTGTCGAACAAGGTCGCGCGGCGCAGCAGTACTTATAGTGAGCAACTGAAAGGTTGCGAGAAAAGTTTAGATCGTGGCTGGTTCGGCTGGCTGTTTAGCTGATGTCAGACTACGGGCTGTTGTCGCTATTACCGCCGATACTTACTGTTCTCCTGGCGATATGGACCCGTAACATTCTTTTCTCCCTGGCGCTGGGTGTGTTCGTCGGGTCTATGATACTGACTCGCTATAATCCTTTTCTAGCGGCTCTGGATATGATTGAGACCCGCATTTTTGTTCAAATCAGCGTGCCGTCAAATATCCAAATCATCTTCACCATGATGGCGATTGGCGGTTTTATTAAATTGCTGGAGGTTTCTGGTGGCGCCAAGGCATTTGCCAGAGGTATGACGCGGTTCATATCTAATGGTGCAAAGGCGCAAATTTCTACCTGGATATCCGGAATATTAATCTTCTTTACGGATTCCGGAAACGCCTTGATCATAGGGCCGCTGTTTCGCCCAATCTTTTCTGAACTGAAAATTTGTCGAGAAAAGCTCGCCTATATTCTTGACTCAACCGCATCCCCGGTTTGTATTCTGATGCCCTTCATTGGCTGGGGCGCCTATATCATGGGTCTGATTGATCAGGCTTATGTCGATGCCGGACTGACTGAGCCTGCGCTGACCGTCTTGTTAAATGTTCTCCCCTATCAGTTTTATGCGATTTTTACGCTTCTGGCTGTGCCGTTTTTTATTCTCAGCGGTCGAGACTTCGGTCCAATGGCGAGGGCGCAGCAGAAATTTCAGGCTCAGGCTCATCTGGCTGAGGCCCCTCTAGAAGCGCGACTCGACGCCAGCAGATCAACAGAGGCAACAGGGCCAACGCCGCTCAGTCTTTTTGTAGTCCCGCTGGCGTTATTGCTTGGCACCATTGCAGTCCTGCTTGGTTACTTTGCCCAGCAGGACGATCTCAGTAGTGTTCATGTGCGCTCGACTATGACGATTGCGTATGTCGCTGCGGCGCTTGCCAGTGCGGGCCTGATGTACCGTTATCAGCAGGTCAGTTTTGATGATTCGTTGGGTAACTTCATCAAAGGTGCCGAGAGCATGGTCTTTGTGGTCATACTGCTGATCCTCGCTTGGTCGCTAAGCTCTGTCATTAAGGATCTGGGTACGGCGCAGACTTTGTCTGTGCTTGTTGGTCAAAGCGTCAACCCGGCTTTTCTTCCGGCTATTGTCTTCCTCTTGGGTGCGGTGATTTCCACCGCTACCGGTTCCTCGTGGGGAACCTTCGCTATTTTAATGAGTCTGGCGATCCCCATGGCTGTAGCGGTGGATGCCTCGCTCTACTTAACGATAGGTGCTGTTCTTAGTGGTGGCTTATTCGGCGACCATACGTCACCCATCTCTGACACTACTGTGCTCGCTTCGATAGGCGCAAATTGCCCACACATTGATCACGTATCGACCCAATTTTATTATGCGCTGCTGGTTGGGACTATTGCCTTTTTCAGCTTCATTGTCGCAGGAGTGCTGAATTCGGTGCTCGCTGGCCTGAGTGGACTCGTGGTTTTATTGATTGCGATCCAAGTGTTTGGTCGAGGCGCTGAGGTGCGTCGAGTCTCTCTCTAGAACCCCTGGTTGTGTGAGATTACCGATTCCTCCAACTAGCCTGAAGCGCATCCTGAAGCTGGAAGGACCAGTAGGCCAGCTGCGCGATAACGGGGCCAAAGGGTTTTCCCACGTAGTTCAGGCCAAAATCGCTGAATAGAGCATATTGATCATCCTCTGAAGCAATACCGGCGGCGATGAGCTCGCCGCCCATGGTCGTGGTCACCATGCCGTGCCCGCCAAAACCCTGACAATACCACTCACCGCCGCGCAACTGTCCCAGCTGCGGCATTCGATGGCTCGAATAGCCCATGTAGCCGCCCCAGGCGACTTCTCCACGAATGCCGCGAAGCTGTGGATAAACTGACAAGAGATCGTTCAGCATGATGGCCTTGAGTCTTATCTGAGACGGCTGGAACATAGAGACTCGACCGCCCCAGAGTAGACGTTTGTCTTCGACCACACGGTAGTAGTTGGATGAAAATCGATTGTCGGCGACCCCATAGGGGGCTCGAATAGCTGTCTCCAGGCGGTCTCCAAGAGGCTCGGTCAACAACACATAAGTAGCAACCGGCAGCGTAGCGGCACTGAGTTTAGCCTGCAAATCGTCGATATAAGCACTGCAAGCGTAGACCACGTGTTGCGCATTGACGCAGCCATAGGCCGTTTTGATTTGCCAGCGGTGGTCTTTACCGGCTGTTTGCAAGACTTGCTCTGCTCGGCTCCCTTCGTAAATTCTGGCACCCAGCGCCCGCGCCAATTCGGCTGTATGCAAGGCATAGTTCAGCGAATGAAGGCACATAGACTGGGGCTGAAAGTAGCCGTCGAAGTAGCGATCCGTCAGGTAAGCAGCACGTATTTGTTCCTGTGGCCAGAACGCCAAATTGGTTTCAAACAATTGATTCATTTGCTCGACGTAGCGCCGCACACCGGCTTCATGATTAAACCAGGAAGCCGTTATCCGGCCAACCCCGGGTTCCTTGATGCTCGACTCGTGCCCCTTGATTCTTTGTTCGATCAGCGCATAGGCCTGACGGGTTAAGTCGTAAAGCTGCCGCGCCTTGGCATTGCCAAGTTTGCGTGCCAGCGCGAGAGGATTCTTGGAGAAGCCGCAGGAGATAAAGCCGCCGTTGCGACCAGAGGCTCCCCAGCCGACGCGCTCGGCCTCCAGTAGAACACAGCTGATGCCGCGTTCTGCCAAACCCAGCGCTGTGGAGATACCGGCCAAGCCGCCACCTATGACACAGACCTGGGTGTCCACATGACTGTGCAGCGTCTCAATCGGCGAAAGCTCAGTAGTCGTGCGGCTGTAATAGGAGTCGATATGCGACATTGGGGCTGTGGTTCGAGATGCGGGTCAGCAGGCTACTACAACTTGGGGCACGGGAGAAACCGTTTATTGAATCGAGGCAGACAAAAGGTGAGCGATGAGTATAATTCGCCGCGAATAATGTGGTCTTTGACGACCGCGGACGGTACGGGCGGTTTTCCTGTCATCTTTCGGAACCAGATATGACCAGTTTATTGATATCAGTAACTGCGCTGTTGGCTTCAGTGGCGATACTGTTACTTGGCCATGGATTGCAGCTGACGCTGGTACCGCTGTATGCGGTAAGCCTCGATTGGGCGCCTGAGCTGATTGGCTATACAGGGTCCAGTTACTTTATAGGATTTGTGATTGGCTGTCTCACCATTCCGAGACTGGTCGCCAGGGTCGGACATATTCGTGTTTTTGTCGTGTTGATCGCTGCCGCGACGGCTGCCCTGTTATTTATCGGACTGATTGATCAATTTTGGTTCTGGATGTTGTCGAGAGCCGTCTCAGGTTGGGCCTTTGCCGGTATCTATATGGTTATAGAAAGCTGGTTGAATGAGAAAACTGCCATCGAACATCGCGGCAGAGTGCTATCGATTTATATCATAATTACGCTGGCTTCGATTTGCGTCGGTCAGTTGTTTATTGGCTTTAATCTGGGTTTCCCCGGGCTGTTCATGCTGGCCGCGGCACTGCTTGTCCTGGGAGTCGTACCCATTGGTTTGACGTCCAGTTCGTTGCCGGGCCCAATTCCTGCCGTCAAGTTTCGGCTTGCTCGCGTAATCGCTGCATCTCAGGTTGCGATGGTGGGAGCTTTCTTTGGTGGATTGGTGACTGGTGGCTTTTGGGCACTTGGCCCCGTCGTTGCCAGCGCCAATGGTCTTGATAAGGAGCAAATCGGTATTTTTATGGCGGTGACGATACTGGGCGGTACCGTTTTTCAGTATCCAGTTGGGCGCCTGTCTGATCGAATCGACCGGCGCTATGTGATTGCCGGCCTGGCGTTCATGGGGCTGGTGACCTGCTTGCTGGCGGCGTTATTTTTGGGTTGGAGTCCGAGTGTGATCCTTATTTATGTCACTATGTTTCTTTTTGGAGGCATGACGTTTCCTTTGTATTCCCTCTGTTTGGCACATGCAAATGACAATACCAGTTTATCCCTGATGGAGATCGCCAGTGGCGTGCTCATGATGAATAGCGCCGGCTCTGTATTTGGCCCAGTCATTGTCGCTTTCTTGATCGGCTACTCGAGCCAGGCGTTATTTATCGTATCTGCCGTGGCGTTGGCCCTTCTGATGTGCTGGACCCTCTTTCGTATTCAATTTCACGGTGTCACGCGTGAACATTTTGAACCCTTTGTCGGCGTAAGAAATACCTCATTGGAGATTGTTGAATTGATTGCTGAAGACAGCGATCAACCGCGAAAAGAGGCTAAATCTGACGCTGTTGCAGACTAGCGATACGTTCCTCAAGGGGTGGATGGCTCAGAAACAGTCGAGTCAGACCGAGCGCCTTGCGACCGTCAATCCCCAGCGTTGCCATCTCTCCTGGCAGATCATGGGACGAAGCACCGGCCTGTAACCTTTTGAGGGCCGCAATCATGTTGTCCCGGCCCGCCAGCTGCGCGCCGCCGGCGTCGGCCCGATACTCTCGGTGCCGCGAGAACCACATCACGATCATGGTCGCCAGTAAAGACAGAAAAATTTGGGCGATTATGGAGGTCACGTAGTAACCTATACCCAGCTCTCGTTCATTCTTGAGAATAACCCGGTCAACAAAGTAACCGACAATTCTTGCGAAAAAGATCACGAAGGTATTAACGACCCCTTGTATCAGGCCCAGGGTGACCATGTCACCATTGCTGATGTGGCTGACCTCATGGCCTAAAACCGCTTCTACCTCACGCTCATTCATCTGCTTGAGGAGCCCTGTGCTGACGGCCACCAAGGCATTATTGCGGTTCATACCGGTCGCGAAGGCATTGGCCTCTGACGCATCGAATATTCCGACCTCTGGGGCGCTAATACCGACGGCGGCGGCCTGGGCATGGACTGTGTTGAGAAGCCAGGCTTCTTTATGATTCCTGGGTTGCTCTATGATACGAACACCCATGGCGTGTTTGGCCGTCCATTTGGAGAGTGCCAGGGAAATAAAAGCACCGCCAAAGCCTATGATTGCTGACATCAGCAACAGCGCAGAATAGTTCAGGTCTACGCCATTGTTTTGTAACAAACCCTCAATGCCGAAGACCTTAAAGACAATGCTGATCAGCATTAAAACCGCAAAGTTTGTCGCCAGGAAAAGGAGGATACGCAGCATAAGCTTTGTGCTCTAGAATTCAGTTAGGCACTTTATGTGTGATCAAGAGAGATTTTCAAGACCCAGCGAAAAGATCTTTTACTGGTGCGCTTGATCCTCGTCTTTGCTGGCGCTAGTGCGGCGATCCAGCGCCATATTCTGCCTGCTGCGGCTGAGTATAGCTGAGCCGGTAGATGACATTGGCAGTGTCATCTGAGATCAGCACGCTGCCGTCTTGCAGCTGCAGTAGGTCAGCCGGTCTGCCCCAAGCGACATTATCTTGCAGCCAGCCATCCACCAATACCTCATAATGCATCAGACCCTGCTCGTCGATTCGGGCGACAGTGATGCGGTGGCCAGTGTGCCCGGCGGTCGGCGTTCGATTCCAGGAGCCATGCTCCGGAATCAGGATTTGTTTATGGTACCTGGGCGGCAGCAGGGTGCCGGTATAAAACATCATACCCAGAGGTGCAACATGCGGGTCAAGCGCCAGTGCTGGCTCGACGTAATCGGCGGCTGACCGGCCAACGCTGAATTCGGGGTCTGGCAGGCTGTGTCCATGAAAAAAGGGATAGCCAAAGTGCTGGCCTGCCTGGCTGACCCGGTTCAGCTCGCAAGGTGGTGAGTCATCGCCAAGCAAGTCTCGGCCATTGTCTGTAAACCAAAGCTCTCCGGTATCCGGATGCCAGTCGAACCCGACTGAATTACGAACGCCCTCAACAAACGGCTCTGGCAAGGCCGGGCCGGCGTCAACCTTCATGCGCTGGATAGAGGCATAGGGCGCTTTCGGTTCACAAATATTGCAAGGTGCGCCGACAGGGATGTAGAGGTAGCCGTCTGGACCAAATTCCAAATATTTCCAGCCATGATGACGATCCGTTGGCAGCGCAGCAGTCAGTACCTCTTTGACAGCCGGCGCTTCGGTAGGGTTTTTGTCGAGCAGCTGTTGGATATCGCGATAAACCAAAATTTCGTTGATGGCACCAACATAAAGATCGCCGTCTCGATAGGCTATTCCTGAAGGTAAGCTGAGACCCTCGGCGATCAATGTGACCTGATCGGCTTTGGCATCGCCATCAAGATCCCGCACGGCATGAACCTTGCCGGCCCGCAAACTGCCGACGTAGATGACACCGTCATCACCCATTGCCATCTGTCGAGGATTTGGTACTTCAGCGTAGATCGAGATGCTGAAGCCCTCAGGCATATTTAATTTAGCCAATGGCAGTGGCTCTGCGCCTTGCGCGAGAGTACTCATGAGGCCAGCCAGGAGCCACAACGGATGGTATTTACTCCTTAGCTTGAATGTTATGATCTCGGTTTTCATAAACACTGCCTGTCATCGCTAGAATGTGTGAAGTTCGGATGATGCGCAATGCAGGTAGCTGCCGTCAATGATCAGTGCTGAATTAAAATCCCAGATCCAGATGGCTTATTCGAGGCTACTCGAGGAGAAAGGCTATACCTCCCGCCACTGCCAGCGGCAAATGATCGCCGATATCGCCAACACGCTCGGTAGTATAGAAACGGATGACGAGGGCGACCGAATTTCGTCAAATCCGATCTGTGTGGTCGAGGCCGGAACCGGTACGGGTAAGACGGTAGCCTACGCGATCGCTGCCTTGCCAATCGCCAAGGCGCTGGGAAAACGCCTGGTGATAGCGACGGCGACCGTCGCGCTTCAGGAACAGATTGTTCTGTTGGATTTGCCTGATATTCGCCAGCATTCCGGTCTCGACTTCAGCTTCGCGTTGGCCAAGGGCCGGCGCCGCTATCTGTGCCTGGCTCGTCTTGATCAGGCACTACTGGCAGTGGGATCCAATAATCATAGCCTGGCCTTCTATGAAGATGAGGTGCTAGCGCTGGATACTTCCCATCAGGCCCTGTACGAGGAAATGCTGGCGCGGCTGGGTCGTGGCGACTGGGACGGTGAGCGTGACAGCTGGACTACGGAGCTTGAAAATAGCGCCTGGTTTCCAGTGAGTACAGATCATGTGACCTGTACCGGACGCAAGTGCTCCCACTACGAGAATTGTTTTTTCTATCGGGCTCGAGAGCAGATTCATCGAGTCGACTGTATCGTGACAAATCACGATTTGGTATTGGCTGACCTGATGATGGGCGGTGGAGCGGTATTGCCACCGCCCGAGGATACCATCTATATTTTTGATGAAGGCCATCACTTGCCCGATAAGGCTATCAATCACTTTTCTAATTTTCAGCTGCTACGTTCCACCCAGGCCTGGCTCGAACAGCAACCGGACGCGCTGCAAAAGATGACGTCGGAACTGGGCGAGATCGCTGGTTTGCCGCGCAATCTCAGCCAGTTGGAGCAATCTGTCTCGTACCTGGTGGAACAATTGCAAGCCGTTATCAATCTGGTGGAACCTCTCCGAGAGTTCGCAGAGGGCGATGAACGAGAGCGCCGCTATCGGTTTACGGGTGGGCAAGCAGACCCTGCACTGGTGGCGATCAGTGAAACTGTGTACCAAGCGATGCAACGTCTGAACAGCCAGACTCAGCTCATTCAGTCCGCAATTGAAGATCGAATGACCGACGGTGATCCTTTACAGGAGCAGTTAGAAAACTGGCTGCCAATGATTGCCGCTGCGAATGCGCGTCTTTCGGGTGGCATGGGGCTCTGGCAAAACTTCATGGTACTCGACACTTTAGGTCAGCCCCCGACAGCTCGTTGGATCAGTTTTCGTGACAACGATGAAATTCAAATCAGTGCCAGCCCGGTTTCGGTGCACGAGACACTGAATGATCTGCTTTGGTCTCGCTGTTTTGGTGCTGTGCTGACCTCCGCAACCCTGGCTGTCGCTGGCGACTTCGAGCGCTTTCAGCGGCGAGCCGGCATCCATTCCGAAAACCGATTTCGAGCCTTGGCAAGTCCATTTCGCTATGCCCAGCAGGCTCTGCTACAAGTTCCTAGAATGGTCAGTGACCCGCGGCAGGCTGAAGCGCATAACGAGGAGGTTGCTGGCCTTTTGCCGAAGCTGTTAGCCGATGTTCGAGGCGGATTGGTGTTGTTTGCGTCTTGGCGCCAGATGTTTCGAGTCAGGGATGCCCTCTCCACTGAGCTTCAGGAAAAATTGCTGGTGCAAGGCGACCTGTCAAAGAGTGAAATCGTTGCGACCCAAAAACGACGAATTGATGCGGGCCAGTCGAGTATCATTTTTGGGCTGGCGAGTTTTGCCGAAGGCATAGACTTGCCAGGTGCTTACTGTGAGCATGTGGTCATCGTCAAGATTCCCTTTGCTGTGCCTGATGACCCGGTGGGCGCAACCCTGAGCGAATGGATTGAGGCTCGAGGGGGTAATGCATTTCAGGAGATCATGGTCCCTGATGCCGCGCTACGCATGGTTCAGGCCTGTGGGCGATTACTGCGTACCGAGTCTGACACTGGCATCATATCGATTCTGGATCGCCGTCTTGTGACTCAGCGTTATGGTCAGCTTCTGCTCAATGCCTTGCCGCCGTTTCGGCGCGAGATCAGCTGAAGTCACTAGGAGATTCCGCCTGAATGCCAACTGAATCGGTTGATCTGAATTGTTCAGCTGGCATTCAGGCAAATACAGTTACGCTGAACTTTACATTCAGCTACCTAAAAGGCGCATACAATGAAAACAATATTTACGCATACTGCTATTGCCGTCCTTGCAACCTTCGTGCTGACGGGTCCGGTTAAAGCGGCGGAAGTGGCGGCTCCCAATGTCAGTTATGACTATGCGCCAGTGCTTGCCGTTGAACCAATACTGAAGACGATCACTGTTTCGACTCCGCGAGAAGAGTGCTGGCAGGAGCAGGTTGTCTATGAGGAACAAGATAAGCGAAGGAATAATGCGGTGGGTACAGTTATGGGTGGCGTACTGGGGGGCGCCATCGGTAATGCTGTTGGTCACAAGAAATCCAACAAGCGGGTTGGCGCCGTGGTTGGCGCGGTGTTGGGCGCAACTCTTGGCAATGCGATCGCAAGCTCGGACGACCAGCCTGCAGCAGGTCGGCGCTATGGTAGTGAAGAGCGCTGTCGAGTGTATCAGGACTCTCACAGCGAGCAGCGGGTGGTGGGCTATGAGGTTCGCTACCAGTACCAGGAGCAAACCTACACGACGGTGATGGACAAGGATCCGGGTGATACTATTCGAGTACGATTAGCCATAACGCCGGTGAGTTAAGCCGGTTGTAGCGGAGAAAGACATGCGTATTCTGATCCTCCTGATACCAACCTTGCTGTGCGTGTTGAGCAGTCAGGGTCTCGCTGCGAGGCCCTTCGACCTGCGTGCTGGCTCCGGCACTCTGCACGCTCAGAGTGTCCAGCCAGGGACACCCTCAGCGGCAAGCCAGCGCCTTGATAGTCGCGCAGCTGCTGCTCGGGTCAAGCAGCGCTACCAGGGTCACAAAATTCTGGCTATTCAATTGGTTGAGGAGCGGGGATCTTCGGTCTATCGGGTCAAGATGCTGTCGCCTGAAGGCGTGGTGACATCAGTCTTCGTTGACGGCAGGAGTGGCGATGTCTTTAAGTAGCTTGTCGAGGTCAGGCTGCCTGTTGGCTGTCAGACAGGAGTGCCGATCATGGCCTATCGAGTATTGCTGATTGAAGATCAGGAGAAGTTGCGTGAGCAATTGATTGAATTGCTTGAGCGTCAGGACTACACCATTGATGCCTGTGCAGACGGGTTGGAGGGAATGTATGTCGCGCAAAAATTTCACTATGACGTGGCTATCATTGACTTGGGTCTGCCAAGGATTTCCGGATTGGAAATCATTCGAAGAATTCGTGAAGATGGCCGCGACTATCCGATTTTAATTCTCACAGCACGAAGTGACTGGAAGGATAAGGTGGAAGGTCTGGCCGCCGGTGCTGATGACTATTTGGTCAAACCATTCCACGTTCAGGAGCTGTTGGCTCGGCTTGATGCCATGCTGCGGCGGGCTTCGGGACAGTTCAAGCCAAGCCTCGAGAGGGGCCCGATCCATCTCGACCTTCGTGGCAAGCGTGTTAATGTCAAAGGCTGTCGAGTCGATCTGACTTCGTTCGAATATAATTTACTCGAATACTTTATGCAGAGGCCGAATGAGGTGATTTCCAAGTCAGAAATTACTGAACATTTGTATGACCAGGACTTTGATCGTGATAGCAACGTGATTGAGGTTTTTGTTGGCCGCCTGCGAAAAAAGCTTGACCCGGATAACACGATCAAGCCTATTGAAACCGTCCGTGGTCAGGGTTACCGCCTCAACCTGGAGTTCTAGTGAGTTCGATGCCCTCCAATCCTCATTCACTGCGTGGTCGACTATTAGTCACAGCAACACTGGTACTGATGGTTTTCCTTGGACTCACGGGCCTGGTCATTGACCAGGCATTTCACCGCAGTGCGGAGCAGGGTGTGTCAGAGCGTTTGATGATCCACGTTTATGGTTTGCTGGCCGTCACCGAGGTTGAAGATGCACGCCTGTTGATGCCCGACCTGATGCAGGAACCTGGTTTCAATACACTGGGTTCAGGTCTTTATGGATTGGTGCTCGACGAAAGGGGAGCGGAAATCTGGCGCAGCGTCTCGGCGCTTGATCTCCGTTTTGCCGAGTCAAGCTACGAGAGTCTGGTCCAGGATCTGGATCCTGGCGTGCAGCGATTCGGTCAGCTGCCAGAAGCCAATAGCGCGATTTTCTACAAGGCCTACAAGGTGCTTTGGCAGAAAGCTGACGCCGCGAAAATTCCGCTTACCTTTGTGGTGCTGCAGTCGATGGTACCTTTCGACAGCGAAATTCGTGGTTTCAGGAACAATCTTTGGGGTTGGTTGTTGGGTGTAGTAATAGTTCTGGTAATACTGCAGTGGATCGTCATGAGCTGGGGTTTGGCACCATTAAAGACATTGGCGTTAGACTTGAAGGCCATCGAGGATGGTGAGCGGCAATGCTTGGACGGTAATTATCCGCAGGAAATTCAGGGCGTGACAAGGAATCTGAATTTGTTGCTCGCAAGCGAGCGCCAACAACGGGAACGATATCGAACAACCATGGGTGACTTAGCCCATAGTTTGAAAACGCCGCTGGCAATACTTCGAGGAGCATCAACTTCTTTAGCTTTTGATGACGATGAAAAACGGATCCAGACCATGCAAGATACGGTCGAAGAGCAAGTTGCTCGAATGGATGAAATCGTCGGTTATCAACTCGAGCGTGCGGTGTCGTCAAAAGCCGGGCTCCTAAGCAAGCCAATTGCTGTCGAACCGCTGGTCAAGCGGTTGATGAGTGCGATGACCAAGGTCTATCGCGACAAAACCCTCGAGATGAACGTGAATGTTACCGCAGGTAACTTTTCCGCTGATGAGCGAGATTTGCTCGAGTTGCTGGGCAATCTCATTGATAACGCCTGCAAATATGGTCGTTCTGCGATCAGAATAAGCGTCGCCAACCTTCGAGAGGAGACAGGTTTACGCATTATCGTTGAGGACGATGGGCCAGGCATCGAAGATGCAGATCGTTCGCGAGTATTGGACCGGGGGGCGCGAGTCGACTCGCAGCAGCCCGGCCAGGGCATAGGGCTTGCCGTAGTGGGTGAGATCACGAGTCGCTATGGTGGCGATATTGTGATCAAGGCGTCCAGTCTGGGAGGAGCGCTGGTCGAGGTTTCGCTGCCCTGATCATGGCGCCGCCGAGCGTTCAGCTGCGAGTTCTCAGGCGAAACCGAGTTTAGCCTCGGCGTGATTAAAGCGACTGTAAAGTCTGTGATGACTGGCAGGCAATCCACCCAGGCAGTACCAGTCAATCTGGATCTCGCGCAGTTGCTCGTCTGGCGATCGGGTTTCTTTCAAGCCCTGCGAGAGTTCTCGCTTCAGGCGTTCGACCTGATACTGCATTCGCCGTTGTTGTGCCTCTGGTGGCGAGTCTAAACCGGCGAGTATTTCGATGCGCACACAAAGGCTTTCCGCCTTGTCGGTGTTGATGCCGAGCTGCTGATCGTCAAGTGCTGCAGACTGATCGCGGCGGTGCTCGATGCGTTGGCGCCAGTCATCGGGTAAGTCTACTTCGCCATCCCAGGCCTGCAGCAATTTTTTACGGTCACTGCCAGGCAATTCCAGTGCCTGACATAGCTGTGCCAGACGACGCAATTCCCCCAGAGAAGCTTTAGCCTGGTTTACTGCTCGTGATTTGATAACCTGGTTGGCACGTTTCGATAAGCTATCAAAATCCTTGCGTAGTTTGGTTTCATTTCGATCCAGGTCGATCTGTCGAAATTGTTGCTGCAGCTGTTGTATTTGGCCGCGATCGACTGTGTCTTCCTTCACCAGTCGGTCCAGGTGTTCGTAGACTTGCAGCGCCTCCTGTTTGGTGGCATTCACGGCCTGCTTGGTTATGGTTATGGCGGCATCTCGGCGTGCAAAGACCAGGTCACACTGGATACGAAATTGCTGCCAGAGTTTCTGATCAACTCTTCTGTCAGAAATACCGATATTTTGCCACGCCCTTTGGTTTCGCTTGGTGATTTCGACCAGCTCCGCAGCTGGTGCGTCGTTGGCCAGAAGGGTTTCAATCTGCTGAATCAAGGCGCGTTTTGATTCGTGATTGCGCTCCTGTTCTGCGCGTAATCGATTGCGCAGAGTCGAGATGATATTAGTGAAACGCTCTTGTAGTTTTTTAAATTTGTGTCGCGGAATGTCATTGTATTCACGCCACTGGTTTTGTGCTTGCTGAATAATATCGCTGACACCCTTCCAGTCCGCCGTCTCCCAGTGATGGTCCTTTTCAAACATTTCCAGTGATGCGCAAATGGTCTGTCTGCTTTTTAGGTTCTCCTCTCGAGTCGCCCTTTGTTGCTTGAAGAATTCGGCGCAGGGCGCATAAGCCTTGTCGCTTGCACGTTTAAATCGTGACCAAAGCTTTTGCCCCTCTCGAGAATCAGAAGAACCAAGGAGCTTCCACTGGTCCTGCAATTCCTTTATGGCTTTTGCTTTCTCCTCGGGCGCAATGCTGTCAGTGTCGCGCAATACCTCCATCTGCTCACAGAGTTCGATGCGTTTTGGGTTGGTGGCGAAACCTAGCCAGTCTTTGAGTTCCAGGAGTTTTTCTGCGTGTGCCTGCTGCTGTTCAACTCGGCTGCTGAAGGCCGCGTTGGTTTTCACTTCAACGGGCAAGCTGTCGAGTTTTTTGCCAATCGCCGTGTGCAGACGAGTCGCTGGTTTAAGCTGACCGCCGACAATCAGGGTGCCAAGTTCTTCAAGTTGCTTGTCCAGGCTCGACAAATTCTCTGCGAGTGCCGCCTGTTGCTGCTGCTCAACCGCGGACCGGTCTTGGATATCCTGTAACTTGCTGTCGAGTGCAGGTGGTCGAGGGAAGGTCTCAGGCCAATGCAGCTTTTGCGCGGCCTGAGTCAGTTGTGTCAGTGCTGTTGACACGGGCAACTGCATAAGTGACTGGTACTGTCCAAAAGCTAAGCTCAGATTTTCGAGAGCTGCCAGCAGCGCATGGTAACGCAGGCTTCTGGCATCATCCTGCAGGCCAACGGGCCAGCGAGATCGAGCATCATCAAGCTCGCCGGCCAGGCTGTCTAGTCCCTCACTCGAGGTCAACAGCCTAGCGTTTAACTGCTCGAGTTGTTTGATTAAGGAGTCGGCAAGATCAATCTGTTGAGCGTGATCCTGCTGACGAGCCAGTGCTTCTGCTTGATTCCGGCTGACGGCGGTATCAGCGTCGGCCTTCAGCGTGGGATCCAGGTCGCTGGGTAGCCCGCCACTCACGAGACTCAGCCATTGGCTCTGGAGCAAGTTGAAGCGCCGCTGGTCTTCAGTAGAGCGGGGATTTTCGGACAATTTTATCAGGGCCAGGGCGGTTGTCCTGCAGGCTTGCGAATGCCGCTCATTCGCCTGGTTTTGATCTTGGCGCTGTTGCAGCTTGTCCTTGACGATATGTAACACGCTCTTGTCCCGAGACTGAAAGTCTTTGTAAACCTGCTCCAATATCGACGTTTGTTCCAGCTGGCGTGCACATTGCTGCCATACCTTTGAATGATTTTCATGGCTGAGCAATGTCATCAAATCAGCTTCTGACTGAATACGACTTACGCCTTCGAGTCTCAGTTCAGGTGTAGCGCCTGTTTGGGCGATCGCCAGTAGCAGGCTGGCAGGTAGTAATGTCGCCGGCAACTGATTGTTGGCTGAGTAGCGCTCGATCAATCGAGCGGTTGCCTCCTCGATTATTTCCGGCGGTGTGCCGGTCAGAACCAGCGAGAGAAGTTCGCTCTCACTCTCCAAGCGTTTGATCGCGGCTATGCGGACCTCAGTGGCGGCGTCAAAGTTGGCCATAGTTGCTATCGACGACTGCTCGAGTAGTGGGTCAGCCAAGGCTTTAAGCCGAACTTTTGAGTCTGCGTGTTGCCACTTTTGGGGTCGTTGGATTTTCATAGGAATTTCACTCAGCGGGTGCACCCGGGTGATAATAGCAACAGTCAGCTCGCTGGCTGACGATCAGATAATTGTTGGCTGTGAGTCATTTTATAACCAGCATGCCGCGTTGAATCATAGCGCATCTACCTCTGCCTCAAACAAGAAGCAAGCAAGGTTCAAGCATAACGCTGGCATCTCAGCGGCTGTAAGGCGATTAAGGCCTAGCTCAGCGCGTTATGCGAGCCATCACACAGGGGTGGCTTTTGACTATGCTTACAACCACAAAAGAACAGCCTGCGCGTTTCTGTGGCATCAAATTTAATGGGCAAAAATTCCGTGTCAGCATGGGATCCATCGCAAAATGGTTGCTTGGCACTTTTACCACAGGCGCACCAGTAGTAAGACTTGCCAGCAACCACTTCTACGGGATAAGGCGCTTTTTGAACTATGATGGGATCAGTCATGGCTTCGTGTTTCTCTTCAGTGATCAATCAAAAGTAGGTGAGCTAAAAAATAGTTGCTGTGAGAATTCGTCAACTAGCCTTGTTTCTCTGTTTACTTCGACAGGCTTTCTCGTACCCGCTTGCCTATCCCAGTCTTCTTAGGTTATTCCGCTGCTTTTTCCGGTTGTT
>JAYODE010000004.1:61188-81196 GCA_038106185.1 Gammaproteobacteria bacterium | reverse complement strand
ACCCGCTTGCCTATCCCAGTCTTCTTAGGTTATTCCGCTGCTTTTTCCGGTTGTTCATACATAGCTTGTTGATACATAGCTTGTTTATACATAGCTTGTTTATACATAGCTTGCTCCTGCACCGCTTGAGTCACTGTTCACTGGAGTAACTGATTGGATAAACAGCGCGAAGCAAGTCTAAAAGTATTTCCGTAGAGCCGTCGCGATCCTGACGCGACTCGGGGCGGCCCTGCAAGGCTTGGGTTCAGCTCCGGTGTAGAAGCCCTTGATGCGGACCTGAGCATAGGGGAGGTGTCACAGCGGGTCAAGAGATGGCAGCGGATTCCTTGAAAACCTATGACACAAACCCTATGATCATTCGCGTATTCTGCAACTGGGCGCAATCTGCGCATGCCTACTGGATGGGCAGCATGGTTTCAGAAGTTCGTTTTTAGAATTTTCGTTGCAAAACCCTAATGTTAGGACATTAATTTTCAAAAGCTGACTGAGTGAAGGCGGTAAACTATGGATTTTTCATTGTCGGATGAGCAGGTGCTTCTGCAGGACAGCGTTCAACGATTTATACAGAACGACTATTCTTTTGCGCTACGACAAAAGCTCATCAAGAGTGAGGCGGGTTTCAGTCAGAAGAACTGGCAGCAGTTTGCTGATCTAGGTTGGCTGGCGTTGCCGTTTGCGGAAGAGTGTGGCGGCATCGGTGGTGGTCCGATTGACACCATGATCTTATTAGAGGCCTTTGGCCGTGGACTGGTCGTAGAACCTTATCTGGCAACCGTTATTCTGGCCGGTAAGTGTCTTGAGATGGGGGGTAGCCGTCTCCACAAAGAATCTCTGCTGGCTGAGATCATTGCTGGCGAGCGTTTCGGAGCGCTGGCTTTTGTCGAGCCTCAGGCGCGATTTAATTTGAGTGATGTGCAAACAACAGCCGTGAAGAGTGACTCTGGTTACCTGCTGAATGGCTTCAAGGGTGTTGTACTGGGTGGTCCATCGGCGCAGTTCCTGGTAGTACCCGCTCGCACCAGCGGTGCGCAGCGAGATTCGCACGGCATTACGCTGTTTGTTGTCGATGCCGCCAAGGCAGGTGTACAACGTCGCGACTATGCCACGGTCGATGGCGGCCGTGCCTCAGAATTCAGCTTTAATGATGTGAATCTGGAAGCGGCAGATGTGTTGGGAAGCGTCGATGCCGGGCTGGAATTACTCCAGGCGGTGATAGATTATGCCATTCTGGCGGTGGGAGCGGAGGCAGTAGGTGCCATGGAAGTGGCTTACAAGTCGACGGTGGAATACTGTAAAACCCGAGAGCAATTTGGTCAGCCGATCGGCAAATTTCAGGTTCTGCAGCATCGCATGGTCGATATGTTCATGGAGCATGAACAGGCCAAATCCCTGTTGTATATGGCGGCGATGCGGCTTGATGAAGGCTATGATCAAGCCGCTCGTAAAGCGGTATCAGCACTCAAGGTTCAGGTTGGTAAGAGTGGTCGATTTGTCGGTGAAAGCGCCATTCAACTGCACGGGGGTATGGGTATGACTGAGGAGATGAGTATCGGTCATTACTTTAAGCGCTTAACCACTATCGACACGCTTTTTGGTAACGCCGACTTTCACCTGCGGCAATACGCTCGGGTTGCCTGACAGGCCGCAGTGCTTCATCAATATAAGTAGCGATGCTCAGAAGGCAGTGAGGGGTCGCCGAGGAGGACAGATGACAGATTCACCGCAGTGGTTCTGGGATGCGATAGAAGTACCCTCGACGGCGGCCAAAGTAGAAGTTGACGGTTCCGATATCAACTATCTGAGCTGGAGCCCGGCGGGGAAGCCAGGCTTGCTGTTTATTCATGGTCATAACGCGCACGCACATTGGTGGGATTTTATTGCGCCGGCATTCAAGGACGATTTTCAGGTTGCGGCTCTGGATTTGTCCGGTATGGGCGACAGTGACCATAGAGACAGCTACTCAGCTGACACCTATGCGCGCGAGATTTTAGCGGTCGCTGATGCGCTTGCCATGCCGAAGGATACCCTGGTGGTGGCGCATAGTTTCGGTGGCATTATGGCGCTGAGAACCTTCGCGGTCGCGCCAAATCGGTTCAAAGGTCTGGTGTTGGTCGATGCCGGCGTGCGCGATCCTGAGGAGCATCGAGACCCGGATCGCGATATTACTCGCTTGGGGCGACCCAAGGTGTATCCGACTCGTGAGATCGCCATGTCCCGATTTCGGTTACAGCCGCCGCAACAATGTGCCAATCAGTACATCGTCGACCATATTGCCAGACACTCTGTGGAGTTCGATGATGATGGCTGGCTCTGGAAGTTTGATGACGAATTAAATTCGAGGCTGGAGGCCCGGCGTTCAGGAATCGACAGTGCCGCGGATCTACGGGGTATTACAGCCAGACTGGCGTTGATTTATGGCGAGCAGAGTGAGTCTTTCAGTGCTAAAAGCGCAGCGTATATGCAGTCGTTGAATACTGGTCTCGAGGTCTACAGTCTGGCCGATGCACAGCACCATCTTTTCCTCGATCAGCCCCTGGCCTTTATTGAACGTTTGCAGGCAGTACTTCAAGCCTGGGAATAGTGTTTGGTGGAGGCGCGCCAAATCTGCGCCTGTCGATAACCTGCCTTTTTCGATAAGCGGCCTTTTTCGATAAGCTGCCTTCTGCGATAAGCTGCTGTCTGAGATAAGCCCTTTTGCGATAAGCTCTTCTGCGATAAAGCCCGCCTGTTGTGGGCCAAAAAAAAGGGCTTCAACAGAAGCCCTTTTTTTGTATCGCGCGGATCGCTCAGCGCTATCGGCTAGCAGGCTTCAAACAGGCCTGCGGCGCCCATGCCGCCACCTATACACATACTGACCAGGCCGAATTTTTTGTTTCGACGCTTAAGTTCACGAACCAGGTGGCCCGTCAGTCGTGAGCCCGTCATGCCAAAGGGGTGACCGATAGAGATGGAGCCACCGTTGACATTGTAGATTGCAGGGTCTATGCCCAAAGCATCACGCGAGTAGAGACACTGAGACGCAAATGCCTCGTTGAGCTCGACCAGGTCGATATCGTTCATGGTTAAGCCGCGTGCCTTGAGGAGTTTGGGGATCGCGAATACCGGGCCAATACCCATTTCATCTGGCTCACAGCCCGCGACTGTCCAACCGCGGAAGTAGGCCATAGGCTCCAGTCCCAGTTGTGCAGCACGCTCAGCGCTCATCACCAGCGTCATAGAGGCGCCATCAGACAGCTGTGAAGCGTTACCGGCAGTGACGGTACCATCTTCTTCAAAGGCCGGCTTCAGTGAACGAAGACCTTCAAGGGTAGTATCCGGACGATTACACTCATCACCGACGCAAACGCCATCAACCAGTTCGGTTTCTTTGGTCTCTTTGTTGATGACTTTGGCCCACTTAGTCTTCATTGGCATGATTTCGTCATCAAACAACCCGGCTTTTTGTGCCGCCGCAGTGCGCATTTGGGACTCAAAAGAGAATTGGTCCTGGGCTTCGCGGGAGACGTTGTAGCGTCTGGCTACGACTTCAGCTGTGTTGCCCATAGCCATGAAGATATGTGGAGATATGTTCTTGATCGTCGGGTGAGGATTGGATTTTCCCGGTGTTTGACGTGTGCCTGCAGAGATTGATTCGACACCGCCAGCGATGATGATGTCGGAGCAGCCACTGGCGATCTGGTTAGCGGCAAAGGCGATTGAATTCAAGCCAGATGAGCAGGCCCGTGAAATGGTCGTGCCAGAGGTGGTTACAGGCAGTTGCGACAGAATGACAGCCAGGCGGGCAATATTGCCACCTTGCTCGCCGGTCTGGCTTGCCGCGCCGACGATGACATCTTCGACTTCCGCAGGGTCAAGCTTGCCATTACGGGCCAGCAAGGAATCAATACAATGGGCCAGCATATCGTCAGGGCGGGTCATATTGAAGGTGCCGCGGAAAGCTTTGGCTAACCCGGTTCTTACACTGTCTACTATCACTACGTCTCGCATTATGCCTCCAGTTTTTGCATTCAAGCGTGCGGTGTTATTAGGAGGAGCTATTGTGCACTCATATGAAGCGCAGATACAAGGGTTGCTGGATCCCGTTGCGTTAGTGATGTTGGGCTATAGATTCAGCTAATTACAGCAAAGATTCGGCTGCAACGAGCGCCAAACGCCGTTTCAGCCGCAGTTGGGGCTAATAGACTCGATCTGCGGATTGAAAGTTATGCGCAGATGTCGCACAGTAAAGGCAGGAGCCAAAGGACCTAAGCTAGGTTCAGCCAGTGCAATTTATTCAACGGAGTGCGGCTTATGCCGGCATTTATACTTGCCATAGATCAGGGTACAACCAGCTCTCGAGCCATTATGTTCAATGAGTCCTCTGAGGTTTTGGCTGTAGCGCAGCAGGAATTTACTCAGCACTTTCCGCAGGATGGCTGGGTTGAGCATGACCCGAAGGATATCTGGGAAAGTACCCTCTCGGTGGCGCGGCAGGTGATTGTCGAGGCCGGTATTGATGCAACTGAAGTGACAGCCATTGGCATCACAAACCAAAGGGAGACAACGGTAATCTGGGATCGCATTACCGGCGAACCCATCTACAATGCGATTGTCTGGCAGGATAGGCGGACCGCGGATTATTGTGACGCGCAACGAGCTGCTGGATTTGAGGCACAGATTTCCGCCAAGACGGGGCTGTTGTTGGATCCTTACTTTTCGGCGACCAAAATAAAATGGTTGTTGGATAATGTTCCGGGTGCTCGAGCGCGAGCCGAGCGCGGCGAACTCGCATTTGGCACCATCGACTCGTTTTTGCTGTGGCGTTTGACCGGTGGACAATCTCACAAGACCGATGCGACCAACGCTTCTCGAACCATGCTGTTTAACATTCATGACCAGACCTGGGATAAGGACCTCCTTGCGCAATTAACCATCCCCGCCGCAGTTTTACCGCAAGTGGAAGATAGCGCGGCAGATTTTGGTGTTACCGAGGTCAGCCTGTTTGGCGCCGAGATTCCCATTGCAGGTATGGCGGGCGATCAACAGGCGGCTCTGATTGGTCAGTGTTGCTTTGCCGATGGTATGACCAAGAGTACCTATGGCACCGGTTGTTTCGTGATCATGAATACGGGTGCCAAGGCGGTTAAATCTTCGAGCAAATTACTCACAACTATCGCCTATCGACTAAAGGGTCAGGTTACTTACGGGCTGGAGGGCAGTATTTTTGTCGCCGGCGCAGCTGTTCAATGGTTACGTGACGGACTTGGCCTGATTAAGCATGCAGCTGAGACCGAGGCAATTGCAGGCGCGCATTCGGATGCTCGAGGTGTCTACCTGGTACCCGCATTCACGGGATTGGGCGCACCCTATTGGGATGCCAATGCGCGAGGAGCGCTACTCGGCCTGACCCGCGATACAGGCGTAGCAGATATCGTAACAGCAACGCTGCAGTCGGTATGTTATCAAAGCCGAGACCTGATGGATGCTATGGCGAGTGACGGTGTCAGTCCCACTGCGCTGCGGGTCGACGGGGGCATGGTAGCGAACGACTGGATTGCCCAGTGTCTTGCTGATTTGGTGCGAATCCCTGTGGTCCGACCGCGGGTGACCGAAACCACCGCACTGGGTGCAGCCTATCTTGCGGGCCTGCAGATCGGCGTGTTTGCGTCAGTTAAAGACATAGAGTATCAATGGCAAAAGGAACGTGATTTTTTGCCGCAGATGTCTGAGGCTAACAGCCTTGCGCTCTATCAGGGCTGGCAGGCCGCTGTGGCTCGCGTGCGCAGCACTTGAATTGGTCCGGTTAAGCGCCTTGGTCAGGCAGATCCCCCTCTTCTAAATCAGCAGCGCATAGCCCTGAGACATAGCCCTGAAAGATAGCCCTGAGACATAGCCCTGAGACATAGCCCTGAAAGATAGCCCTGAAAGATAGCCCTGAAAGATAGCCCTGAAAGATAGCCCTGAGACATAGCCCTGAAAGATAGCCCTGAAAGATAGCACCGAGAAATAACCCGGATTCAGAGCCATAATATAGCGCTGACCGGAAAAAAGTCGGGCGTTGGTGCGTTGCTACTCAGGTTTTTTTGTCCTCGTCACAGTGTCTTCACCTCAAGCTGAGCGCCGTTAATCGGCCCGATCCAGCAGCAGGGTTGCTCGCCCCTCGCAGAAGTGCTCAGGTTTGCTAGCATGGCAGCCTGAGGCGGTCATATGGACTCGTGCGAGAAGCGCTATGGAAAAGCGAAGCAGCCGAAGGTATGGAATAAGGCTCGATGCACTGGTGCATCCGAGCCTGGGGCGCTCTTGGCGCTGCGCCATACAAGATTTTTGTGCCGAAGGCATGTTGTTAGTTGATATCCCAAGCAGGCATCGCAGTAGCGCCAGCACTGGCCTCAAAGCAGGCGAACTGGTGGGCATTCACTTCGCCATTCCTGGCGAAGTCAAAGAGCAGCACTTCCGCCTTGAGGGTACCATCGTTCGAGTCATGGACACGGGCATAGGTATCCAGTTTCAAGGCGGCATAAATGCAGTGGTCTTGGATAGTTTATTGGCTCATGCCCATCGTCAGGAGGCGCAGGCGAAACCCTTCAGCACATATTCAGTTCCAAATGCACAAAGTCCGCTGCGTAAGAATCAGGCCTCGGCGAATCCTTCGAACGCGATAACTCTTTCGGTATCAGCCTCGACAGCAGATCGGCCAGCTCTTGTCTTGCCAAACCAAGCTGACAGTCAGTCAAGCACCGCTCGAGAGCCGCATCCTCAGCAACCCGGCATGACCAGAAAGGCAGATCCTGGCGGCTTGGTGGGCCCCGTCGCGCGTGATGAATTCCGCAGACTTTTCGCGTCGATTCGCGGGGTCCTGACTAAAGTATTACCAAAAATGAACTCGGTTTTTTTCTCCTACATGGATGAAGAATTACTGCGTCTGGCGCGGGATGCAACATCCAATTCTCTTCAAAGTGAGTATTTTGCTGCCAAGTCGATCCTCGAAGGGGCGAGAGAGGCGGTAGGTCAGACGTTCATTCGAGAGATTTTGGATCAGTTCGATAATCCCCGCAGTCTTGCTGGGCTGCGTGAGGAACGAAGTTTGGTCAAGTCGAGCGAGCACAAGGCTCGAGTGGATCCTGCACCCCTGTCGCTGGTGGACACTAACGACTTTGAGGACTGGTTGGCGATCGCCAATATTATTTCGCGCAGTGAAAGAGCTTATGAAAAAGATCAAGGTGCAATTCGTGCGCGACTGGGTCGAGTGGTTGAATCCTGGGGCCATAAAGAAACCAACCCTATGAGTATCGCGACCTTCTGTCAGGCGTTTGGTCAGGCGATCCGTCAGTTAGATCTCAATCCGGCGATTCGACAAATTTTTTATTCTGGCTTTGAGACGAAAGCCTTACCCTTGTTCAAAAAGCTCTGTCTTGCTATCAATCGAATACTGGAGGACAGTAAATTATTTGCTGATGTTGATAAGGATGTGACAGGGGTTTCCAGTCCCAATCGCCGAGTCCGGTCGGCCCCATCAAAATCGCGAGACCCCATCAACTCGACAGGGCGAGACCCCCGTAAAGGTGTCCAAACCAGACCTGGAAATACTTCAGACTTCAATAGGGCGCTGGGTCAAAATGCATCAGGTCTTGCTGACGAAGATGACGATACGGACAAGTCTTCTGCCGACAGTATGCGGGCTGAGCTGGACGCACTCTACGCCGAATTGCGGCAACACCGACAAGTGCCCCAAAATGGCGTTCAGGCTTCTTCAGTTCGAAGGCTCGAAGCAGCGCCAGCAAAGCCAAACATTCAAACCCCTGCTGATAGCAGTGGAACACTTGGCGATACATTTAGCGCAATACATACTTTAATGTCGCAAGCGACTCAGACGCTGATACCCGCCGCTGACGGTAAAGATGACTCTGTCGATAAACTGGAAATGCAACAGCTGTTACGGCGAATGACACCCCCGGTTGACGCCGAATCGCGAGTGAATATTCGAGGTCAGTTGCTCGATGCCTTTGCTGCCGCAGGTGCTGATCGGCGGTTAGCGCCCGAGGTATCTCGAAGCCTGGATGTCGTCGAGGGGCTAGTAGACACCATAGAACAGGATACACTGTTGTCTAGCAGCGCCAAGGCCTGGATTCGACGGCTGGAACTGACCTTGGGCAAGGTGGCAGCGGGTGAGGACCTTCTTCGGGACGGCGAGGTTCCACACGGTGCTCTGCAAGTGATCAATCAATTGGCGCGCCTGGGTGGTAGTGAGTCCGCCAATATGCGTCAAGAAGTTGATCAAATTATTGCGCAAATCACCAACAACTTTGATGCAGACCCAGCGGTATTCCATACAGCCTTGAGTCAATTGGCGCCGCTGGTCGCAGGACAATCCAAGGCGTTTGCAGGTAATGTTCAACGCATAGTGAGAACCAGTGAGGGTCAGCAGACGCTCATCAGTGCCCAGCGGGCAGTGATAGCTGAGCTGGACCATCGGCTTTCTGGTCGCCGTATTCCTCATGTGCTGATGCGATTGCTTATGCCTGGCTGGCGCAATTTGCTGGTCAATACCCATCTAAGACAGGGCCGAAGCAGCAATGATTGGCGCCGCCAAATTCAAATTCTGGATCAGGTAGTTGAGCATCTAGAGGGCCGTGCTGATTCGGGCAGGGACCACCGTTATATGACCCCGGAAGTCCTTCTTGCGCAGATTGAGCAGGGCCTCAATTCAATCGCCTATGAGCCAGGTAAACGTGCACCACTGTTAAAAAATTTGCGCGAGTTGATCGTTGATCGTCATGGCGTGGCGCAGGTGCCGGATGAGCCGGTTGGTTCGATCGCCGAAATCCTTGGATTCGGCAGAGTCGAGCGCCGCGACGCGCTGCGCAAGCAACTCATGGCAGAGGGCAATAACGAGCGGCACTGGTGTCGCTGTCTTGAGCAGGCCAGGGCATTACACATGGGCGAGTGGCTCGCGTTTCTGGATCAACCCGAAGACGAGCGGATGGCGATTATTGCCTGGACCAGCGCCGACAAAAACACGGTTGTGCTGGTCAACAGGCGCGGCATCAAGACCCATGAATTGATGGTAGAGGAGCTGGCAAAGCTGCTTCTGGATGAGCGAGTGGTCATCCTCAAAGATACAGATATCCCTTTGAGTGACCGAGCGGCTCACCAGATGTTGCAGAGTATGCACAATCAACTGACGCATCAAGCAGCGCATGATGCCGTAACGGGTCTACCCAACCGCAGGGAGTTTGAACGGGCTTTACATCGAGCGCTGACCGTGGCTAAACGCGAAGATGTCGAGCAACTCGTCGCTTATTTCGATCTTGATCAATTTAAAGTCATCAATAACGCCGTAGGTCACGAGGGTGGTGACGCGTTGCTCGCGCAAATTGCTGAGGTCATGGTGGAAACCCTTGCCGGTAAAGCCAGCATTCTATCTCGATTAGGTGGTGATGAATTCGGCCTGTTGATTGAGAAGGGCAAGGCGGGTGCGGGTATGGACCTAATCAGAACGCTTTGCAACCGCATCAAGGACTTTCAGTTTCGTTGGCAGGACTCAGTCTTTCGCTTGACGACAAGCTGTGGGGTCATGCTGGTCGATCGAGAAGTAGACTCAGTACAGAGCATTCTCAAATATGCCGATGCTGCGTGTTTTGCAGCAAAGGATGCTGGCCGAGATCGTATTCGAGTCTATGCAGCGGATAATTCCGAGATGGCGCATCGACGAGATGGTATGGAATTTGTCTCGCAAATTGACCAGGCGCTGGCGGAGGACAGATTCGTTCTAAACTGTCAGCTGATTATGCCAATCGATCCAAATGCTGAAGGGCGGACGCACTATGAAATATTGCTAACGGTATTGGATGATAACGGAACACCTATGCCGCCGCAGGGGTTTATTCTGGCAGCTGAGACCTACAACCGAATGGGTGCTATTGACCGTTGGGTCATTGACCATGCTTTTGAGTTTATTGCGACTCACCGTGAAAAGTTCGAAGCACTTGGTGCCTTTACAATCAATGTGTCCGGAAACTCATTAGCCGAGGATGATTTTACGGCGTTCGTGCTGGCAGCGCTCAAACGCTCCGGCGTACCTGCCTCATTGATTTGTTTTGAGATTACCGAGACGTCCGCTGTCGGCAGCCTGGATAATGTCATCAATTTCATTCAGCAGCTCAAGGTTCTGGGCGTGCAATTTTCACTTGATGACTTTGGTACCGGTTTGTCCTCGTATGCCTATCTTCGCAACCTGCCGGTTGACTACCTGAAAATCGACGGTACCTTCGTGAAGGATCTGCAGTCAAATCCAGACGACTATGCGGTCGTTAAGTCAATCAATGAAATAGGACATTTTATGGGTAAGAGAACGATTGCGGAGCATGTAGAGAACGATGCAGTGTTGGCGATTCTACGAGAAATAGGCGTCGATTTTGTCCAGGGTTTTGGCATTGGCGGCAAGTTTCCGATCACCGAGTTGCTGCAGAACGCCTAGTTTTTTTATTCCTTGTTCTTGTCTTGTTATTCGTCGAGCAGCCAATGACTGGCCAGTCAATGATGAGCGGGTCAATGATAAGCGGGCAAATGATGAGCGTGTCAATGATAGCCCCAGGTTATCTTTGCTTCAGGCCCTGAGTCGGTCTTGGCAGTTGCTCACTGCTAAATGCTTTGGATCAGAGCGCAAATAATCTCAACTATCTGGTCTGCCTCTTGGTCAGTGATCGTCAAAGGCGGTAACAATCGAATCACCTGGTCACTCGTGACGTTGATTAACAGACCCTTCTCCAGGGCCTTGGCCGTCATCTCGCCACACGGGGCGTCCAGTTCGATACCTATCATCAGACCCTTGCCGCGCACATCCTTGACACAGTTCAATCCTGATAAGCGGGCTCGAAACTGGTTGAGCATTCGTTCGCCCAACTCTGTAGCGCGCTCGGCGAGATGCAGAGTTTCGATTTGTTCAATGACGCTCAGAGCGACGCTGCAGGCGAACGGGTTGCCACCGAAAGTCGAGCCATGATTGCCCGGTTTGAAGACCTGCGCGGCCTTGCCCCGTGCAAGACAGACACCGATAGGGATACCGTTGCCCAGACCCTTGGCGGTAGTGACCAGGTCCGGCATGATCCCTGTGTGTTGATAGGCAAAGTATTTTCCGGTTCTTGCATTGCCGGTTTGGACTTCGTCAAGGACAAGAAACCAGTCGTTAGCATCACAGATGCTGCGCAGTTCTGCCAAATAGTTTTCATCTGGTACCTGGATGCCGCCCTCGCCCTGAATAGGCTCGACCATGATCGCAACGACATTCTTGCTGTTTTTGGCAATCTTTTTAATCACGTCAATATTATTGAAGGGTGCTCGAACAAAACCGTTAACCAGAGGTTCGAATCCGGCTTGCACTTTGCGGCTTCCTGAAGCTGTTAGGGTTGCCAGTGTTCGGCCATGAAAGGCAGAGTCAGTGACAATAATTGTCGGGTCGGGAATGCCTTTCTGGCGACCGTACAAACGACTGATCTTGATGGCGCACTCGTTTGCTTCTGCGCCTGAATTCGCCACAAAGACGTTATCCATACCGGAAATTGCCACTAACTTGTCGGCGAGTGCCTCCTGGCTTGCGACGCGGTATAGATTAGATGTATGAATCAGACGAGAAGCCTGCGCTGAAATAGTTGCTGCGATAGCGGGATTTGCGTGCCCCAGGCCACAGACAGCGATACCTGCAAGGGCATCCAGGTAACGTTTGCCCTGATCATCGATCAGCCAGGCACCTTCTCCTCGATCAAATACAACGTCCATTCGGCCGTAGGTATTCATAACCGCGTCGGTCATAGGCTTTGAGCTCATAGTACTCACTTCTGGTATTGGCAGTAACGAAGGGGACGATATTAACCCAGTGCTTCGAGGCATGCTATGGTGAAATGTATTGATCCCGACAAGGATTCATGGAAGTTGTTACACTCTGAAATCAAAGTCAGATCATCACATATGTCGTAGGTGCAGCACTCAATGTCACTATCCTCTATAGAATTGGCGATCTTGATGAATCGCGTCGAGTCCATCTGTGCGGAGATGGGTGCAGTGCTCCAGCATGCGGCCTTTTCACCCAATATCAAGGACCGGCTCGATTATTCCTGCGCGCTGTTTGATGCCAAAGGCGACCTGTATGCACAAGCAGCGCATATTCCCGTTCATCTGGGTAGCATGGCTTATGCGATGTCAGCCATTGTTGACGGTGTCGACTGGCAGCCGGGGGATATGCTGGTGCTGAATGATCCTTTTCTAGGTGGCACTCACCTGCCAGATGTGACCGTGGTCGCGCCGTTGTTCATCGATGCCGTATTGGTAAGTTTTGTCGTTAATCGCGCACACCATGCCAACATTGGAGCCAGTACGCCGGGTTCGATGCCCATTTCCCGTTCTATTTTCGAAGAGGGAGTGATTATTCCGCCGACGCTGATGGTACGCAATGGTGAGTTAGTGCCCGCCGCCGAACTGCTCCTCTCACAGCTGCAAGGCACAGACACGAGTGGTGATTTTGCTGCTCAGATGAGTGCCAATCGCGTTGGGTTGGCGCGACTGGCGCAGTTGGTGCAGCAGCAGGGAGTAGATGCCTTCTTGAAAGGTATCGTCGATATCAACAATTATGGCGAACGCCTGGCCGAGGCCTTCCTTCGAGATATTCCAGCCGGGCAATACCGCTATCGCGACGTCATGGACAGCGATGGCTTTGGTGCCGAAGATGTGCAGATTAATCTCTGTCTGGATATTAGCCCGAGCGGGATAATTGCAGATTTCAGTGGTACCTCGCAGCAGGTAGAGGGCAACATTAATTGCCCACTGTCGGTTGCGGCAGCGGCAGTCTACTACGTATTTCGTTGCTTATTGCCTGCGCAGACACCGGCTTGTGCCGGGACGTTTCGTCATATTTCGATCAGAGCGCCAGTAGGATCGCTGATCAATGCACAGCGACCGGCTGCGACTGCCGCTGGCAATGTCGAGACGTCAATGCGCATCGTCGATACCGTCTTGGGTGCGCTGGCCCAGGCAATGCCAGGCAAGATTCCGGCGGCGAGCCAGGGTACGATGAATAACGTCGCGATGGGTAGTCATGAGGCCGGGCGGGCCTGGGACTATTATGAGACTCTCGCTGGCGGTATGGGTGCGTCGCCGGGAAATCCTGGTTTGAGCGCTGTGCAGTCGCACATGACTAACACGCTGAATACCCCCATCGAAAGCCTAGAGCAACATTACCCGCTGCGAATTCGTGAGTATTCCATCCGCCGTGGTTCAGGAGGCAAGGGTGCTCAGTCCGGTGGGGATGGTCTGGTACGAGAGTTTGAATTTCTCGAACCTACTGAACTCACTTTGCTGACAGAACGACGCCGCCATCAGCCCTGGGGGTTGGCGGGTGGCTCCCCCGGCGCGGCGGGTCAAAATTGGTTAGATGGCGTTGAATTACCCCCAAAAGCCCATATATCGGTGCAAGCCGGTCAGGTCCTGCGCATGGAGACACCGGGTGGGGGTGGCTATGGAGAGCGAGAGTGATCTTGAAAAAAAGTCCCGTGTATGACTGAGTATGAGTATCAAAACGCGCTAGAATAGCGGTCTGATGATTATCAATTAGAGTTGAGTGATTATGGATATTAAAGAAACCATCAAGGCCCAGATCGCAGCAAACCCGGTGCTGATCTATATGAAGGGATCTCCCGATGCGCCGCAATGCGGATTTTCCTCTCAGGCGAGCCAGATCCTGATGGCCTGTGGCGAGCGCTTTGCCTTTATAGACATACTGGCAAATCCGGATATTCGAGCGACATTGCCGCAGGTGTCTGATTGGCCGACATTCCCGCAGCTGTTCATTGACGGCGAATTGATCGGTGGAAGCGATATCATCTCCGAGATGTATCAGGCCGGTGAGTTGCAGCCTATGATCAAAGCAGCGGCAGTCCGCGAAGACTAGTTCATTAGAAACGCTGATCGTCTGGTTCGCTGGAACGCTGAATTCCAGCCTGGGATTTCGCGTGCAGATGCCTCATAAAACCGCTGTAGTTGGCGGTTTTTGGCTTATTGAGAAGTCACTTTTGCCTTGCGGGGACTGAGCCCAGTAGCCGATTTGTCGTGCCGTGAGAATGTCAATAAAGGCAGTGGTTTCCAACTTAAACAGCGCTCGGTGAGGCCTAGGAAGAGAGCACGATTCTAAATGATAATGATTTGCATTTAGAAGCGCATTTGGCTATGATTTGCGCCTTTCTCTGAATAGGACAAAGCAAGTGTTCAAGCCTCGAAGTCTGGGTTTCCTGTTACTGACCGTGCTGTTGGGGCAACCTGTTTCGGCTGAGTCGCCATCGGTAGATGCAATCTGGCAACTGATTCAGCAGCAGCAAACCGAAATAGAGACCTTGAAAGCGAAGTTGCAAAGCCAAGAGCAGCGCCTGGTAGAAGCGGCCGATCGACTTCGAACTGTCTCCCAGACCGCGGATCAGGCTGCGAGTAACCAGGCTGAGATCGCGGAGACTCGCTTGATGCTCGAGTCTACCGTTGAGAGTGTCGAGGCAGCAGTCACTACCCGTTCGAGCACTGAGATGGGCGGCTACGGCGAACTCCATATGAACAGAACGAATCAAGGCGACGAGATCGACTTCCATCGATTCGTGCTTTTTTTCAACCATGCGTTTAACGAGCGTCTGAATTTTTACTCGGAACTGGAAATCGAGCATAGCATCGCCGGTGAGGGTCAGGTTGGAGAGGTAGAGCTCGAGCAGGCGTTCATCCAGTGGGACTATCAAGCTGATCAGCGTGCGAAAATGGGACTGTTTTTACTGCCCATTGGGATTCTCAACGAAACCCATGAGCCGGATACTTTCTATGGCGTCGAGCGGAATGCAATAGAGCGGAATATCATTCCCGCAACCTGGTGGGAGGCAGGTGTCGCATTTAACGGCGAGATCAGCCCAGGATGGGGCTATGATCTTGCCGTTCACTCGGGTCTGAATCTGTTGACCGGTAGCGAGAGTGATCCAGTCGGTGCGAGTCGACGTTCAAGTCTTCGTTCGGCGCGGCAGAAGGTTGCTGAAGCCAATGCTGATAGTCTGGCTTACACCGCTCGAGTCAGCTATTCGGCGATTCCAGGTCTGCAGGTCCGGGGTGCGATTCAGCACCAGGCAGATATTACCCAGGGTGATGATGAGGGTTTTGGTATTGACGCCATCAGGGCCAATTTGTTCGAGGTTGATGTCAATTACAGCCGAGATAGAGTGGGTCTGCGCGCCCTCTATGCCCGCTGGATGATAGATCGAGAGATCGAACGCCTGAATCCTGGCGCGAACCGGCAGCTGGGATGGTATCTTGAGCCCTCCTACCGGCTCTCGCCTGAAGTGGGCCTCTTCGCGCGGTATGGCGAGTATGACTTGACCGCCGGTCAGCAAGCCACCAGTGATAAACGTCGGCAGTGGGACCTGGGGATGAATTACTGGCTACATGAGAATGTAGTGCTCAAATTTGATCTTCAGCGTCAGGATAATGAAACGGGTAAAAATCGTGATGGCTTTAATATTGGCCTTGGTTACAGTTACTGAACTGCCAGAGGCAGGGGTGAATGAACTTCAAAGTTAAGACATGGCGATGTCTGTTGCCGATACTGATGCTGCTGCAGGCTGCACCGCTGTTGGCGGCGACCTATATCACGCCAACAGAGTTTGTTGCGACAAGCTTCTCTGCGCAACCTGAGCAGGGCCTCATTTGGTTAAAGGCGCCCGAACAAGCCATGGCGGTAAAACTATTTGGTCATCGTTATGCCGGCTTGCGTCTGCGTTACTGGCGTACTGACGAGCGGACTGCCTGGATTCTCGACGAAATCGGCAAGGAGCGAATGATCACCATGGGCATCGTCGTCGACCAGGACCAAATATCCCGGGTTGCGATTCTTGAGTACCGCGAGTCTCGTGGTGGTGAAATCAGGCATCCGTTCTTCACTCAGCAATTTGTCGGTGCCAGCATGGATTCGAAGCAGGATTTGTCCAATCCGATTGATGGTATTTCAGGCGCCACTCTGTCGGTTCGTGCTGTCACTAATGCCAGTCGGTTCGCTTTGTACCTGCACGACCTGGTACTGAGTCAGTCGGCTGAGGCTAAAGCGCCGTTTACCAGCCAAGACAGCGCACAGAATACGTATGCGCCAGGGCGGTAAGGTACCTTTGCGCTGGACAAGGCTGTTGCGTCGCTGGCATCGTCTTAGCGGTGTGGGTCTGGCAACCTTTGTGGTCTTACTCTCGCTCACCGGTATTCTACTCAATCACAGTGACCGCCTGACGCTACCTGAAAGTCCATTACCCGCGACACTGGCTGCCTTTTATTTTGGCAATGAACCAGAAATTCAGGGCTTTCGAGTCGCAAGCCAGTTTGTCTACCTGCGAGGTGAAACCCTCTATCTAGACCAGCAGCCAGTGGGTTTCTGTCAACAAGGGCTGGCAGGGGCGATAGCGCTTGAAGACGTCGACGCTATGCCCGCGGCTTTACTGGTACTGTGTGACAGTGAGCTGTTGCTGATAGCAACTAGCGGTGAATTATCTGAGCGGTTGGGTGCTGGTTATGGTGTGCCTACAGGCTTGTCAGCGCTGGGTCGATCAGGTGACACGCTACTCGCATCTCAAGGTGACGTCACTTACCGGCTGGATCTGGTGAGACTCGAATTTGAGCCGTCCGATCTGGCCTTTGAGCCAGTTAAATCAATGGCAGTACCCGACGGTATACTCATGCCGGCAGTGGTCAGCTGGGAGCAGTTTATTCTCGACCTGCATAGCGGCAAGCTCTTGGGTATGTACGGCGTCATGTTCAGCGATTTGCTCGCCGTACTGCTCATATTCATGTCGATTTCAGGGATGATGATGTGGTGGAACAGTCGCTAGGCCAGCGACGAAATCTCAATCCTGCTGGTATTGAATCTGGCTGTTCTCGGAAAGCCCACCCATTGCCCTCCAGCGATTAACGATTCGACAGAAAAGCTCTGCAGTCTTGTTGCAATCATAGTCCGCTGAGTGGGCTTCATTAGCATCAAATCCAAGACCGGCAGCCTGACAGGCACGCGCCAGGACTGTTTGCCCAAAAGCCAGACCACTGAGGGTCGCGGTATCAAACGAAGAAAAGGGATGGAAGGGATTGCGCTTGATATCGCAGCGGGCAACGGCGGCGTTTAAAAAGCCCAGATCGAATGCCGCATTGTGCGCAACTATGATAGCTCGGTGGCAGCCAGTATCTCGCAGGGCATGGCGTACAGAACGGAAGATGGTAGTGAGGGCTTTTTGTTCAGGGACAGCGCCACGCAGGGGATTGTTCGGATCTATCCCCGTGAATTCCAGGGATGCTTGCTCAATATTGGCGCCTTCAAATGCATCAACGTTGAAGAAGTGCCGTTCTCCGGGCACCAGTTCGCCATCATCATCCATCTCCAGAATGACCGCTGCGGCCTCCAACAAGGCATCAGTGTTGGCGTTGAAGCCGCCAGTTTCGAAATCGACGACCACGGGCAAGAAACCGCGAAAGCGATAAGCAATAGGTTTTTTTGACTCTATCAAGTGAAGTCCCTTAGTAAAAGAATTCAGGCCCCATGATTCGACAGGACTTGCCACTGAATCGAGGTGCCGGTGCGAATGGGAATCAGCTGATCCGGACCAAAGGCCAGTGACTCCGGAACCTCCCAGCTGGAATCAATTAAAGTGATGGTATCTGTGTTACGTGGAAGTCGATAGAAATCAGGTCCATAAAAACTCGCAAAGCCTTCAAGGCGAGGCAGGGCCTGCGCCTGGGCGAAGACCTCGGCGTAAAGCTCAATCGCGGCATGGGCAGTATAGCTACCCGCTGCACAACCACAGACGTTCTCTTTGGCGCTGCGAGGGTGAGGTGCAGAGTCTGTTCCAAGAAAAAATTTGGGGTTTGCCGAAGTCGCAGCGCTGATCAGTGCTGCTTGGTGTGTGTTGCGCTTTAACACTGGCAGACAATAGTACAAAGGCTTCATACCGCCGGCTAGCATATCGTTACGGTTGAATAAGAGATGGTGGGCGGTAATGGTCGCAGCGACATTTGCGCTGGCAGACTCGACAAACTGCACCGCGTCGCGGGTCGTGATGTGTTCGAGGATGATGCGTAAGGCTGGAAAATCAAGATGAATCTTCGACAAGTAACGATCGATAAACGCCGCTTCACGGTCAAAAATATCTATGTTGTGGTCAGTGACCTCACCATGTAATGCAAGCGGCATGTCAACGGCCTGCATTGTCTCGAATAGCGGATAAAGGCTGGTAATAGAGTCGATGCCAGCTTCTGAATTGGTGGTGGCACCAGCAGGATAAAGCTTGAAAGCCTGGATGATGCCAGACTCCTTTGCTGCCTTTATCACGGCAGGCGTCGTGTTACGGGTGATATAGAGCGTCATCAGCGGCTCAAAAGTCGAACCCTGGGGAACCAGTGCAAGAATTCTGTTTCGATATTCAGTCGCCGCCGAAACAGAGTCAACGGGAGGAATCAGATTCGGCATGATAAGAGCGCGACCGAAGTAGCGCGAAATATCCTTGACCGTTGCGGGTAAATAATCGCCGTCCCGCAAATGAACATGCCAGTCGTCGGGTCGGGTAAGCGTGATGGTTTGCATGGGCAGCTTGAGCATGAATCGATGGTAGCGCCATTGTACTTGGAGAGGAGCCTAAACACGAACGGAAGCTTAAAATTGACTGCGGACTGCTGAACTTTTTCACTGGAGTTTTGTTAAGATAGGCGCTTTTTAACGATGGCGAAACTCAAAATGGCGAAAACTGCGGGTTTAAACAAAATCGTCTTGTCCTATTCCGGCGGGCTCGACACCACGGCCATTCTCAAATGGTTGCAGGAAACCTACAACTGTGAAGTCGTGACTTTCACCGCCGATCTTGGCGATGGAGATGATTATTCTCCAGTACGGCAGAAGGCGCTCAATTCCGGCGCGGTTGCTGCTTATGTGGATGACGTCAGGGAAGAGTTTGTTCGGGATTTTGTTTACCCCATGTTTCGCTGTAATGCCCTCTATGAAGGCGAGTACCTGCTGGGCACCTCCATTGCCAGACCCCTGATTGCCAAACGCCTGGTAGAAATCGCCATGGAAACCAATGCAGATGCGATCTCCCATGGCGCGACAGGTAAGGGTAATGATCAGGTTCGATTCGAGCTGGGTGCCTATGCCTTGGCACCAGATATCAAGGTTGTTGCGCCATGGCGTGAATGGGATCTGACTTCTCGAGAGTCGTTGCTGGCATTCTGCGAGCGACACCAGATACCGGTGGATCGAAAGCATGAGGGTAGCAAGTCGCCTTACTCGATGGATGCCAATTTGCTGCATATCTCCTACGAGGGCGGCATCCTGGAGAATCCGAACGCGGAGCCTGAAGAATCCATGTGGCTCTGGTCTGTTTCTCCGGAGCAAGCGCCAGATAAGGCGACCTATATTGAACTGACCTATCAGCGTGGCGATGTAGTGGCCATCGATGGCCAGTCTATGTCGCCGGCTGCGGTGCTGACCCACTTGAACCAAGTTGGCGGTGCCAATGGTATTGGCCGAGTAGATATCGTCGAGAATCGATATGTGGGGATGAAGGCCCGTGGTTGCTATGAAACCCCGGGCGGTACCATTTTGCTCAAAGGCCATAGAGCGATGGAATCCATTACTCTTGACCGAGAGCTGGGCCACCTGAAGGACGAGCTGATGCCACGTTATGCCAGCCTCATCTACAATGGCTACTGGTGGTCACCAGAACGTGTAGCGCTGCAAGCGTTAATTGATCAGTCCCAGACTTACGTCAACGGTACTGTTCGGCTCAAGCTCTACAAGGGGAATGTGACCGTTGTCGGAAGAGCTTCCGCGCACGACTCCTTATATGACGGTAAGATCGTGACTTTTGAGGATGATGCCGGTGCCTATGACCAGAAGGATGCTTCTGGCTTTATTCGATTGAATGCGCTGCGCCTGCGAGTTGCCAGCAAATTGGGCAGAAAGCTTAAATAGCAAGCTTAAATAGCAAGCTTAAAT
>JAYODE010000004.1:56167-61088 GCA_038106185.1 Gammaproteobacteria bacterium | reverse complement strand
TGCCAGCAAATTGGGCAGAAAGCTTAAATAGCAAGCTTAAATAGCAAGCTTAAATGGCAAGCTTCAATAAAAATCTGAGTTAAAGCTGGGCGATAAGCCCGGGGCGCGATAGTGCGTAGCTGCCCCCACAAAGCATCCTGGCAGGTGTGGCCGTCAGGCTGACGCCCGGGCGGGGCTGTTGGGGCGCGGCTGTCCTAGTCCTCGAGATCAACCTGCTTGTGCTTATACTCACATTCGTCATAGATCACACAGGCGCCACAGCGTGGCTTTCTCGCGATGCAAACGTAGCGACCGTGAAGTATCAGCCAGTGATGTGCATCGCGTATAAACTCATCAGGAATGACCTTCAGCAACTTTTTTTCAACTTCGAGAACCGTTCTGCCGGGTGCAAAATTGATGCGATTGCCCAGACGGAAAATGTGAGTGTCGACCGCCATCGTTGGTTCACCAAACGCCGTGTTCAAGACGACGTTGGCAGTCTTGCGGCCCACGCCAGGTAATGCCTCCAAGTCGCGGCGATTATTGGGCACGACAGAATCATGCTGGTCTATCAGCAGTTGGCAGGTCTTGATGATGTTACTGGCTTTACTGTTAAAGAGGCCGATAGTCTTGATATAGGCCTTCAGACCCGACTCGCCCAACGCGAGAATGGCTTCCGGTGTATTGGCGACGGCATAGAGTTTCTCGGTCGCCTTATTGACGCTCACATCGGTAGCTTGCGCCGACAAGATCACTGCAATCAATAGTTCAAAAGTCGACTGGTACTGCAACTCGGTGGTTGGGGTGGGGTTTGCTTCTCTGAGTTTTGCGAGAATTTGATAGCGTTTGGCTTTATTCACAAAAGTTACTCTCGATGAATCAAGGAACTCGTATCGAGTTCGGCTTGAGTGAAGGCGAGTCGCTGAGCAAACCAGTTTCGTGCCGCGATGAGACAACCGAAGGTTAGGAACGCCCCTGGGGGCAGTACAGCCAGCAGGATACCTGGGTTGGCCAGGGAGATTTTCCAGGATCGCGCAGGCTCACCAAATAACAGGTGCATATCTGCCAGCAGTGTACCCTGGCCCAGCACCTCTCGAATGGCACCCAGTAGGACCAGTACCAGCAGGAATCCGAGACCCATCATGAAACCATCAAGGGTCGCCATGCCTACCGAGTTTCGGCTGGCAAAGCTCTCGGCTCTGGCTAGAAGGGTGCAGTTGGTCACGATCAGCGCGACAAAGAGACCGATACCACGATGCAGCTCGTACCAATGGGCCTGCAGCAGAACGTCGGCGCAAGTGACAAAGCTTGCGATGATGAGTATTTGTGCTGGTAGGCGCGTAGTGCTATTCAGCTGGGTTCGCAAGCAACTGATCAGGAGATTGGAACAGGTTAAAACCAACAGTGTCACAAACCCCAGGCCGAGGCTGTTGGCAACAGTGGTAGAGACCGCGAGTAAAGGACACAAGCCCAGTAACTGGACCAGCGCGGGATTATTTTGCCAAATGCCGTCTTTGGTGATTTGTCTGATCTGGCTCATGATTCTGTCCCCAGCCATTGCTGCTGTCGGCTATCGAACAGCATGAGGCCATCTCGCACTGCTGAGACGACTGCGCGAGGCGTTATTGTTGCGCCACTGAACTGATCAAAGGCGCCGCCATCCCGCTTCACAGCCCATTGACTAATGTCGGGGTCTGTCAGTGATTTGCCGTTAAAGCCAAGGATCCAGTCGGACACACGCAAATCAATTTTGTCGCCAAGCCCAGGCGTTTCTCCATGCCCATAGACCCGCACGCCAAGGATTTCACCGTGCAAATTGACGGCCAACCAGAGATTAATGGTGCCGTTATAGCCTTGATCTGTCGTGACGGGAAATATGATGCCAAGCGTTTCCTGGTTGTTGCTGATCACAAAAATGGAGTCGTGGGTTTCGGTCAGGTCCGAGGCAGGTAGTCCCGCGACTTGTGTGAGCTGCTGATGACGATAAGCCAACTGGTTCAACCGAATAGTTTCAGCGCTAGACTCATACACCAGACTGGTGAGCAAGCCGCAGGTACCCGCAAGCAGGGTCAGTTGTAGTACCAAGTGTTTCATGTTCGCCTCAGACGAAGGTGATCAATCAGCGGTACCAGTGCATTCATTAGCAAGACGGCAAAGGCCAGACCCTCGGGGTAAGCGCCGATAGCGCGAATAATAAATGTGAGGGTGCCGACACCCAGTCCGAATAACCATAAGCCCAGGGCTGAGTCGGGACTGCTGACAGGATCAGTGACGATGAAAAATGCGCCAACCATAGTCGCGCCGCTCAGCAGGTGAAAAAGCGGTGAGCCCAGGCTATCAGAGCTGCCAGCGTCATAAAACAGGATGGCACAAACTGTCAAAGCGACCAACATTCCCAATGGTGCCATAGGGGTGATGGTTCGCGTTGCGAGCAGGTAGATACCGCCGAGCAGGAAGCCGGCGTTGATCCACTCCCAGCCAATCCCCGCCAGCTGACCAAAGCCAGCGTCCAATGACCAGACTTCACTGACGGTGAGTGCGCCTCGAAACTTGAAAACATCCAGTGCTGTTGCGCCAGTGATCCCATCTATGGCGCCCGACTGTAATAGTTTGGCGCTGAGAAGATACCAGAAACCCAGATTCTCGCCGGGCACTGGCCAGGTCGACATGGCGAGGGGGAAGGAAATGATCAGGCCGGCATAACCCACCATGGCAGGGTTGAACGGGTTGTGCCCGAGGCCACCATAGAGGTGCTTTCCAAAGATGATGGCGAATGCCGTGCCTGCAATCAACATCCAGAATGGCAACAGAGGTGGCAGCGCAAGTCCAAGCAAAACCGCGGTTACCAGTGCACTGCCGTCTTTGAGTGCTACTAACGATCTGTTTCTGGCGCGCAAAATGGCAGCTTCGGTAAGCTGTGCTGTGATACAGGCAACAATGATATTAAGGACTATGCCCAGACCAAAAAAGTAAACAAGTGCGCAGACGCCTGGCAAAAGCCCTATCAAGACATTAAGCATGATGCGCTGAGTGTCAGGTCTCATGACTTTTGATTTCTCAATCTGTCGATCATGGAGAGTCGATCCTCTTTACTGGGGCGAGCACGAACTTTGGCCTGCACTCGGCTGACTCTTCGTTGCCGTCGCTCAAACCGCGCTTGTGCTTCTCGCGCCTTGACCCGCGACTGGTCCAGCTCGTACTGGCGCTGCTTGGCAGCCTGGAAGGTTGCAGTGAGTGGAATATTGCTCGGGCAAACTCGATCACAGAGTCGGCATTCAATGCAGTCTGCCAGATTGAGACTCTGCAGACGTTCCGGCTCTGTGCGGTGCCAGAAGAGCGCTTGAGGAGCAAGCTCCCGTGGACAACTGGGCTCACACAGCCCGCAATGAATGCAGTCGTATTGGATTAGGTCAAGCGCGTCCTGATCTATGCGAGGTAGCCGCAGGGGCCTGACCTCGACGGTCTTCACGGCGATCATGTCGATACAGTCGACGGGACAGGGTTCCAGACAAAGATCACATCCAGTGCAGTCGCGGCTGATCACGCTATGCATCATCTGTGGCGCACCGATAATGGCGTCCACCGGACAGGCGATCGCGCAGAGCGTGCAGCCGATACATTCAGCCTCGCGAATGACTGCTACTCTTGGCGGTAAAGATTCTCCGTAGGAGGTATCCAGCGGGACCTGCTCGCGGCCAAGCAGGTCAGCAAGTCCTTGGATTAAGGCTGTGCCACCCGGTGGACACTTATTGATGGCGTCACCTTTCGAAATCGCCTCTGCGTAGGGGCGGCAGCCCGGATAGCCGCACTGGGCGCATTGGGTTTGCGGTAGTCGCGTATTGATCAACTCAACAATCGTCTCACTGTTGGTCTTGAAATAGCGCGTCGCATAGTTCAGCAAGGCAGCGCATAGGCCACCGATAACGGTCAGCGTTAAGGTGCCAATCAATACCGTCATCCGTTCATGCCTGTGAAGCCCATAAATGCCAGGGACAGAAGTCCGGCACTGATCATATTGATCGCGGCTCCACGAAAGGGTTTGGGAATATCGGCGCTGTTCTGGCGTTCTCGCATTGCCGCAAAAACAATCAGCACCATCGAGAAGCCGAGTGCTGCGCCAAAGCCGTAGAGGATAGATTGAAATAAGCTGTGCTGGTGCCGAACGTTGAGTAGTGCCACACCTAGCACCGCGCAGTTAGTCGTGATCAGTGGGATAAATAAACCCAGAACCTGGTAGAGCAGGGGTTGAGTCGCCCTAATGACCATTTCTGCAAATTGCACCAGTGCCGCAATCAAGACAATAAAAGTAATAATGCGCAGGTATTCGAGGTTCAGGGGCTGCAAAAGGTAGTGCTCGAGCAAATAACTTGCGGCACAGGCCAGCGTGAGAACAAAAGTCGTCGCGGCGGCCATGCCGATAGCACTATCAATTTTCTGTGAGGCACCCATGAACGGGCACAAGCCAAGAAATTGCACCATGACAAAATTGTTAACAAAAATCGTGCCCAGTAAGATAACCAGTGCATCTGTCATAATAGGCTACAGTTTCACGTGACTTTCATTCCGGCGCTCGCGCCCGGGTCGGCCTCTATCAGAAAAATGTCCTTGCCGCCTGGTCCTGCTGCGAGGACCATACCTTGGGAGACGCCAAACTTCATTGTTCGAGGGCGTAAATTTGCGACCAGCACAGTGCGTTTACCAATGAGTTCGTCAGGCAAGTAAGCAGACTTGATGCCGGAAAAGACAGTACGCTGCTCGTCTCCCACGTCAAGAGTCAGCTTCAGCAGTTTCTCTGCACCCTCAACCGCTTCGGCGTTTATGATCAGGGCGACCCGCAGATCTATCTTCGCAAAGTCGTCTATGCTGATGTAGTCGGCATCACTCGGACTCTGCGTTTCTGCTGTGCTGATGCTACTCTTATTGTCGGGCTTATTGTCGGGCT
>JAYODE010000004.1:51581-56067 GCA_038106185.1 Gammaproteobacteria bacterium | reverse complement strand
GGTGTCAGGCTCAGCCGGCGTCATTGATGCCGAGACCATAGCGGCCACGGCTTTGGGGTCTATGCGGTTCAGCATGGGCTGGAATTCGTTGATTCGATGATCCAGCAGCGGCGAGTTCAGACTTTCCCAGTTGAGCGGCTCAATATTCAAGAATGACTCGGTTCTTTCCGCAAGTAGTGGCAACACGGGTTTTAGATAGGTCGCGAGTATTCTAAACAGGTTGATGCCATCGGAGCAGACGCTGCGGACTTCGTGCTTTTGGTCGGCTACCTTGATCATCGCCCAGGGTTGTTTTTCAGCGATGAACTGATTGGCTTTATCCGCCATGGTCATGATTTCACGCATGGCTTTGCTGTAGTCTCCAGCCTCATAAAATTCAGCAATTTGGTTGCGCTCGGCGAGAAACTCATGGATCAAAGGTGAGGTTGCCGTGCTGGCCAATTGCCCGTCAAAGTGTTTGTAAATGAAGCCGGCGCAGCGACTGGCGATATTGACCAGCTTGCCCACCAGGTCCGAGTTTACCTTAAGAACGAAGTCGTCAAGGTTGATGTCCATATCGTCGACGTTGTTACCTAACTTGGTGGCAAAGTAATAGCGAATATATTCCGGTGCCAGATTGTCCGCGTAGGCCTGGGCATTAATGAAAGTGCCTCGTGACTTCGACATCTTTTGTCCATTGACGGTGATAAATCCGTGAGTATGAATGCGGGTTGGCGTGCGGAACCCGGATACCTTTAACAAGGCCGGCCAGAACAGGGCATGGAAATTGACGATGTCTTTACCGATGAAGTGATGGACCTCATAGTCGGAATCTGCGCGCCAGAAAGCATCAAAATCGACGTTCGGATGAGAGTCGCAGTAGTGCTTAAATGCGGCCATGTAGCCGATAGGCGCATCGAGCCAGACATAGAAATATTTGCCAGGTTCACCTGGAATCTCAAAGCCAAAGTAGGGCGCGTCGCGACTGATATCCCAGTCCTGCAGGCCGGCGGTTAACCACTCGGATAACTTGTTGGCAACCTGCTCCTGGAGTGTGCCGCTGCGAGTCCAGTCGCGAAGAAATTCAGTGAAGTTCGACAAGGCGAAGAAAAAATGGGTCGATTCTTTGGTGACAGGTTCGGCGCCAGATATTTTTGACCGCGGGTTGATCAGATCCATCGCGTCATAGGTTGCGCCACAGACTTCGCAATTATCACCGTATTGACCGTCTGCCTTACACTTAGGGCAGCTGCCTACGATAAATCGATCGGCGAGAAACATTTTCCGTTCAGGGTCATATAATTGATTTACGGTCTTAATGTTAATTTGCCCGGCTGCCTTCAGACGCTCGTAGATTAGCGATGAGAAAGCTTTGTTCTCGTCTGAATGGGTCGAGTAGTAGTCGTCATGGTCCACCAGAAAATTGCGAAAGTCCTGCTCATGCTCGGCTTTTATTTCACGGATCAAGGCTTCCGGGCTGACATTTCGTTCTTCCGCCTTGAGCATGATCGCCGTGCCGTGGGTATCGTCCGCGCAGACATAGATGCACTCATGGCCGCGCATGCGTTGAAATCTGACCCAGATGTCAGTTTGGATATGCTCCAGTAGGTGACCTAGATGAATAGAGCCATTAGCGTTTGGCAACGCGCTGGTAACAAGGATGTGACGTTTTTCCATGAATGCTGCACAGTAGGTGATTCTAAAGGATGCTCAATATACTGAGGACGACGCGGAATTTCACCCTTTCAGTCTGCTTCTGTGGGGCTAATTTCATGCTTTCAAGCAGGATTAATCGAGTTGGGCTTTATCCAGGTCCCGTTTAACCGCAGCGGCGTCGATCGATTGGGGTATTTTGGTAGCGCCTCACTCAGCGACATTCTCGCTAAGCGGCGTCCCTCGAGGCTCAGGTTTTTTGCATCGCTCGTGTAACAATAGGTGTTGCGATATGAAGTCTGGTCTGTTGATCGGGTTCAATCATGGATAGAATTGCACTTTCACCGAGCAGTTAACGATAGTGGAGCAGGTTATTAATAGTTCAACGGTAAGTAAGATCAGTGTTCCGGGCGTAAAGCGCGTAGTTGCAGTTGCATCTGGAAAAGGCGGAGTGGGCAAGTCGACTGTAGCGGCCAATCTTGCCCTGGCGCTGGCCGCCGAAGGTCAGCGGGTAGGCTTGTTGGATGCGGACATCTACGGGCCGAGTCAAGGTTTGATGATGGGTGTGCCGACGGGCACCAAGCCGAAAGTTGAACAGGATCGGCTGGTGCCGATCCTGGCTCATGGCTTGCAGTGCATGTCCATGAGCTTTGTGGCGTCGGATCGTACGCCCGCTATTTGGCGTGGTCCTATGGCCAGCGGCGCGCTTCAACAACTGTTGACCCAGACTGATTGGCAGGCGGTCGATGTGCTAGTGGTCGATATGCCGCCGGGTACCGGCGATATCCAACTGACCATGGCGCAAAATGTGCCACTGGCGGGCGCCGTGATAGTCACAACGCCGCAGGACATCGCCTTGCTGGATGCACGCAAGGGGATCGAGATGTTTCGTAAAGTAGCTGTGCCTCTGTTTGGCATTGTTGAGAACATGAGTACTCACGTGTGTCGCGAGTGCGGCCACCAGGAGGCAATCTTTGGCGAGGGTGGTGGTGACGCTATCGCTACTGAGTACGGGGTTCGAGTCTTGGCCAGGCTGCCTTTGTCGATGGATATACGACAGCAGGCCGACGGCGGTCGACCGCCGCTGGTAGCCGATCCGGATGGTACAGCCAGTCAGCAGTTTCGCGGAATGGCAAGAGAGATTCTGACAATGATGGATGCCCAGGTGGCAACTGGACCCTTGATCCAGATTGTCGAAGATTAAACGGTTGGCAGCGAATTTCATTCGTGTATGATGCCCGATCGCGACATACACCTATTGGCGTAGAGGGAAAAATGGCAATAAAATCAGATCGTTGGATTCGCCAGATGGCGCGGGAACATGACATGATCTCACCTTTCGAGGCGAGTCAGGTAAAGGAGTCTGGCGGCCAACGCCTGATTTCCTATGGCACCTCAAGTTACGGCTACGATGTGCGCTGCTCCAATGACTTTAAGGTGTTCACCAATATCCATTCCGCGACGGTCGATCCCAAGGCCTTTGATGATAGAAGCTTTGTCGATATCAAGAGCGACGTCTGCATCATTCCCCCCAATTCATTTGCCCTTGCGCGCACAGTCGAGTATTTCAAGATTCCGCGCAGTGTCCTGACAATTTGTCTCGGCAAATCAACCTATGCGCGCTGTGGCATCATCGTGAATGTCACTCCGCTTGAGCCGGAATGGGAAGGTCATGTGACCTTGGAATTTTCGAATACGACCACCCTGCCAGCCAAAATTTATGCCAATGAGGGCGTCGCCCAGATGTTGTTTTTCGAATCTGATGAAGTCTGCGAGATGTCTTACAAGGATCGGGGTGGCAAATACCAGGGCCAAACCGGAGTGACGCTACCCAGGACTTGAGTCCCGGGTTGCCGGGCTTGGGGTACCCTTGATGACTTGTCCCTGAAAGTAAGCTTCTTTGAGGGTCAGCTCAAAGCCGCCACCTTTGGTTTCTTCCTGAAGAAATCGTATCAATAGAAAGTCATAGGCGGGAGCGAGCCAGAAAGTCGTGGTTCTAGGGCTCTCGGTTCTGATTCGAGAGATCTTCAGAGCCGTGAAGTTTCCAATGGGCGTGGTGACATTTTCTTCGCCAAGCACTTCAAAGCTGTAAGTTTTCAGTTGGCCGTCGTCGGCAACCTGGTAGGAGAGATGCGGCCAAGGTTGCTGCTGGCGGTAGGCCGTTAATAGTTCGTAGCGCATCTGGAGTTGGTAGGACAGCTTGTCGAGGGCTCCTGGCGGAATCTGCAAAGTCCAGAGGTCTCCCGGTGCCACGCTTAGAACCTGGCGACTCGGCCAGTCAAAACGCAAAACTGTATCTCGATTTTTACCGATTCCCTGCCGATGATACTGATATTCAGTTGGCATGAGTTTGTTCTCGGGTGTCAGCGTGAGATGTGACACCTCGCTGACAGAAGCAAAGATTGAGGTTGCGGTTGACGTCAGAACGAATCGATCGTCAGCATCTCTCTGCAACTCTCGAATACCGGTGGCGCGAACGGGAAGGCCCTTGTAATCTGCCTTGTAAACGGCCTTAAAGGGTGTCGGCACGATTTGTAACTGAGCCGATAGCATCGCAGTCTTGGCGTCAGTTGCGGTTTCAGTCGCGGGTCCGAGGCGTGCGTCTTCCGTGGGCGAGGAAGCGCCGACGGTGGGCTGGGCCCAGCTCGAGAGGCAGATCGCCAGAGCAGATATGCAGGCGCCCAGGTGCCTGGTGCTGGCGCGATTGAGAAAGAGGTGCAACATAACTTGCTTGTAAATCCTTGTTTAGTCGATGACAATTCCCACATGTTTGGTGCTGGCAAGGTGCGAACTCGATGGAAAAAACCAGATCAGCGCATTGTGACCTCTGTTTGCAGCTTGCAAATGCTAGAAC
>JAYODE010000004.1:44855-51481 GCA_038106185.1 Gammaproteobacteria bacterium | reverse complement strand
AAAAAACCAGATCAGCGCATTGTGACCTCTGTTTGCAGCTTGCAAATGCTAGAACCGTTCTAAACAAGAACTAAACAAGCACTAAACAAGCACTAAACAAGCACTAAACAAGCACTAAATAAAAAAGGGCTGCAGCCTGTGGCCCTTATGCAGACAGTGTGAGATGGGCCATGCGATATGCACAACATCATCTGTCTCTAGTTATGTCGAGTCAGCTGGAAAAAGCTTTTGTTATAAACACCCCCAAGCTCAGTGCATAGAGGGCTCGCGGTTATATTATAAGGATGCTACTCATTAATCATAGTTCATATTGGTCTGCAACAACTTACTGTCAAAGGTTCCTGATACTACTCTTGGGTTTCTGGATGCCATCTGCAGGCGCAGTTATTGTCGATGACCTGTATGTTGCCGAAGTGCTGGTCAATGCGCAGGATGACGGGCAGCTTAACAGCGGTGCCCGTGCTGGATTGCTGCAGGTGCTGGTTCGAGTCTCTGGCAGTCGGGCGGTTGCCGAAAGCCCGCAGGTCCTTGCTGCGCTGGCGCAGCCGCAGTCCTATTTTTATCAGTACAGTTATGAATCGACAGATCGCATGCTTCAGATAGGTGAGGCGCGAGTGCCGGCGAGGACATTGCGTTTGACCTTTGAGCCAAGTGCGATCGCCCGTTTGCTGCGCCAGTCGGGGCTTTCGATCTGGGGCAGCAATCGGCCCAGCGTCCTGGCCTGGGTGGCGGTATCCAATGGCAGCAATCGACGCCTGCTGGCAGAGCAGGATCCTTCTCCCTTGCTTGCCGCGCTGAATACCCATGCCAGGCTTCGTGGAGTGCCGATCATGTACCCGTTGTTGGATCTTGAGGACACCAGTCAGCTGTCGACGGCGGAGGTCTGGGGGGCTTTTCTGGCTGAGATAGAACGTGCATCGGTCCGTTATAAGCCCGATGTGGTATTGTCTGGTCGTGTCCAAAAAGACCCGATGGGTCGATGGGTAGGGTTTTGGTCTTACCGACTGGACCAGACCTGGATGGAATATGACAACAGTGGCTTTTCTGAAGACGAACTGATGGCCGATATGGTGAATCATCTGGTTGACCAGCTCGCTACGCGCTATGCGCTGGACTCCTCACGGGGCAGCATGCTGGTCAGTGTGGAAGGGATTGACAGTCTGGAGGACTATGCCAGTGTCAGCCAGTATCTGGAAGCACTGACGCCGGTACTCAGCAGTTCGGTGGTCGAAGTGAAGGGACCACAAATCCTGTTTCGTTTGATAACAGAAGGCCAGAGTCAGCAGTTGATCGAAATAATTCGGCTGGATGAAAAGATGAGTCTCGAAAATGACGGCAGTGGGTCCGGCGATGGCGGAACCTTGTATTATCGCTGGTTGTTGTGAGGCAATCCCGCCGTTACCGCACTCGTCTTCTTTTCCAGTCTTTTCATCTGTTCCAGTTTTTTCATAGGGTATGCGTACATTGATGTTGACGAGTACACAAAAATTACTTTTGCTGTTCAGTCTGGCAGTGCTACTCCTGTTGGTCTATCTGCTTCAACCCATATTGACGCCGTTTCTCGTGGGCTTAGCGCTGGCCTACCTGGGAGATCCGGTGGTGGATCGACTTCAAACCTGGAAGTTGGGTCGAACCGGTGCTGTAGCACTTGTTTTCACCGGTTTCTTTGTGCTCCTGGGCGGTTCAATCCTTATTCTGGTGCCTATGTTGACGAAAGAAGTGGGTCGTTTGATTGTCGCCATTCCAAATTTTTTAGCATTGTTACAACAACACGTCAGTCCTTTGCTGCTGGAGTATTTTGGGGTCGATCCCTTTGATATTAAGTTGGCCGAATTCAAAACTCGACTGGCGCAGCATTGGCAACAGGCTGGGGGTATGGCAGGGCGCCTGCTGACTGAGGTAACCTCGTCCGGTTTCGCAATGCTCGGCTGGTTGATGAACATTGCGCTAATACCTGTCGTTGCCTTCTACCTGCTGCGAGACTGGGATCTGCTGGTTGAGCGTATCCATAATATGATTCCGCGCCAGTTTGTCACTACCACGGTGAATCTGACCAAGGAGTGTGACGAGGTCTTGAGTGCATTTCTGCGGGGTCAATTGCTCATTATGTTGCTGCTGGGTTGTATCTATGCGTTGGGTTTGGCGCTAGTCGGACTTGATCTCGCGCTTCTCATCGGTTTGTTGGCTGGTCTTGCGAGTCTGGTACCGTATCTGGGTTTTATTGTCGGTATCCTTGCCGCAAGTATCGCCGCCATTTTGCAGTTCCAAGAGTTCATGCCTTTAGTTTACGTGGCGTTGGTTTTTGGTGTGGGTCAGTTGCTCGAGGGTTCTCTGCTGACTCCGCTGCTGGTGGGTGACCGAATTGGGTTACATCCGGTGGCAGTCATCTTCGCGGTGCTTGCTGGTGGCCAATTATTCGGGTTTGTTGGCGTCTTACTGGCGTTACCCATAGCAGCAGTTGTCATGGTGTTTGTTAGACACCTTTATGGTCAATATAGAACCAGCCAGTATTACGCAGCCCGTGACGAGGCCTGATTTGAGAAATGGAACTCGACAGTTAGCACTGGACATCACGTTGCGTGAAGATGCGACTTTTGCCAACTACGTTGGTGAAGCCAAATTGCGCATTGATCATCCAGGTCAGCTGGTGTACGTGTGGGGGCCCCGACAAACGGGGCGTAGCCATTTGCTGCAAGCCTGTTGCCAGGATGTGGCTGGTGGCATTTACCTTGCGGGTCTGCAGAAATTATCGGCGCAGATTCTCGAGCAACTCGATGCAATGCCACTGGTCTGCCTTGATGATATTGATTTGATTGTAGGTCAGGCGGAATGGGAGGAAGCGCTGTTTCATTTGATCAATGGTCTCAAAGACGGCGGCAAGCGAGTCATAGTCGCGGCGTGCCAAGCGCCGCGACAGTTGCCGGTCAAGTTACCGGACCTGCACTCGCGTCTACTGGGTGCCGTCGCGGTCGAGACCGACACATTGAACGATGCTCAAAAGCTCGCGGTCCTGCAGCAGCGGGCCAGAGGTCGAGGCTTCGCTCTGAGTGATGATGTGGGTCAATATGTGATGAGTCGGGCCGCGCGCGATATGAGCAATCTTGTGACCATGTTGGAGCAACTGGAGCGGGAGTCTTTGCGCTATCAGAAGAAAATCACCATTCCATTTGCCAAACAAGTCCTGAGTTTATGAGAGTCACCGTTTGCGAGGCAGGCTGTGAGTAAACGAATCCTATTTACCGGTGGTGGTACCGCCGGTCATGTCACGCCCAATATAGCTCTGATTGAAGCGCTCCAGGCGAAGCAGTGGACGATTCATTATGTAGGGTCTCAAGCCGGCATAGAGCGGCAACTGATTGAGCCACTGGCAGTTCCGTTCCATGGCATCAAAACGGGCAAATTACGGCGATATTTTTCCTGGCAGAATTTCATCGACCCGGGCCTCATCGTTTGGGGTTTTCTGCAGAGCCTGTTGCTGTGTTTACGACTTCGCCCGAATGTTGTGTTTTCCAAAGGGGGATTTGTTGCTGTGCCTTTGGTCGTTGCGGCCTGGGTCTGCCGTATTCCGGTGATTAGTCATGAATCAGACATGACGCCGGGACTGGCTAATAGGTTGTGCTTTCCGTTTTCTCGATGGATCTGCGTGAATTTTCCTCAAACCGCGACACGCCTGCCCACCAATAAGGTCTTGGTTACAGGTTCTCCGGTGAGAACACAATTGTTAAATGGCGACTCGACGCGAGCCCGTGCAGAATACGGACTGGCCGGAATCAAGCCGCTGTTGCTCGTCTTTGGTGGCAGCCTGGGCGCGAATGTGATCAATCGAGTCGTTCGCCAAAGCCTGAATGCCTTGCTCGATCAGTTTGATCTCATTCATGTGGTCGGCGCGGGCAATCTCGATGAAAGTCTGACAGCTCGAGCCGGGTATATTCAGCGTGAATATATTCACGGGGGGTTTGGTGACGTACTTGCCGCCGCCGACCTGGTCCTCTCCAGAGCCGGCGCGAACAGTATTTATGAGTTACTGATTACCCGTACTCCGCATATTCTTGTGCCTTTATCGGCAGCGGCGAGTCGAGGTGATCAATTAATCAATGCCAAATCGTTCCAGCAAGCGGGCATGAGTGAGGTTTTGTACGAGGATCAACTGAATGAGCCGGCACTACTCGAGTGTGTTCACAGAATTTATGCCCAGCGGGAGACGATTGAAGCACGCCTGGCCGACTTTAAGATTCATGACAGTGTTGCGATGATCTCTGCGCTTATTCATGAGGCGGCCGAAGAAAAGACTGGCTTGGTCTGAGACGAAGCCATAACTGAAGCTGCGGGTTTTGCAGAAAAATTCTTCAGGGTGTGGATAATTTTTAGCTTAGTGTTATACTAGACCACAACACCATATGACTATACGGCAGATCACTGATGCAAATCAGCTGGAATGAGACAGACCCCATTTATCGACAGTTACACGATCGCATGATTGAACTGATGCTGGAGGGCTTCTACCTTGACGGTGATCCCTTACCCTCGGTTCGACAGATTGCCAGTGACCACAGGATCAACCCCATCACAGTCTCTAAAGCCTATCAGTTGTTAGTAGATGACGGTCTCGTGGAAAAACGTCGCGGTTTGGGCATGTACATGACTGAAGGTGCGGCTGAACGTCTTGTGGTTGTCGAGCGAAACAAGTTCTTGAATGAGGAGTGGCCTCGAATCAGTGCCAAGATTGAGCGACTGGGTTTGTCCGCAACAGAATTGCTGAAAGATAGGAGTGCGAAATCATGAGTGTCGTTGTGCAGGCACAAGGCGTGTCGAAACATTACGGTGGTTTTGCAGCCCTGAAGGATATTAACTTTACGATACGCAAGGGCTCCATCGTGGGTCTAATAGGGCCTAACGGTGCCGGTAAAACCACAACGCTCAAGGCCCTGCTGGGTCTGACAGGTTTCGAGGGCCAATTGACTGTGATGGGGCAAGATCCGCGAAAGGGTCGCCACCACATCATGGAAAATGTCTGTTTCGTAGCTGATGTTGGCATCCTGCCGAGATGGTTGTCGGTGGGTGAGGCGCTGGATTACGTCGAGGGTGTACACCCGCGTTTCAATCGAAGCAAGGCTGAGGCAATGCTGGCTGAGACGCAGATTCGTAATCATCGCCAGAAAGTGAAGCAGTTATCAAAAGGTATGGTGACCCAACTGCATCTGGCGTTGATCATGGCCATAGATGTTGATCTTCTGGTGCTTGATGAGCCGACCCTGGGGCTGGATATACTCTATCGAAAAGCTTTTTATGATCGGTTACTGAACGATTACTTTGACCATGAGACCAGCATTATCATCAGCACACACCAGGTTGAAGAAATAGAATCTCTGTTATCCCATCTGTTGTTCATCGATCAGGGGAGCATAGTCCTTGACAGTACGATGGATGAGTTGGGCAACGCCTTTACAGAGGTCCTGGTGGAATCCGATCAAGTGGCTGCTGCTGAGGCGCAGCAACCCATTCATGTGCGTGATCTATTGGGGCGAAAGAGCATGATTTTTGAAGGCGTCAATCCAGCCAGTCTGGCGAAACTGGGTACGCTGAAGGTTCCCTCGGTTGCCGATCTGTTTGTTGCCAAATTACAAAAGAAAACGGGTCTTGAGAGAGGTCGATCATGAAGATATTGCCAATATTGTTAAAACGTGAGTTTTGGGAACATCGCAAAACCTTTTTCTACCTGCCGATAATCATCCTGGTGTTGTCTGTACTCTTTCTGATTGCAGCGGTTTTCACGCTGCAAATCGCCGGTGAAGGCATTCTTGTCAGTGGTTCTATTCAGATAAATGAAGGGGGGGCTCAGCAACGAACTGAGACGAATGAGTATTCCAACATGCCCATCAATGCGTTATTCGGGGATCAGGTGACCCAATTTGCCGCGCTCGAACCGAAGCAGCGCGAGGCGGCCCTGAATACCGCCTATCTTCTGATGGCGTCGCCTTTGGTATCTGTTCTCTGGATCGTGGTGTTCATGTATTTTTTGACCTGCCTATATGACGACCGTAAGGACCGAAGCATTCTGTTCTGGAAATCCATGCCCGTATCGGATGCCATGACGGTCATCTCGAAACTGTTAACAGGTCTGTTGTTGGTGCCTGGAATCTACCTGGTTGTCATGATGATACTGCAGCTCATTCTCCTGCTGACGACTTTGATCGCAGCGTTGGGATCCTCGATTGATATCTGGGCAACATTTATAGCGCCCGCGCAGATTGTGACGCGCTGGATACAGATGACGGCTTTTTTCCTGTTTGTTGCGATCTGGTGTCTGCCGATTTTTACCTGGATTCTTTTCGTTTCGTCATGGGCGCGTTCGGTACCCCTCGCTTGGGTGATCGGGATTCCCTTTGTACTGGTCATGATTGAGTCGATTGCCATCGAAGAAGAGTTTGTACGTGAATTTATTGCTCAGCATGCTTTTCCGGGTGGGTTTTTCAGTCGCTTATCCGGCGGTATCGGCGAGCTATATCAGCAACTCCTGAGTCTTGAGGTTCTGTTGAGTCTTGTGCTTTCCGCCTTATTGTTGTTTGGCGCAATTTACTTCAGAGGCAAAGCCGATGAGCTCTGAGTCTGCTGTTTGATGGCTGTAC
>JAYODE010000004.1:0-44755 GCA_038106185.1 Gammaproteobacteria bacterium | reverse complement strand
AGTCTGAGCTCGAGTGTGAGTTCGAGTCTGAGTTCGAGCCTGGATTGCACCTGACGAGCCGTGCTATTGCAAAGGTGAAAATCTGGGTAGACTAGGTCAAGGTCAAATGACGAGGAATTACTGATGCTGACGTTAAGCCTGTCTTGCCTGGTGTTTCTTCTCACCCATTTGGGTATCTCTAGTACGGGCTTACGCCCTAGGTTGGTATCAGTCGTCGGCGAATCTATCTACCTGATGGGCTATTCCATCCTCGCCTTCGTGCCCCTCGGTGTCATGATTCACAGCTATATCCACCTTGATCACAACCCTGACCTTTGGCGAATCACCTCAGCCCATCAATTGATCGCAAAGCTGATCATGCCGCTGGCGTTGGTATTTCTGGTTGCTGGCTTGATGAGTAAGAATCCTACGGGTGTGAAGATGGAGGAACTGGTTCATGAGATCACCGGTTACCGAATGCCTGGTATTCTGAAAATTACTCGCCACCCGGTGCAATGGGGCATTTTATTGTGGGCGATCGCGCACCTGCTGGGTAATAGCGATCAGGCGTCTTTGGTATTTTTTGGCACTTTTGCTTTACTCGCTTCCCTTGGCACTATCGCCATGGATCTAAAACGTCGAGACAGTCAGGATCCGGACTGGCAAGCATTTTATGCGCTAACATCGAATGTTCCGTTCGCCGGACTGTTAGCCGGAAAGACGCGCCTGGCATTTGGTGATATGAACTGGGCTGCTGTCATCATTGGACTGACCCTCTACGCCACCGTTTACTACTACCACGGATTGGTATCAGGCGTGTCCCTGATGTAATTCAGCGAGTTGGTGAGGCAATTTATCGGTAGCGGCTGGATTTTTCATGGCTGCAATAGCATCAAAGGTCATCTCAACAGACGCTATGCGTTTTTTCTGCTCGTAGATAGAGCACACCAGCATCAGTTCGTCCGCACCCGTTGAACCGATAAATCGCTCAATAGCTGTGCCCACCGTTTGCGGTGAGCCGACCGCCGAGCAGCTCGCCACCTGATCCAGCATGGACCTTTCCTGCACCGTCAAGGTTGAATCGAAATTCTCTATCGGTGGCGGTAATTGACCCGGCGTGCCGCGCCGCAGATTCAGAAAGGACTGGACGGCAGAAGACCTTAGATAGATGGCCTCAGCGTCAGTTGTTGCCGTACAGACATTAAAGCCCAGCATGACGTGCGGCTTCTGTAGTTGGGCTGATGGCTTGAAGTGGGCGCGATAGAGTTCGATAGCCGGCAGCATATAATCGGGTGCAAAGTGCGATGCAAAAGCGAAAGGTAGACCCAGCATGGCTGCAAGCTGCGCGCCAAATAAGCTCGAGCCCAGTATCCAAATAGGTACCTGGGTACCAAAGCCAGGTACTGCTGTGACCCGCTGACCGGGTTGAATGGGACCCAGATAGTGTTGGAGTTCAACCACGTCTCGAGGAAAGTCGTCGATGTCGCCGGTCAAGGTTCTTCTAAGCGCATGAGCCGTTATCTGGTCGGTGCCCGGTGCTCGTCCCAGGCCCAGGTCGATACGGTTGGGATACAGGCTGGCGAGGGTGCCGAATTGCTCGGCAATCACCAGAGGCGCATGGTTGGGCAGCATGATACCGCCCGCGCCCACGCGAATGTGACTAGTGCCGCCTGCTATGTGACCTATAACGACAGCCGTGGCGGCGCTCGCGATACCCCGCATATTATGATGCTCAGCAACCCAGAAACGCCGCGCACCAAGGCGTTCGGCGTGCTGTGCCAGTTCAAGGCTGTTGCGCAGGGCTATGCCAGCAGAGCTGCCCTGAGTAATCGGTACCAGGTCAAGAATTGAGAAGGCTGTCATGTCAAGGTAACTTCAAAATAGATTGGCAATATCATAAGTGGAAATGAGCAGAAAGCGAAATTGTCCGCGCTGAGGTGGGCCGCGCTGAGGTGGGAAAGGGATCAAGACGAGGTCCCCTCGCCTGAATTAATCCTCAGGCGCCAAGTAGATCCCTCGTGGCAAGTGGGCTTTCGCCGGTTTATCTGACGGTCCTGAGTAGCGGCGAGTGTGCCGCCGTGAGCCTAACTCATGGTCCATTGATCGAGTAAAAATTTGCTCCGCTCGCAGCGCCGGCTTCGTGTAATATGTGCGCGGTCAATAGAGGTAGCAATATGTACAAGGTTAAAACAATCAACAATATCTCAGCCAAAGGGCTGGATCGATTTTCTCGTGAGCGTTTCCAGCTGAGTGGCGACCTGCCGAACCCAGATGCGATTTTGGTCCGCAGCCAGAAGCTGACGACAAATGACATAACGCCGGCATTGCGTGCCGTTGGTCGTGCAGGTGCAGGGGTCAATAATATTCCCGTGGCCGAATACACCGACAAGGGTATCGTTGTCTTCAATACACCAGGTGCCAACGCCAATGCCGTCAAGGAGCTGGTCCTGGCCGGCATGTTGCTCTCCCAACGGGGCATAGTCGAGGGCATGGCTTATGTGGAGAGTCTTGACGGCGCGACCGATAAAGCGGCAATGAACCAGCAGGTTGAGGCGGCCAAAAAACAGTTCAAAGGTGGCGAACTCAAGGGTAAGACCCTGGGAATTCTTGGGCTCGGCGCTATTGGTTCTATGGTTGCGGATATGGCGCTGCAGCTGGGTATGACCGTGCTTGGCTATGATCCGGCCCTGTCAGTTGACGCTGCGTGGCGTCTTTCAAGTCAGGTGCAGAAAGTCGACAATATGCAGGCCTTGTTTGCGCGGTCGGACCTGGTAACCCTGCATGTTCCGGCGTTGGACTCAACCGTTGGTATTATCAATGCCGAAACGCTGATGTCATTCAGGCCCGGCGCCATTCTGTTGAACTTCGCCCGCGAAGAGCTGGTGAACAATCAGGATCTGTTGGCGGCTTTGAAGGCCGGTCACATAGCTCAGTACATTTCTGATTTTCCGACGCCGAGTCTGATCGGTCAAAAGGGTGTTTCTGCGACGCCGCATCTGGGTGCTAGCACCGAGGAGGCAGAGGAAAATTGTGCGGTAATGGTCGCCGATCAAGTGATCGACTTCCTCGAAAATGGCAATATTCGCAATTCAGTCAATTTCCCCAACGTGACCCTGGAGCGCACTAAGGGTTACCGGATTGCGCTCGCAAACCGGAATGTTCCCCGTATTCTGGGCAGCGTCTTATCCATTCTGGCCGATCGAAACATCAACGTTATCGATATGCTCAACAAGAGCCGAGAGGATGTGGCCTACAATCTGATCGACATAGAGAGTGAGCCAGTAGACGAGTTGGTCCGTGCCATTGAAGGCATCGACGGTGTCATTAATGTCAGGGTGTTTTAAGCGACTCAGTCAGGCTTTTGCGCCCTAGCAAGCGCCTATTGAGCCTGGATAGTCACCTGTTCGCTGTTGTGGGGGAGTGCATCCTGAAGTCTCGAATCATAAATCGTTCGGCGCTGAGAAATCCTTGCCACTGAGGATCAATGGCGCCGGGCTCTCGGTTGATTAAGCGGGCCAGATGTTCGCCGCAAAGGGGCGCGTGGGTGGCGCCGTGAGAACCCAACGCAGCACACAGGTACAGACCTGGCTGATACGCCGCGAAGGCAGACTGGTTTCGAGTTCGGCTCTGGCACCAGTGAGAGAGGGCTTGCCAGTCTGGAATAGCGCCGATCACAGGCAGTCGATCCCGACTCGCCGCTCGTACCCCGGCGTGGGCCGTCACTACCTGAGTCTTGCCGGGTAGAAAGGACGCGAGTCGTGCCTCCAATTCCTGTGTGTCAGCGTCGGTAATCTCCTGCGAGACAGAGTCGCGCTGGTGAGTGCCACTGACTGTCTGCAGGCCATTTGCCGCCGCTGGAAAGATGGAAACGGGACCGCTGAAGACCTGTTCAAGGGTGCTACCCTCGCAGTTTTTTATCTGGATCGCCTGGCCGCGATTTGAGCTTAGATTCAGCGGTTGAGTCTGAGCCAAGGGGCTTGCGCCGGTTGCAATGATCACCGTGTCTGCGGAAGTGATAGTCTCTCCTTCGGCATCAAACAGAAGCCAGCTATCCCTGCAGCGTTCTAGCTTCTCAACTCGAGTCCTGGTGCTGATTGAAATATCGTCGAGGATAGCGCTGAAGGCCTCGCGAGCAGAGAGCCAACCGGCCGTTGGAAAGTACAAGCTCGTCAGCTTAGGGTCGAGGGAAGACTGAGTCAATTGTGCGAAGCTGTCTGGAAAGTGTTGGGCGATTTTTTCCACTCGGGCTTGCAACGCCTGAGTGTTGGACGTCAGGTGAAATCCGCAGGCATGATAGTGACCCTGTTGCTCCAGATATTGAAATGCCGCTAGCGAGAATCTTGCACGATTGTCGGGTAAGGCGGCCAATTGCGGATAAACTGCCAATTGCGGAATGCAGGATGCACTCAGCAGTGGTTCATCTCGAGCCTCGAGGATCTCGACTTCAATGCCGCGACGGCGCAGCGCAGCGGCGCAGTTCAGTCCCGCCAGGCCAGCACCTATGATGACGACTCGAGAGACTCTGGCATGGGCAGGACGCGGCGCTGCCTTTGGAATAGAGGCCGTCAGCATTTCTGCTTTACCAGCAAAGCCGGGTATTTTTTTGATTTCAAAGCCAGCCGCGGTCAATCCTCGTTTGACCTTACCCGCCACCGAATAGGTCGATACTGTCGTTTTTTCATGGCTCAACTGGGCAAATCGAGTGAACAGGTTAGGATCCCACATGGCTTCATTTTGTGCGGGACTGAAACCGTCCAGGAAAAACGCATCCACCGGTTCGCGAAGAGAAGGCGTTACAGCACTAATATCCTCATAGATCAGGTTCAGACAGATATTCTCGGTAATCCATAAGGGGTGCATGCCCTGTGCCGGGAGCGGGTATTTGGTCAGCAGAAGTTGGGCAAGCTCATGCAATTGCTGTGCTTCTGGATCAGAATCTGTGGCTGGGCAGAGGCGAGCGTACAGCCGCGCCAAATCTGAAGGCGTAACAGGCGCATATTCGATTGCCTGATAATGCAGCAGCTTTCCAGGTGGCGCCAGCTTGCGCCAGAGTCGAGCAGCGAGCAAAAAGTTCAGACCGAAACCAAAGCCGGTTTCAAGAATTGTAAAATGGGGCTGTTCCAGGTTAAGCCAGCGTTGCTTCAGCTGGTTCGCCTCAATGAAGACGTGCTGCTTCTCAGCAAGGCCGCCATTCCGGTGCCAATAGATATCGGCGAAGGCCTCAGACCAGGGGCTTGAATCGTCGTGCCAGTTGATTCGAGCGTGTGCAAGTAAATAGCCGGAATGGCCCAGAGCATGACTCATAGCGTCGCGACTGGGTGCGCTGGATCGGTAATCCATTCACTCCAGGAGCCAGGGTAGAGCGCAGGTTCAGGGTAGCCTGCGTGGACCAGGGCCAGAATGTTGTGTGCTGCTGTGACACCTGACCCACAATAACAAATGACTTCAGCGTTCGGCTCGACGCCAAGTGTTGCAAAGCGTTGCTGCAATTGTGCCTGGCTATGGAACCTGCCCGTTGCGGGATCAATGTTGGCGCCAAAGGGTGCGCAGATGGCACCAGGAATATGCCCGGCGACCGGGTCAATGGGTTCCGTCTTGCCTTCAAAACGCGGCCTGTCTCGAGCATCCAGCAGCCTACCCTGAGGCGCTAACAGCTCAGCCGCAGACACTTGGCGGGTGCTGGCAGGTCGGATAGTAAAAGTTGTCTCAGGAAAGCTGCCAATACGGTTCGAAGGTACTTGACCTGCGGTCAGCCAGGCCTGATAGCCTCCATCTAAAACTGCGACATTCGTATGTCCAAGCCAGCGCAGCATCCACCAAAGACGGGCAGCATAGGCGCCGGTATCGTTGTCATAGGCAACAACCAAGGCGTCCTGATCTACACCCCAGCGACCAAGGGTCGTCGCAAAGGTGATTGGTGCTGGCAATGGATGCCGACCAGTCCGACCAGGAATGATCTCTGCACTCAGGTCTCGATTAAGGTCAACATACTGGGCTCCGTCAATGTGGCCAACGGTGTATTGCGCGAGTCCAGCTGAGGGGTCAAGGAGTGATGAGCGACAGTCGAAGAGGCGCAGATGTTCATGGCCCTGAAGCTCAACCAGGGTTGTCACATCAATCAGTGTGCTTAGCATTGGTGCAGTCATGGTCAACCTCCACTGAGTTTTACCGAGTAACCAAGAGCTTCAAGCTCAGTCTTGATCTCAGTGCGCTTGTCGCCCTGTATGAGAATAACGCCAGCTTCAATCGAGCCTCCGACTCCGCACTTGTTCTTGAGTTGTTTGGCGAGCGTTTTCAGATCCTCTGCCTTCAGTGGTAATCCACTGATCGCGATCACCGGTTTACCGGCTCGACCCTTGACCTGACGTTGAAGTCGAACAATACCATCTGTGTTGAGCGTCAATTCGGGCTTGCCACAGACACAGAGATTGATGGCGGCGCCGCACTCAGGACAGTGACGACCCATATCGGTTGAATAGACCAAGCGTTTCTTCTGCATCAATCGCTAACCCTTCGCCTGAAGTTGCGAGTCGTCCCAGTTTTCTACAGATGAGCTCACTTAAAATGCGCTCTCCTAGTATAGGTTCTCTTATGAGGAGTTGCTTGAATATCAGTTGTCTGAATAGATGTACACGCCAAGATCGTCGTTGCGGGCGGTCTGACAAAAGTGCACCAGTAAAAAGATGAAGTCCAGCAGATCGTCGACTTCTAAACCCAATGCCTCAATGTCCTGGCATTCAGTCCAGAGGTTGGCAAACTCTTCGACCTGGTCTTCTTCCAGTTCTGCCAGCTGCCTCATCAAGTTAGACTCAAGACGATAGAGGTAAGGTCCCTCTTCACTCAGTTCCCGATCCAGTATTTCCAGGTCAAAGGCCTCAGCAACGAAACCGCCAGTCACCAACGCATAGAGTTGCGTTCTGGCGTCACGGTGGAATTGTTGGCTCGACATGCAGACAAAGCTGCTGGCGGGGTTCTCATCTATCTCGAGTTCCGCAACATCATCGGGGTGACCGATAAAAAATATCTGGTGCATGGCTCTGTGCTCTAGATCGTCTCGACCTGGTCTGCCTGAAGGCCTTTGTCGCCCTCTATGACAACGAACTGGACGCGATCGCCTTCAGCGATAGCGCGTCGGCCGTTGCCTTCAATATTCCGGTAGTGAACAAAAATGTCATCGCCGGCATCTCGCGTAATAAAGCCAAAACCCTTTTTGACGTTAAACCACTTCACGATCCCGGTTTCCTTGGCGCTGTTAACTCGAGCAGGTCGAGTGGCGGTTTTTGCCGCGGCTTTGCGCTTGGTTTGTGAGCCGGATCGACCTGTTGGTTTTTTGAAAGCACCCGCTGAAAAGCGGCAGCCGAGAAAGACGGCAACGATAAAGGTCGACAAGACTGCCAGTTCGATGCCGGTGGGGATGGCGAGTGAGCCTTTCAGTAATTGGCTGACAAAGTAGGCGGAGGAGCCAATAATCAGGCTCAGGACAAAATGTTTGACGAGTGGATTCATAATAATCGGTTTCAGTGAAATGTGAGAAAGAAAAAGGGTAGCGGCTGAAAAACCTGCAGCCACGAGCACATGACCCTAATGAAGTGCGGCGAATAGTATGTGAACTAGCCAGATTTTTCCAGAATAGCCTTGTATTCTTCAACAGTGGGCTTCAATCCGGCCCACAGCGCGTCAGTGATCAAGGCGTGACCGATAGACACCTCCGCCACGGATCCGACTCGACGGCAGAACTCACCCAAGTTTTGCTGGTTGAGGTCATGGCCGGCATTGATACCAAGGCCCAGTTGCTGCGCAACTTTGCCAGCTTCAATGAAGCTGGTGAGGACTGCCTCATGATCGCCATATTGGTCAGCATAGGGGCCTGTGTAGAACTCTATTCGATCGGTACCTAAGGCCGCTGCCCGCTCGAGCTGAGCAGCCACTGGGTCCATAAAAAGGCTGACGCGAATGCCTAGGGCCCTGAGTTCATCGATAATTGTCTTGAGCGCGGAAGTATCACCGCTAAGATCCCAACCATGATCAGAGGTGAGCTGAAAGGGATCGTCCGGTACGAGGGTGCATTGCTCAGGCAGGGTATCTCGCACCAAAGCCATAAATCCGGGAAATCCATTGGATTCGCGCCCGGCAAAGGGGTTGCCTTCAATATTAAATTCAATGTCAGCGTACTGTGGCTGGCTGAGCAAACGGGCAAGATCATGGACATCTGATGGCCGAATATGACGCAAGTCCGGACGTGGATGGACAGTGATGCCTTGCGCGCCTGCTGCTATACAGGTCTCTGCGGCAGCAATGACGCTGGGTATCGTCGTGGTGCGAGAGTTGCGTAGTAATGCAATCTTATTCAAATTTACCGATAGTTTTGTCATGGTTCATACCCACCCGCTGCTGACGCGGCGCTGATAGATTCGGCGCGCGAAGAAAAATCCCAATAACAGGCTCAGTAGCACCGTACCGGCACCCCGTAAAAACCAATCCTGGTCACTGCGGTCCTCAAGGGCCGCGTGGGTTTGCTGCAATTCGTCAACCAGCACTAGCAAGGTCTCGCGCTCAGCCGTCAGGGCTTGATTTTGGCGTTGGATATCAAGCACGTCCGCGGCGAGTTCCTTGATATGCTGAAGTTCTAATGCCAGCGCTTGATTAGACTTTTCAAGGGCCTGATTGTTTTTGGTGAGGGCGGTTTGCTGCGCCGTTAGGTCGGCAATTTTCGTCAAATTCGCGGTGTGTTCTGCCGTTAATTGGTTCACGCGCAATGTCATCTGATCGAGCAAATCTGCAGCAATAGGTGAAGTCACCAGATACTGGGTTTGAATCCAGCCCTCAAGGCCGTCACCCATTCGAACTCGGCTGTAACCGGTTTGCGGGTCCTCTTCGAGCCGCTCCATGGCTGTGCCGCTGCGAATGCCTTTGTGCAGGATTTTGTACTCGTTTGTTTTACCACTCCGCAACGGCACGTAGAGTTTGTCGTGGACATAGACAGTCTCCGCCCGTACCGCGGAGGAGGTGAAGACTGCTACTATCAGCGCAATGGTGAGCGTCGAGAGTTTCAGGGAAGAACCTGCTTGAAAGGTTTTACGCTGACGTTGGCATAGACACCGGCAGCCACATAAGGATCAGCGTCTGCCCAGGCTTGAGCCGCTGGCAAGGAGGCAAACTCGGCGACCACCAGGCTACCGGAAAAGCCCGCCGCGCCTGGGTCCTCGTTATCGACCTTGGGGTGCGGGCCTGCAAGCAACAATCTTCCCTCAGACACCAATTGGTTGAGTCTCAGCAGATGCGCCGGTCTCGCCTGTTGGCGCAGCGCCAGACTGTCGTCGATATCGGTGCTGATGATGGCGTATAACATAAAATTTCCTTTAATAATCTAAGCTGCCAGTGCTTCTGTGTCTTGGACTTTTGCGCCTTTGAGCGATCATTGAGCAGTGCTTCTATATAGGTGCTTTGGTATAAGTGCTTTGGTATAAGTGCTTTGGTACAAGTGCTTCGGTATAAGTGCTTTGGTATCAGTAGTTCTCTATCGGGCCCTCTGTATCAAGGCTCAGGCATGTTAGGTTGTTTAAGAATCAGCGCGAGGCTTCTCGATCGGGTTGGTTTGGGGATCCTGCAGATAACCGCCACTGGACAGATAAATCAGGGTCAGCACAATATAACTCAGGGTGATAGCAAAGCCCCCGATCAGCTTGTAGCTGACCCAAAAAGCCAGGCTGAAGTTAAATGCTACGACCAGATTGAGTGCTCCGGCAATAAAAAAGCCAAGACTCCAGCCCAAATTCAGGCGCAGCCAGACCGAATCGGGTAACCGCAGCTGGGTACCGAGCATCTTCTTCAGCAGGTTATCTTTACCCAAAAACTGGCTTGCCAGCAGGCCCGCGGCAAACAACCAGTTTATGATGGTCGGCTTCCATTGGATAAACAATTCGTTACGTAACAGCAGGGTCGCGCCACCGAACAGCATGCTAATCCAGAATATGATCTGAGTTTTTTTCTCAATCTGCCGGGTCATCAGGTATTCGAGGCCAGCCTGGGCTGCAATGGCGACCATCAGGACCAGAGTGCTCAGATAAATATCCCGGCTAAAGAAAAACACCGCAGCGAATAATGCGACGGGTACAAATTCAATGAATTGTTTCATAGGTCCTGTTCGGCTGTTGACCGGTGATTTTGTCAAGGCTCATCATAGAGCATTTCGTCACTGATATTAAATCGTCGTAAATCATCGCAAAAGCATTAATATGCAAGCTACAGCAGTCGCCAAGGGCAAGGGTGATCACTATGAGTCAATATTTCCAAATTCACCCAGATAACCCTCAGGTGCGCTTGATCCATCAAGCCGTCGACATTCTCCGTCAGGGCGGTGTTATTATCTATCCGACAGACTCTGCTTATGCCTTGGGCTGTCATATCGGTGACAAGCAGGCGTTGCAGAGAATTCGACAGATTCGTCGTTTAGACGATGATCACAACTTCAGTCTGGTCTGTCGCGACCTCTCTGACCTGGGTATTTATGCCAAGGTCAGCAACAGTGCCTATCGACTGCTGAAGGCCGCAACCCCTGGCCCCTATACCTTTGTCTTGCAAGCCACTAAAGAAGTTCCCCGTCGGCTGGTCAACCCCAAACGCAAGACCATTGGCCTGCGAGTACCCGACAATGCTATTTGCAGCGCGTTACTCAGGGAGTTAGGTGAGCCCATCATGAGCTCGAGCCTCATTCTGCCCGGTGATGAAGACCCCATGACGGATCCGCTGGAAATGCGTGATCTGTTGGAGAAACAGGTCGATCTGATTATAGATGGGGGTTTTTGCGGTCTGGAGAGTACCAGTGTGATTGACCTGGAAGGGGATCATCCGGTGATTCTGCGCGCAGGTCGGGGTGATCTCGGACTGTTCGGTGGCTGACGCCCTTTTGTGTTTGGCTTAACGGCACGGCTCAGCGTCGAACCAGGGTGCAAGACAGCGGCTATCTGAATCATATATAATTCGAGGCTGAATCAGGATTGGCCTTATTCTTTAAGGATGTCCCAAATCACGTTTGTGGAAGGGAGACTTCGGTGAGGCGATTCATTAAACGATCCCTAAAAAATTTCTAGAACTATTTCTGATTTTTTATAAAACTTTTATAAAACTTTTTATAAACACAGGCCTACAGAGCACCAGCATTGATATGCGCGCCGTCGACGAGTCTTTTAGTGTCACTAACCACCAGGTGAAATTTTGATTTTGCATGAATCGCAAAAGCGCGTGCTATCCGGCATGCGCCCAACTGGCCGACTGCACCTGGGTCATTACCATGGCGTTCTGAAAAATTGGGTGCGCCTGCAGCACGAATTTGAATGCATGTTTTTTGTTGCCGACTGGCATGCGTTGACGACGCATTACGAGGACCCCCAGGTTATTGAAGAGCATGTCTGGACCACAGTCATAGATTGGCTGGCTGCGGGCGTTAATCCTGGTTCGGCGTCCCTGTTTATTCAGTCTAAAGTGCCAGAGCACGCCGAATTGCATCTGTTGCTGTCGATGATCACTCCATTGAGTTGGCTGGAGCGGGTGCCGTCCTATAAGGACCAGCAGGCAAAGCTGAATGAACGAGATCTCGCCACCTACGGCTTTTTAGGATATCCGTTGCTACAAAGTGCTGACATCCTGATTTATAAAGCGGGTCATGTGCCTGTGGGAGCCGATCAGGTTCCTCATGTCGAGATGACACGAGAGATTGCACGGCGGTTCAATCATATTTACGGAAAACGCTTTGGGTTTATTGAAATGGCGGAAGCAGCCATCGAGAAGCTAGGTCGAAAAGGGGGGGCTCAGTACCGTGAATTGCGTAAGGAGTTCCTCGAAAAGGGTAATGCCGAGTCACTAGAAAAAGCGCAGGCGTTACTTCAAGAACAAAGCAACATCTCTTTGGGAGATCGCGATCGACTCTACGGCTATCTGGAAGGCGGCGGCAAAGTCATTCTGCCTGAGCCCCAAGTGCTACTGACAGAGGCGTCTGTCATGCCCGGCCTTGACGGTCAGAAAATGTCCAAGTCCTACAATAACACCATCGCATTGCGCGAGGATCCGAAGGTGGTTGAGCAGAAGATCAAGACCATGACCACCGATCCCGCGCGGGTTCGGCGAACAGATCCTGGCGATCCCGATAAGTGTCCTGTGTTCAAGTTGCATGAAGTGTATTCTGATGAAGCCGCGCAAAGCTGGGTTCGACAAGGTTGCACTTCAGCGGGGATCGGCTGCATTGATTGCAAGCGACCGCTGATCGACGCAGTGCTTGAGGAACAAAAGCCGATGCGCGATCGCGCCAGGCAGTATGAAGAGAATCCTGACCTGGTTAGATCCATCGTTGCTGAGGGCTGTGAGAAGGCGCGAATGATTGCTAAAGCGACGCTGGAAGATGTGCGCGAGGCGATGGGGCTCGATTATCGTTAGGCGACAGGGTAAGGATGGCCGATGACTGAGATTATCTCGAGAGATCCGCAGCTAGAGAACCTTCTCGAGGATGTGCCGACGGCCGCCCGTCAGGTGGAAATGCCTTTTGCGATTGTCGACGGCAAACCCATGACTAATATGCCGGTCGACCTGTACATTCCACCAGACGCCCTCGAGGTCTTTCTAGAGGCCTTTGAAGGGCCGCTGGACCTGTTGCTGTATCTGATCAAGCGCCAAAACCTTGACATTCTGGACATCAAGGTTGCTGAAATTACTCGGCAGTACATGGATTACATTGGGCTGATGACTGGTATGCAGTTTGAACTGGCGGCCGAATATCTGGTAATGGCCGCCGTGCTGGCAGAAATCAAGTCGCGCATGCTGTTGCCTCGGCAAGCTGACGCAGAGGGAGAAGAAGACGATCCACGCGCCGAACTGATTCGTCGACTGCAAGAATATGAGCGCTTCAAGCAAGCGGCCATGGATCTCGATGATTTGAAACGCATGAATCGTGACTACTGGGTCGCGTCTGCGGATGTGCCTGTCGTGGAAAAGGTCAAGCCCCTGCCCGAAGTCGATCTGCGCGAGATGCTGCTCGCGCTGGCTAGGGTGTTGAAACGGGCTGAGAACTATACCAGTCACCGAATTGCGACTGAAACTCTGTCGACTCGAGAACGCATGAGCGCGATTCTCGATCGAGTCCATCAGGCTGGCGAACAGTTTGTCGAGTTTTCTGAGTTTTTTGATGTCAAAGAGGGTCGATCCGGGGTCGTGGTGACATTCTTGGCAATTATGGAGTTGATCAAAGAATCTCTGTTAGAAATTGTTCAGACCGAAGCGTTTGCACCGATTCACGTCAAGGCGCGCATGCCCAGTGAGCAAGCCATCGAAATCGATGACAGTGATCTGGAAGCACCGGCATACACGGATCGCTATGTTGGGCGCTTTGATGATGCTGATGATGCTGATGAGAAGGATGACGACACTGCTGACGACACTATTGACGACACCATTGAAGATACTGGTGACGACGACAAGGTTAGTGAAACCGATTAGGTCAGCGTTGATACATTTGCGTAGTACTGAAAATCATGCGATCGGAATGGCGACAGCCGATGGATTGCCTACTAAATATCTAACTAGTGCATTATTTGTATGAGTGAAATAGCCCATTTAAAGCAAATCATAGAAGGTGCGATCATGGCCGCGGATCAGCCGCTGGCGATCGACCTGATGATCAATCTCTTTGAGACAGACCCGCCGGATAGAGCAGATATTCTGCAAGTTTTAACGGAAATTGCTGCCGACTGCGAGGGTCGTGGATTTGAGCTAAAACAGGTTGCCAGTGGCTATCGGTTTCAGGTCAGAAGCGACTATGGTCAATGGGTCAGTCGTCTATGGGAAGAGCGACCAGCGCGCTATACCCGCGCGCTGCTGGAAACACTGGCGCTGATTGCCTATAAGCAACCCATTACTCGCGGTGATATCGAAGAGATTCGCGGGGTTACGGTGAGTACGAATATTATGCGCTCCTTGCTTGAGCGGGAGTGGATTCGAGTGGTTGGGCATCGAGATGTGCCTGGTCGTCCGGCGATCTATGCGACGACTCGAAACTTTCTCGACTACTTCGATCTAAAAACTCTAAATGAGCTACCGACCCTTTCCCAAATCAAAGATCTGGACAAAATTAACGAAGAGCTGGATCTTGAAGACGAAATTGTTGAGGCTCGATCGATTGAATTAACGCCTGAGCAAGATGCCGCGGAGGCTGATGCTGAGGATGCAAGCCTTGATGAAGTGACCGATAGGGTGAACGAGATTCAGGAAAACATTAAAAATATGTTTCGCCAGGAAGTACCTGATACAGGAGATATTGACGAATTAGACGAGCTCGATAAACCTGAGGTCGGTCGAGCCCAGGAAAACGCTGACGGACGACCACAATGATTGAAAGTTTGCCCACCGAAAAATTGCAGAAAGTACTCGCCAGCATTGGACTGGGTAGCCGTCGAGGTATAGAAACCTGGATCGCAGAAGGGCAGGTGAGTGTCAACGGGCGAGTCGCCAAGTTGGGAGATCGTGTCGACGAGGACGACCGCATCGAGCTGAACGGTAAGCCAGTGGTGCGCAAGCCGCAGCGCCATCGATACCTGTTGTACAACAAGCCAGCCAACGAAATCTGTTCCAGAAAGGATCCGGAAGGTCGTAAATCGGTATTTGATCAGCTACCGAAGCTTTCCAAGCAGCGTTGGGTCGCGGTAGGACGTCTGGATTTTTCAACAAGTGGCTTACTGTTGTTCACAACCGATGGGCAGCTCGCGAATCAGTTGATGCATCCTTCCAGCAAGATTGACCGAGAGTATGCCGTACGAGTACTGGGCAATGTCACAGACGAAGTGCTGCAAAATATGCGTGATGGCGTCATGCTTGAAGACGGTCTGGCTAAGTTCAGCGATATAAAGCGGGGTCGAGAAGAGCAGGAAGGTGCCAACCAATGGTATTACGTTGTATTAATGGAGGGTCGAAACCGTGAGGTCAGGCGCCTGTGGGAATCCCAGGGTATCACGGTCAGTCGGCTAAAACGCGTACGATTTGGCAGCTTCTTCATTCCATCGGCGATCACGGCAGGTCGTTATATGGAGCTGCCGCTGAAAGAGGTTAAAGAGCTTTACCATATGGCAGGTATGGGACATCGAAGCCGAAAAAGTCGCTGAAGCCTGCCTTTCGCCACCGGCCCTGAAGGGTCCCTTTCTCGCAATAGAGCAGGTCGAAGGAGTAGGTAAAAGTACAGCCAGTCGGCGCGCGGCGTCAGTTGGCGGTCAAGGTTTCGCCGTTGACCGCCTGACTGTCGTCCCCCATCAAGTACAAGTAGAGTGGCATCAGGCTTTCAGCAGATTTGAGTAAGGCGGGGTTTTCGTTGGGGTAGGCCGCAGCCCGCATACGGGTCCGCGTCGCGCCGGGATTGACGATGTTGACTCGAATTTGAGAAGTATTGTCCAATTCCTCGGCGAGGAGCTTAGCCAGGCCTTCCAGCGCATACTTTGATACCGCATATGGCCCCCAATAAGCCTTTGGCGCTGAGCCAACGCTGGAGCTGGTGAACAGCAATGACGCAGCCGGCGATTGTCTGAGCAGAGGCAATAGCAAGCGGCTGAGCATGAAGGCTGCATGGAAGTTGACCTGCATGACAGTCATCCACTGATTGATATCATAATGCTCGACGGGGATACGAGCGCCCAGCTGGGCGGCATTGTGCAGTAAACCATCCAGTCGGCCGTAGGTGTTCTGCAGAATAGCAGCCAATTGCCCGATGTCCTCGCTAGTGGCTTTGGCCAGATCCATAGGTACTATCCCGGGCTCGGGTGCTCCCAGGGCCAGAATGTCGTCATAGACCTGCTCAAGCTTCGCGGTAGTTTTGCCGAGCAGCACCAGGGTCGCGCCATGCTGGGCAAAAGTCTTTGCTGCGACTCGACCTATGCCGTCTCCGGCACCTGTGACAAGTATGACCTTGTTTGCGAGCAAATCCTGTGGGGCTTGATAATCCATTGAACGGCAACTTCCTCAATAATAAAGTGTTCAGATTCGTTTGGAGCCCCTGGCTTCTGTCCGCTGGTTCAAGCCTCAGACGCCAGGCTGGCGTGCGCCAGATAGTTAACGCTGGTGTCAGACGTGAGGGAATAGACCTGGGAAAAAGGCGAGAAACTCAGGCCCTTGAGGCTTTGGAGGGAGAAGTTCTCATCCCTTAGCCACCGGGTCAGCTCTGAAGGCTTGATAAATTTATCGTAATCGTGAGTGCCACGAGGTAGCAGCTTGAGCAGATACTCGGCACCAATCACGGCGAACGCATAAGCCTTCGGATTACGGTTAATGGTCGACAAGAACAATTGGCCATCAGGTTTTAGAAGGCGTCTGCAGGCATTGATCACTGAAGCAGGGTCGGGCACGTGCTCGAGCATTTCCATGCATGTGATCACGTCAAAGCTTTGTGGCTGATTTTCGGCCAAGGCTTCGATCGAGATTAACTGATAGTTGATTTCAAGGTTCGCTTCCAATCTGTGCAGGCGCGCCACCTGCAGCGGTTTTTCTGCCAGGTCTATTCCTGTCACCAAAGCGCCAGCCCGAGCCAGTGATTCGCTGAGGATGCCGCCTCCACAGCCTACGTCCAGCAGCTGTTTGCCCTGCAGTTCAACATTGGCCTGAATATAACCAAGGCGTAGTGGGTTAATGGCATGCAGGGGTTTGAAGTCGCCATCCTCGTCCCACCAGGTGCGTGCCAGCTGGTCGAATTTAGCGACTTCGGCCGGATCCCAGTTTTGATTGCTGTTGGTGCTCTCGTTCATGTTGCCCTACTGAATGCGCTGATTTTAGATTGCCATTGGCGTGTGTTTGCGCCTATTCGCTGGCTGTCAAGTCGAGTGAACTCGCCATCTTTCAATAACTGCAGGCCATTAATCCAGACATGGTTCACCTGGTGGCCTGTAGCGGCATAGACCAGTTGTGATACCGGATTATGTACCGGTTGGAAACTCAATGGTGAGAGATCGACGGCAATAAAGTCGGCAAGCTTACCCGCTTCAAGGCTGCCGATTCGGTCCTCGAGGCCGAGCATCGTGGCACCATTGATGGTCGCCATTGCGAGGGCCTCATGGGCGCTGACAACCGTTGCATCTTGACTAACAGACTTGGCGAGGATGGCCGCCGTTCGCATCTCTTCAAGCATATCCAGGTTATTGTTGCTGGCAGCGCCATCGGTGCCAATCGCAACATTGATACCAGCCTTCATCAAATCAGCAACAGGACAAAAGCCGCTCGCAAGTTTCAAATTTGACTCAGGACAGTGGGCGACATGAACATTATTGCTGGCCAGTAAGGCGATTTCGCTGGCGTCGAGCTGAGTCATATGGACGGTCTGCAATAATGGCGACAACAGGCCCAATTGGTGCATTCGAGCAATAGGTCGCAGACCATGCTGGCGAATACCCTCAGTGACCTCGGCAAGGGTCTCATGCAAATGCAGGTGAATCGGTAGCTGCAGTTCTTCTGCATACAATAAGGTACGCTGAAACCCGTGATCCGTCACCGTGTAGGGTGAATGGGGCGCAAATGCCGTGGTTATGAGCGGGTTGTTTTTGACCAGATCGTCACGAAATTGCAGACCCTTATGGATGTGCTCATCTTCTGAGTTCGCCCAGGCATTGGCAAATTGAATGATCGGCATACAAACCTGGCCACGGAAGTGGTTATGGGTAAAGGCGTTAGCTACAGCATCCGGAAAAAAATAGGTGTCAGCGGCGCAGGTAGTACCGCCACGAATCATCTCAGCCACGGCCAGGCTGGTACCATCGTAAACAAAGTCATAATCGACGAATTGACCCTCAACAGGCCAGATGTGATGGTTTAGCCATTCCATGAGTCTGCGGTCATCGGCATAGCCTCGAAGCAGGGTCATGGCAGCGTGACCATGGGCGTTGATCAGCCCTGGCGCCACGATATGGTCGTCCAATCTCAGGTTCGGTGCGCCGGGGTACGTCTTCAACGCATCAATAGTGGGACATAGGGCCAGAATTTGGTTCCCGCATATAACCAGTGAGTGGTTCTCGAGAATGACGCCCGCCGGCACAACTGGCACGATCCAGGTTGGACTAACGAGGTGAATATTTGTCGCTTCTATCATGTTTTTCCACGGGTCTGAAACCGATGATACCCACCATCAGCTGCCGTTTGAGGCTGACTTCACGGGTTGGTGGCTGCCAGTTCGAGCATTATACCCGTGAATCTCTATTGGGTGGCTAAAAACTCAACCAGGCGTGTGTTTAGGTGCCTGAGCATGGTATCATTGCGTGATTGTTTAAGGGGTTCCGGCGGCTAATAAAGACCGTCTAAAACATGTCTGATTTCGATAACGATATAACTACGATAAACATTGAAGATGAGCTCAAGCAGTCCTATCTGGACTATGCAATGAGCGTCATCGTCGGCCGTGCTCTCCCTGACGTTCGAGACGGGTTAAAGCCCGTGCACCGGCGTGTGTTGTTTGCCATGAACGAGCTTAACAACGTCTACAACAGAGCCTACATGAAGTCGGCTCGAATCGTCGGCGATGTGATCGGTAAGTACCATCCCCACGGCGACACAGCGGCCTATGACACAATTGTCAGAATGGCGCAGACCTTTAATATGCGTTACCCCCTGGTCGACGGGCAGGGCAATTTTGGTTCCCTTGACGGTGATAGCGCGGCAGCCATGCGGTATACCGAAATCCGTATGAAAAAGATCGCCCACGAGCTGCTGGCCGATCTTGATAAGGAAACCGTGGACTTCACCGACAACTATGACGGGACTTTGCAGATGCCCGTGGTATTCCCGTCAAAGGTGCCCAATCTGCTGGTGAATGGCTCCAGTGGTATTGCCGTCGGTATGGCGACCAATATCCCACCCCATAATCTGACAGAAGTCATCAATGCCTGTCTGGCCCTTATTGAGAATCCAGATATTGATACGGATGGCCTGATGGAGCACATTCAAGGGCCGGATTTTCCAACGGGGGCCATTATCAATGGTCGCGCCGGTATTGTTATGGCTTACCGAACCGGCCGCGGACGAATTCAGGTTCGAGCCCGGTGTGAAGTCCTGACAGATGCGAAAACCCACCGAGATACGATAATTATTCGGGAGATTCCCTTTCAGTTGAACCGCGCCCGGCTTATTGAGCGTATTGCTGAGCTGGTCAAGGAAAAGAAAATAGAGGGTATCTCGGAACTGCGAGATGAGTCCTCGACAGATACCCGAATCGTGATCGAGTTGCGTAGAGGCGAGGTGGGTGAAGTAGTACTGAACAATCTATATGCCCAGACTCAGCTGCAAACAGTTTTCGGCATTAACATCGTTGCGCTTGTTGAGGGTCAGCCCCGTGTACTGAACCTGAAAGAGGTTCTAGAGGCCTTCGTACTGCATCGCCGCGAGGTGATTACGCGGCGAACTGTGTTCCTTTTACGTCGCGCCAGGTCTCGAGGACATATCCTCGAAGGCCTGGCCGTAGCCCTGTCGAATATTGACCCGGTTATTGAGTTAATCAAGGGTTCAGCCAATGCGCAGGATGCCAGAGATGCGCTCGTCGCGACTTCGTGGCGCTCTGACAATGTGCAAAAAATGCTCGAGCGCGCCGGACCAGACGCGGCGCGGCCTGAGGAGTTGGATGCGCGCTATGGGCTGAAAGAAAATGGCGACTATTTTCTGTCGCCTGATCAGGCGCAATCCATTTTGGAAATGCGCTTGAACCGACTGACCGGGCTGGAGCAACAGCGGTTACTGTCGGAGTATGAAGAAATTGTCAGTACCATCTCTGAGTTACTCATTATTTTGGCCGACCCTGAACGTCTCATGGAAATCATTCGCGAAGAGCTGACGGTGATTCGAGAAGAGTATGGCGACGAGCGACGAACAGAAATCATCGGCACGCAAGAGGATTTGACGACCGAGGATCTGATCACTGAGCAAGATATGGTGGTGACCTTGTCAAACTCCGGTTATGCCAAAACCCAGCCCATTACCGATTACCAGGCTCAGCGTCGTGGTGGTCGTGGTCGCTCTGCCAGTGCTGTGAAAGATGAAGACTTTATCGAACATCTGATGGTGGCCAGTACGCACGATACAATTCTGTGCTTTACCAACCTCGGAAAAGTCTATTGGTTAAGAGTGTTCGAGATTCCTGTCGCCAGTCGAGCCGCGCGCGGAAGACCCTTGGTCAACATTCTGCCTTTGGGCACCGATGAGCGAATTACTGCCATGTTGCCGATCAAAGAATATCGGGATGACCAGTATATATTCATGGCGACTGCGAACGGCACAGTGAAGAAGACGCCGCTCATGGATTTTTCTCGCCGTCGATCGTCGGGGTTAATTGCTATTGAGCTTGAAGACGACAACACCCTGGTGGGTGCTTCCCTCACTCAGGGTGATTCAGATGTGATGTTGTTCACCAGTGGCGGCAAGGCTATACGTTTCGCGGAAGCGGATGTTCGTGCCATGGGGCGAACTGCCCGTGGCGTGCGCGGCATCAAACTGAAGCGAGAGCAAAGCTTGATTGCTCTGATTATTCCTCAGCCTGGTGCAGAGTTATTGATAGCCAGTGAAAATGGCTATGGTAAACGCTCCAGCATCGATGACTATTCCGTTATCGGCCGAGGCGGGCAAGGCGTCATCTGCATGAAGGTCAGTGATCGCAATGGCCCGGTTGTGAGCGTGATTCAAATATATCGTGGAGACGAAGTCATTCTTATCAGCGATCAGGGAACTCTGGTCAGAATTCGCGGCGAAGAAGTATCGATCCAAGGTCGCAACACGCAAGGTGTGCGACTGATCAACCTGGTGAAAGATGAAAGCCTCGTCGGCCTTGCTCGAGTCGAAGAGGCGGATCTGGTGGCAGAAATCGATGCCGAGAAATCTGAGTCAGCGCCTTTTTCCGGGTTCGGTAGGGAGGAGTCTGGTGACCAAAGTTCGGCTGATGATTCGGCAGGTATCAACGATGAAGCTGAGAGCTAAAGTGGGTTGTCGCAAAATCGAAGGGGTGCTCGAATATCACTCGAATGATGGCTGCCGAGGGCTGCGATGACGACGATTGAAAACGGTGCTGGGTCACAGGCGCAGCTTGAGCGGTTGCGCCAACGAATTGATCTGTTGGACGGTGAAATTTTAACGCTGCTCAATGAGCGGGCGCGCTGCGCGCTTGAAGTCGCTGAGGTCAAACAGGCGGCCTCCGGTGATGCTGCTCCGGTTTTTTACCGTCCAGAGCGTGAAGCCCAGGTGCTACGAAACATCGCTGCAAAAAATTCTGGGCCGCTCAGCGATGAGAAAGTCATGCAGGTCTACCGTCAGATCATGTCTGCTTGCTTGGCGCTTGAAGAGCCGCTGAAGGTAGCTTATCTGGGTCCGGAAGGGACCTTTACGCAATTGGCAACACTCAAGCAATTCGGTCATGCAGTGCTTGGAATGCCTATGATTACGGTTGATGACGTCTTTCGAGAGGTGGCTGCAGAAAACTGTAATTACGGCGTGGTTCCGGTTGAAAACTCCACCGAAGGGGTTGTCAGTCATACGCTTGACAATTTTTTGAGCTCCTCGCTGCGGATATGCGGTGAGGTGGAATTGCGCATTCATCACCATTTGATGGTAGCGCCAGGTACAGATCCAGCCAAAATCACAAAAATTTATGCCCATCAGCAAACTTTCGGTCAGTGCCGTCGATGGCTCGATGGTCACTATCCACGTATTCCCCGAATGACAGCCACCAGTAACGCTGAAGCCGCGCGTCTGACGCTTGTCGAAGAAGGGGCAGCGGCAATTGCGGGTGAGATAGCTGCAGAGACCTATGGTCTCACTGTTCTGTCGAAGAAAATTGAGGATGAGTCAGACAATACCACTCGATTTATTGTAGTCGGTCGTGAGGTCGTCGGCCCTAGTGGCAAGGACAAGACATCCATCATGGTCTCGACGCATAACCAGCCCGGCGCCCTGTACAAATTGTTAGAGCCTTTTCATCGTCACGACGTGTCATTGACCTCGATAGAAACCCGGCCAAGCAGAACAGGCATGTGGTCCTACGTGTTTTTCATTGACTTCGAAGGTCATGCTCAGGACGAGATCGTTGCACAGGTCATCAGCGAAATTGATAGTGATGCCCTTGAGGTCAAGATGCTCGGCTCCTACCCTCGTGCTATCAACAGCTTTTGACATCTCCATGATGAAACTAGCGAGTCGCCAAGCTGCGCGAGGCGCCATCAAATCTCGACATTCAAACCAGAGTGACAGTACAAGAGTGACAGTATAAATGACCTGTGATTTTTTCGAATTAGCAGCACCGGGTGTGCGCGAGTTGCAACCCTACCAGCCAGGCAAGCCCATCGAGGAGCTTCAGCGAGAGTTAGGATTAACTGACATTATCAAACTCGCCAGTAACGAGAACCCATTAGGTCCAAGCCCGAAGGTGATCAATAGCCTTGCGGCTGTAATTCCGGAGCTTGCTCGTTATCCGGATGGTAGTGCCTACCACTTGAAAGCCAAGCTCAGCGAACATCTGGGTGTGCCGCCGCAGATGCTGACGATCGGCAATGGTTCGAACGAGCTGTTGGAGTTGTTGGCCAGAGTATTTCTCGCGCCTGGACTTGAATCTATCGTTTCGCAGCATTCATTTGTCGTCTACCCGCTGGTCACTATGGCCTTGGGTGCAACTTTAAGAGTAGTGCCCGCTAAGAATTATGGTCAGGATCTTGAGGCCACAGCCGCACTGATTAACGATAAAACGCGCATGATATTTATCGCTAATCCAAATAACCCCACTGGTACCTGGATCAACGAGGGGGATTTGATTCGATTTATGGACCGAGTGCCAGAGCAGGTGCTTGTTATTTTGGATGAAGCCTATTGTGAATATGTGGAAGCGCCCGGTTATCCCAATGGCGTTGAGTTGGTCAAGCGTTATTCGAACCTGGTGGTCACTCGAACCTTCTCAAAAGCCTATGGCATAGCAGCGCTGAGAGTGGGTTATTCAGTCTGCCAGCCTGCGATCGCCGATTTGCTGAACCGAGTGCGGCAGCCGTTCAACATTAACGCCATGTCTCTCGCTGCAGCCGTTGCCGCGCTGGACGATCAGGCGCATGTACAAGCAGCAGTCAAGGCCAATTCCATGGGTATGGCAACCCTGACCCAAGCCTGTGATGAGCTGGGTCTCGGTTATATTCCTTCAGCCGGTAATTTTCTGGCGATCGATCTGCGTAAGCCCGCCATGCCCGTTTACGAAGCCTTGCTGCATCAGGGGGTTATCGTCAGGCCCGTCGGCGTGTATGAAATGCCGAATCATCTGCGAGTCACCATCGGCCTGCCGGCAGAAAATGCGCGATTTATTCAGGCGCTGAAGTTTGTCCTGGATGCCAGCTGAACCTGTGTCTGAGCAGATTGGACCAAGGTTGGAGCGCGTTGCCATTATTGGTCTAGGCTTGATGGGCGGCTCAATTGCGGCAGCGATCAAGGCCCGAAATATGGCGTCGGTAGTGACCGCGTTCGACCTTGCGCCCGATGAATTGGCCCAAGGCCTTTCGCTGGGGGTCATCGATGAAGCGGCGAGCTCGGTTGCTGAAGCTGTTCGACTTGCCGATCTGGTGGTCATTGCTGTACCAGTGCTGGCCATAGAATCGCTGCTAATCGAAATCGGCAACTCGGCGAGTACCTCGGCGATCATTACAGATGTCGGCAGTGTAAAGTCGTCGATCATCGAAGCAGCCAGGCGCCAGGTGCCAGAACTCTTGCCTCGAATCGTCCCAGGCCATCCTATTGCCGGATCTGAACAGCATGGCGTGCAGGCGGCGAATGCTAATCTCTTCGTGCGCCATAAAGTCATACTGACAGCGCTGCTTGAGACGGAACCAGCGAGCTTGGCGCTGGTTAAAGCATTCTGGGTTCAACTGGAGGCTGACGTGGTTGAGATGACGCCAGCCCATCATGATGCCGTTTTAGCTCAGACCAGCCACTTGCCACACCTGCTGGCTTACGCGCTGATAGATACTTTGTCAATGCAGGGTGATTCGCTGGAAATATTTGAGTATGCGGCTGGCGGTTTGCGGGACTTTTCCCGTATCGCTGCCTCTGATCCGGTGATGTGGCGAGATATTTATCAGGCCAACAGTGGTCCAGTGCTGGAGATCCTGGATCGCTACATGAAGGAATTGCTGGTGCTTCGGCAGTTAATAGAATCCGGCCGTTCCACTGAATTGACGGAAGTCTTGACTCGCGCGAAACTGGCTCGAGATCATTTCTCGGTGCTTCTGAGCCAGCGCGATCAACCTTACAACACGAAGGAAAAGCACGAAGGAAAAGCCGTGACTCAACAGACTAGTAGTGCCTGCTTGAATCAGTCCGGCAGTATCCCAGTCATTGCGATTGATGGACCCAGCGGTTCTGGTAAGGGCACAATTGCCCATCGACTAGCTGCGGCTTTGGGTTTTCAAATTCTTGACAGCGGCGCTCTGTATCGCCTGGTGGGTCTGGCTGCCCGCAAGCACCAGGTGGATCTGGCAGATGAAGCGGCGCTCGCGCAGATTGCGGCGCATTTGGATGTCGTGTTTCTCCCTACGCAAGATTCGCAAGAACCCTTACAAATACTGCTCGAGGGTGAGCAGGTCACTCGCTTGATTCGAACCGATGATGCGGGTACGGATGCATCCAGGGTCGCTAAATTGCCCGGCGTTCGGGATGCCCTGATCCAACGTCAACGTGACTTTGCTCGATTACCTGGGCTCATCGCGGATGGTCGAGATATGGGTACGGTTGTGTTCCCCAATGCGACGCTCAAGATTTACTTAACTGCGAGTGCTGAGGCCAGGGCAGAGAGAAGATATAAGCAGTTGAAAGATAAAGGAATGGGTGTTAGTCTTCACGCCCTTTTTCTTAGCATTCAAAGCCGTGACGATCAGGACATGAATCGCTCGGTAGCGCCATTGAAACCGGCCGCAGATGCGCTGATTATCGACAGTACCGAGATGAGTCTGGACGAAGTATTTAACCGGGTTCTGGCGTCGGCTAAGGCCGCGCTCGCTGAGTGAATTGATGCTGTTTAGGCCAGAATCGATGCTGTTTAGACCAGAGATGTTGTTGAGACCAGCGTTGAGGCGACTAAACCCGCCGAACAAATGGGCTAGGAAACAACAGCTGTGAGAAAAGGTGAAAAGATTGGAAAGATTGAAAAGTTTGGAAAGATTGAAAAAGTAGGACAAGTAGGCAGAGAAATAAACTGTCTAGCAGGGTAGTAAAAAGAGCACCACAAGTTGGTTGATGCAGAGAAACCCTCCGAAATTCTCGAGGTCAACCTTATTAATGATCAGACCCGCCGAAGTCGGAAGAATTAGGTTATGGCGGTAGAAATGGCCCACTGGGCGCAGGAAGAGAAATCCATGAATGAATTGACAAACACGATGGAAAGTTTTGCGGACTTGTTTGCGGAGAGTTTGCAGACAATTGATATGGAGTCCGGCTCGATCATCTCCGGTCTTGTGGTAGATATCGACAGTGAGTGGGTCACAGTACACGCTGGCCTGAAGTCAGAAGGGGTTATCCCCAGAATCCAATTTTTAGACGATGCCGGCAATCTTGAAGTCGCTATCGGAGATACGGTTAAGGTTGCAATGGAAGCCGTTGATGACGGTTTCGGTGAGACTCGCCTCTCCAGAGAAAAGGCCAAGCGGGCCGAAAGCTGGATGATGTTGGAAAAAGTCTACGAGGACCAGGAGATCATCAAAGGTATTATTAGCGGTCGCGTGAAAGGCGGATTTACCGTTGAAATTCGGGATGTTCGCGCATTCCTGCCGGGTTCACTGGTTGACGTGCGCCCACTGCGAGAAACAGAACACCTGGAAGGTAAAGAGCTCGAATTCAAGGTCATCAAGCTTGACCAGAAGCGTAACAATGTTGTGGTTTCCCGCCGCGCAGTACTTGAAGAAGAAAATAGCGCTGAACGCGAGCAACTGCTCGAAAATCTGCAGGAAGGCCAGGAAGTTAAGGGTATCGTCAAAAACCTCACCGACTATGGCGCGTTCGTTGACCTGGGTGGTGTTGATGGTCTGTTGCACATCACCGACATGGCTTGGAAGCGAATCAAGCATCCGAGTGAAATCGTAGCCGTGGGTGATGAAATTAACGTCAAGGTCCTGAAGTTCGATCGCGAAAGAAATCGCGTATCCTTAGGGCTGAAGCAACTGGGTGAAGATCCCTGGGTCTTGATCACCAATCGTTATCCCGAAGGTACAAGAACCATGGCCAAGGTGACAAACCTCACCGACTATGGTTGTTTTGCAGAGCTGGAAGAGGGCGTTGAAGGTTTGGTGCATGTCTCTGAAATGGATTGGACCAACCGCAATATCCATCCGAGCAAGGTGGTGCAGGTTGGTGATGAAGTTGAAGTTATGGTTCTCGATATTGACGAAGAGCGTCGTCGCATCAGCCTGGGTATCAAGCAGTGTCAAGGGAACCCTTGGGAAGAGTTTGCTACTCAGCATCAAAAAGGCGACAACATTCAGGGTTATATCAAGTCAATCACTGACTTCGGTATCTTTATTGGCCTTGAAGGCAATATCGATGGCCTGGTCCATCTGTCTGATATTTCCTGGAATGAGCCGGGCGAACAAGCAGTTCGACGCTTCACTAAAGGCGATGAAATCAATACGGTTATCCTATCCATCGATGCAGAGCGTGAGCGTATCTCTCTAGGTCTCAAGCAGATGGAAGAAGATCCGTTTACCAATTACGTTTCGGTAAACGAGCGCGGCGCGATTGTTGTTGGCAAGATCAAAGAGGTTGATGCCAAGCAAGCGATCATCGAGCTGGCACCTGACGTCGACGGTATTCTCAAGGCGTCTGAAATCAGCCAGGATCGAGTCGAGGACGCTCGGAATGCGCTGAGCGTTGGTGAAGAAGTTGAAGTGAAAATCACCAGCGTTGACCGTAAGAACCGTATTCTCGGTGTCTCCATCAAAGCCAAGGATATGGCAGACGAAGAGTTGGCTGTGAAAGAGCATCGTGAGAAGGATACCGGTGTAAGTCCCACTACGATTGGCGATCTGATTAAGCAGCAAATGGATCAGAACTCAGCCGAGTAGGGCGGGGCGTCACACAGGATGACCAAGTCGGAACTGATAGAAAGGATAGCCTCAGTCCAAAACCAGCTGTCCGTCAAAGATGTTGAGTTGGCGGTCAAGCTGATTTTGGACCAGATGGCAGAGGTACTGGCAAAAGGCGATCGAATTGAGATTCGCGGCTTTGGCAGTTTCTCCCTCCACTATCGGCCCTCTCGGCTTGGTCGCAATCCTAAAACCGGTGAGAGTGTTGAACTCAGCGGAAAGTACGTGCCACATTTCAAACCTGGAAAAGACTTGAAAGATCGGGTCAATCTCAGTCTCCTCACGCAACCATCTTCCTAAGGGATGATGGGCTTTTCAGTCCCAAGCCGGTCCTTTGCCGTCAGTTTCTCGCTCAAAAGTGTCTCGCTCAAAAGTCTCTCGCTCAAAAGCATCTGGCTCAGAAGAGGTCGCCATAGGCGGGTTCGCCTTAGCGTAGTTCTTGGTTTTCTCGGGTTGCTTGAAATCCAGACTCGGTGCAAGATTAGCGCATCGCTCAGTTTATGCATGTCGCCACCTAGACCTAGATCTCAGTCATTGGGCTGGGTCGCTCGAAACCAGGACCTCGACGATGTCGTTAATCAAAAAGTGGTTACTCCGTTCGCTGTTGTTTCTGGTCTTCATGCTCGTCCTCTTGGCTGCGTCAGAGAACAGCCAATCTGTTGCCCTGGCATTTCTTGATTTCAAATCACCTGAATGGCCGGTTTCCTGGTGGATGCTTTCCGCGTTCCTGATGGGGCTGGGGTTCGGTCTTTTGCTTAATGTTTTGACCAACACTCGGCTGCGAAGGGATGTTAGAAGAGCCAGAAAGGAGGCGAAGACATCCTATGGGGCTCTTGACCAGTCAAAGGTTCAGGCCGCTGGAAAAGCGCCAGAGTAAAGTCTCTGCGCTTTTTGAGATTTTATGTGGTTTTTTTGTTTGGCTTGTTTTGACTAAGTTTTCTAAGAGTAAGTTTTGTAAGAGTAAGTTTTGTTTGGCCAGGATTTGCTACTATTGAGCCTCAGTTATTGATCAAGCGCTCTTCATCAGGTGCTATTTCAGGCGCTGTTGATCAAGCATCAAGATACTCAGCGTATTGTTAACGGCCCTCTGTAAAAGCTGAATACAACAAACGTAAAAAAACCTAAGGCAAGATGCTCATGATGGATAATTGGCAACTCTACCTGCTGGTGGTCGCAGCTGTCGGCAGCGGTTGGTGGCTGGGTCGTCGGCAACGATGGCAGCGAACCGAGCCAGTAGGCTTGGATCACTACGCTGGTTTGAATTATCTGCTTAACGAGGAGCCCGATCGCGCGGTGGCGAGATTTATCCAGGATCTGGTGGTCACCTCTGACACGCTGGATGCGCATCTGGCATTGGGCAGCCTTCTGCGACGTCGTGGAGACGTTGAGAAGGCGGTGATTGTGCATGAGAATATTCTAAAACATGCGACATTCGAGCAGGATGTCATGGATAACGTTCAGCTTGAGTTGGCCCGAGATTATTTGTTAGCGGGTTTGCTGGACAGGGCTGAAGAATTACTGCTTGAACTGGGTCAGCACTCGAGGGCGGTACGTCGCGAAAGTCTGGTATTGACTCTGGAGCTTTATGAGCGCGAAAAAGACTGGCGTAAGGCAATCAGCGTTGGTGAGCGACTTGCTATCGGTGACGAGGCGAGCAAATACGAGCAAGCGATATCGCACTATTACTGTGAGTTGGCCCGCAATTATCTCAACGATAAGAACGTCGAGGCCGCTCGCCAAGCGCTTCGAGATGGCATTGGCCATGACTCCAAAAACGCCCGCACCAGTCTGCTCCTGGCAGAGATTGAGATTCAGGAAAAACGCTATCCTGAGGCAATAAAAGCGCTTCAACGAATCAAGGATCAGAATCCTGTTTATGTGCCTGAATCTTTACCGCTGCTACAACAGGCAGTTAAGGCGGACGAGACTCAGGCGCACCAGGTTCGAGACTATCTCGAGCAGTGTCTGCAGCTGGTCCCGTCAATTTCAATTGCGCTGACGCTGGCGCGAAGCGTCCGTGCGGCGTCAGGAGATGAGGCGATGGCTAAATACATTGCCAATCATCTTAAGCATAACCCAACCGTTCGCGGTCTGAGTCAACTGATCGACCTGCACATGGATAATACGCAGGGAGTCGCAAGACAAAATCTCGCCATTCTTCGCAGCTTTGCCGAGGCCCTGGTCGCAGACAAGCCGGGCTACCGCTGCCACGAATGTGGCTTCGAGGGCAAAAAGCTTCACTGGCACTGCCCGGTCTGTAAAAGCTGGGGCACCATTCAGGCGATATTTGGGCTGGAAGGCGAGTAGTTACTGTCAGCTGCGGTTGAGTCCCCTAAGTTACAGGCGCATGCCTGGCTAAATCAGGAAGTTCCAAGGCGGGTCTTTTCTGCCGCTGTCGACTCCAACGGCTTTCACTGAATTCAGATATCACTTACTGCGACCGAGTTGTTCGGTTTGTAATGTCGCTTTGGCAAGACAGACGGAAGATGAGTGACATAATTTCACATAAACTCGAGGAGACAGTGATGAAAAAAGGAATCATTGGTGCATTGTTGAGTGTGGCGCTGCTGGTGGGTGCCCAAGTGGCCGCTGCTGAGACTCTGGCGAATGCCGCAGAGCCAATGGCAGAGGCGGGCCTGTCGGTCAACATCAATCTCGCCGATGCGGAGACGATCGCGAGCGTATTGGTCGGTGTCGGTGTGGAGAAAGCGCGAGCCATTGTCGCCTACAGGGAGCAGCATGGTCGATTTTACTTAGCCGAGGAGCTCACCGCGGTAAAAGGTATTGGCGAAGGGACTCTCCTGAAAAACGCCGCGCGTATTCGTGTGGATGACAAAATGAAATAATTCACCCGCGACCACGTCGATATGCCTATGTAAGGATCGGATAGGCCTGCCGCTCGGCAGGCCAAACCCCCTGTGGATTTGACGACCGACCAGTGGTCTGCGGTATCATAGCACCATGTGTGAGTCGTCTTTTTAATGCAGCCGCTTGACGCGGAACAGTTGCGCGGTGCTTTTCCTTTTGAAAAGCGTAAGCCCGTGGTGCCCAACTTGGCGTCTGTTGACTGGTCGGTACTGGAATACTTTGGTTGGATTCATCCTGCGGGGCATAGGGGCTACCTTGTCATGCCGCTTGCTAATGGTGAACTGCGTGGTCTGGTATTGCGTCGTAGTCAGACCACGAGCCGCCGCCGCCGATATGAGATGTGTAGCTGGTGTAATTATGTGCACAGGACCAATGGCACCGCCATGTTCAGCGCTCTAGTCCAGGGTACCGATGGCCGGTTGACGATCGGCAACTCGATGTGTCGAAATCTCGATTGTAGCTTGCGTATTCGTCATCTGTGCGGTGACGTCCCTGGCTATATGGGTGAAACGATCGATCTGGACAGCAAAATCCAGCGTTTGCAAACGGCGGTTTACCAATTTCTGTATCGAGCAGATGCGCTATCTGAACCTGACAGCTCGGCAGTTTTTGACCCGTCGCAGTGACCTGCAGGCGGCATCAACTGTTCGTTAACGGATAATATTGCTTAGGAGGAAACGATGACTGCATTCAATCCGTCGACAGAACGCTATGTGAGCCTGGCGACGTATCGCAAGAATGGTGCTGAAGTCCGGACACCGGTCTGGATCGCAGAGCTGGAGGGGCGCTATTACGTGTTTTCAGCAGCGAATGCGGGGAAAGTAAAACGCTTAAGAAATAATCACCAGGTGAGAATCGCCGCCTGTAACTACAGTGGCAAGCTGCTGCACAGCGACTGGCTAGCTGGGAACGCAAAGTTAGTTACTGACGCTGTATTGATCGAGCGGGTTTACAAAGCATTCACGAACAAGTACGGCTGGCAGATGCGCCTGACGAATCTATTATCAAAGCTCTCGGGTCGTTATCACCAAAGATCGATGATTGAAATCGAACCGGTGCTTACTGCGAGATAGGCGCTGAGCCGGCAGGGGTTCAACACTGCCAATCTCATGACGCGCCCAATGGTGGAATCCTTTAGATGCGATGCTGGATTTCAAGTGTCAAGTCATTGATTCGTTGCTGCCACGCCGTCTCAAAAGACGGCTGCCACTGATCGCCGATAGCGTTGCGCACTGTATCAAGAATGGCAGCCAATAAATTGCCATACATGTGGGCTTCAACACTGTAGGCGAGCTTGTGATTCTTCATCTCGAAATTCAGATACCCTTGCTCCCCGGTATAGTCGCTGAGCATGAGCAAACGATAGACCTCTTCAAGCATTTTGCCTCGAACAATGTCATCAATGTGAGACATGAGCGCCTGGGATCCAGGGCAACGAGCGAAATAGTTGGCATAGATTGCTGGCGCCAGGTCGCCGCCAATCTCGGCAGCCATCTCAAAGGTGGTTGATATTAAATCCTCAGTCATCGGTGGCCTCTCAGTCCATTCAGTGCTCATTCTACAGTGTCTGCCCTTACCATGGCGTCAGCAAGCCGCAGGCTGATAGTAAGTTATTCAATCAGCCAAGGTTACCCGTAGGCAGGCTATGCTGGCATCGGCAAGGAAGTGAAGCGGCGCACGGCAAGCAGGCGGGACGCCGGCCTTGCCCGCTTGCTTTTATATTCTGTAAATACACATATTCAATCAACTGAATTACAAAAAGGTTGCGAAATTAGCCAGGGGTTCTCGATCTGAGACCAGCGTATTGACCGCCGCCGCCGGGTCTTTGTAGCCAATTGCAACGCCGCAGAAGAGTAATTGCTCCGGCGGTGCACCGACGAATTCGGCGACGGAGTTGGGTCGCGCAGCCCAGGCTTCCTGAGCGCAGGTATCCAGGCCGGCTTCAGTTGCAAGCAGCATGAAGGTCTGAAGAAACATACCCAGGTCGGACCATTGTGGAGGTCCCATCTGCCTGTCTATGAAACAGAATATCGCCGCCGGTGCACCAAAGAAATTGTAGTTTTCCATAAGCCTTCGAACGCGAGCTGAACGATCCTCTCGGGGAATGCCCAACAATTTGTACATGTCTTCGCCGACTTTAAAGCGTGATGAGCGATAGGGTTCAGTCAAACCCTGAGGATAAATTTCGTAGGCCGGGGTCTCAACCGTCTTGACAGTATCGCGAAAATCTCGAAAGCGTGCCATTGCCGGCCCGTTAACAACGTAGACGCGCCAAGGCTGAACATTCCCGCCTGAAGGTGCGCGAGCAGCCTTGGTGAGCAGATCTGCCAGCACCTGATGGTCGACAGGTGTGTCCAGAAAGGCGCGGATTGATTTGCGTTCGGCGACGGCTTCACTGACTCGCATAGCGTTTGTATCTCCATGAGTTCGGTTCTGAGAGTGGCACTCGGCAGCCAAATGGACAAAGGAGGCAACCAAGGGCGCTTGCTCGACAGACAGGCGGCTATTAAGTCACGCATGGCGTTCGTCAGTCAACCGGCTCAGGCTAAAGGACTGCCAGTTAAGCCTTTTTCAGCGTTCATTTCGAACATCACCGTCAAGGTAGAGCCAGCCTTCGGCTAGACGCAGAAAACGACTGGTTTCGTGCAGCCGATAGGCGCGGCCATGAATCTTGTACCGTGCCAGAAACTCGACTTGACCTTGCGTGTCATCGGCCTGGCCTTCTCTGCAGGCAATAATTTTTAGCCCGATCCAATGTTGATCCAAGTCAAATGTCAAATCAGGGGGCCGGGTTGAAGGGTGCCAGGTGGCAAGCAGATAGTCCGAGTTGGCCAAGAAAAACGCGGTATAGCGTGATCTCATCAGGGCCTCAGCGGTTAGCGCAGTAGTCCTTTTGTCGATGATGGCACCGCAGCAATACTGCAATGAATGAGGTAGACCACAGGGGCAAGGGGCATCTGGGCGGTGACCAGCAGCGGCCGATACCATGGGTCTAAGGTGCCTCGTCAGGGCTGCGGTTGGCAAGATCCGCCCGCAGGCTTTGTTCACCGACGGCAGCGGCGATACTGTTGGGTATCAGCAGCGTCAGGCTGTAGTGGCTGATTTTCCAGGCGCCATCAACCTTAGTCAGAACGCCGGTTCCTCGACAACGCCCCAGTCGAGTGTTGGTCAGAATCTCGTCGAACCAGGCCACCTCGCCCTGGTCAGAGATATTGATATGGCGCTCCAATGGCAGGTAGGTCCAGCCTTGGCCTCGAGAAAAACTGTCGCGGGCATAATCTTTGAAGGCCGATACAGTCCAGCGTTCGCCGGCATCAGTACCCATGAAAATACCCTCAGTCGCGAATCGACTGAAGTAGCCATCAAAATCTGCATTGGCTGCCGCCCGATGAAAGTCGTCCAGGAAGCTGCTGATGACAGATTGCTGGTCAGGGGTGGGTGTGGCTGCCTTAACTTGAAAGAGAAAACAGCTAGAGATGAGCAGAAGCAGGAGTGTCCAGCGCATGTCAAAAGATCTCAGGGTTAAAAAGGTTCGGCTCAATCCAAGGGTTTTTGCCAACAAGGTTGTGAGTATAACCTCCTCAAGCCGATTCGACGTTACGTCTTAGCATGGACTCTTGCGCGACAGTAAGAACCAGTTGACCGTCTGATCCATAGATTTCTCCCTCGTTCATGCCTCGTGAATCAGCCGCAGCGGTACTACGTTGGTCGAACAGCATCCAATCGGCCACGTTGCAAGGTCGATGAAACCACACGGCTTGATCCAATGAGGTCAAACGGTGACTTTGGAAGGGGATGCCGTAGGGGAGTACCGCATTAAACATCAGGGTTCCATCCGAAAGAAACGCAAGCACACATTGAGTGAGTCGAGTGTCAATGTCTTTCGGTACATTGGCCCGCATCCAAGTCTGCAGGCAGGGCGCGCGGCCAGTGACAAATTGCGCTGGCAGAAACGACTCGCTGGCCCACTCGATATCGACTCGGCCATCGGCAGTCATGGGAAACCGAAAGGGTTCTATACCAGCAGCTTGCCGGCGTTCCATGAGGCTGGCGGCGGACGGCACTTCAGGCATGGTCTTCTGGTGCTCATCACCTGGCTCGGCCACCTTAAAGGATGCGCTCATTTGAAACACAGGCTGTGCTTTCTGGTAAGCCGTGATGGTGCGCGTCGCAAATCCTCGACCATCACGCAGCCGATGAACCTGATAGATGATAGGCTCTGCTGGAATGCCAGGGCGCAAAAAATAGGCATGAAGTGAATGGGCGAGCTTGTTCGGCTCAATCGTTGCCAAGGCCGCAGCCAACGCCTGGCCAAGAAAGTGGCCTCCATAAATCCCGACCACGCCATAGGCTTCAGCACTGCCGATAAAATGATCGGCCTGATCACCTGGTGTGAGGGTTAATACCTCTATGAGGCTGGCTGTTCTTATAGACACAGAGGGTGACTCCTTGATGAAGAGACCGTTGAGTATTTTGCCTGGTGGCTTCGAACTCAAGGATCAAATAGCCCTATCAATCAAGTCGATGACGCCCAGTTACTGGCGTTGATTGGGAGTGAGCGTCTGAAAACGAGCATGGCGGACGACTTTGAGTACGAAGCGTAATTTATTGATGGCCGGACTGGATAATACAAACGGGTACAGATCACTATAACCACTGCTTCGGTTGATACTGTTCATGGCGTAGGTGAGAGGCAACCATTGCTCTAGCAGTTCATCAAAAGTCGATGCCCAATAGCTATCCAGTGGCGAAAACAGCTGCCGTGACAAATTGCTGGTGATGACTACTCCAGCCTCTGTGGCTGTCTCCAGAGAATCGACAATAGTGATGAAATGCGCCCATGATTCGGCCCAGTCTTCCAGAGGGTGGGCGCTGGCATAGCCACTGATGTATTGTGCCTCCCACCCTTGTCTTGGACCTTGGCTGTAGTGGCGACTGATAGCCGCATCATAATCTGCCTGTTCACTGCCAAATAGTGCACGAAACTCTGCCAGGTGGGCCGAGTTGGCGACCAGTTGCTGCCAATAATGATGGCCACTTTCGTGGCGAAAATGCCCAAGCACAGTGCGGTAGACTTCATTGAGGTCGAGGCGCCGACGTTCGCGTTCAGCGTCATCTGCTTCTGCCAGGTTGATGGTAATGATACCTTTTGAGTGGCCTGTGAGAACCCGCTGGCTTTCTCTGAAGCTGGCGCCGATATCTTTCAAAAAGCGAAAAGCCAAGCCCTTCTTGGGGTTCATTTTCTTGCTGACAACGGGCAGACCCAGTCTCAGCAGACTGTACAGAAGCCGACGTTTGCCCTGTTCGAGCTTGATCCACAAGGGTACGTTGGCGGCAACGGTGAGATCGGGCACTATCTCGTTCAGGCTGCAAGAACGACAATAGGTGTTCGGGCTGTCAGCCGGGACGAGCCAGTTGCAAGCGTTCCATGTCACGGCATTCTGACAGCGTCGGTAACTGGCACTGCGTTGGTTGCTGGCTGCAGGGTATAACAGGCCGTCTACCTGGACTTGCAGCGCGATCAGGTTGTGTTCATCTGGCAGGTAACCCAGCTGGCTGCCACAGCTTAAGCAGCGGTCATTCTCGAAATAGACAGGACGGCCACAGCACTGACAATTAAAGGATTTCATTCTTGATCGCAGTTTCGCGTAGATAGCGCATGGTAATCGCTTCAGTTAGCCAGACACAAGAAAAGCCGGCACTCGCGCTCAGTGCCGGTCCGCAGGCAGCGTCTACATCCTATTCTGGTGGGTGGCGGATCCTGGTGTTGTTCACGCAGGCTTAGACCGCGGAAGATAATAGACCCTGAGGACACGCTCGGCAATTTCGCCTTTAATGGTCAATCAAAGCAGCCAGCTTAAGCCAGTATCAGCAAGAGTGATGATGACAGCAGCGACAAAGGTGGTACCCATGTCTTCAATTTCGAAGTCTTCCAGCAGCTGATCTGTCAGCCACAACAGAAAGGTATTGATCAGCAGCAGAAACACGCCAATAGAGATGATGATAAACGGAATGGTCAGCAGCTTGAGCAGGGTTCCCAGGGTCACGTTGATCAATCCATAGATGACCGCAACCAGCAGGGCAGTGCCATAGCCCGCTATATGGATACCCGGCATGGCTCTGGCAAGGGTGAATATCACGCCGGCGAGTAAAAGCAAATGGAGAATGAGTAGCATAATTGACCTTTTGTTGTCGCGTTATGGGGATTTATACATAAATCATGCCAACAAGCTAAGTCATTGAAAATAGGGTACAGATTTCTTGGTTTCGATAAATGGATAGTTTAAAGAGCGATCTTTTGAGCGAATTGACCAGATATTTCTCAGCGAAAGACAGTCATCCAAGGGACCTCAACTAGCTGCAATCAGTCAATCCACAGTCCAATCATCTTCGCCCGTGATAAAGGCTTGCTGACTGTGAAGAATTGGCTATGATCCAGGCATGTGGTGCCCTGCATCCTGTTAAAGGGCGCAAGCAATTTGTGAATTTTTGTCATTCTGGAGCATAACCCCATGTCAGCAGTTACCAAGCCATCAAAAGAGGAACTGGGATTCGACCCAGATGCGCTGCGTGAAAAATACAGAATTGAACGCGACAGGCGTCTGCGGGCCGATGGCAGCAATCAGTATCAGGAAGTCAAAGGTGACTTCTCACATTATATTGATGATCCCTATGTTGAACCGGGCTTCACGCGAGCGCCCCTTGAGGATGAGGTTGAAGTGGTTGTCATAGGTGGCGGATTTGGCGGGCTGCTCACCGGAGCGCGGCTCCGTGAGGCCGGCATTCAGGACATTCGCATGATAGAGAAGGGCGGTGATTTCGGTGGTACCTGGTACTGGAACCGCTATCCGGGCGCCGCCTGCGATGTCGAGTCCTACATTTATTTGCCGTTGTGCGAAGAACTGAATTTTGTGCCCAAAGAAAAGTATACCCGCGCGCCAGAAATACTCGCGCATAGCCGAGCGATTGGTGAAAAATACGATCTCTACCGCAATGCCTGCTTTCAAACTGAGGTCACGGGTCTTGAGTGGGACGAGGCAACTTCCCGCTGGATCGTCAGCACCAGTAGAAACGACAGAATGAAGGCGCGATTTGTGTGTATGTCCAATGGACCCTTGAACAGACCTAAATTGCCAGGGATAGAGGGAATTGAGCGTTTTCAAGGTCACACGTTCCATACCAGCCGCTGGGATTATGCATATACCGGTGGTCATCCTGAGGGCGATCTAGTTGGTCTGAAAGATAAGCGAGTAGGGATCATAGGTACAGGTGCAACCGCAGTTCAGTGCGTTCCGCACCTGGCGGCGAGTGCTAAGCAGCTGACGGTTTTCCAAAGAACGCCATCTTCTATCGATGTCAGAGCTAACACGCCAACCGATCCTGAGTGGGCCGCCAGCCTAAAGCCCGGCTGGCAGAAGCAGCGCATGGATAACTTCAATATCCTGGTATCAGGCGGATTTCAGAAAGAGGACCTGGTGAACGATGGTTGGACAGAAATCATTCGAAATCTTGCCTCCATGGTCAACTTCAAATCTGAGATGCCGCTGGATCCATTGGTCCTTGCGGAGAAGATGGAGATTGCCGACTTTCAGAAAATGGAACAAATCAGGCTGCGTGCAGAAACGGTCGTCAAGGATCCAAACGTCGCAGAGTCCCTGAAGCCCTACTATCGGCAATTCTGCAAGCGGCCCTGCTTCAACGATGAGTATCTTGACAGTTTTAATCGACCCAATGTTGAGTTGGTGGATACGCAGGGTCAGGGCGTTGATCGAATCACGGAAAAAGGCGTGGTTGCCAACGGTGTTGAATATGAGCTCGACTGTCTGATATTCGCCACGGGTTTCGAAGTGGGCACCGACTATACTCGCCGTTCAGGTTATGACCTTAAAGGGCGCGACGGCTTGAGCCTCAAGGATAAGTGGGCCAACGGCATTTCCACTCTGCACGGTTTGCACACTCGAGGGTTTCCTAACTGTTTCATAATCAGTAATGCCCAGTCGGGATTTACGGTCAATTTTCCTCATGCAATGAATGAGCAGGCAATGCATATCGCCTACATTATGAGTCATTGTCTGGCGACTAATGTTCAAACTGTCGAGGCCTCGGCGGCGGCGGAGGAGAATTGGGTGACCGAGATCATCAATCATTCGCGATTCAATCAGAGTTTTCAGGAGTCCTGTACACCGGGCTATTATAACAATGAGGGGAAACCCAACCCCTTGACGATTCGCAATGGCAGTTATGGTTCCGGTCCAGTTAAATTCTTTGACAAACTGGCCGCGTGGCGCGCTGAAGGCACCATGGCGGGGCTGGAGTTTAACGGCCAGTCGCTGGCTGATTAACGTCATTCGCCAGCACTGAGGTCTATAGATCTGGGTGCTGGCGATAAGTCTGTCGATGCAGGCGAGACATCGAGATTAACAGGAAAACCAACCCTTCAAAGTCCAGCTGTGGCTATTGATCAAAACGCGCCATTTTGTTGATGAGTTCCTCAATGCGCGTACTGTAACCCCACTCATTATCGTACCAGCTGACAACCTTGACCAGGCGCTTGCCAATCACCTGAGTCAGACCAGCGTCGAAGATGCTGGAGTGCGTATTGCCCACTATGTCGCTGGAGACAATCGGATCCTGACAATATTCGAGAATGCCGAACAGGGGGCCAAGCGCAGCCCGCTGCATAGCCCCGTTGATCTGCTCAACGGTGACGTCACAATTTAATTCAACGGTCAGATCTACTACGCTACCATCGGCAACCGGCACTCGCATGGCAATACCATCAAGTTTGCCCGCCAGTTCAGGCAGCACCTGGCCAATGGCCTTGGCTGCACCTGTTGAAGTAGGAACTATATTGGTCGCCGCATTGCGTGAGCGCCTGAGATCTCCAGAATGGGGCGCGTCGATGAGACGTTGATCAGACGTATAGGCGTGCACTGTGGTAAGCAATCCGTATTTGATGCCGAAATTCTCCTGCAGTACTTTGGCGATGGGTGCGGCGCAATTGGTGGTGCAGCTGGCATTACTGATAATGGTTGATGACTTACTCAAAACCTGGTCATTCACCCCCATGACCAGCGTTTCGGTCAGCGGCTCTTTCGTGGGAACTGTCACAATGACCCGTTTTGCGCCGGCGTCCAGATGCTGTTGCAGTTGCGCCAGATGACGAAACTGACCGCTGCTTTCAATCACAAAATCTATGTCCATGGCAGCCCAGGGTAAATTTGCGGGATTCTTCTCGCAGAGTACCTTGAACGGATCGCCATCAATTTCCATGACGTCACCTTGGAGTTTGACCTGGCCGGGATACTTGCCGTGAATGCTGTCGTATTTGAAGGCATAGGCCAGTTGCTCGGGAGTGGCGATGTCGTTGACGGCGACGACATCATAGTGGTTTCTGAGTTTCGCGATTCGAGTGACGCAGCGACCGATACGACCAAAGCCATTGATGGCTATTCTGGGCTTGGGCATTGTGTGGCCTCCTGTGTATGGAATTGGCAGGCGTGAAAGCCCGGCAACGGAAGTTTAAACCGAAAAGATTCCGGCGTGCTTGATATACATCGTCTCTCAAGATCCACACAAGAAAGAGTAAGACCTGCCGAGGATCTGAGTAATCAGTCTGCCGAGATTCAAAATGGCAGACTTGCACTCATCAATGGGCAGGTCTTCTCCGCTTTAAACGGATGGAGCTTCCGCTATTTAAAGTGACGGGTCTCCCACTATTTAAAGTGACGGGTCTCCCGCTATTTAAAGTGACGGGTCTCCCACTATTTAAAGTGACGGGTCTCCCACCAGGGGAAAAACTCCGGCATGTCCTGGCTGACTTTGCCGGGGAACTCGGCGGGTCGCTTGTCGAGGAATGACTGTACGCCTTCCAGCGCGTCCGGTGAGCGGCCAGTGAAGTACACGCCTCTTGAGTCGATTTTGTGGGCTTCCATGGGATGGTCGGCGCCCAGCATTTTCCACATCATGTTGCGAATCATGGCGATCGAGATTGATGAGGTCTGTTCGGCAAATTCGTGGGCCAGATCTCTTGCGGCTGGCAGCAGGTCTGCAGGTTTGTGGATGCTGCGCACCAATCCGCCTTGCTTGGCCTCTGCCGCGCCAAATACTCGCCCGGAATAGGTCCACTCCAGCGCCTGACTGATGCCCACAAGACGGGGTAAAAACCAGCTGGAACAGGCTTCAGGCACTATGCCTCGCTTGGCAAAGACAAAGCCGTATTTGGCATCCTCTGAGGCCAGACGAATGTCCATGGCACATTGCATGGTCGCACCTATGCCCACCGCTGGCCCATTACAGGCGGAGATCACAGGCTTCAGACAGTCGAATAGACGTAAAGTCAGAAGACCACCTCCATCAGGTTTCAGCCCCGTCCCTGCATTGTCAGCATTGAAGGTATTGCTGCCTGAGGACAGGTCCGCGCCAGCACAAAAACCTCTTCCGGCACCAGTGACGATGATGGCTTTAACGGCGTCATCGGCATCGGCACGATCCAGTGCGTCAATCATCTCCAGCATCATGCGCCCGGTGAAGGCGTTCAGTTTATCGGGCCGGTTTAAAGTGAGCGTGAGAATGTTGCTCTGGACTTCGTAAGTGATTTGTTCGTATTCCATGGGTTCACCGTTTCAAGTTGTGGTTATAAGAATGAATTTAAGTGTTAGTTTGCAAGCGCGAGTTTTCTAGCGCTAAAAGCCAGCGCCAAATTGCTGTATTTGGGTAAACAGGTCCCGTTGGGCGTGGCTGCCGCCGATCAGATAAATCTTGTGTTGAATAGCCTTTAGGTCAGTGGCGGCCTGGTGCGCGTCACCCTTGCCGATACTGATCAGCGCATTCGCGATCGGCAGACCCACCTCGCGACAAATATCACCTTGCGTCGTGTTACTCTGACTCCAGGCTAGCAGGCTGCTCAGGGCCTGATCTATGACGGGTTGGTCCTTCAGCCTGGCGGGTGCCATCAAGTAGTGCAGGGTTGAAAAAATCAATTCATTGTCGCCGACACGAGCAGCAGAGACGGTCTGCAGTGCCTGCCAGCGCTGCGCGACATCGACGCCGAGAATTTCGAGTCGCCAGAGTAGCGACGCCGCATTGCAGGTGTCGAGGTAGAAGTCGTCAAAGACAGCTGTGGCAAGGTGATTATCATAGATGGACAAGGCCCGCTCATAGTCTTCCATGCCAATATGACAGAGCGCCTGATGCCAATGCAGATGGTAGATAAAATTGTTGGTACTTTCCCATTGTGGGACAAGGGCGTCGATCCATTCGATGCCTTCATTGAAACGCTGTTGCATCTGAAATACATGGGTCACCGCGTGAGCTGCCCAGATATCGGCTGGATTATTGTCGATGGCTCGCTTGCCATAGGCCTCGGCTTCTTCATAGTCACCAGACTCCTCAAGACCGAAGCTGTGCATGCCCAGCAGGTAACCATAGTAGGGGTCATTGGGGTCCCAGGTTTGCAGTGATCGACTGACGGAAGCACGCATGTCTTTTGCGCTGCCTGCGTAGAAGTGTAGATAGTGTGCGAGTCGCAGAGCCAGCATATCTCGCGGATAGATCGAGAGAATAGACTCCAGCGCTTTCACTGTTTTCTGTAGCTGGTTTGCCACCCAGTATCTGAGCGCCTGCAAGTGCAGTTGCTCTCTCGGGTTGAGGCTGTCACCCAGTGCTTCAAGGCTGTCAAGGCTGCGTTGAATGGGTGCCCCCAAGCGAGGGTCGCTGGCCAGCTTGAGCAGGTAAGCGCGCAGGCAGATGGCCATCGGCATGTCGGGATCGGTTCGCAACAGGTCGTCAAGCAGAGGCATGACGGTCTTCCTGGAGCCCAGATAGGCGGTCACTATGTCAACCAACCGATTGACACTGTTCGAGTCATTAACAGTGTAGGCATTGCCCAGCGTGTCTGTGGCCTGATGCATCTGAGTAACCTTTATGACCTGTTATTTTTAACCTTTGAGAGGCGATAACTTAAGCGGCGGCTGGCATGATCGTGAATGATGATCGCGCTTTAATCGCGCTTGACTAATGTTTGACCGTGGCGCCTGGCGCTGGTCAGAAATGCCTTCTCTGCCTCTGTATCAGTTCGCCCCAACAACTGATTGCGATGCGGAAATCGTCCAAAGGCAGTAACGATATCATGATGTTCCTGAGCATGGTGCAAAAAATTTTGCAGCTGTTTTTGCCAGGTCAGTGGCGCACTCTTGAGCAGCCGAGTAAACAATTGAACGGATAGCTTTTGGCAAGCCAGATTTTCTGCATGTTTAAAAGGGTGGTAGAGAAAGACCTGTTCCATGGGAGAGAGGCTGAGGTGCTGATTTTGCTGTATCAACCGAGAAGCGATCGCCAGCGCTTGCGCATCGTTAGCAAACGCCTGGCGAGTCCCTCGATAAATGTTGCGCGAAAATTGATCGAGCACGAGGATCTGCGCGACTTGACCGGTAACGCTCAGCGACCAATCGTCAAGTTGCTTTTGTTCGAGCAAGGTCAAGATGTTACCGAACTGAGCCTTGATGTGGGCGTCTGCCTTGCTATTACTGCGGTACCATAATGCTGCGCGGGCTTGAGCAGCCCGCGGATCCTGGATTGACTCGCCAAACCAGAAGGTTAAGACGCTGGATGGATCCATGCAGGGCCCTCAAATATGTCTGGCCATCTCCTCGTCACTGAAAGCCAGATAACGCTTCAGATAGTGGACGCCGGCATAAAATGGCAGAGTGTCCGCCATAGCGACGCAGAGTTTGAAAATGTAATTACTCGCCATGAGCACCAGCAGTGCTCCGCCGGTCATGGCACCGGCGATAAATTGCGCACCAAATGTCACCACTATGACCATGAATGAGTCGACGCCCTGACTGATCAAGGTACTGCCGTTATTGCGTAACCACAGGTGTTTACCCTTGGTCAGCCGTTTCCAAAAGTGAAAAAGATAGACGTCACAATATTGAGCTGCGATATAGGCGATCATTGATGCCAGCACCGCACCCGAGGTGGTGGCGTATAACAGTGAGTACAATTCTACGGAATGGCTAGCCATATCACCGTTGGGCAGCGCAATATCTTCTGCCAGCTGAATGAGCTGCCAGGGTGGTTGAACGTCCGCGGAGGGCATCTGGTTGCCGATCCACATGGTGAGAATGATAAAGCCATTGAGCATCAGGCCGACAGTGACGAGAAAGTTTGCTCTGGCGCGACCATAGAGCTCACTGACCAGGTCGGTACAGAGAAAGGTCAAGGGGTAGGGCAATACCCCGACGGCAAGGGCCATGGGGCCAATCTGGACAAAACGGGTGATGCCAATGATATTCAGCATCGTCATGGCACAGAGAAAAAATCCGGCCAGAATCAGAAAGACCCGCTCTCGCCTTTCTTTGATCTCGTCACTCACTTGCATCGTCGTCTCCAGTCAATCACCAACTACCGCTGTTGTTAGGTATGCGCATTCAACTTTCTATCTGCCCGAGATTGGCATGAATCACGGCGCCATTCAGAACCGGGTTCTCTGCCGCAAACTTGATGGTCGTTGCCACCTCAATGGGTGTCACCAGCCGGCCGAAAGTACTCATGCCGGCGATGCTGTTTAGTATTTCCTGGTCGCTACCAACATGAGCCCGCAACATTTCTGTATCAGTGAACCCGGGGCAAACACAGGCGGTATGAATTTCCCTGCCGGCTAAATCCTGGCAAGTTGCTCGCATCATCCCAACGATGGCATGTTTGCTGACGACGTAGCTATAGGTATTAGCGACGGCCTTCTCCGACAGAGTCGAGCCAATATAAATGATGCTTGAGCCTGGCTGCATCAAGGGTAACAGCAGCTGGTTAAGCGTGTGGGGGGCGATCAGGTTGATGTCCAGAATGTCACGAAAGTCGTCAGTCGATGTTGCATCGGTTCTGTCGCTGTTGAGCTTTGCCGCATTGTGGACCAGCGTTATCTGACCCGGCTCAAGAATTTTTCCCAGTAGAGATTGAAGTCTGCCCTCGGCACTGGAGCTGGACAAGTCGATCGCATGATTCTCGATGCCGGCATCAGGGGCTGGTGTTCTGGAGAAGTTTACGACCCGGTAGTTGTCTGCCAGACATAATTTTGCAACCGCAAGACCAATACCTTTGCTTGCGCCAGTGATCACTAGTGTTTTCATTGTAGGCTCCAGTCGGCGATGCCGTATTGGCCAGGGCTGGATGAGACCTTGACCGACAGGGCAACAATAGGATTGTCTTTAATCAGCGAGTGATTTCTGAGTTTGTTCAGAAAGTAATGGGAGAACTCCTCGACGGTGGTGTTGGCTATCGGCAGGACTGTCACGTCGCGTGGTAAAAACGGTAAACGCTCGTTATTGAAAATCGCAATGGTGTAGCCGTCAGATTCAGTCAATGTCAGGTAAGGGGAGTTGCCGGGCAGAATGACTTGTTCGTCAATCTCATCGCACAGATCCCGCAGCAGTTTCTTTAAAATGCCATAGTCGAACAGCAGGCCGTCAGCGCTGAGCGGTGCTGTTACCTTGCATTCCAGTTGGAAGTTGTGACCATGGAGGTCTTCGCGGTGCAAGGCTGAAAAAATCGTAAAGTGCGCGATTGAAAAGTTGAGCGCCTGCTTGGCGATCTCAACGGTCGTGTAGCGCGTAGGTTCGGTCATGGGGTTTGCGGCTCGTGGCTGGCGTTCAAGTGTCCGCAATAGTACCCTATTTGCGTCGAGTGGGGGAGATGGGGCAGACTTCGGTTGTACCGGCTCATGGTGGCCTGAATAGGTGCTGATAGCCGAGCCCTCAAGCAGCCAGCTTTTCATCAAATGCTTTCTATTAACAAGCTTTCTATTAACAAGCTTT
>JAYODE010000064.1:2256-9430 GCA_038106185.1 Gammaproteobacteria bacterium | reverse complement strand
GGTTAACGAGAAGGTTAACGAGAAGGTTAACGAGACGAAATCGGAGCTGGCCGGTCAGGGTGAGTCGGCCTTAAAGTGAGGCGCCCCGAGTGAGGCGCTAAAGTGAGGCGACAAAGTGAGGCGCTAAAGTAAGGCGCCAAAGTAGGGCACCAGAGTAGGGCGCCAGAGTTCGGATCCAGGCGTGGGGAAGGGCTGTTGTATAAAGCTTTTATCATGAGTTTATAAGGAAGAATTAAATGAAAGTTGATAGTCACTTAACAGCAGATTGGCACAAGATTCCAGCGCAGGTCAAAGAAATTGAGGCCCAGGGGTATGACGGCGCGGGTACTGCAGAGATGAATCACGACCCATTTTTCCCTCTGATGCTGGCTGCTGAGCACAGTCAGCGACTTCAGGTGTACACCAGTATCGCTGTAGCTTTTGCCAGGAGTCCAATGATCCTGGCCAACATTGGTCATGACCTGAATGCCTACTCTCGAGGCAGGTTTACCATGGGGCTGGGTTCCCAGATTCGTCCTCATATCACCAAGCGCTTTAGTATGCCTTGGGGCGCGCCGGCTGAACAAATGAAAGAGTTGGTACAAGCCATGCGCGCGATCTGGGCTAATTGGTATGACGGTGTGCCGTTAAATTTCGTCGGCAAATATTACAACCATACGCTGATGACACCGGCATTTACGCCGGAGAACAAGGAATATGGTGCGCCTCGAGTGATCCTGGCAGCCGTGGGTCCCGTTATGACTCGAGTCGCTGGAGAGGTCGCGGACGGTTTGATTATTCATCCTTTCAGTAACGAGAAATATATTCGCGAGGTCACGTTGCCAGCGGTTGATGAAGGCTTGCGTCGCTCCGGTCGGTCGCGTAAGGATTTTGAAATCTCCTACTCGCCTTTTATTATCTCGGGTAAAGACGAAGCGACCTTTGAAGCACAAAAACTCGCCGCCAAGAATCGTATCGCATTCTATGGCTCAACACCTGCCTACAAAGAAGTGCTGGGCGTGCACGGTTGGGGCGATATGCAATCGAAGCTGAATGCCATGTCGAAGCAGGGTGAATGGCAGGCGATGGGGCAGATGATTACCGATGAAATGCTGAACACCTTTGGCGTGATGGGTGAGCCTGAGACCCTCGTGAGCGAAATCAAGCGTCGCTACGGTGACATTGCCGACCGAACCGGCGGTGGTTTCACTTTCGTAGACACGGACCAGCGTCTGAAAATGGTCGCTGACCTCAGGGCAAATTAGCCCAGGGCGCGCCGCCTGTGTTGGCAATCCCCGTGGCGGTGACCTGGGCATCGGGTCAGTTGATTCTGCTTGATCAGACTCGGTTACCCCATGAAGAGGCGCACCTAGTCTGCGAGACCATCGAAGCAGTCTTCGCTGCCATCAAAGAACTGAAAGTTCGGGGTGCGCCGGCCATCGGCATAGCGGCGGCTTATGGTTTACTGATTGGCCTCGGCAGTGAAAATGACAATATCCCCAGCACTAACGAGAATGCCGGCAATAGGCTGCTGGATCAGATTAAATCCCGAGTAGATTACCTCTCCAGCGCAAGACCTACCGCAGTCAATCTGACCTGGGCGCTGAGGCGCATGCTGGATTGTGCGTTCAGGTCGAAAGACATGGCACAGCATCAATTGCTGCGGCGCCTCGAAGAGGAGGCCGTGGCGATTCATGCTGAAGACCGAGCTGCATGCCAGGCCATTGGTGCCGCGGGTGCGAATCTTGTCGTCCGTCATCCGAATGTTCTGACCCATTGCAACGCTGGCGCCCTCGCTGTGTCGGAGTTGGGCACGGCGCTGGCACCAATCTATGTGGCGGCGACGCAAGGTGCACCGGTACATGTTTATGTGGATGAGACTCGACCCTTGCTGCAGGGTGCGCGCTTGACCGCCTACGAATTAGGCAAAGCCGGGATTCGCCGTACGCTCATCACTGACAATATGGCAGCCCATGTGATGAGCAGCGGTCAAGTAGATATGGTGCTAGTGGGTGCCGATCGAGTTGCAGCCAACGGTGATGTCGCCAATAAGATCGGCACGCTGAATCTGGCGATTCTTTGTGCCTATTACCAGATCCCGTTTTATGTCGCTTGCCCAGCATCAACCATCGATCTCCAGACTCAGTCAGGTAGTCAGATCCACATAGAGCAACGGCATGGCGACGAGGTGCGTGGTGTAGGTGGGCAGCGGGTTGCTGAAGTCGATACACCCGTCTATAACCCAGCCTTTGATATTACCCCGGCGAAGCTTGTCACCGGCATTATTACCGATCGCGGCATTCTGGGGCCACCCTATAAGCAGTCCTTGGCGAGCAAGTTTCAGCATGGAACGTGAAGGTGTCACCAAGTTTGCGCTGGATTTCACAGTCGCACCAGTTCCCGAGTCGGATCTGTCTCAGCTTGATCTCTGGCGGCGACGCTTACAGGAACTGGCGTTGCTGGGCGAAATTCCGACTCGATACGGGGGGCTGGGATTCGGCAATCTGAGTCAGCGCTACGTCACCGGATTTCTGATCACAGGTAGTCAGACCAGTGGTGTTGCGCACCTACCCGCGTCAGGCTATGCGTGGGTAACGGCCTGGGATCTGGCGTCTAACATGCTGAGTGCGCAAGGCCAGACTCGTCCCTCCTCTGAATCCCTGACCCATGCGGCTCTCTATGCGCTGAGTCCAGAAATTAAGGTGGTGTTCCATGTCCACAGCCCGGTGATCTGGCGTAAGGCGGCGAGCCTGTCACTAATCATGACCGATGCGCAAGTTGCATATGGGACCCCCGAGATGGCCCGCGAGGTCCAGCGCCTTAATCTTGCTGAGACTGTGCCGGGGCTATTTTGCATGGGTGGCCATGAAGATGGTGTGGTGGCCTACGGACGAGACTGTCAGGATGCTGGACAATTGCTTCTCGAAACACTGGCGCGGGCTGGGGCTTGCTCCGGTCCTGATGCGGAGTGAAAGATAGCTAGGGATGACGGCAGCAGATCACTTAATGATGGAAGTAAAGTGGATTGCAGTACTTAACGCTTGTTCTGAGCAACCAATCCATTTAACAATGTCCAGATATCCGTTGGTCGAGTAAATCAATGAGTGAAAATAGTTCCGAGAATCTATCTGACCCGACATTCGAATCTGAACTCCGCGCAGAAGCAGGTAGAACGCGGAATGAGAAAAAAACTGTGGCCGAAAACAAACCTGTGATTGTCGCTCTCCTCATTGTCGGTGGTTTGATTGCCGCGCTTGTGGCTTACCTGCTGCTGACAGCCGAGCCGGAGCCACCGGTAGTGAGTCAATCAGTGGCCATCAAAGAGGCGCCAGTGCTGGTTGAGCCTGAGCCGGTGGCCGAGACTGAGGCGACGATTGCTCCGAGTGTGGTTGCTGAGTCGAGCGAGCCTGCGCCTTCGGCTTTTGTTCTGCCTCGACTTGACGATAGTGATCAGCTGATTCGTGACGGCGTCTTGAGCCTGACCCGCGAGGAAGCGATCAATAGCTGGCTAAGTCCTGCAGAACTGGTGCGAAAGTTTGTCGTCCTGGTGGACAATGCGGCCAATGGCAATGTCGCAAAAGATGCTGTTGCAGTGTTGATGTTGAAAGAGCCTTTCCCTGCGATTCCCGTGGACGACAACGTCTATATCATGGACGAGGCAGGTTATGCCCGTTATGACACAGTGACTCGCATCTTCACATCGCTGGATTCGCGCCGCTCGGTGGAGTTTTATCTTCTTTTGCGACCTTTGTTTAAGCAAGCCTATGAAGAGCTTGGCTATACTGACAAGAGCTTTGAGGACGTGATCTTTCAGGCCATCGGCAGAATCCTGGAGACGCCGGTGCTCGAAGCGCCTGTCCGTTTGGTCAGGCCGGTTGTCATGTATCGCTTTGAGGATCCGCGACTGGAAGCCTTGAGTCCTATGCAGAAGCAACTGGTAAGAATGGGTCCGCGTAATACGCGAGCAATTCAGGCTAAAGTGGGAGAGATGGCTCGAGAGCTGAGGCTGGTCATGAGTCAGCGGGGCTGATAACCGCGGCTTCCATAGTCTGACTAGCTGACTTATCAGCAGTACTTATTAGCAGTACTTATTAGCAGTACTTATTAGCAGTACTTATTTAGCAATGCTTATCAGCTATCAGCTATCAGCTATCAGCTATCAGCGTCACAGCGTCACAGCGTCACAGCGGCATAGCGGCATTTAAGGGCTGCCGTTGGCGAGACGTCTCAGCACGTAGGGTAAGATACCGCCATTCTGGTAGTAAGCAAACTCGTTGGGTGTGTCGATTCGAATGATAACTGGTAGGGTCAGCGTCTCACCATTGACTCGTCTGACCTGTAAACTAGTCGATTTCTGACCCAGAGTGATGGGTGCCAGGCTAAAATACTCAGAGCCATCAAGCGCGTAGGTCAAGGCGTTGGATGTGGCCGTGAATTGTAAGGGTAGAATGCCCATACCCACCAAATTTGACCGATGGATCCGCTCGTAACTCTCGGCTAACACCAGTTTGACACCCAATAAGGCGGGACCCTTAGCGGCCCAATCTCGAGAGGAACCCGTCCCATACTCCTGGCCTGCCAGAATGACGAGTGGTGTATTTTCCCCTCGATAGCGTTCTGCCGCAGCAAAGATCGACAGGATTTCCTTGGACGGAAAATGCTGGGTCCAGCTTCCCTCAGTTGACGGCGCCAACGCATTCTTAAAACGGACGTTGGCGAAAGTGCCACGCATCATGACCTCATGATTGCCGCGACGGGAACCATAGGAGTTGAAGTCTTGCGGTGCGACCTTGTGCGCCTGAAGATAGCTGCCCGCTGGGCTGTCGATTGCAATGGCACCTGCCGGCGAGATGTGATCTGTGGTGATGCTATTGCCAACCATAACCAGGCATCGTGCATCCTGTATGGGTGCCAATGGCGTGGCTGCCAGACTCATATTCTCGAAGTAAGGGGGGCGCCTGACGTAAGTCGAATCGGGCCAGGCGTAACGTTCGCTGGTCTCAATCGGTAGGCTATTCCAAGTCTCGTTGCCGGCAAAGACGTTGGCGTAGCGAGACTTGAACATTCTCGGTCCAATAGTGTTGTGGACTAATTGGTCAACTTGGATTGAGTCGGGCCACAGGTCCATAAGTGTGACCGGTCGTCCCCCAGGGTCAAAACCTATTGGATCTCGATACAAGTCAATATTCATGTTGCCGGCCAGCGCATAGGCAACAACCAGTGGCGGAGAGGCCAGGTAGTTGGCGCGTACATCCTGATGAATACGCCCTTCAAAGTTTCGATTGCCTGACAAGACTGCCGTCACAAGCAGCTTGCCGGCCTGGATGGCACTGCTGATCGGCTCAGCCAAGGGTCCGGAGTTGCCAATACAGGTCGTGCATCCATAACCGACAAGGAAGAAACCCAGGGCTTCCAGATCAGCCATCAAACCGGTTTGTTGCAAATAATCTATGACCACTTGAGAGCCGGGTGCAAGACTGGTCTTCACCCAGGGTTTGGTCTTCAAACCGAGCTGGCGTGCCTTGCGGGCAAGTAAACCTGCTGCAATTAACGCAGCGGGATTCGAAGTGTTGGTGCAGCTGGTGATAGCGGCAATAACCACAGCACCGTCAGTCAGATTGAAGGTTTGACCTCGATAGCACAGCTGAACGGCACCCGTATCCTGGACCTGATGGCCACCCTCGGCGACAAATTCTGCTTCTCGCAATGGTACTTGGCGTTGGGCGTGATAATCACTCAGTGAATCCTGAAATGCCGAAGCGGCCTGGGTCAAGGCAATGCGGTCCTGAGGCCGGCTGGGCCCCGCAATACAGGGTGCGACCTCGGCCAGGTCCAGACTCAGAATAGTTGTGTAATTTGCCACGGGTGAGTCGGCGTCATGCCAAAGACCCATTCGACGCATATAGGCCTCCACCAATCTCTGCGTCTTCGAATCGCGCCCGGTCAGCTCAAGATAACGAATGGTCTCGGCGTCAATGGGGAATAGGCCACAAGTTGCACCATATTCTGGCGCCATATTCGCCACGGTGGCTCGATCGGCGAGGCTCAAAAATGCCAGACCTGGCCCAAAGAATTCAACAAATTGACCGACTACGCCGTGAGCGCGAAGTCGCTCGGTAACCGTTAGTACCAAGTCTGTTGCCGTAGTCTTTGAGTCCAGTTGGCCATCCAGACGAAACCCGACGACCTGCGGAACCAGCATGGTGATGGGCTGGCCCAGCATGGCGGCCTCGGCCTCAATGCCCCCGACGCCCCAACCCAGGACCCCCATACCGTTGATCATGGTGGAGTGGGAGTCGGTCCCCACCAGAGAATCAGGATAAGCGATGGTTAAGTCACCTTGTTTGGCGGTGCAAACCCCCTTTGCCAGGTACTCGAGATTAACCTGGTGCACGATACCTGTGCCCGGCGGCACAACGTTGAAATTTTTGAAGGCGGTCTGACCCCAACGCAGAAATTGATAGCGTTCGAGATTTCTTGCCATCTCAGCTGCAGAATTTTTGCTGAAGGCATCGGCAGAACCAAAGTGATCGACCATGACAGAGTGATCGATTACCAGCTCGACAGGAGAGAGTGGATTAATTTGGTTTGCAGAACGGCCCAGTGCGACCATCGCATCACGCATCGCGGCCAGGTCAACAATGGCGGGTACTCCGGTGAAGTCCTGAAGCAGTACTCGAGCGGGAACAAAGGCAATTTCCTGGGAGGGCGCTAACTGTGAATTCCAATTGGCGAGAAACTCAATATCCGCATCGCTGACATGGCTTTGATGGCCATGGCGCAGAAGGTTTTCCAGCAGTATCTTGAGGCAATAGGGCAGCTGGTCGACAGGAAAGTGTCGTTTGAGCGCATCAAACGAGTAGATGGTGTAGCTTGTCGAGTCAAGCTGCAGCGACTCAGTGTATTGATAGGAGGTGCTCATAGCAGTGGCCTGTGGGTTCGATCAACGGATTGAAACCAGGTAGCAAGATTTCTTCGATGCAAATGAGTCTACGGCAGGGTCGGCTGCCTTTTCCTAGATCAATGTCAAGCTGAGGCGCGAAGGGACCTTGTGGTCGAAAGAACTTAAGCTAAAGTGCTTAGGCTAAAGTGCATAAGCTAAAGTGTTTTTGAACTCGCATCCCTAGGGTATCCATATGATTGATCGCACGAAAGCTGGGCACTCAAAAGCTGGGCACTCAAAAGCTGGACACTC
>JAYODE010000064.1:0-2156 GCA_038106185.1 Gammaproteobacteria bacterium | reverse complement strand
CACTCAAAAGCTGGACACTCTAAAGCAGGCCGCAAGGGACTCGATCGCATCGAGCTTGATAGTCTCGGCGAGATCTCGGTGCCGGCTGAAGCACTGTATGGCGCTCAGACTCAAAGAGCCTTAAACAACTTTCAGTTCAGTGAGCGGCAAATACCGGCAGCGTTTCTGCAGCACCTGGCCCGAATCAAGTACGCCTGCGCCAGAGCGAACGCTGAGCTGGGGGTTCTGTCGACAACCAAGGCTGATGCTATTTGTGCGGCGGCTTTGCGATTGGCTGCAGGAGAGTGCGCCGATCAATTTCCTGTCGATGTTTTCCAATCCGGTTCTGGTACCAGCACGAATATGAATATGAACGAGGTGATCTCTCATCTGGCATTGTGTCCGCCGGATGACGTGATGCCCGTTGAGCTGCACCCCAATGATGACGTCAATAGATCCCAAAGCAGCAATGATATTATTCCTAGCTGTTTGCAAGTCAGTGCGGTACGAGCGATTGAGAGTGACTTGCTGCCAAAATTGATGAGCCTTATAGATGTCGTCGGGGTCAGGGCGTCTGGATTCGCAGATGTCATCAAGACAGGTCGAACCCATCTGATGGACGCCATGCCGTTATCGTTGCAACAAGAACTAGAGACCTGGCAGTTCCAGTTAATTGAATGTGAGCAACGCCTCAAGCAAATGTTGCCGCGACTGAAGGCCTTACCGTTGGGGGGTACGGCGGTGGGGACTGGGGTTAACTCGCCACCGGGTTTCTCTCGAGTCGTGGTGACGCAATTAAATTTACTGGAAGCTAGTGATTTCTCTGTTGTGGCCAATCGCGCGAGTCGCATGGCGGCCCAGGATGCGAGCCTCGAGTGCTCATCAACATTGCGGTCTCTGGCGGTCGTGATGATCAAGGTGAGTAACGATCTGCGCTGGATGTCATCTGGTCCGCTAGGAGGGTTGGCGGAAATACAGTTAAAAGCGCTGCAACCGGGCTCCTCTATCATGCCGGGAAAGGTCAATCCGGTACTGCTCGAAGCGGTTGGTATGATCGCGGCAGAGGTGATCGGCAACGACACGACAGTCGCGGTGGCAGCGCAGTCTGGTAACTTTCAACTGAACGTCATGATGCCGCTTATCGCCACCAAGTTGTTGGATGGCATTGGTTTGTTGAGTCGCGCCTGTGAAGCGCTGGCGACAACGTTCAACGACTTTAGTATCAACTATGATCGACTTGACGCTGTTCTGCACCGAAATCCGATGCTAGTCACGGGGCTCAACGAGGTCGTTGGTTATAATGTTGCTGCATCAATTGCCAAGCAGGCCTATGCTGAAAATAGGCCGATAATTGACGTGGCTGTTGAGGTGACCGGCCTTGATCGAGCAGAACTGGAACGCCGTCTGGATCCGCGAGTCCTTGCCTATCCTCATGGCCGGTAGATTCCCCGCGGTCAGGTAGCTAGAGGCAGGGCAAGTGTTATACTAGCTTTTCCTTATCTTGCCTCATGTGGGATTCAGATTCAGATGCTCGGTCAAAAAAGTCTTTTCACGCAGCGACCGGTCCCGAGACACATTCGAGTGCTTGGCTCCTGGTTCAAAGCCGTGCAACTAAGGGTGCTTTGTCCAAAGCAGCGTCAGCGTGCTGATTGAATTTCTCGGTCATTTACGCGCGCATCGTGTTCCAGTCTCGCTTCGAGAATGGCTAGACCTGCTGGCTGCATTACGCAAGGGACTGGTTTTTGCGGAACTCGATCAATTTTACTTTCTTAGCCGCCTGTGTTTGGTGAAAGACGAAAAATTCTATGATCGATTCGACCAGGCATTTAGCGCCTACTTTGATCAGGTTGATGACTGGCAAGCAGTGCTTGCTGTGTCCTCTGTTCAAGAGCTGGTTGCTCCAGCCCTTCTTGAGATCCTTGACCCGCAGCAGGCGCGCGAATGGGGTGAGGCCCTGGCTGATTATCAGCAACGACTGGAACAACAGCGCTTAAGTCAGAACGCCCCTTCGGGTTCAGCTCTGGATGGCGATGGTAGCTCCGCCAGCAAACTCAAAGCGCCAACCGAGACTTCGGATTTTCGCCAGGATAATGGGGCACCTGATCTGATCGATGGAGAAGGTGAGGGAGAGGGAGAGGGAGAGGGAGAGGGAGAGGGAGAGGGAGAGGGAGAGGGAG
>JAYODE010000024.1:44693-53393 GCA_038106185.1 Gammaproteobacteria bacterium | reverse complement strand
TCCCGACATCCTGCTCCCAAAGCAGGCGCGCTACCAGACTGCGCTATACCCCGAAATATTGCCTGGCCCGCAATTGCACCAGACGGTTTGGCAGTTATCTATGAATTCCCGCAGTCGCGATGACCAGATAACTCCCTCAAGCCGCTCTTATATCAAGAGACTCACTTAAGAGGCGGCATTCTACTGAAGGATGCGGTGGCCCGTCAAACATGAAAATGGATTCTCAACGCTATTTTAGGAATAATGCCCACAATGCGCTAAAAAATCATTCGAAGGATAGCTATTCTATGCTTGGTCACACAGCTGTTCGGCCTACGCTCTTCATCTCCGACCTGCATTTGGATACCGGCAGGCCTGATATTCAGCAGGCCCTACTGGCATTTCTCGACAATACTGCCAAAGACTGCGAGGCACTTTATATTCTTGGCGACTTCTTTGAGGTTTGGATCGGCGATGATGCCGCCAGCCCATTTGTCGATCGTGTAATTGCAGCGCTTAGCGCCCTGCCCTGCTCGGTGTTTATCATGCACGGCAACCGCGACTTTCTTCTTGGTGAGCAGTTCTGCGCCCAGACCGGCGCGACCTTGCTGAGCGATCCGACCACTATCGACCTGTACGGCACCAAAACGCTGCTGATGCATGGCGACAGCCTCTGTACGGGGGACTTAGCCTATATGCAGGTTCGCGAGCAATTGCGCAGCCCGGCTTTTCAGGCAGAGTTCTTGGCAAAGAGCCTGCCTGAACGAGCGGCATTTGCAGCCCATGCCAGGCAGCAAAGCCAGGCACACACTCAGAGCACCGACATGGGCATCATGGATGTCACGCCCAGCGAAGTGGTCAGGGTCATGGCAGATGCCGGGGTTCTGCGATTGATTCATGGGCATACCCATCGACCCGGCAGGCACGCTCTATGGGTCGAGGGCGAATCTGCCGAAAGGCTTGTGCTCGGCGACTGGGATCAGTTGGGCTGGTTTATTCAGGCAGATCCAAGTGGTATCCGCCTGAACTCGTTCAGTATCTGAAGCTTGTCACGCGCGCCTGCTGACTCTCGCCGCAGGTATTAAATCGATACCACTCGCCAGCACAGGCAGGCCACTGTGAAAGCGGAATTCGTGATCTGCAGATTCAATCAGACGCTGGTCTTCGCGCAGAAAAAACGCAATGCGATCCTCAAGAGATTCCTTCATTTGTGCCTCGTACTGCATGAAGTAGCGCTTGGCAAAGTCCAGGTAAATCATGAAGTGCCGCGCCTCGGACTTGAGGAGAGAGGTATAGAAGCTTGCAAGCTCATCATCCAGCACAGGAATCATGGCGCTGAAGCGCTCGCAACTACGGGCCTCGACGATGGCACCCACCACCAATATATCGATCAGACGGGCTGGCTCGTAAGTTCGCACGCCCTTGCGTAACTCGCCGGCATAGCGGGCCGACGGCACATTGGCATAGGGGATTTTTCGCGCATTCAGCAATGCTACGACCTGTTCGAAGTGGCGCAACTCCTCACGGGCCAGCTTTGACAGTCGCATCAGCATCTCGGGTTTGTCGATATACCGATACATCAGATTCATGGCTGTCGAAGCGGCTTTTTTCTCGCAGTTGGCGTGGTCAATGAGGAGAAGCTCCAGATTGTCATTAACCGCATCGACCCAACCTGCGGGCGTCTTACAATACAAAAAGTCGTCTATTGTCATTCCCTACCCTGCTTTGAACAATCGCCCGCGCATCTTAACTTTGAAGGCCCATTAATGTAGACTAGCCCGCCTAATTTCAGCGGTTTTCGCCCAGGCGGCGCCGCCACCGTTACTTACGTATGAATGAGGATTAACGCTGTGCTTGAAGCTTATCGACAACACGTCGCGGAACGATCAGAACTGGGCATAGTCCCGAAACCCCTCACTGCCGCACAGGTTAACGAGTTGGTTGAACTTTTAAAAGCACCACCGGCCGGTGAAGGCGAGTTTCTCCTCGATCTGATCTCCAACCGAGTACCCGCAGGTGTTGACGATGCAGCCTACGTCAAGGCGGCATTTCTCACGGCCATCGCCAAGGGTGTTGATAGCTCACCCCTGATCACGCCAGTGGACGCGACCCGACTGCTTGGCACCATGCTGGGCGGCTACAATATCGAGCCACTCATAGATCTGCTTGATAACGCAGCGACCGCCGATGCCGCGGCAGCAGCCCTGTCACGAACCCTGCTGATGTTTGATGCGTTCCATGATGTCGTCGAGAAGGCAAAGACGAATGCCCATGCTCAACGAGTCCTGGAGTCTTGGGCCAATGCTGAGTGGTTCCTCGCCAAGCCTAAAGTCGCCGACAAGATCAAGGTGACGGTATTCAAGGTCGATGGCGAAACCAACACCGACGACCTGTCGCCGGCGGGTGACGCCTGGAGTCGTCCAGACATTCCCCTGCACGCACTGGCGATGCTACAGAAGACCATGGAAAATCCCATTCAGACGATCGAACAGCTGAAGAATACCGGCAACCCTATCGCCTATGTGGGCGACGTGGTGGGTACCGGTTCGTCACGTAAGTCAGCGACTAATTCGGTGCTCTGGCATATGGGTGACGATATCCCCAATATTCCGAACAAAAGAGATGGCGGCGTTGTCCTGGGCAGCAAGATTGCGCCGATTTTCTTCAACACCATGGAAGATGCCGGTGCCCTGCCCATTGAGTGCGACGTCAGTAAAATGTCTACCGGTGATGTGATCGTTATTCATCCTTATGAAGGCAAGATCATCAACGACAAAACTGGTGAGGTCGTTGCTGAGTTCGCACTGGCTACCGAGGTATTGTTGGATGAAGTTCAGGCTGGCGGCCGTATTCCGCTGATCATTGGCCGCGGCCTGACAGAGCGTGCGAGAGAGGTTCTGGGCTTACCCCAGAGCGCCGTCTTCAGACGTCCCGTACCCGCAGAGGCTTCAACCAAAGGCTTTACCCTGGCACAGAAGATTGTCGGCAAGGCTTGTGGCGTCGCTGGCGTTCGTCCAGGCACCTACTGTGAGCCCAAGATGACCACAGTGGGCTCACAGGACACTACCGGACCCATGACCCGCGACGAGTTGAAAGAGCTGGCTTGCCTGGGCTTTTCAGCGGATCTGGTGATGCAGTCTTTCTGCCACACGGCGGCTTATCCCAAGCCGGTTGACATTGATACCCAGCATACTTTGCCAGACTTCATTCAGACCCGCGGCGGCGTTGCCCTGCGACCGGGCGATGGCATTATTCACTCCTGGCTGAATCGCATGTTGCTGCCAGATACGGTCGGTACCGGCGGCGACTCGCACACTCGGTTTCCCATGGGAATCAGCTTTCCCGCCGGTTCGGGTTTGGTGGCCTTCGCCTCTGCGATCGGCGTCATGCCCCTGGATATGCCAGAATCTGTTCTGGTTCGCTTTAAAGGCACCATGCAGCCAGGTATCACCCTGCGTGACCTGGTCAATGCCATTCCTTATGCGGCGATCCAGCGCGGTCTTCTTACAGTGGCAAAAGAAGGCAAGAAAAACATCTTTTCTGGTCGCATTCTGGAAATTGAAGGCTTGCCGAATCTGAAGGTCGAACAAGCCTTTGAGATCAGCGATGCCTCTGCCGAGCGTTCTGCGGGCGGTTGTACAATCCGCCTGGGCAAGGAGCCAATCATTGAGTACATGAACTCCAATGTTACTCTGCTGAAGTGGATGATCAGCGAAGGTTACGGTGATGCACGGACCATCGGTCGACGCATCAGGGCCATGGAAGAATGGCTCGCCAATCCGGTGCTGATGGCGCCCGATGCAGACGCCGAGTATAAAGAAATTATTGAGATCAATCTTGATGACATCAAAGAGCCACTACTAGCCTGCCCTAACGATCCGGATGATGTGAAGCCCTTGTCAGAAGTGACTGGCGCTAAAATCGATGAGGTCTTTATCGGTTCCTGCATGACCAACATAGGTCATTTTCGCGCGGCCTCTCAGTTACTGAACAAGACCAAGGGTATTCCTACTCGCTTGTGGATTTCCCCACCCACCAAGATGGACGAACACCAGCTTCGTGAAGAGGGCGTCTACAATATCTTCGCCGCTGCCGGCGCGCGAACGGAAATGCCAGGTTGTTCACTTTGCATGGGTAACCAGGCACGCATCGCGCCCAAGTCTACCTGTGTATCGACGTCTACTCGAAACTTTCCCAATCGGTTGGGCGACGGTGCCAATGTTTATCTGGCGTCAGCAGAGCTGGCTGCGGTGGCTGCGATTCTTGGCCGGCTGCCGACGGTTGACGAGTATCTCGGCCATATGCGGGAACTCGACACCATGGCCAGCGACATCTATCGATACCTGAATTTCGACCAAATTGAGGCATTCCAGAAAGCGGCAGATAGCGCGATTATTCCTGCGGTCAATATCGTCAACGTCGCGTAACACCCACTGAACCGTCACTCGCCAGTGCATGGCGGGTGACTGGTTTCAGGCCTTAACCGCAGCTGCCTTAATCGTCTCCTGCTTGCCGGTCTCCTGCCTACCATCCCCTGCTTTGCCACACCTCGACCATGACCGTTATTTAACAGCCAGCCTGCCATTGCTGTACTTCAGGATCGAGCGCTGCAGAGGATCTGCTGAGCGTCGGACTCAGTGTCAGATAATCGTTCGGGTTCTGATGGATAGGATTCATGTTTTCCACAACCAAGTAGCTGCGCCCTTCCAGCTTTTCGGTACTGCAGCGTCGGCTGATGAACTCTGACAGGTCCTGGAATCCGGTGTTAAGGTCAGCACTTGTTGGATTTACGGCTTGGTTCGGCGACTCTATGGATACCAATCCGTCAATCCCTTGCTGCGACGATGCCGAGATTAGGGTTTCTGTATCGGCAATAAAATTATCCGCCACCAACAAGATATTGCCACCATCCCCGACGTTAGCCTGAGCCACAATTTCACTCTGTCTGAGCGTAAACAACACCGGATCAATGGTGACATTACCACCATCATCGCCCGACTTTAGACCACTGGCTGACGCTGAGACGACACTCTGGTCAATCTCAATGCGATCTACCGCACTGATCACAATACTGCCACCACCGGAATTCAAAGCCTTACTCTGCACGGTGGAATCAATCGCCGTAAAGCGCTGCGTAGCGGTCAGACTGATCTTTCCCGCATTCGCGACGCCGGATGCCGAGGAGGAAATCAGCGCTTCGTTCAAAAGCTCTATGTTGGTGCTGGCCAATGACATATCACCGCCACGCCCAGGTCCCGTTGTATCGGATGAAAGGCTGCTGCGATCAATTAATAGCGCCTCAGCAGTAATTTGAATTCGACCCGCGTCACCTTTACCCACAAGAGATGAGACGTTTACACTTGCCTCATCTTGCAAAGTCAAATTCGTTGCGGTCAGCGCGACCAAACCACCACTACCATCGCCTTTTGTCAGCGCATTCAGCTCCGAGTTGCTGACCAGAAGGTCTGTCGCCTGCACTGTAACGTTACCCCCTGATCCAGTCCCCAGCGCGTCGCTGCGAATAGTCGCGGAGTCTTTTAGGGTGACAGTTGCGCCATCAATCAGCACACGACCGCCGTTGCCAGCCCCCTTTGAGCTGGTAATGACCGAGGCACTGACTAAACTGACTGAGTCGGCAAGCAGGGCAACGCCACCCGCGTCCCCTTTACCTTTGGTCTCTGCACTCAGGCTCGCATCAGCCTGCAGTAGGATCTCGTTAGCGGTTAGCGTGATATTGCCACCGCGACCCAAGTCTGCTGTGTCAGTCAGCAGTCTGCTTTGGTTGATGACAATACTTTCGGCTGTCAGGTCTATCCTTCCGGCGTCGCCGATGCCGGCGTTCGACGAGACATTCAGAGATGAGTCTGACGTTAACAGGATGCTAGCAGCTTGCAGATCCAGGATACCGCCATTACCGTTGCCATTCGTCAAGGCGTTAATCCCCGAATCACTCAATACCAGGTCGGTGGCGATGATCTTAACATTACCGCCCGAACCAGTCCCTAAGGCGTCACTGCGAATTGTTGCCTGTTCAGTCATAGCAAAGTTAGTAGCATCAATCGCCACTTTACCGCCATCACCCGCGCCTTTTGAGTTGGTAATAAGTGCCGCACTGGTTAAATAAACGTCATCTGCGGTAACAAAAATGTTACCTGCATTTCCTGCGCCTAATGTCTGCGCTTTGAGGTTGGTACCAGCGAGTAGGTTGACCAGCCGGCCAGTAATTGCAATATCTCCGCCTAATCCCGCACTTGCGGTATCGGATAAGATTTCGGTGTGGTCAATCGCAATGCTGTCTGCCTCGAGATTGATGCGCCCACCTTGGCTCTCGCCAACGAAGACTGAGACATTCAGCGAACTATCATCGGTTATCACCAAATCGGTCGCGGCCAGATTAATTTTGCCCGCATCACCCAAGCCAAAACCCAAAGCATGGACTATTGCCCCACTCAAGTGCATATCGACGGCAGTGAGCCTGATATCCCCACCAATACCCGAGTCAAACGAATTACTGCGAATCGCCGCATTATTCGCCATCGATAGCGTATTAGCATTAATCTGCACGGCACCACCATCTCCAGCACCTCGAGAGTCTGTCAATAGTGAGGCGCCGACCATGTTAAAACTATCTGCCGTAAGGGTGATTTTACCTGCATTGCCGCGGCCCGTACTGTTAGCCGTAAGCGTGGTGCCGAGCCCCAAGCTCATCACACCAGCCTCAATCGCTATGCTGCCGCCGGCACCAGCGCCAGATGTGTCGGAGGAAATATCAGTTTTTGTGGAGGAGAAGGTACTAGCAACCGAACGAAACCGGCCGCCATCACCGCGACCACTCGAGGCGATATTGATGATTGTCTCATTCAGGTCTACGGCACCGCCCAGCAATGACAGGAATCCGCCACTACCTTCACCAGAAACACTGGCATCCACCCGGACTTTATCCCAATTTATGACGTCAGCCAGCAGAACGATATCACCGCCAAGGCCGGCACTTCTCGCTTCCGCTGCAATTGACGTGTTCGCAAAATTAATACTATTGGCCTCCAGCTTTAATCGTCCTGCTTGACCTGCACCGACACTCACAAGCTCAAAACGAGAATTGCCCGTTACGCTGAAATTGTTAGCCTTAACATCTATCAGACCAGCATCTCCACCAATGGCGCCGACCGCAAGCGACGACACATTGAACAATGAACCGCTAATGTTAACGTCATCACCAATCAGGAAAATGTCACCTCCGGCCCCTGCTCCGCTCACGGTACCGATAACGTCGCTGTTATCGATATTGATGGTTGGCGCGGTAAGCCTGAGGTCGCCACCATTACCACTGCCGCTGCTGCTGGCATTCAAGTTTGATTGCTGGTCAATGACTATGCTCGTCGTTGCCACCAAGTCCACGAGATTGGCATTACCCGCTCCTTGTGTTTTGACATCGATAGCCGATTGTGCCCGCAATACAATAGTGTCTGCAGACACGACAATCTTACCGCCATCACCCGAGATATCAGAGGTGGCAAGCATCTGACTATTGTTCTCAATCCCGAACCGGCCAGTTGCGTTAATCGTAATGTTTCCAGCCGTTGCTCGCGCAAAATCACTGGAGGTGTTCAGGCTGGAGCTATCCTTAATCAGAATATTCTCGGTTTCTACATTCAGGCTACCGGCTTTTGAGCCCTCGCCACTGGCCAGCTCGATCAGACTATTTGCTTCAACCACAATATTCTGGCTGATGATGCCAATATTACCGCCAGATCTATCCCCGCCGGAGGACGAAATAAGTTGCGCATTATTACTCAGCCTGATCTCATCTGCTTGAAGCGTTAGGTCACCACCACTATTGGTCAGGGAGCCAGTACTTATAATGCTTTTACGCTCGTCGCCTTCGACTACAATCGAATTCGCCTGCATATTAATAGCGCTGTCTTTACCTGCTGCACCAATAAAGGAATCCGCTATATCCACCGTGCCACCCAGGAACATTATCTTTCCCTCAACCGCCTCCAGTGAGGCCTGATTCAAGGAGATACTACCCAGCGCTTTATTCCCTATCGTGACCTCAATATCCTGTGCAAAGACATTCACCTGGTCCAGAGCGATAGCCTGCTTGCCCACATTAATATTTTGCGATAACGCCCCGCTATCGCCGACTGTTGGGCTCGTACTGCTAAAGGAGATAGCACCCTTAGCGGCACCTAGGAAACCAAAACTACTGATTTCTGCCGTCGATAAGGTGGACGCAGGGGACAGCTGGGAGTAGAAACGTGAGCCATCAACAAAATCAATGTAGTCGCTGGTAGCCAGATTAAGGGTACCGTTAATATCAACTACTGCGCCATCACTGAAAATAAAACCGGCGGGATTGATCAGCCACAAGTTCGCCTGATCAATCGTGGAGCGAATCTGCCCAGCTATGGTCGAGTTTTGTCCGCCGGTAACTCGCGCAATAATATTGGCAATACTGGTCGGACCAGAGAATTGAGCGATTTCACCGCTGCCCACATCGAAACTCGAGAAGCTATGGAATAGATTGCTACCCTGAGTTTTTCCCAGATTAGCGGTAATGTTGTAAGTTGCGCCGTTGCCGGCGCCGACGCTTTGATTCAGTGAGCCACCCATAGATCCGTCAAGAATAACATCGCTATGTGCGATATCCACTAGCCCGAAGAAGCTAACTAACAGCAGACTACTCAGACGGTAACGCCTGACGCGTCGCAAATTAGA
>JAYODE010000024.1:34733-44593 GCA_038106185.1 Gammaproteobacteria bacterium | reverse complement strand
GTCTTAGAATCTATAGTCATAGCTCAACCTAAAGTGAATACCGTCATCCTGTAAATTCCAGTTTTCGACTGGAAAATCTTTAAATCCGTGCGCTACATACAACTCTGCATTGAAGCCGTTCCCAATTCGATAGGTAACGCCCGCACCAAGACTATAAATCGTGTCTCTACCGAGGCTGGCGCTTCCAGTAGAATTTTCACCGCTGCCCCAGTCATAAAACGCGATAAGGTCAAGACCGGGTAGAGATTCAACCCTATAGTTACCCTCGACCGAGACTAGCAAGGCATTGTCTCGAACGACCTGGTTTTGTCTGTAACCACGCACTGAGCCCACGCCGCCTAATGCAAATTTCTCGACAGAGAGCAACGAGGTTGGCGAGTACTGGCCGAGGAGTTTCAGAGTGACATAGAATCTGTCAGTCAACATTCGTGCGTACTGTGCCTGCGCAAGGTACGCGGTAAAACTACCGTCTGGCGCTTCGCTTGTCAGATTATCCACTGTAGGTCGGAACGCGCCTGTGCCATAGGAAACAGTCAATCTCGCCGCTAACGATGCTGCCATTCCTTGCGTCGCATAGCTCAACGACAACCTCGCGGGCGTGACACGGCTCTCCCCATCTAAAGCGCCTTCCGAGAAGGAGAATGACTGCCCCAATAGGGAGGTTTGATTGCGCCGCTTCTCAAAGGTTAAGCCAACGAGGAAGGTCGTGTCCAAGTCTCTTATCAGCGGCCAATTGAAGACGATACTCGAGCTCTCAGTCTCGCTATCAACATCTAGATCAGCAAAAGGCTGCTCTATCACGGAAGAATCACTTCGACTGTGCTCCAGCCCGACTGTAAGATCATTTGAGGTCACGGGTACGCTATACCGCACATCAAATGCGTCAAGCCCTGTGGTGGTAGACACTGAACCTTGAAAGGCATCGCCCCAACCAGTGAGATTATTCGCTTCCATTCGAAGGCGAGTACTGTTTGAACCAATAGATGGTGATCTGTCGTTAGCGATACTCGCCCCAATTGCAAACTTGGGTTCAGTATCTGCTGCAAGTAACAGTGCTGCGAGTCCGATCTCACCGGTCGGCTCAACTCTGGCGTCAATACGCGTAATATGTCTATCTTTCTCCAGCAACTTTAGCTGGGTTTGCAGCTCGGTTAAATTAAAGGGCTCGCTGAGATCTAACCTGCCTGCGATATAGCGATCCTTCAAATCACTGACAATCGTTATCTTTGATAATCTACCCGGTGTCATCTCAAGTCTGAGGACTCCGTCTTTAATTTCCTGATCAGGAATCTTTACACCTGTATTAATATAGCCCTTAAGCGCATAGAGCTGATTCAGGCGATTTTTCATAGCCAACAGGTCGTGTACGCTAACTGACACCTGCAGATAGTCAGAGACAATAGCTTTGACATCATCAGCGAGGTTACCAATTACACAATCGGCATGACTGCGATCTAACGAACCCGCTGCTTTGATAGGGGCCGACAGGTCATTGCTTGACGGCAGATCACAAACAACTGAGTTTAGGATAACGTCATTGAAACGCCCTACCGCATCGACACTTGATTTCGCATCGAGAACATCATCCGCTTTTAGAACCTGTCCACTGAAAACAATTCCAAGGAAAAACCCGCTAACGATTCGCTTCATAACCAATTACCGATAAGCATATACGGCGCCCAATAATTGGGATGAGCGAAGCGGGGTTGAACGATAAGGCGTAATTGCGCCGTGCGTAAGGCCTGAGCTTTTGACACGCCTTCTATGGAGATCTGCTTGTAGAAGGTATTGATAATTTCGACGGTCGCGCTGTCGCTGATTTCCCACAGAGTAGCCAAGGCGCTTCGGGCTCCTGCTTTTAGCGCAACGCCAGCCAACCCCAAGGCTGCCCGCTGATCGCCAGCCGCTGACTCGCAGGCACTCAACACCAGCAATTCAAGAGGTTGATCAGCGGCTTGCCGGTTAGCAATGCTCTGGGACAACACGTCCATCGTCAGCTTTTTATCATAGGCCAGCAGAAACGACTTTTGCGGGTTGCTGTTAAAGTGCCCATGGGTTGCAATGTGAAATATCGAGTACTTAGTTGATGCTAACTCAGTACTGACATCAGCCGCTAAAAAAGTCCTGTCTTGCAACGTAGACGCGCGATATTCAGTTTTCAGATATTGAATCTCGCCGGTGACTCCCGGTAAACCTGCCATGCCTTGAACTGACTCAGACACACCACCGGCGAAAAAATTCGGTAACTGCACATCTAAAGGTGCCGGCATGGTCATGCTGACTCCGGGCGTCGTAGCGATCGCATACTTTTCAACGAGAAATTGTTCGCCATCATAAAGCGCCGACATAGGGATGGTACGCAGCACTCCATCAGGTACAAATAACAGCGTCGTGACTTGGTTTTTTTCAAGCAGCGGTTCGGCTTGCTGAATCAGTAACTCATATATTTCTTTACCTAAATCGAGATAATCATCGTCACCCAAATCGCTTTGTATTACATAGCGAAATTCGTTAACCAAACTATCAAACTCAGCCTTTTCTATTGGGGTAGTGTACATATGCACTTGATCCCCGATATTGATCAACAGGTTAAGCTCGTTAGCAAGTATCACCGGATATAAAACGGCAGTTGCGGGTTCTATTTTTTCCAGATCAAGCGCCTTGTCTGGAATCACGCACTCGTTCTGAAAGTAGTCTTGAAGCTCGGCAGACTTGGCTTGCTCGAGTACGACCTGAACCTGCTTCAAGTACGACTGCCTTTCATTTCCCTCACTCCGGCGAGCAACGTCGAGCAGCAGACTTGAGAGCTGAGTAAATAAGGGTTGAATCTTTTGATGAAAGGTAAACGGAGAGCCATCAATCAATGCCTGACGAACGGGCTCAAGCGTTTGAATCGCGCGATAGTATTGCTGAATCGCTAAGCTAGTCTGCCCTAACTGCACGTTTGCTCGCGCTAACTGCCACTCCCACAAATAGGCACTTTCATAGGCGAGACTATCATTGGCATAAAAACTTGCGGCTTGCAGCCAAGACAGCGCCGCTTCAATCTCACCGGTCTCAAGCAAAATCTGGCCTTTATAGCCCAGCGCATAACTCAACACTCGATGTTCAAGCTCACGGGCAGCAGTATCTCCTGCGATTGTTAATATCTCCAGTGCGCGTTCAAGCCAGCGTGCATCTTGACTAAACTCAGTGGTCGCGCGCAGATAGAGTGCGGCTAAGGATACCCTTACTTCTGCAGCTTGGAGAGAATTCGCCAGTTGTTGCGAGATGATCCAGCTTTTTTCGAGCAACTCTGCCAACGCGCGACGATTCGCAAAATCCATCTCGTATCGAATTCGGTTGGCTAGCACAGTGGCATTGATAAAAGGTCCTGCACCTTCCGCAGCCTCCTCGGCGAGGAGAAAAAACTCCTGTGCTTTGTTCTTATCGTTGAGCCGGCTGTAAATCGTTGCACTTAGATTTAACGCGTCGATTCGAGCATCGACATTCACTGCGGTGAGTTGGTTCAGAATGCTATCAAGATATCCCAAAGCAACACCGTAGTGGCCCAACTCGTCGTTCACACGAGCAAGACTAAATAGGCTCTCGAGTTGCCGGGCTTGTGGCAACTGCTGAGACAGCAACAAGGCCTTGTTGAACAGTGGTAGCGCTTGTTTACCATAACCCTTGTGTTGCAGGTCAGTCGCTGATTCAAACAGCTGCTGATAGTCACGATTCAGATCTATTTGTTGATCCGTGACCGGCTGGTCGCTAATTGCCGCATTAACGACTTGTCCAGACAGGATCCAACACCCGGCGAAAAGCAGCCATCCCAGCGTCAAAGCGTGTGACCGATTGGTCACACGTTTTAAGCAGATGCCTTTGATCGCCTGAGTTACGCTGTAATACATATCACCATCTTGATACTTCAGCCAACTCTAACTGACTGGCAATCGCTTAATGAAACAGCTGGAGATATTACCGCCACCAGAGACTTAAATCAAAGCTCCGCAAGCCAAGCGCTGACGCCTTGAATTTGAAGCGAAGGTCATTGATGTTTTTTTTCAGTGTCTGACTGCTGTCTGGCTGGTTCAGCGCGTAGTTCAGACGCACATAATCTTGTGTTACTCGATCCACTGCATCTGCTAGTTCCGGCCGATATTGACTGATTCGCCGACTGTAGTCCAAAGGTCCTTCGCCGGGTTGTCGTTCAAACCCTTGCTGCTTCAATAACCTGCAGAATCGAAGGTATTGCTGATCGATCGGCGTCAGCACCGGCACATTCTTTATTCGCAGTATCAATAGCGCTAAGACTCCGAGCAATCCAGAGAGCACAGTCACCGTCAGCAGTCCCAGATGACCGGCGTCAAGATCTCTGAAATACTTGGCCAAGAACTTAGTTTGACTCTCAGTGTTGTAACCGACGACCCAATTATCCCAATAGTGCCCAACGGCGCCTAACTGTTGCCGCAGATTCTGGAGCCAAAGTAGCTGGCGGTACTTGAGCCAGGAAAGTGGCGAGTTGGCAAGAAAAGTGTTTTCGTCCGCGACTGCGCTTTCGAGCCCCTGTTGAATACGCGCGGGCGAAACCATCTGAGTCGGGTCGACTCGCATCCAACCATGTCCCTCATACCAAACCTCAGCCCAAGCATGGGCATCAAACTGATGCACCGCTACATAGTTTGCCAGCGCATTATATTCGCCGCCCTGATACCCCAACACAACTCGAGCAGGAATTCCGGCGACACGCATCATGAAGACAAAGCTGCCAGCAAAATGCTCGCAGAAACCTCGCCGGCTGTCGAAGAGAAACTCATCAATGTCGTTATCACCGAGCAAGTCTGGTTGTAGCGTATAGGTAAATTTTTCGTCGGCGTAATAAATCAGCACACGGGTCACATAGTCAGCATCATCGCTGGCTGCCTGACGCAAGGCACTCACCAGTTGGCGGGTTCTTGGATTGCTAACATTGGGCAGACTAGTATTCCGTTGCCGAACCGCGTCACCGAGATGGGTCTCCAGGCGATAGTCCAAGTCGGAGGTCACGTCATACCGGAATTTCTTGGTCACTCCCTGACTACGGCGATGAATTAGCGTCGAGTCTGCCTGCAGCATTACCTCGGGGCTGGAGGGTAGCGCCGCAGCTGCCAGACTAAACAACCAACGCTGCTGAGTTGGCTCAAGCACCATGCTGTACTTTTTTGTGTCGCCAAGGCGCTCGACCTGTTCCGCTATTGATGCTTCGCTCTGCTCAGCGCGGTTCTCCACCTGGCTGCTTCGGGTCCAGGTCTTACCGTCATAATTTTCTAATACCAAGCCACGCCAATAGAGCTGACTGGCACTGGGTACCGGTCCGCTGAAACTGGCCTTAAACGCCAACGCGGGCGACAGACTCAGGGTCGCAATATCACCCGGGCGCATCTGGTCCGATACACCGCTTTTGGCGACCTGGGAGGGGACGGGCACAGACCAGAAAGGCGATACTCTGGGAACCATGACAAATAATACCAACATCATGGGTAGCGATTGGGCGAGCAGTATTACAGCCAGCCTGAAGGTTCTTGCCGGCGCAAGCTGGAACCGCTGCTCGTTCAGGCCTATCAAGGCGGCGGTCGTTAACAGGAGTGTAATCAAACAATAGAGCGTAAAGAGAATAGTCTGCGCAAACAGGAGTTGAGTGACAGTCACAAAATAACTTAACAGAATCACAATGAAAGCATCGCGCCGATGACGCATTTCAAGCAGCTTGAAGCCAATTGCGAGGATGAGCAGCGCCACAGCTGACTCAAGCCCATACACTCGAGCCTGATATTCGACGCCAATGCCAATAAAACCGGCAACCACGAACAGGCCCCTGACCCAGCGTCCAGGGTAACCCCAGCGACCTTGGTACACCATGACCCGCCAGGCGCAGCAACCGATCCAGATCAAGATCACCCAGACCGGCAGGCGCGACACATGAGGCAGGATCACAGCAACTTGAGCCATCAGCAGCCACATTAGACTGCCTCTGGGGATCTGCGAAGCCATCATAACTTTGTTGCTAACAGCGGCTGCAGCTCATACAGTGCCAGGGTTTGTAGCAATCGCCGTTGGTGCTCAAGCCCCTTGGCAGGCGCTATCTCAAGCCCCGGCAGGCGCAAGCCGTATTCGTCTGACGAAGAACTGAGCGCCACAATCCAATAACACAAACGGCTCAGACGGCTTTCACGATCCAAACCAGGAAAGCAGTCCCAGTCAACCCAGACGCGCCGGTCAAGGTTTGTCGCAAACGCCTTGCTGAACAGATCCCCCGTACGTGCAAAGGACTTCCAGGCGATATGGCGCAATGAGTCGCCTTCTTGATAGTCACGCAAGGCATAGAAGTCATCGACTCCACCAGGCTGAAATGACTCTCCCTCGGGGTTTACACCTTTTTCTGACGGCACCCCTGCGGCAAACACAGGACGTGGATAGACGACCGCAGTCATGTTCAGATCGACCCATGACCAGGCACGAAACAGACCAACCGGATACTGTGACTGGATCAGCAAGCGACCAGGATTGAGCCAGCCACGATGTTTTGCCGGTACCAACAGAATTACTAAGGCCCTCTCTTCTTCAACCAAATTGGCGCAGGCGAGCTGCGCCGGGTTCCAGCCCAGAAAAATCGCTTCATGATTACGTTCGCCCTGACGGGACAGGTGCACCGCAAAACTGATATCGTCACCGGCAAAACCCGGTTGCGCAGTGCCTGCCTTAACCCTCAGACCTGACAGGTTTCCAAAGGTATGAAAGATAGAGACCATAAACAGACTGAAGAGTAAGAATGCGACGGCAAAGACCAGACTATTCTGATAATTGATTGCCACCAGGATCATCAGCGCCAGCAACCCCAGAAAATACACCCCCTGCCGGGTCGGCAGAATAAAGATATTGCGCTGGTCCAAGACCACCGAATGGGCAGGCGGCGAGCGACGATTCAACCAGCGTTGAAAGCGCAAAGAGCGCCAAAAGCGACCATGTAAAACACTGGCATGCTCCTCAACGCTGGCCATCAGTGAATAACATCAACTTTAAACAGCATCCGCTGGATCAGACTACCTGCCTTATGACTACTGAAGTCGTCAGTTTCGCGCAATCGATGAGTAACCACCGAGGGTAATACTGCCTGTACATCCTCTGGAACAACATGTTGGCGATCTTCAATCAGCGCCCAGCTTTTAGCGCTGGCAAGTAGTGCCAGTGCCCCTCTGGGTGACAGGCCATCGGCAAATTCTGGCGCCTCGCGAGAGTACTGAACCAGTCGTTGTATATAATCCAGCAATGCCTCTGAAACATTAATCTGCTGGCTTTGCTGTTGCAGTTCACTCAGTTGAGCCAGACTTAAACAGGGTTTTAGACGCGCCAAAATCCGGCGTGGATCCTCCCCTTTAAGTAACTGTCTTTCTGCACCTGGATCGGGATAGCCTAGTTTGATCCGCATTAAAAACCGGTCAAGTTGTGACTCGGGCAGCGCAAAGGTACCTGCCTGACTATTTGGATTTTGGGTTGCGATGACAAAAAACGGCGAGGGCAAGGGCCGCGTCACCCCCTCAATGGTCACCTGCTGCTCTTCCATCGCTTCGAGCAGCGCACTCTGACTCTTGGGGGTTGTTCGGTTAATTTCATCCGCGAGGATGAGGTGATTGAAAATGGGCCCGGGAACATAATTGAACTCACCTGTGTTTTTATCGAACACAGAGACACCGAGAATGTCAGCGGGCAGCAGATCACTGGTAAATTGGATACGGCTGAAGCTGAGTCCCAGGACTCGAGCCAGGGCCTGGGACAGGGTTGTCTTGCCCATACCAGGGAGGTCTTCTATGAGCAAATGACCACGCGATAGCAGGCAGGCCAGAGCAAGCTTGACCTGCGGCTCTTTGCCGAGCAATACGCTACCGATTTGTGCAACAGTCTCATGTATAAGCGCTTGCATGGCTTCCCCTGGTCACGAGCGGCTGGCAGGCCCCAACGTTATCAGGGCCGGTTTTGACAGCATCAAAGTTATCGCTGTATGACAGCACCTACAGGCAGACTCGACTTTTAATTCGAGTAATGAAGGGAAGGTTTGCTGCTGCCGCGCCCGCTTGCGGTGTCTACGAAGATGGCGGTTACCCCGGCCATTCGAATCATGAGGCCAAAATAATCTCAACAGGGTCGTTCTGGGGGAAATATACGCTCGACGGTTTTATTTCGTTAACCAGCGGTTCTGAGCAGACGCGCATGAGGGTCCGGTTACTGACTACTCGGCTGACTCCCGTGCTGAAACGGGTTAATTCAACCTTGATTGTGTAGCTCAATAATTTCCATCTCAGCAAGCCGCAAACCCGCCTTGGCGCCATCGCCGCGCTGAGATTCAATCCGCGCCAAGTATTTTTCATCAACGCCACCGGTAATATAGTCACCATCAAAAACGCTGGTGTCGAACCGCTTGATTTTCGGATTGATGCCCAGGGCACAGTCCACCAGGTCTTCAAGGTCCTGATAGATGAGCCAGTCGACACCGATATAGGCGGCGATTTCGTCGATGGTGTTGCCGTCAGCGACAAACTCACACGCCGCCGGCATATCGATACCATAGACATTGGGAAAACGCACTGGCGGCGCTGCCGACGCCAGATAGACTTTCTTTGCCCCAGCTTCCCTTGCCATCTGCACGATTTGTCGAGTCGTAGTACCACGCACAATCGAGTCATCGACCAGTAGCACATTTTTGCCACGAAACTCCAGATCGACCGTGTTGAACTTTTGGCGTACCGATTTTTGGCGCTGCTGTTGGCCAGGCATGATAAAGGTTCGGCCTATGTAGCGGTTCTTGACCAGACCATCTCGGTATTTGACATTCAACCGGTGGGCCATCGGCAATGCTGCCGTAGAGCTGGTATCTGGAATCGGAATAACAACATCGATATCGTGGTCAGGACGCTCACGAAGAATTTTATCGGCGAGCTTCTCGCCCATCTTCAGTCGCGACTTGTATACAGAGACATCATCTATCACAGAGTCAGGCCGAGCGAGATAAACTTGTTCAAATATACAAGGACTATATTCGACGTTCGTCGCGCACTGTTGAATGCAGACTTCCCCGTTTGTTTGAATACAAACTGCCTGACCCGGCTGTATATCATCAATAAATTCAAAGCCAAGGATGTCCAGCGCAACACTTTCTGAGGCAATAATGTACTCCACACCCTGCGGCGTTGAACGTTTGCCGTAACAGACTGGCCGAATGCCATGGGGGTCACGAAATCCGACGATTCCAAACCCGATGATCAAGGCGACAGCGGCATAGGCGCCTACTGCCCGCTCGTGGACTCGAGCAATCGCTTTAAAGACGTCGTCAGGCGATAGATGCAAGCCGGCGACACTTTGCAGTTCGTGGGCAAAAACATTGAGTAACACCTCTGAATCTGAACTGGTATTGATATGCCGACGATCCGTTCGAAACAGGTCTTCATTCAATTGTCGATCGTTGATGAGATTGCCATTGTGCGACAAACAAATGCCAAAGGGAGAGTTAACATACATGGGTTGAGCTTCGGCTGAACTTGCTGTACCCGCGGTGGGATAGCGCACGTGAGCGATGCCCATGTTGCCCTTGAGCTGGTCCATATGGTCTTGTTGAAAGACATCTTTGACCAGACCATTATTTTTTCGCAGATTGAGTTTGTCGCCTTGGCAAGTGACGATACCTGCGGCATCTTGACCACGATGTTGCAGGACAGTGAGTGCATCATAAAGATCGTAGGCAACCTCATTTCTGCCAACCATTCCTACTATGCCGCACATATGTCTTACCTCTCAAAAATGGGTATTACTGTTCTACTCTGACGTACTCATCTGACGTACTCATCTGA
>JAYODE010000024.1:2119-34633 GCA_038106185.1 Gammaproteobacteria bacterium | reverse complement strand
TCTGACGTACTCATCTGACGTACTCATCTGATGTACTGCATCTGTTCTCAGCACATCTGCCCGCGGTTAAATCGCGATACCATGGGCTTTAAATTCATCGATTTTGTCCACCACAAAAATCTGCAGCCAATCGGCTGAAACCAGTACATGGGGAATGATCTGTGATGACCGCCACCAGTCATCTTCACTCACCGGCATTCGAGCCATCAAAGCGACGGCGACGACGACGATGAGCGCGCCTCGAAGGAAGCCAAATCCCATGCCCAGTATGCGATTTATGGTAGACAGACCCGCCATTCTGACTACCTGATAAATCAGATAATTAATCATGCCACCGATGATCATGGTGACAAGATACAGACCGCCATAGGCCACAGCCATACGCAACGACGGAACACTGATAAAATCTTCCAGCATTGTGCCGACCTGCGCTCCGAACAATCGAGCGATCAGGATAGCTGCAATCAAGGTCGCCAGTGACAGGGCTTCCTTAACAAAGCCACGCACGATGCTGATCAGGGTTGAGATCAACACCAGACTTATGATTACCCAGTCTACCGCGGCAATGTGCTCCACGACTCAACCCTCTTCGCTCTGATCCAAACTTTCAATAACCCACAGGGAAAGCGTCACAATCGCTTCCTGACTGAGGCAACGACCCGCTAGCCGCCGAGTTGTCCCGCATCATCCTCAAGCCGATAACGGACAATCTGACCTTCAATATTCAGTTTCTTGCGAACAGCCTCTGCAATCACCTCAAGCTCATTCCGTTTCAGCATAGGTCCTATGTAAACTCTAAAAGTTTCGCCCTTGTCGTCATCTGTCTTGGCACGCACAATGTAGGTTCGAAGGCCGTCCTCTCTGAGCTGTTGCTTCAGACGCTGCGCGTTACTCGGATCCTGAAAACTGCCGAGTTGCAGACTCCAGCTGACGGGCAGTAGGTTCTTATCCAGCGCCAGCTCGGGCGTACGTCGATCCTGCTTGGCCGAGGCTGAACTCGCTGCGGATTTAGTGCTGACTGAGGGTTCGCTGTAGGACCGAGTGTCAGGCTCAAACTGAGGTAACTGGGCCGCACTGTTCTGCTCCATCTCACGCATTTTGCGCAACGCATCGTCCATGGTGAGCTTCTTGAGTTCTATCAGGGGTGGTTCCGGAATGGTTGCCATGACCCGCGCACGGTCTTCTGATGTACCATCCAGCAGCATCGGCAGGATGATAACAGCCAGTGTCGTCAGCACCCCTGCACCCACCATCCTTTGTCTGAGTTTTGTATCCAACTAGTTCTTCACTTCTTCTGGGTACAATTGAATCAACCTAAGTCATGCATTGGGCCGAAACGCCACGTTAGCCTCGTCGTCCAAGTATTCCAACACGCCTGCAACTACCGGAAATGAGCCAAACACAAGGATAAAGTCCTCATCAGCACATTCTCGGACGGCGGCTGTATACGCCGAAGACACTTTAGCATAAGTGCTGGCTTCAGACTCGCCGATATTCATCAAATGCGTTGCCAGTTGCTGAGCTTGGGCCGCGCGCGACTCCGTCAGGTCAGTGCAATAAAAATGGCTCACCAGAGGTGCCAAAAGGTCAAGAACGCCGGCGACATCTTTGTCAGCATACATGCCAACCACCGCATGGCATCGGCCAAGATGCGGCTGTTGTTGTCGAAGCGCGATTAACTTGTCGCGCAAGTATAAGGCTGCATCCGGATTATGGGCGACATCGAGTATGGTCAGCCGCGGCTTGGTCACTTGTTGAAAGCGCCCGGCAACCCGCCCTGAACTTGCGGCTAGCTGAACGTCTTCAATCGTCAATGTAAGACCGGCACAGGTGACCGCCTGGGTCGCCGCCGCAAGACTATCAGAGGGCAAGTGGAGCATTGGTAGCCCGCCATACTGCTTTATTTCGTGAGTCTCCGTGAGCCATAGCGTCTGCTGGTCTAGATCAAAATCAACGCCAAGGCTGAATACCGGGGCCTGCAAGCGCCCGGCCTGGTCAAGGATGGACTTGGGCGGTGCTCTGTCCACCAACACACAAGGCTTGCCAGCACGCAGAATACCGGCTTTCTCGGCACCGATCAGCTCACGGGTATCGCCTAACCAGGACTGGTGATCGAGGGCTATTCGAGTGATGACTGAGACATCAGGATCGACAATGTTCATGGCATCAAGACGACCACCCAGGCCAATCTCGAGAACAGCAACATCAACGGCCAGTTGTTTAAAGATCAGCAGGGAGGCCAGGGCGCCGTACTCGAAATAACTGAGCGATATTTCCTTGCGGCTCGCATCTATGGCTTCAAATGCGGCACAGATAAGCGCGTCTGACGCTGGTTCACCATCAATCTCAATACGCTCATTGAACCGTTGCAGGTGTGGCGAAGTTGCCTTGCCGACAGTCAGATTCCGACCACGACACAGCCGGGCTATATATTCACAGGTCGAACCTTTGCCATTGGTACCCGCGATCAGAAAGGTCAGTGGTGCCGGGGTTAAGACGTCCATGCGTCGCCCTACCTCTCCGACTCGGGCTAAACCCAGGTCCCATTTCACCGGATGTTGCTGCTCTATGCGCTGCAGCCAGTCAGCCAGGTTCATAATCAGCAGACGGCGTCCATCGCTGAGCGCATGTCAGCCACGAGAGCGCAGACGGCCTCACGCAGACGAGCCGGATCCTTCTCATTTGCCGCCATTAAACTGACGAGCGCTGTGCCGACCACGGCACCATCAGCGACTCTGGCAATTTGCGCCGCAGACTCGCCATCCTTGATCCCAAAACCAACCACAATCGGGCTTGTAGCATAAGCTTTAAAGGCGGCGAGCCGCTGGCTAACCTCTTTTATATCAAGATTCCCTGCACCGGTGGTGCCCTTCACCGACACATAGTAGGTGAATCCACGGGTTCGATCGAAAATCAGTCGAGCGCGCGCCTCGGGAGTCGTGGGTGCCAGCAGGTAAATAGGATCCAGGCCCTGGCTCAGCATCGCGTTATCCAGTACTTGACCCTCTTCGGGTGGGACATTCACCAAAATAGTGCCGTCAACCCCAGCACTGGCAGCGGCTGCGGCGAAAGCTTCATAGCCCATGGCTTCAATCGGATTGATATACCCCATCAGGACGACCGGCGTGACCTTGTCCTTTTCGCGAAAGCGGGCAACCATACTGATAGTATCTCGTAAACTGACTCTGTGCCGCATGGCGCGTTCGTGTGCCAGCTGAATCACAGGCCCTTCCGCCTCCGGATCCGTGAAAGGCACGCCGAGCTCGATAATACTGGCACCACTGGCAACCATGTCATGCAGCAAAGGTACCGTAATGTCAGGGGTCGGATCGCCGGCGACAACATATACCACCAAGGCCTTTTGACGCTGGTCAGCGAGGCGTTGAAAACAATCAGCAATGCGACTCAAACTACTACTCCCGAGTTCTTTGGTTTAGTCAAGGCGTATGCCATCGATCTTGGCCATGGTTGGAATATCCTTATCACCTCGACCCGACAGATTAACGACGACAATCTCGTCTTTATCCATGGTCGCCGCAAGATCCATTGCATAGGCCAGTCCGTGGGCTGACTCCAGGGCCGGCAAAATACCTTCAAGCCGGTTCAACTGCCGAAACGCCTGCATTGCCTGTTGATCACCCACTGCAACATATTCAGCCCGTTTTATGTCTTTCAACCAAGCATGTTCTGGTCCGACGCCGGGATAATCCAGTCCTGCTGAAATGGAATAGGTGTCGAGTACCTGGCCATCTCTGTCTTGCATCAGATAAGTACGATTGCCGTGCAAAATACCAATACTGCCTTTGCTGAGCGGCGCGGCGTGCTGACCGGTTTCAAGCCCGTTGCCCGCAGGTTCGACACCAATCAGTCGAACCGCTGAGTCCTCAAGAAACGGATGAAATATACCCATAGCGTTAGAGCCACCGCCGACACAGGCGACCACGGCATTCGGCAGCGTGCCGAACTGTTTCAGACACTGGGCCCTGGCTTCTACACCAATCACAGACTGGAAATCACGCACCAGCATCGGGTAGGGATGCGGGCCGGCAACAGTACCAATAATATAATAGGTATCATCAACATTCGTGACCCAGTCACGCATAGCCTCGCTCAAGGCGTCTTTCAAGGTGCGTGAACCACTGGTGACAGGGACCACTTCCGCGCCAAGTAACTTCATTCGGTAGACATTCGGGCTTTGCCGCGCAATATCATCACTGCCCATATAAACTCGGCACTTCAAGCCAAAACGCGCCGCTACTGTGGCGGAAGCAACGCCGTGCTGGCCGGCACCAGTCTCGGCAATGACTCGAGGTTTACCCATATATTTGGCCAAAAGTGCCTGACCAATACAGTTATTGATCTTGTGCGCACCCGTATGATTCAGGTCCTCTCGCTTGAGCATTATGCGCGCACCCCCTACCTGCTTCGTCAATCGCTCGGCGAAATACAAGGGCGATGGCCGACCTACATAGTGCTCCAAGTCATGATGAAACTCCGCCAGAAAGTTTTTGTCATTTTTCAGGTGCCGGTAGGCTTGATCTAGCTCTGCCAGTGCGGTCATCAGAATTTCAGAGACAAATTGCCCGCCATAAGGCCCAAAGTGGCCCTTTTCGTCTGGCATCACCGTCAGCGCCTCATTGGTACCCGCCGTCAGCTTGTCTTTTCCTGCCTGCCTTTCCTGGTTCATCCGTGTCATCTGTTTACCTTGCCGTTTTGTCGGCTAACCTACCCTCAACCCATCTACTCGGTTGAGCGTCGTTGTCATTTATCTGTTGAGGTCTGCGGCACGAACCGCCCTTATAAAGTCCAGTAGTTTGCCGGGATCCTTTCGGCCCTTGGTCCTCTCTACCCCGCCACTCACATCGACTCCGTGAGGCGCGACGCTGGCAATTGCTGCGGCTACATTATCCGGATTGAGGCCGCCAGCTAGGATCACCGCCTTTTGCAAAACCGGTAATTGTTGCCAGTCAATTGTACGGCCCGTACCGCCATATAGACCATCGGTGAAAGCATCGAGGAGCACACCATGGCTATCCGGATATTCGGCCACTCGTTCGGCCACATCATCCTCGGGCGCGACCCTAATGGCTTTAATGAACGGACGATCAAAGCTGGCACAAAACTCGTTCGATTCATCGCCGTGAAATTGTAATAGGTCGAATGGCACTTGGCGGCAAATAGCAATCACTTGCTCACGGGAATGATTGACAAAAAGGCCCACGCGACTAACAAATACCGGCACCAACGCGCACAATCTTTGTGCCTCGGTCACATCCACATACCGCGGACTGGGCCCATACATATTAAAACCAAGGGCATCAGCACCCGCTTCGACCGCCATCGCGACATCATCAGGGTGAGTGATACCGCAGATTTTGACGCGGGTGACCATATGACTCGATTTTCCAGTAATTGAAAAAGGCGGAGAGTTTACCACCAATCTTTCACGTGGGTAACGCGACGAGGGTTATTGGGCAGCAAAAAAGTAGGGCATTACTGGTCCACGAGGTAAATCAAAGACCTCAGGGTAGACCACATCGACCAAATAGAGACCGTGGGGTGGAGCCGTCATGGCTCCCAAGGTTCGATCACGGCCGGCCAATAGTTGCGCAGCCCAGTCGATTGATTGTTCGCCCGCCCCTATATCCATGAGAACACCGGCAATATTGCGAACCATATGATGCAAAAAGGCGCTGGCTTTAACATTCAACAGGACCATTTCACCCTGTCGAGTGACCGAAATCTCCTGAACGTTGCGCATGGGTGTTTTAGACTGACACTTAGCGGCACGATAGGCCGAAAAGTCGTGTTCGCCGACCAATGCCTGAGCGGCCTGATGCATCCTGACAGCATCCAGTGATCGATACTCCCGTGTAAACATTCCTGCACCAATCGCAGAACGCACCATTGTGTTGTGGATGCAATACAGATATCGACGTGCAGTCGCGCTAAAACGGGCGTTAAAGCCATCGTCCACGGGCCGACTCCAATTCACCGCAACAGTCTCAGGCAGGTGTGCATTCACGCCCAGTACCCAAGCTTTCTCCGGTCGCTCAGCAATGGTATCAAAGTGGACTATTTGGCGAGTGGCATGGACACCGGTATCGGTGCGCCCGGCACAGATCACACGAATCTCTTGATCAGCAATCCTAGACAGTGCCGCCTCCAGGGTTTGCTGCACGGTATTGCCGTCACGTTGAGCCTGCCAACCATGAAATTGAGAGCCCGAATAACTCAGACACAACGCAATTCGACTCAAACTCTACAACTCCTTAGCCGCTCAGGCTGCCGATCAGACCCGCAAAACTCTGAGCTAAGCCTACCCCACCTGATCGAGCAAAGCTCGGGCTTCCCTGATTTCGGCATCGGAACCCGCCGCTATGACTTCTTCCAATGTTCGGCGTGCTGATTCAGCATCACCCATGTCAACATAGGCTCGAGCCAGGTTCAGCTTCGATTCCATATCTTCATCGAACTCAAGCTCGAAATCTTCATCCAGCTCCAGATCCAATTCATCATCGAGATCAAACGAGAGGGTATCTTCAGCGTCGATTGAATCTGCCGTCGCTAATCGATCGAGCCCGCCCTTTAAATCACTGTCATCTAATGCACTTTCATCAAGGCTGAAAGATAAGTCGTCACCCAGCTCATCGACCCCATCCTGACCCGGCACCGAAGCCAGCGGCTGGTCCAGAGACTCACCATCGAGATCCAGATCCAGATCCAGATCCAAATCATCGCTCAGCTCTCTTGCCGGCTGATCAGCAGCCTGCTCGAAAGGCGCAGCTTCACCCGCCACATCGAGCTCAAGATCGTCAGCGCCCTGAAAATCAAACACAGTGTCATCAGTTTCACTGTCAAGATCATCAAGATCAAAAGACAATTCATCCTCATTTGCCTGCGCGCCAGCCAGGCTCGCTGCCCCGCCGACCATCGCTGCCTCTATCGCGACGCTGTCGGCACTCAGCGCGACTGCCCCAGGCAGTTTTGCCTGCAGGGTTCGGCCCTGCTTAATCGCGTCCTCATCCCCTAATCGGCAGAGTTCATCGAAAGCCTCATTGAAGGCGTCGACATCTTCGGTTTGGACATAGACTTCCAGTAATTTGACGCGTATGTCAGCGCGATCTGGCTCAGCAGCGATAGCCTTCTGCAGAAAGCTGATGGCATGCTGAAAGCGCCCATAGGCGATGTAAATTTCCACTTCACCCATCACATCCGAGGTCTGCGGACTGGCATCGTCGTCAAACTCCTCAACCTGTGCCACTGACTCGACAGCCGCCACCTTGTCTTGTCTTTTCTCAATGCCTGACGATGCCGAATGGAGCTGGGCATGCGCTAGCTCATCTGCCAGAACTGCGCGACTTTGACGACGCTTGCGCAAAATCAAGCCACCGGCAATAGCAGCCACCAGCAAGAGGCCCAGACCACCAAACACATAGGGGTTACTGAGTAACCCAGTGCTCGAGTTGGTTGGTGCCGGCTTATTGACTGGCCGACTGGATTCTGCCAGCTGGATTCTTTCAACTTCGGCGCGAAGCGCTGCTAACTGGTCATCTTTCAGTTTGATCAGTTCACTGAGCGTTTCAACCTGGTTTGCCAGGTCATTCATTCGAATATTCAGCTCATCATTGGCGCGCTGCGCCCTGTCAAGATCCTCTCTGGCTACCGCCAAGCCCGTTTCCACGGCACCGCTGCCGCTGTTAGTGGCAGTCTCACCATCAGGATCAGCATCGCCGGCGGAACCGGCACTCGGACCTATCTCTTCATCCTCCTCCCAAGCCAGCACCTTCAGTTCGCCGCTGTCATCCTCGCTGGACTCGGCGGGACGCAGGGTCGGCTGACGGCCAGCGGCATCCAGCTGGACAACCGGTGTACCAATACTGTAATCAGCGAATTCATCGTTCTGTTGGCGCACTCTTCTCAGAGCTTCGGCCTGGCTCTCACGCTGAATTTCTGCCTCATCAGGAATACGAAGAACGTATCCCGCCTTGAGCAGATTGATATTATTATTGATAAAGGCATCAGGATTGGCTCTTTGCAGCGCCAACATGGTCTGATCCACACTAACTCGGTTGCTCGGGCGCATCCTTGAGGCTATCGACCATAGCGTATCGCCAGCACCCGTCATGCCGTAACCAGGTTCTCTGACCTCTCCCATCTCAGCAGAGCCTGAGTCGGTAGTTGGATAAGCGATTGGATCAGCAGTTGGATCAGCGCTTAGACCAGCCGCTGACTCCCCGAAGGGTTCACTTGGCTGAGCCTGCTCGGCCTGCGACGGCGAGGTTTCGGTAACCCGCAACGGCGCGACACCCTCATCAGTAAATACGGGCGGGTCAAGCAGCACAGTATACTCACGAAGAATACGACCGTTAGGCCAAAGCACTTCAACCAGGAAATTCAGAAAGGGTTCGGTGATGGGTCGAGTACTCGTAACCCGAAGAATCTTGTCGCGGTCTTCGGTCTGAACGACCTTGAATCTCAAGTCCATCAGTACATAATTACGCTCAATGCCGACCCGATCAAAGTCTTGCTGGGCGGCCAGGCGGGGAAGTATCTCCTCAACTTCCAAGCCCTGGGTATTGGTTAATTCGATATCTGCGACAAATTGCTGATTCAGTGCAGATTGAAGATCAAGACTACCAAGACCCAACCCAAAAGCAGGTGAAGTAGCCCATGCAAGTACCCATGCAAGTAATAGTGCCGCGCAAACCAATTTCCGCTGAATCATATTCACGCTTCCTGTCTTTGCACCAACGAGGCCGTTTCTGGTATCGAAACGAATCCCATGTCGCCATGAAGGTTCGAATAAAAACCTAGAAACGGTCTGCACTTAACGCTATAAGTCTTTATAGTTAAAGCCTTTTTAACAATATTTCCGCAATTTGTACACTGTTGAGGGCGGCGCCTTTTCTGACATTATCGGAAACGACCCACATGTTTAGACCGTTTGGCGCCGAGATATCTTGCCTTAGGCGCCCAACAAAAACTGGGTCCTTGCCCGCCGAATCGGATACCGCAGTGGGATACCCTCCGTCCATAGCCTCATCGATCAGGGTGACACCCGGTGCCTTGGACAAGAGTTCTCGTGCCGCTGCCGCTGATAATGGCGCTCTTGTTTGTATGTGCACCGCCTCAGAATGTCCATAAAACACAGGGATACGAACGCAGGTCGGATTAACCTGGATGCTCTCATCCTCAAGGATCTTATGCGTTTCCCAGACCATCTTCATTTCTTCATTAGTATAGCCATTGTCCTCAAAGTTACCGATATGGGGAATCGCATTGAAGCCGATTTGTTTTGTATAAACCTTGCGTTCGATTTCTTGGCCATTGAGCAGACGTGCCGTCTGACCAGCCAGCTCTTCCACTCCGCGTTTACCCGTACCGGATACCGCCTGGTAAGTGCACACATTGATACGCGCAATACCCACTGCGTCCTGAATCGGCTTCAGGGCAACAAGCATTTGAATGGTTGAGCAGTTCGGATTAGCAATGATATTGCGAACTCCATAGTCGGCAATGCGCCCAGGATTAACTTCGGGTACCACCAGCGGAATTTCTGGATCACGGCGAAAGTAGGAGGTGTTATCTATCACAACGCACCCCTGTGACGCTGCCAAGGGGGCATACTTTGCAGACACAGAGCCGCCGGCTGAAAACAAGCCGATGTGGGTATGACTGAAATCAAAAGTCGCTAAATTCTCCACGCGAATCGACTTACCCTTAAATTGCAGGGTCTTACCTGCGGATTTTTCGCTGGCGAGCAGGACCAGTTCGTCCACGGGGAACTGTCGTTCCTCTAATATTTCCAGCATAACTTCCCCGACCGCGCCGGTCGCACCAACGATAGCGACGTTAACCTTGTCCACTGCATTCTCCATAATTTTCAATTGCCTTGACGGCTTTTGTGAGTAACCGGTACCTTTTGAGTGATATCTGGTGTGATAAGCGCCCTGTTGACCGAAAGGCGACGATGCTATGATCAAATCGCCCATAACACAAATGCCTATTTCTTATTGACTCTATAAGTAGCCGGAATGATCGATCTAGAGAGTATTAAGGCCTTCGTCGCCGTTGCGGAAACCGGCTCCTTCTCCATTGCCGCTAATCGACTGCACCTGACCCAACCCGCCGTCAGCAAACGTATCGCGCTACTGGAGAGTCAGTTAAACGTTCGCCTGTTTGATAGAATTGGGCGAATCATCGGTTTGACAGAGGCCGGCAGGGCATTCAGCCCTCGTGCTCGCCTGATCCTGCAGGACGTCGAGGACACACAAAGGGTGATTCGCAATCTCAGCGGCAGCGTGACCGGTCGCCTGTCGTTGGCAACCAGCCATCATATCGGTTTATGGCGATTACCCAAGGTGTTAAAGACCTACTCGGAACGGTATCCACAAGTGGCTCTTGACCTGCACTTCATGGATTCGGAGATCGCCCACGAGCAAATCGTCCAGGGTAATCTCGAGCTTGGCATCATCACCATGGCACCTAAGCCACACGAGCGCCTCGCCTCTCGCGCCATTTGGAAGGACGATCTGGTGTTTGTCTGTGCACCCGATCATGCGCTGGCCAGTTATTCACATTCAAGTCTCGAGCAAATCGCGGCCTTTCCCGCCATACTGCCAGACATGAGCACCTTTACCGGTCGTATCATCAAACAGCTGTTCGATGACCAGGGTCTACCAATTCAAGTCAGCATGTCGACTAACTATCTTGAGACCATCAAGATGTTGATCACCATCGGCCTTGGCTGGAGCGTTCTGCCACGCAGCATGCTGGATGACACGGTCCAGGTATTATCCGTTCCTGAGATCCAGATCGAGCGCCAGCTAGGGGTCATTCATCATATACAGCGTACCCTTTCCAATGCTGCCTTGGCATTCATGGACTTGTTGGGAGAAAACGCTGACTAGAACCTCGGTCCGACTGGCAATACATTGGCATTCTGGGCTCTATGACGCAGCAAGTGATCCATCAGAACTATCGCCAGCATGGCTTCGGCAATTGGCGTCGCCCGGACACCCACGCAGGGATCATGGCGCCCCTTGGTGACAACCTCAACGGCCTGACCGGCACTGTCGACACTCTGCCCGGGCTTGGTAATACTCGAGGTCGGCTTCAAGGCGATGCTCACTGTAATGTCCTGGCCTGAGGAGATCCCGCCCAGAATGCCCCCCGCATTGTTCGAAGTAAAACCATTCGGCGACATTTCATCGCGATGTTCGGAGCCTTTTTGAGAAATCGACGCGAAGCCTGTGCCAATTTCCACGCCTTTGACAGCATTGATGCTCATCATAGCGTGGGCTATGTCGGCATCAAGACGATCAAATACCGGCTCACCAAGCCCCGGCATCATGCCCGAGGCGACGAGATTGATGCGAGCGCCGATGGAATCACCTTCTCGTCGTAAAGCATCGATCATTTGCTCAAGACGCGGTACCAAGGCAGGATCGGGGCAGAAAAACGGATTTTGTTCCACCTGGTCCCAATCAATCGTCTGCGGGCTCAGATCGCCCATCTGTGCCATATACCCCCTGACCAAGATGCCATGTTCAAGTGCAAGATACTTTTTAGCCACAGCACCTGCCGCAACTCGCATCGCGGTTTCTCGAGCTGAAGACCGCCCGCCTCCGCGGTAGTCTCGAATGCCATACTTCTGCGCATAGGTATAGTCAGCGTGTGCCGGCCGATACAGATCCTTGATGCTTGAATAGTCCTTGGATTTTTGATCTTGATTTTCAATCAGCAAGCCAATCGGTGTGCCAGTGGTAACACCCTCAAACACACCAGAAAGAATCTTCACCTGATCAGCTTCCTTGCGCTGCGTCGCGTATTTCGAGGTACCGGGCTTCCGACGGTCCAGATCCTCTTGCAGGTCCGATTCACTTAACGTCATTCCGGGCGGACAACCATCAATGATACAGCCAAGCGCTAAGCCGTGACTCTCACCAAAAGTGGTCACCCTGAAGACATCACCAATTGTGTTTCCTGGCATACATTGCTCCCGTTCCGCACCCGATTATAACCCGAAGTGAGCCAAAACTGCTGCGTTGTCGTAATCTTATCTCTCGATCCCCTTTACCCGTTCGAGAGATTCGCTTAGGGTAGCGCTAATAAAATCTGGACCTGGAAAGTATGCAAGACGCGTTCACTAAAATTTTGACCGAGATTGGCGAAGACCCCCAGCGTGAGGGCCTGATTGACACGCCAGAAAGGGCCGCCAAGGCAATGACATTTCTGACTCAAGGCTATCGCCAGACCCTGGACCAGGTCGTCAATGACGCTCTGTTCGAGTCAGATACTAATGAGATGGTCATAGTCCAGGATATCGAACTCTACTCGATGTGCGAGCACCATATGTTACCCTTCATCGGCAAATGCCACGTGGCTTACATTCCGACTGGCAAGGTCCTGGGCCTGTCCAAGGTCGCCCGTGTGGTGGACATGTATGCCAGGCGCCTGCAAATTCAGGAAAATTTGACCAAGGAGATCGCAGAGGCCATTCAGTCAGTAACCAGTGCCTCTGGCGTCAGCGTGATCATCGAGGCCAAACACATGTGTATGATGATGCGAGGCGTCGAGAAACAAAATTCGGTCATGAAAACCTCTGTGATGCTCGGTGCTTTCAGAGATAGTGCCGCCACCCGCATGGAGTTCATGTCCCTGCTTAATCTGTCATCCAGCTGACTGGCGGCTAACCTTCGACTTACTCGGCGTTTGACCCTTCGTCCATCAGCACCAGCTCTAGTCTCGACGGCGAGTCCATTCCAGGCGACAAGGGCCCAACGCCAAAGGCTTGCAGACGAGAAGCGTCAACACCCAATTGGACAAGTCTTCGCCGCAACTCCTCTGCTATCGCCGCGGTTCGAGACAATGAGTCCGGGATCGTTTCACCGGATCGCAGCCGATCATGACCCACCAGGTAGACTCTGACCCTTTTGTTGAGTTCCAACGCATTCGCCAGATTTGCTGTCACTGCTTCACTCGGCTTCAGATCAAGTTTGACGCTTAAGCCTGACATCAACGCCTGCAACAGGTCCGTCGAATCCAAGGCTAAATCCTGATTCGATGTCCCGGGTTGCGCCTTGATACTATCAACATGAACATACACCTGTCCGGTTGCCCGCTGTGCGACATAAATCGCCAGGTACTGATCCTTTACCAGACCAACAATATAATGCTGGTATTGTTCAGGGCCATAGAGAATGCGCCGTTCAAATACGCCGTTGGCCCAATCATTACTGCTGCCGCAGGCCCGTCCAGCACATTCATAGAGTACCTGCCCTTGGCGCGCCAGTTGGTCGACATAGAACCCAAAAACCAGGTTGGTGCGCTGCTCGTCCACCAACAGATAGGTCTTGCGAATGCGCTTTCCCTGAACGTATCGAGAGGCCTCGGGGGTGATTTCATGATTCACTCTTTCTAGTGCGCCGAGCATGATACGGTGGGTAGAGACGGACTCTTCCTCGGCACTGTCGACCAACTGCGAGCGCGGATAGAGTTGAATCAGCATAGCGTCGCTGTTGGTCTCGAGCGCGAACGAAGAGCCAAAAACACTCAGCAGCAATGATGCGCACAAAAATTGTCGCGCCTTGAATTGCCTCGCCGCGTTCACCGCCTGCTTTTCTCTTATCTCCGTGCTTGTATCAGCCATTCCAACTCACTCGATTCGGGTATCTGTGGGTCCAGTGTTATGGAGACAATGGACGCTGTATCCATCATAACCAATTCACCCGTCAGACGTTGAATGAACCGACTGACAAACGGCTGGTGAGTGACCAGCAGCGGATTAGAATAACCGCTGCGCAGGAGAGCGATCATTACCCGATCCAGGTCGCCGTTCGGCGCGAGTTCGTCCCAAGTCATCAGTTCGCCATTGTAGCCCGTAAGGTTCGCCATCAAACTTGCAGTTTCTTGGGCTCGACGCAGAGGGCTCGCGATAAGCTGGGATATCGGCTCACCTGTCTTCAGCAAACTGGCCGCGCTTAGTCGTACTTGTATCGCCCCTGAGGTGCTAAGAGCTCTATCCCGATCAGGACGGGTGATATTTGCATCGCCATGACGCATTAACAGTAGATTCAATGCTGATTATCCTGAGATTGAGAAGGTTCGAATACAGGCTTGTCGCTCGCCGTTTGGTCAGCGAACTGGTGGCACTCGAGATAGCTGTGACTTCTATTTATCTATATTTTACTAGAGGTATTTATCCTAACTATATTATTTTTAAGGATTATTTCCAGAATTAAGCGTCTCTATTACTGTATACCTACCCGCTTTTTCTGGCTATCTTTATCATTTACCTTTTCGAGTAGCCTATCTCAGTGTCCGATTTGGTTAAAAAAATACAAACCTCCTCGCTTGGCCAACTTTCAGCACTGGCGCACCTCGTCGTCAATGACGGCCCCGGCGCCGAGCTTTTTGGTCCCTCCCGCGAGCAGTTGTTGGAACACTTTATCGCCAATCTCAACCGAACATTTGACCAGATTCTGGATCATCAAGAAAGAGCGCACACCCACGTCGATTTCAACTCTTTGTCTCTGGTTCAAGAAGACGAACTGAATGCCATGGTCGCCACTGGCAGCATGGTTAACTTGGCACGGCACCAAAACCTTGCCGAGTTTATCCGTTTTAATACCCGTCTTAACACCCTCGTTGCGGGCAAGCAGCTGGATGAGTCAACAAACCCGCTGGATCCGCAACAGATCTTGACTGCTTTTACTGACGCACTGCGGACAACGAATTCTCGCGCGAAAAATGACCTTGATGCGTACCAGCGATTCAATGAGTTGTTATTGAAGCAGTTGGGGCCGGTCCTTCAAGAAGCCAATCAAGCTATGATCGAAAACGGCGTTCTCCCTCAGTTGACCGCAGAAAAGGCCGCTGAGCTGGTTCGAACAAGGGCCGCGCGTCGAGCTCCAGTGCGACCGAGCGAAAATGCCGTGGATCTCTCCCCGACCGCTGCCGCGCAGGAGAGTGAACCTGGCCCGGAGAGCCTCGAGTTGTTTGGCATGATGCAAAATCTGTTACGCCCGGCAAGACACCCGGCAGCAATCGCCAATGACACCGAAGAAGCGCAGCATTACAGCGTACCCACGTCACTGGCCAGCGCCGCTCAGGCAGCCGGAAGGTTGCCCTCGGTCGCAACTGAATCAGTAACCCTGGTGGATCAACACCAACTTTTTGAGATTCTGACCAGCCTTCAACAGACACTGCAAGCCACGACCGAGCGCGGCAAAGAGACTCAGGCAAAGCCAGAGGTTTCGAAGGCCATTAATGACATTCTCACACAGGGGAGCGATTCGGCCGAGACTCGCGCCGTCGACCAACAGTCAGCCGACGTGATCAACCTGGTCTCGCTGCTGTATGAGGCTATCTGGCAAGACTCTGCAGTTGCCCCACCGATCAAGGAATTGATCAGTCGTACTCAGATCACTATCATCAAGGTGGCGTTGGCCGACACCAGTCTTTTCAACCGCGAGGATCACCCAGCACGCAGCATCCTCAACGAATTTGCCGCAGCCGCCATTGGTTGGACTTCAGCCAACGATCCTGCACAGGATCCCTTGTATCAAAAAATGAGCGAATTAGTACTGCGGCTGTTGAATGAGTTCAACGGCGACATCGAACTGTTCGATGAGCTGATCGAAGACTTCAGGCAATTCCGCGCCCGCGAGTCTGCCAAGACTCATCGACTTGAGCAGCGCATTTTGCGTGCCAGCGCGTCTGAAGAGCGACTCGACGACATCCACGAGCTCGTGGATCAAAAAATTACCGAGCGACTTTTGGGCAGAGACTTACCCAATGCTATCCATGACTTTTTATACGATGCCTATCACAAGTTTATGGTGATGCTGGTGCTCAAGGAAGGACTCGGCAGCAACGCCTGGAAACAGGCTATCAATACCATCGATGTCTTGCTTTGGAGCGTTCAACCAAAAAGCCAAAATGGCGACTTGGAACGCCTTGAAATGGTCAATCACCGCCTGCTCAACAACTTGCGCAAGGCGCTGAGAATCGCAAACCTGGAGGCAGCGCAGATCGACAGCCTGATCGCGGATTTGATCAGCATTCAGCAAGCCTCCTTCGAGTCAGTCACTCAGTCAACCTTGCAGTCAACCTTACAGTCAACCTTACAGTCAACCTTACAATCAACATTGTACCAGGCGGCAGACATTGACGCTGAAGAGGCCCAGGAGGCGTCACAGAAGCGTCATGATGCGGTCATTCAATCAGACTCGACCACTCAGTCCCACAGCGGTATCTCACAGGCCAGCGAGGCTGACCTGCACACCATCGGTCAACTCAGCGTTGGGGTCTGGGTTGAGTTCTGTGGCGAATCTGATTCGACAATGCGCTGCAAGCTCGCGGCTAAGATCAAGGCTATCGACAAGTATATCTTCGTCAATCAACGAGGGATTAAGGTGGTTGAAAAGACCTGCCAGACACTGGCTGTCGAACTCGGCAATGGCACCTTGCGTTTGCTCAGTGAGGGTTTGCTGTTCAGCCGCGCCCTTGAATCGGTCATCGGCAACTTAAGGGCGTCTCAACAGGCGCAAGGCGGCGATGCATTTGTCGACCGCCAGCCGCCAAAACCAGTGCTTTAAGCGGCTGCCAGTGCTTTAAACGGATCCTCTAAGCGCAAACCTCGAAAAGCCAACCTCGACATTGAGTCGTCGAGTAGGTGCACTCGGTGCCATCAACCCATCAGCTTCCCGACAATTCCAGCAACAGTTTATTCAAGCGGCTGACGTAGCTTGTCGGTTCTTCAAGATGACTACCTTCAGCCAGCATCGCCTGATCAAACAATACCAGGGTCAAATCATTGAATCTGTCTTCATCGGTTTCTGCATTTAGCTTCGTCACCAATGGATGAGACGGATTAAGTTCAAAGATACGCTTAGTCCCCGGTACCGCCTGGCCAGCCGACTCCAGGATACGCCGCATCTGCATACCCATCTCATCCTCGTTCACGACCAGGCAAGCGGGCGAATCGGTGAGCCGATGAGTAATACGCACAGTTTCAACCTTCTCCCCAAGCAACGACTGAATGCGCGCCAGCAGGTCCACAAACTGTTTCTCAACAGCCTCATTGGCGGCTTTTTCAGCAGGATCTTCCAGGTCACCCAGATCCAGGGTGCCTTTCGCGACGTCCTGAAACTTCTTGCCCTCAAACTCCATCAGATGGCTCATCAGCCACTCATCGATGCGGTCTGTGAGTATAAGAACTTCAATACCCTTCTTCTTAAAGACTTCCAGATGGGGACTGTTGATCGCCGTATGATAGTTATCGGCTGCCACGTAGTAGATCGTCTGTTGGCCTTCTTTTATTCGCCCCAGATAGTCTGACAAAGACTGATTTTGGTCTTTCCCTTCGCTTTGAGTGGTCGCAAAGCGCAATAGCTTGGCAATCTTTTCTTTGTTGGTGAAATCCTCCGCTACACCCTCTTTAAGGACCTGGCCGAACTCGGTCCAAAAAGCCTGATACTTCTCTGGTTCCTTCTTAGCTAATTTCTCCAACAGATCGAGTACCCGTTTCGTCAGAGCACTTCGCATGGCATCGATAGCAGGGCTCTTCTGCAAAATTTCACGGGAAACGTTCAGCGGCAGATTGTTGGAGTCGATAACCCCCTTGACGAATCGCAGATAGAGAGGCAAAAACTGCTCGGCCTCATCCATGATAAACACCCTTTGAACGTAGAGCTTGAGACCTCGTGGCGCTTCCCGCTGCCACATATCAAACGGCGCTTTTGATGGAATATAGATCAAGCTGGTGTAATCCAGCTTGCCTTCGACCCGGTTGTGACTCCAGGTCAGGGGCGCCTGATAGTCATGAGATACCAGGTTATAAAATTCCTGATACTCTTCATCCGTAATCTCCGTTCGCGAACGTGTCCAGAGCGCTTTAGCAATGTTGATTGCCTCGTATTCTGGGGCTACTGGCTCTTCGCCTTCCGCCGCTGGTACTGGTCGCGATAGCATCATCACCGGTACCGCCACATGATCGGCATATTTCTTAACGACGCTGCGTACCCGCCAATCATCAAGAAAATCTTTCTCATCTGCCTTGAGATGGAGGATCACTGAGGTTCCACGTTTTTCACGGACAATGTTTTCAATCTCAAAGTCCGCTTCACCGGCAGAAATCCACCGAACACCTTCGTTTTCCGCTGCACCAGCCGCTCGAGACTCCACCACGACCTTGTCAGCGACGATAAATGAGGAATAGAAACCCACACCGAATTGCCCGATCAACTGCGCATCTTTCTTTTGATCGCCAGTCAGGGCACTGAAAAACTGCGCTGTGCCAGACTTGGCGATAGTACCCAGGTGACTGATGGCATCTTCTCGAGTCATACCAATACCATTATCTGAGATAGTGATAGTGCCCGCCTCTTTATCGATATCAATGCGGATCGATAGCTCCAGGTCATCACCGAGCAAATCACTCTGCTCGAGCGCTTTGAATCGTAACTTGTCAATCGCGTCTGAAGCATTGGAAATCAGCTCGCGCAAAAATATTTCTTTGTTGGAATATAGCGAGTGGATCATCAGCCGAAGTAGTTGCTTGGCTTCTGATTGGAACCCTAGGGTTTCTTTTTTTGCTTCTACAGTCATCAGTGTACACACCCTTTTAACTCAATCTGCGATGGAGCCAGACATGGGGGCCGCGGGAGTTTTTTTCAAGCACTCTTGAGCATCTTCAGGCCAAAAAAAAGGGTAGCCACCGCATCGAACGGGCTACCCCTTTTTCTTTTTTAAGGATCAGCGCTTTTTTACTATTAACAGCCTTCTTGAAGAGTCTTTTTAAAGAGCTCTTCCTAAAGAGCTCTTCTTAAAGAGCTCTTCTCAAAAGCCCTCTTAAAGAGCTCTTCTCAAGAGCCTTCTTAAAGAGCCTTCTTAAAGAGCCTTCTCAATAACCCGCCAAAAACCCGCTGAGAAGATGCCAGCTTGAGCCAACTGCGACTACCAGCCAGTCAGATCCTTGAGGGCATTGCCAATTTCAGCGAGGCTTTTCACGGTATGCACACCTGCGGCATTCAATGCGGCAAATTTGTCATCAGCCGTGCCTTTACCACCGGCGATAATTGCACCAGCATGGCCCATGCGTTTTCCAGCTGGCGCTGTAACGCCGGCGATATAACCGACTACAGGCTTGGTCACATTGGATTTAATGAATTCCGCTGCTTCCTCTTCCGCGTTACCGCCGATCTCACCCACCATAACAATCGCATGGGTATCCGGGTCAGCCTCAAACATGGCAAGAATATCAATAAAGTTGCTCCCCGGAATTGGATCACCGCCAATGCCGACACAAGTGCTTTGACCAAACCCAAGATCGGTGGTCTGCTTGACAGCCTCATAGGTCAGTGTGCCTGAGCGGGAGACGATGCCGACTTTACCTGGCAGATGGATAGAACCGGGCATGATACCTATCTTGCATTGCCCCGGCGTAATGACACCCGGGCAATTAGGTCCAATCAAGCGTATACGCCGAGAATCCAGACTGGCCTTAACCGCCAACATATCCAGCGTCGGTACACCCTCGGTAATACAGACGATTAATTCGATCCCTGCGTCGGCAGCTTCTAAGATACTGTCCTTGGCATACGCGGCCGGAACATAAATCACAGATGCTGTCGCGCCCGTTTCTCGAACCGCTTCTTTCACCGTATTGAATACCGGCAGATCAAGATGGCGTTGGCCGCCCTTGCCCGGCGTAATACCGCCGACAAGTTTGGTCCCATACTCTAGTGCCTGCCGAGAGTGAAGCGTACCCTGCGAGCCAGTGAAGCCCTGACAAATCACTTTGGTATTTTGATCAATTAAAACGCTCACGCTACACCTCCAGCCGCTTTCACTGCTTGCTGAACGGCATCCGTCAGACTTGTCGCAGCGATAATATCAACATCGCTATCGGCTAGGGCCTTGACCCCCAGAGCCGCATTATTACCTTCGAAACGCACAACCACAGGCACGGTCACGCCTACTTCCTTCACAGCACCTATGATACCTTCGGCGATCACATCGCAGCGTACTATGCCACCGAAGATATTGATGAGAACAGCTTTGACGTTGGTGTCTGACAAGATGATCTTGAAGGCTTCGCTCACAGTTTCTTTGGTAGCACCACCACCAACATCAAGGAAATTAGCAGGCTGGCCGCCATGTAATTTGACCAAATCCATGGTACCCATCGCCAGACCGGCACCGTTGACCATACAGCCGATATTGCCTTCCAACGCCACATAATTCAGGCCAAATTCACTGGCCTGACTCTCACGCTCGTCCTCTTGCGAGGGGTCACGCATCAAGGCGAGGCGTTTCTGCCGGTAGGTCGCATTACCATCAATGGAAACTTTCGCATCCAGACAATGGATGTCACCGCCAGTGGTCACAACCAGAGGATTTATCTCAAGCAGCGCCAGATCACTCTCCTGAAACAATTTCGCCAATGTTGTAAAAACGTTAGCGAACTGGTTCACCTGCTTACCTTCCAGGCCCAACTGGAAAGCCAAGTCTCTGCCTTGGTATGGCATTCCACCAATGGCAGGGTCTATCACGGCTTTGAGGATTTTTTCTGGCGTCTCTTCAGCAACCTTCTCTATCTCTACGCCGCCCTCAGTGGAAGCCATGAAAACCACCCGCCGAGACGAGCGATCAATCACTGCGCCCAGATAGAGCTCGCGAGCAATATCAGTGCATTCTTCGATATAAATTTTACTGACCGGCTGACCATGCTCGTCTGTCTGAAAGGTCACCAGATTGGTGCCTATGTGTTTAGTGGCAAAATCACGGATCTCTGCTTCAGTTGATACCAGCTTGACACCGCCGGCTTTACCTCGACCGCCAGCATGTACCTGGACTTTGATCACCCAACGCTCGCCACCTAATTCTTTTGCCGCGGCAACGGCCTCGTCTGCTGTATCGACAGCAAACCCTTTCGATACGGGTAGTCCGTACTCAGCGAACAGTTGCTTCGCCTGGTATTCGTGAAGATTCATAACTACAGGGTCCTTATTGTGTGATTATTATTAGCCAATTCTTCAGCCCTATGGGGCATACGCCTATGGCGCCGCTTTATCGCTCTCTACTTTTTACGTTTGCGGTTTGCAATATGGATGGCATGCCCACTGACCGCTAATGCGGCTTCATGAAACCCCTCGGACAGGGTCGGATGAGCAAACATCGTCAAGCCAATATCTTCGGCGCTGGCGCCAAATTCCATGGCTATCACAGCCTCGCTGATCATTTCAGAGGCATGCGCACCAATCATATGGACACCAAGGATTCTGTCAGTCTTTGCATCCGCCAAGACTTTAATCATCCCGGCAGTATCGTTCGCTGCTTGTGCCCGGCCACTGACGGCAATGGGAAATAAGCCTATATTATAGTCGTCACCAAGCGCTTTCAGCTCCTGCTCGGTCTTGCCCACCCAAGCGATTTCAGGATGTGTGTAGATCACTGACGGAACACAATCATAGTTCACTATTGGTTTATGACCGGCAATCCTTTCTGCGACCATGACACCTTCTTCCATGCCCTTGTGCGCCAGCATAGGTCCTCGCACGACATCGCCCACAGCATAGATGCCTGGCGCATCAGTGGAACATAAATCGTTGACGTAGATAAAACCGCGTTCGTCCAGAGTAACACCACTATCGGCCGACAATAAATTTTCGTTGAAGGGTCGTCGTCCAACCGCAACTATTAGCTGATCAAACACCTCTTTCTTTTCACCTTCCGCATCTGAATAAGTGACCGTTACTTTCTTACCCTTAGTACTGGTCGCAGTTACTCGTGCACCCAGACGAATATCCATACCCTGCTGCTTAAATAACTTGGCCCCGTCCTTGCTGACCTGTTGGTCTGCCATGGGCAGAAACTCGCCCAGTGCTTCAAGTACTACGACCTCAGCACCCAGCCGCGACCAGACACTGCCAAGTTCCAGGCCGATAACTCCGGCGCCTATGACACCTAGACGCTTGGGCACAGCATCGAACTCCAGTGCTCCGCTTGAATCGACAATCAAACCCGGTGTTAACGGGCAGGGAGGAATCGCTACCGGAACAGATCCGGTCGCGATGATGACGTTGTCGCCAGTCAGCGTTTCCGTGGTGCCGTCGTGGCTGGTTACCTCAACCATACGACCGGCATGCAAACGTGCCGTACCTGCAAACGTGGTAATACCATTGGATTTCAGCAGCCCGGCGATCCCCTTAGTGAGGTTTTCAACCACCTTGTCTTTGCGCGCTATCATCTTTGGTACATCAACTTTGAGCCCGGAAACCTGTATGCCGATTTCATCAAACTCATCTTTGGCCTGGATATACTTGTGGGACGCCTCTAGCAACGCTTTTGATGGAATACAGCCGACGTTTAAACAGGTTCCGCCAAAAACAGGCTTTCCCTGCTTATCAATCCACTTGTCGATACAGGCTGTTTTCAGCCCTAGTTGTGCAGCCCTGATCGCGGCATGATAACCCGCAGGTCCTGCGCCTATCACAATCACGTCAAAATTGGTTGCCATGTCAAGCTTCTCCGCAAACGTTATTTAAATGTCCAGCAATATTCGAGCTGGTTCTTCAAGGAAGTCTTTTATCGTCACGAGAAAGCGCACTGCCTCTTGGCCATCGATGAGACGATGGTCATAAGACAGCGCCAAGTACATCATAGGCCGAATAACAACTTGTCCACCAACCGCCATAGGCCGCTCCTGGATCTTGTGCATACCCAGAATACCGGTTTGTGGTGGATTCAAAATTGGAGTGGATAACAAGGAACCAAAGACTCCGCCGTTAGAAATCGTGAAGGTTCCGCCCGTCATGTCGTCAATGGACAGCTTATTCTCCTTGGCTCGATTGCCGAAATCGCGAATCTGGTCTTCAATTTCCGCCAAGGTCAGACTGTCAGCGTCGCGCAATACTGGCACGACGAGGCCACGCGGCGAGCCTACTGCAACGCCGATATCCTGATAGCCATGGTAAACGATGTCGTTACCGTCTATCGATGCGTTCACCGCAGGAAAGCGTTTCAACGCTTCAATACTGGCGCGGACGAAGAAGGACATAAATCCCAACCGAGTGCCGTTATGCGCCTTCTCGAAGGCCTCTTTATACTGGTTTCGAAGCTGCATGATGGCGGACATATCCACTTCGTTGAAGGTTGTCAGCATCGCCGCTGTCTGTTGCGCTTCAAGCAGGCGCCGAGCAACACTGGCACGTAAACGCGTCATGGGCACTCGGCGTTCAATTCGACCGGAGGCACCGTCGGCTTCATTTGCCGCAACCGCTACCGGCGCACGACTCACTGCGGCAGCTGGCTGAGCAGTTCTCGCTACAGCCATCAAGACATCCTCTTTTGTCACTCGACCACCTTTGCCAGTACCGGTAAGTTGCGTGATATCTACCTTGTTTTCTACAGCCATCTTTTTAGCCGCCGGGCTGACAATAGACTCCGCAACGACGCTCTCCTGCTCCTCAGATGAGTCCACATCCTGCCCTTTGGCTGCTGCCGCCGGCTGAGTCGCCTCACCTGCCACAAAGTAGGCCATGACCTCTTCGGCCAGAACTGTTTCACCCGCTGATTTTAGAACCTGGGTCAAATGGCCATCTACTGGCGCCACAACTTCAAGTACAACCTTATCCGTTTCAATATCAACCAAAACTTGATCCCGGTTGACATGTTCACCGACCTGAAAATGCCAGACCGCTATCTCACCGTCGGCAATAGACTCAGGAAATTCAGGTGCTTTTATTTCTATCATTTTTACTTTCCTATGCTGCAATTTATGGCGCAAGTCATCTGGCTATTGCCAAGACCAGGTTATCCAGATAAGTCCTGGCGCGCCTTAGCCGTTTAACAAGCTTGCCAACCTAGCTGTTTAAACCAGCTGTCTAAACCAACTGTCTAAACCAGCTGTTTAAGCCTGTCCTTCAAACCTGCTCTTCCAACCTGCGCTTTAAACAGGCTTTTTAATTCAATCGGTTAGTCAATATTGGTGCTATACAGCGCATCGTGAACCAGCGCTTCCTGTTGCCGCACATGCAAGGACACATAGCCAGCTGCAGGAGCAGCTGACGCCTCCCGGCCGGCATAGTGCAGGTATAACCCCGGATAACACGCATTCGTCGCGCGCCGAATATGATGTTGGCTGCTATACCAGGCACCTTGATTCATCGGCTCTTCCTGACACCAGACGGCGACGGCAATATTCTTATACCGCTTTAACAGCACTCGTAATTCTTCATCCGGGAACGGGTAGAGCTGCTCTATCCGAATAATTGCAACATGGTCCAATTTGTCTTCCTGGCGCTTGGCATCCAGGTCGTAATAGACCTTACCACTGCAAAAAATCACTCGCGTAATATCTGCCGCCTTAGCCACAGTCGGATCATCGATGACGGTGTGGAACCTTCCTTGGGTGAGGTCCTCCAGTGTCGAGATCGCATCTTTATGACGCAGCAAACTCTTGGGAGTCATCACAATGAGGGGGCGGCGCAAGGGTCGAATCGCCTGGCGACGCAGCAGATGAAATATCTGCGCCGGCGTGCTTGGAATACATACCTGGATGTTGTGCTCAGCGCAAAGCTGCAGGAACCGCTCTAAGCGCGCAGACGAATGCTCCGGTCCAGCGCCTTCATAACCGTGTGGTAACAACATGGTTAAGCCACAAAGCCTGGCCCATTTATGCTCACCGCTAGTAATAAATTGATCAATGACTACCTGCGCACCATTGGCAAAATCACCGAACTGAGCTTCCCAGATGACCAACGTGTTAGGGCTGGTCTGTGCGTATCCGTATTCAAATGCCAGCACCGCCTCTTCAGACAAAAACGAGTCATACATGTCGAAACGCGCATGCTCATTGCCCACCTCTTTCAGCGCCACATGCTCCAGACCTGCCCTCTGATCATGTAGCGTCGCATGTCTGTGAGAGAAGGTACCTCTGGCAACATCCTGGCCGATCAATCGAATATTGTGACCTTCATCCAGTAACGTGGCATAAGCCATGATTTCGCCGTAGCCCCAATTTAGCGGGAGTGCACCCACAGTCATTTTCTTGCGGTCATCGAGTATCTTGCTGACCTGCTTCTGGATAACAAACCCCTCCGGCAACTTCAGCATCTGGTTGGCTATTTTCTGAAATTTCTTTAGCGGAAAACCGGTCTTGGCTGGCGCGGTCCATTCATGCCCCAGATACGGCCGCCAATCGACGAACATGCTGGTGTCTGGCTTCTGAAGGAAGTCCCACGCAACCGCCGCGCCATTATCAAGCGCATCACGATAGGCATCAATTCGTCGTTGATAGTCCGCCTGATCCACAATGCCTTCCTGGATCAGCTTGTCAGCAAAAATAGTCAGCGTGGTCGGATGTTTGCGAATGCGCTTGTACATCATTGGCTGGGTAATTGAAGGTTCATCGCCTTCGTTATGACCACGCCGCCGATAGGAAACCAGGTCTATCACTACGTCTTTATGAAACTCCATGCGATAGTCCAACGCCAACTGAGAGACAAATACGACAGCCTCAGGATCATCGCCGTTCACGTGGAAAATCGGCGCCTGAACCATTTTTGCGATTTCAGTACAATAGCGCGTTGACCTGGCATCTTCCTGTTTGCTGATGGTGTAACCAATTTGATTATTGATGATGACATGCACAGTACCGCCGGTGTAGAAGCCACGAGTCTGCGACATCTGAAAGGTTTCCATCACAACGCCTTGCCCGGCAAATGCCGCATCGCCATGCACGTTGATCGCCAGGACTTCATCACCCGCTGCATCTCGACGTCGGTCCATCCGTGCTCGCACAGAACCCTCGATAACCGGCGCCGCGATTTCAAGATGCGAGGGGTTGAACCCCAGGGCCAGGTGCATTTCGCCCCCAGGTGTCATCAGGTTGGAGGAGAAACCCTGATGATATTTCACGTCACCGGAACCAAAACCCGGAGTGTAGCGACCTTCGAATTCGTCAAACAATCCCGCGGGATCCTTACCCATGAGGTTCACCAACAGATTGATTCTGCCTCGGTGAGCCATGCCTATTACAGTCTCTCGAACCCCGGCCTTTCCTGCACGATGGATCAACTCCGCCATACAAGGAATGAAACTCTCACTACCTTCTAAGCCAAACCGTTTGGTCCCGGGATATTTTGTATGCAGGTATCTTTCCAAGCCTTCGGCCGCCACCAAACGATCAAGAATACGCCGCTTGATGCCATCGCTGTAGGAAGGGTTGGACCTTGCACTTTCCATCCGTTGCTGAACCCATAGCTGCTCTGCCTGGTCTTCAATATGCATGTATTCAGCGCCAACGCTATCGCAATAGGTTTGCTCGAGGACATGAATGATATCGCGCAGTGGTGCCACATGATTACCAAAAAACAGCGTTCCCGTTTGAAAGGGAGTATCCAGATCTGCGGCAGACAGCCGATGGTATTCAAGGTCAAGTATGGGCACCGGTGGCTTTTCCTCCATAGCCAAAGGGTCCAGGTTCGCCTTGAGATGACCACGACGACGATAGCCACTGATCAGCTCGCCAACGGCAACCTGCTTGCGCTCATAGTCGGCGCTAATGCTGGCCGGAGAGACTGGCGTGACACGAGATTGGTTCTTTGACAACAACAAGAAGTGGTCGCGTACGGTCGAATGAGAGATATCCGGCGCAACCGCACCCTCGACCATCGGCAGCGTTTCAAAATAGCTGCGCCACTGATCAGGAATTTCAGAGGGGTCCTCAAGATATTTTTCGTAGAGATCCTCTACATAGGCAGCATTGCCACCAGATATGTGGCCACTGCGCCACATTTGCTGCATCTTACTCTCTTGCATGTCCCCACCGTTTATCAATGATAGTGCGTTAAGCGTGGCTTAACCCTTCTTTCTCCCTGCGTCATCGATGGGTAGTGAGACCTCGACCAGGTTTTTCCCGACCCATTCGCCGTCCTGGCAAATGGGGGGTTGGGGATTAACACAACACACCAGCGTAATTAAACCGCTCTTTTTAACAACATATTTCGAATGTGACCAATCGCGCGAGTAGGATTGAGGCCCTTCGGGCAAACATTGACACAGTTCATAATTCCTCTGCAGCGAAACACGCTAAACGGATCTTCCAGATTCGCGAGACGCTGTTCCGTCGCAGTGTCACGGCTATCGGCCAAAAACCGATAAGCCTGTAATAACCCGGCTGGGCCAATGAATTTGTCAGGATTCCACCAGAAAGACGGGCAGGACGTCGAGCAACAGGCGCAAAGGATACACTCGTAGAGACCGTCCAGTTTCTCACGTTCAGCAGGAGATTGAAGCCGCTCTTTGGCGGGAGGCACTTCATTGTTGATTAAGTAGGGTTCGATCTTTCGATACTGGGTATAAAACTGCTCCATGTCCACGACCAAGTCACGAATAACCGGTAGACCAGGCAATGGTTTGATCGATAACTTGCCGCCCTTTGCCACTGCAGACACAGGAGTGATACACGCCAGGCCGTTCTTGCCATTCATGCTGACGCCATCTGAACCGCAAACACCCTCGCGGCACGAGCGTCGATAAGTAACGGTTTCGTCCCGCTCTTTTAACAGGGCCAGAACATCTAACACCATGAGGTCTTTACCAGCGGGCAGTTCAATGTCGAAGTCCTGCATATAAGGCGCAGCGTCTTTGTCCGGGTCGTAGCGATAAACACTGACTTGCATTTAGTAAACCCTCTCTTTCGGTTCGAACACGCCTTCCGGCAGATCATTATCAGTTTGAAGCAAGCCCGGCGCACGGTTCACAGCCCGTTTCCCCAGGGTTTTTGAGATGGGATCGTACAAAGAGTGGCATAACCAGTTCTCGTCGTCCCGCTCTTGGTAGTCATCCCGCGCATGCGCACCGCGGCTTTCTTTGCGGGCCTCAGCAGATATTGCAGTGGCTTCCGCTACCTCAAGCAGATTATCCAACTCCAACGCTTCCAAACGCGCCGTGTTAAATGCTTGGCTCTTGTCGGTCAATACCGCTCGACTGATGCGCTCACGGAGATCGCTGAGTGTCTTCATGCCGGCCTGCATGTTATCTTCACGACGGAATACACCGAAGTTCAATTGCATACAAGATTGCAGTTCTCGCTTGAGGCTGGCGACACTCTCGCCACTGCTGGACTCGTTCCAGCGATTCAGGCGCTGGGTAGCCGCTTCTATGTCTGACCCAGACGCAACGCCAGAATCCATACCTTGTTTCAAGGCACCAGTGATGTGCAGTCCAGCCGAGCGACCAAAGACAACCAGATCCAGGAGCGAGTTACCCCCGAGTCGGTTTGCACCATGAACCGAGACGCAAGCAGCCTCTCCTACTGAATATAAGCCATTAACGACTTCATCTTCGCCCTGTGCGTTTCGAGTGATCGCTTGACCATGAATATTTGTCGGAATACCTCCCATCATATAGTGGCAAGTAGGAACGACCGGAATCGGCTCCTTCACAGGGTCCACATGAGCAAAGGTCTTCGACAACTCAACAATACCTGGAAGACGCGAATGCAATATGTCCTCGCCCAGATGATCCAGCTTCAAGAAGACGTGGTCGCCATTCTCACCGCCGCCGCGACCCGCTAGAATCTCCAGAATCATGCTTCGAGCAACCACGTCGCGTCCGGCCAGGTCTTTCGCGGTCGGTGCATAGCGCTCCATAAACCGCTCGCCATCTTTATTGATCAGATAGCCACCCTCGCCCCGGCAGCCTTCGGTCACCAGGGTTCCCGCACCAGCAATACCCGTGGGGTGAAATTGCCACATTTCCATGTCCTGCAGCGCAAAGCCTGCCCGCAGCGCCATGGCAGCACCATCTCCGGTGCACATCAGGGCATTGGTGGTGGATTGGTAAATCCGTCCAGCGCCGCCGGTAGCCAGCACTGTCGCCTGGGCCTTGATGTAGTTCACTTCACCGGTTTCCATGCATATAGCCACTACACCAACGACTGCGCCATGGGCATTTTTCACCAAATCCACGGCAAACCACTCAGACAGAAACACCGAGCCGGCCTTGGTGTTGCCTTGATAGAGTGCGTGTAACAAGGCGTGTCCGGTGCGGTCGGCTGCAGCACAGGTCCGCGCTGCTTGACCACCCTTGCCAAAATTCTTTGACTGACCACCGAAGGGTCGCTGATAAATGCGGCCATTGTCGTTTCGGGAAAACGGCAGACCCATGTGATCCAACTCGTAGACTGCTTGAGGGCCCACGCTGCACATATACTGAATGGCATCCTGGTCACCGATATAATCGGAGCCCTTAATGGTGTCATACATGTGCCAGCGCCAATCGTCATTGGGATCATCACTGGCGATGGCGCAGGTGATACCGCCTTGAGCCGAGACTGTGTGAGAACGCGTCGGGAATACTTTTGAGATCACGGCCGTTTTGCGGCCTGATTCTGCCAATTGCAACGCCGCTCGCATACCGGCGCCACCGCCACCAATGATGATGGCATCAAATTCTAATGTAGGTAACTCACCCATCTAACTAATTCCCCCAGAGTATCTTCACGCCCCAGATTAAATAACTGGCCAGCGTTAATATGCAGACGACTTGATAAATTAAGCGGATACCGTTGGCGCCTGAACCAAAGTAATGCTCCCGAATGTAATCAGTGCCAATCGTCCACATGCCAATCCAGGCATGCGCACAGGTCGATAGCAACGCCAATAAGGTAAAGATTTGCATCCAGGTCTGGGCAAACAGGCTTTGCCAGTCAGCATAGGAGATGTCGCCTTGAATGAGCAAATAGCCCACCAAAAATACGGTGTAGGCCGCCAATATATACGCTGTCACTCGCTGTACGATGAAGTCAGACAGGCCGTTACGGGAAAAACTAGTGACTTGAGTTACCATGATTCTTTTCCTTTACCCCTGAATGACCCAAATGCCGGCAAGAAAGATCAACACGGCAGATACTAGAAAGGTGAGTCGCGCGGCAAACTGGCTGCCTTCGATAGTATCGGCGACTTCCATATCCAACAGCAGGTGCTTGACCCCGGCGACAAAGTGGTAGGCCAGAGCGGACAGCAGACCCCAGGTAACGAACATCCCGAACGGCGATTTGATCAGTCCTTTCAGGACATCAAAGCCCGCGGCTGAGGACAATGACAGATCCAGGGCATAGAGGCCAAAGGCGATGCCAACGAATAGAACGACCCCCGCGATGCGATGGGTAATAGAAGCAAGCGCCGACAAAGGCCAGGCGAATGCCATCAAATCTGATGGGTTCACGTTGATGGGACGATGATCGTTTTTCACAAATACATACTCAAATTGAGCCCCTTGACACTGACTCAAGGCTCACAGCCTGTAACCAGTGCGCTTGGGGGAATGGCTTTTGGATTTTGCGGGGCAATAATAGTGAGTTTGTCGTTAAAAGACAAACGACTTACCACTCAATACGCATCTATCAATGCTTTACAAGCAGCGTCGGTTTTGGAATCATGACGACCCGCACATGCGTATGTCATTCGCTCATTTTAAAAGCGGTCGTCAATCAATGACGACTCGGTGGGTAAACTGGGAGTTCTTTCATGGTACAAAAGGTTGAAATCACGATTGATGGCAAGTCAATCGACTTAAATGTTCTCGAGGCCACCGAGGGAAACAATGTCGTCGACGTCAGAGGGCTGATCGCAGAAGGCATATTTACTTACGATCCAGGCTTTCTTTCGACCGCCAGTTGTGACTCAAAAATCACCTTTATTGATGGAGATGCTGGCATCCTCCTCTACCGCGGCTACGCGATAGAGCAATTGGCCAGTCAGGCGAGCCACCTGGAGGTCTGCTATCTGCTGCTGAACGGTGAACTGCCGACGGCCAATCAACTGCGCGAATTTGAATCCAGTCTTAAAGACAAGCAGGCTATTGATAAGCAATTCCAGCAGATTTTTAATGGCTTTGCCCGTGGCGCTCACCCCATGTCGATGGTTGGCTCTGTCATCTCCGGGCTGGCATCCCTTTATCACGAATCAACCGATATCACCGATGCTGATGATCGCATGACCACTGCACATCGATTAATTGCCATGATTCCGACCATCGCCGCGATGGCTTACAAACATGGCCGAGGCGAAACCTTTGTTGAGCCAGATCCGAGCCTGGGCTATGCGGAAAACTTCCTGAATATGTGCTTTGGCGAGACCGGTAAAGCCTCGACAGTCAGCCCTGTTATCGCCGAAGCGATGGATAAGATTTTTATTCTGCATGCCGACCACGAGCAAAACGCTTCAACGTCAACTGTCCGCATGGCAGGTTCCACTGACTGTAACCCCTACGCGGCCATCGCCGCGGGCGTGTCAGCACTTTGGGGCCCTGCACACGGTGGTGCCAATGAAGCGGTACTGGACATGTTGATGGAAATCGGCGACGAATCACGAGTTCCTGAATATGTCGAACGGGCGAAAGACAAAGATGACCCCTTTAAACTCATGGGTTTTGGTCACCGGGTTTACAAGAACTTTGATCCTCGCGCCAAGGTTATGGAGTCTTATTGTGCGGCGGTACTGGCTGAACGTGGAGTCGAGAATGAACCTCTGTTGAAAATTGCAAAGGCGCTCGAGAAAATCGCGCGCGAAGATGACTACTTCATCTCCCGTAAACTCTACCCGAACATTGACTTCTACTCAGGCATCACCTTAAAAGCCATAGGTATTCCAACCGAGCTGTTCACCGTGATATTTACGCTTGGTCGTATGCCTGGCTGGGTCACCCATTGGAATGAAATGCTCAGCGCTCCCTATAAGATAGCGCGCCCTCGACAACTGTACCTGGGTGAGCATCAGCGCGACTTCATCCCACTCAAGGCGCGCTGAACCAACGGCGACTTTTACGCGTAACTCAAGGGCAACTTCACTCAAAAAAGCAGGATTGATCATTTGAATATTTCAGCACAGATAGAAACGACGAAAGGGACTATCAACATCAATTTTTTTGCAGACGAGGCACCTATCACGGTCGCTAACTTCGTCAACCTGGCCCAGCATGGCTACTATGATGGTTTGAACTTTCACCGGGTCATCGCCAACTTCATGATTCAGGGTGGTTGCCCCCTGGGTTCGGGAACCGGCGGTCCTGGCTACCGGTTTGAAGATGAATTCAACGCCACGTTACGCCACAACAAGCCCGGCCGCCTGTCTATGGCAAACGCTGGACCGAGAACAAATGGCAGCCAGTTTTTCATCACCCACGTGCCTACTCCGCATCTTGATAACGCGCACACCGTTTTTGGTGAGGTAGTCGCCAGTGCTGACCAGGATATTGTCAACGCGATTGCGCAAGGCGACAAAATCGTCAAGATCACAATTGCTGGCGACAGCGCCGCTCTTCTCGAAGCTCAGAAGGATCGCGTCACTGCCTGGAATGATGCATTGATCAAGAGCTTTCCAGATCTGGCCTAGGCTTTTTCTGATCAATGACGGGTCTGCGGGGCTGCCACTCGGCCTCGCAGTCTCTTCCTCCTGAAGCGACTGTCGCGCTTTTCTATGTCACTTCACAGCTATT
>JAYODE010000024.1:0-2019 GCA_038106185.1 Gammaproteobacteria bacterium | reverse complement strand
ATGTCACTTCACAGCTATTTCTGTGGCGACGAGCGCGTGTTAGCATCGCTCAAAGCTTCATTCAGCATCATCTTTAGCGAGCAGGGCCCATGCTAGGTGTCATTCTCGATGCGGCCAGTCTTGGCCAGGATCTCAATCTCAGCCGATTATTGAACTCGGGTCCCAGGTGGCAAGTTTATGCTGACACCCCCGCTGACTTGATTGACGAGCGCATTCAAGGGGCCAACCTTGTGCTCACCAACAAGGTCAGGCTATCTGCCTTGAGCCTTGAGAAGGCGACTCGGTTACAGTTTATCGGCGTTATGGCAACTGGCGTTAACAATGTCGACCTGAAAGCGGCGCAGCAGCACAACATCATCGTCAGCAATGCTGTCGGTTATGCGACGCCCTCGGTGGTCCAGCACACTATGACCCTCATTCTCGCATTAGCGACTCGACTCAACCTCTATCGCCGTGATGTTCAGGCGGGCAATTGGCAGCAAAGCAAAATATTCTGCTTACTGGATCACCCAATCCTTGAACTTAACGGCAAGACACTTGGGATTGTCGGTCTGGGCGAACTGGGTAGCCAAGTCGCCAAGGTCGCCGAGTGTTTCGGTATGCGGGTCCTGGTCGCACAAAGTTCCTCTGCTGACGCACTGCCGGCTAAACCCAGCAGCTATCCTAGGTTGCCGCTTGAACAGCTGCTGCCCCAGGTAGACATCTTGAGCCTGCATTGCCCGTGGGTACCTGCGACCGACAGATTGATTAATGCACACACCCTGCGCCTAATGAAGCCAAGCGCCTTATTGATTAATACGGCCCGCGGTGGGCTAGTCGATTCAACTGCGCTTCTGGCGGCACTGCAGGCGGGCACTATAGCCGGCGCAGGCATAGATGTGCTGCCGATTGAGCCACCGACACAGGCTGAGCCACTGTTGACGGTGGCGTTGGACAACTTGATCATTACGCCTCACACGGCCTGGGCGGGACTTGAATCACGTCAACGACTACTGGCTCAAGTCTGTGAAAATGTTGAGGGCTTTCTGCAGAAAACGCCTTGTCGACAGGTCGTTGCAGAAGATTAGTCACAACTTTCAACCATCTCGTATCCCCGAGCGACTGGCCTGCTGAGCAGTTTTCAGGTATCCGCACGGCAGCAATGGCGTCGTCTGATGTGCAGCCTGGGCGCCTAACGAACCAGGTTTCTCATACCCTGCTCGATACCTGTCACACTCAGGTGATACATACGAGAATCCATTAACCGCTGTATCATCGTGATACTGTAGCTATCACGCCATTGACCGGGATTGACCGGATTCAACCAGACTAACTGGCGAAAATGTTGCTGAAGTCGACCGAGCCATACCTGACCCGGCTCGGCATTAAAATGCTCGACACTGCCACCCCTCTCGGCGATCTCCTCTCGCCTCATGCTGGCGTCGCTGACGATAATAATTTTATAGTCGGCTCCATACTTTCGCAGCAGATCGTAGGTGTTAATTCGGGCTTCCTGACGACGGCTATTCGTGGTCCAGAGTGATTCGTAGATGAAATTGTGAAAATAGTAAAATTCCAGATACTTGAACTCTGCGCGCGCCGCAGAGAATAATTGCGCACAACATTCGACATGCTCATCCATGGAACCACCCACGTCGAGCAGCAATAACACCTTGACGGCATTGCGACGCTCAGGCACCTCTTTAATCTGTAGAAAACCACCGTTGTTCGCGGTTGAGCGAATCGTTGAATCAAGGTCTAACTCAAGATCAACTGAGGTCCTGGCGAACTTTCTCAGTCGGCGAAGCGCCATCTGCATATTGCGCTTACCCAGCTCCACGTCTGGATCATAGTCCGCATACTGACGAAGTTGCCAGACCTTCAGTGCAGACTGTTGAGCCGGCAGCGCATTGTCATCCCGATCGCCCTCGCCGGGGCGCAGACCACTACCCAGCCCTGATTCACCGTCAGTCCCCTCACCTTCTCCTTCTCCTTCTCCTTCTCCTTCTCCTTCTCCTTCTCCTTCTCCTTCTCCTTCTC
>JAYODE010000063.1:7146-9987 GCA_038106185.1 Gammaproteobacteria bacterium | reverse complement strand
CACTCGCGACTCGGGTGATCGAAATTAAGGACCGAAAGCTCATCGACTTCCAAGGGACCTTTGATGAATACCTGGCTGCCCAAACGCTTCCGGACAAAGCTGCCTGATCGAACTATCGCGGGTAGAGTGCGCTAATGGATCCTATCTCCGCCGCCCAATGGCAAGCGTTCGATACCGAGGGCTTCGTCCGACTCGGCCGAATTGTGCCTGAACTCATGTTGCAGGCTATGCAACGGCGCATTGATGAAATCATGCTGGGTAAAGCGGATCTGGATTACGACCGTATGTTGATGCAGCTCGACTCCGCCGACGGGGCATATGAGTCTGCAGGCGAGCAGACTCGAGGGCATAAGGGAAAAACCCTCAACTATCGCAAAATCCAACTGCTCGAACGCGATCCTGTCTTTCTTGCCTATATGCAGCTGCCTGTTTTTGCCGAAGCCGCCAGGCATTTTTACGGTGATCTGCCGGTTGCTGTATTTCGGGCCATGTTCATGAATAAACCCGCGGGCAGGGGTACCGTCCTGCCTCTGCACCAGGATCGTTGGCGCGCTCTCGATCGGGATCCTCGCTTGACGATTTACACGGCGCTGGATGCGGCCAATGAGGAAAATGGTTGTGTCCAGATCATTCCAGGCACTCAGCACGAGATATTGAACCCACGACATCCCAGCGGCTTTCTGACGCCTGAAATGGCGCAAGCCTTTGCAAATGATCCGCGCCGAATATCGCTCGTGTTGAAGGCTGGAGAAGTCGTTCTGATGAATCCCTGGACCCTGCATTGCAGTGGCGTGAATCATACGCAACGGAGTCGACGGGCGTTCAGTGTTTGTCTGATGGACGCCGCGACCATGAGTCTGCGCTACAATCGTTTGGCATCGCGGAGTATTATCTTTGGTGAAGGGGCTATGCCGCCCGCAGGAACAGCGGCGCAGCCAGAGGATCGCGTGACTCGCCAGGCAAATGATCAAGACATAGTGGAGCGCAGGAATGATGAATGACATCTCGGCCAGACTGAGCGCTGTGCGTGCTGATCTGATCCAGGAGGATCTTGATGCCTTGATTTGCCCACGAGCCGATGAGTACCTCGGAGAATATGTGCCTGTGCAGAATGAGCGGCTGCAATGGGTCAGTGGCTTTACTGGATCAGCCGGACTGGTGGTGGTGTTGCGCCAGAGTGCAGCGATATTTGTCGATGGGCGCTATAGCATTCAGGTTAGACAACAAGCGCCCGCTGAGTGCTTTGAGTATCTGCATTTGATCGACAAGCCGCCGATTGCTTGGCTCTGTGAAACGCTGAAGGCCGGCGACCGTGTCGGCCTGGATACGCGTCTTCATAGCCTGGCGAACTATGAGTCGACACGGGCTCAGTTAAGCCAATACGGCATCGAATTGATTGAAATTCGCCAAAATCCCATTGATCGGCATTGGCACGACCGGCCGCAACCGCACGCTACCAGTGCCGAGTTGCTTGAGGAGGCCTACACCGGCGAATCCAGTGCGAAGAAGCGCAGACGCATAGGTCAGGCTATTCAGGCCAAGGGTGCTGAAGTTGCGCTCATCGCGCAACTGGATTCCATTGCTTGGTTGCTGAATATCCGTGGTGCTGATGTGCCCCATCTGCCGGTCATTCTCGGTACCGCGTTGCTTGATAGCGATGGCGACATGAGTTTTTTCACCGATTCGCGAAAAATACCTGCCAACCTAAAGGATCACGTGGGTCCTGGTGTCACCGTTCGAGAGGAATCTGAGCTACTGGCCGCCATGGCTGAACTGGGTGAGAAGCGGACCAGATTGCTGGCTGATCCGGATGGGGTCAATGCTTTCAGTGTACTGCGGGCACAGGAAGCAGGTTGCATTATTATTGCTGGCAGGGATCCAGTGTTGTTGCCTAAAGCACAAAAAAATGCGATTGAACTCGATGGCATGCGTAATTGTCATGTGCGGGATGGTGCTGCCGTCAGTCGATTTCTGCATTGGATACAACGAGAAGTGACTGCCGGTCGACTCCATGACGAAGGTGTCTTGGCAGATCGACTGGAATTATTTCGGCGTGAATCAAATGAATTACGGGACCTGTCTTTCGACACGATTTCGGCTGCAGGCGCCAATGGTGCCATGTGCCATTACAATCATCGGAATGGTCAACCGGGTGTGCTGGCGCTGAATAATCTGTATCTCGTTGACTCAGGCGGTCAATACCCTGATGGTACGACGGACATTACTCGAACGGTTGTGATCGGCGAGCCAACGCCAGAGCATCGACGTATGTTTACGCTGGTCCTGAAGGGTCACATTGCCTTGGCATCTGCAGTCTTTCCACCAGGTACGACGGGTGTGCAGCTGGATATACTGGCCCGTCAGTTTCTCTGGCAGGCGGGCCTGGATTACGACCATGGCACTGGCCACGGCGTGGGCAGTTATCTGAGTGTCCACGAGGGCCCTCAACGAATTGGTAAGTCCGCAGTCGGCGCTACTGAACTGCTGGTGGGGATGGTCCTGTCCAATGAGCCGGGATACTACCAGGAGGGCTGCTACGGTATTCGCTGTGAAAATCTGATGATCGTTAAGCAACGAGCGGATGGCATGCTGGAGTTCGAGACCATCTCGTTTGCGCCCTTTGATATTCGGCTAGTTGATACGGCCGCACTGAGCGCTGCGGAGGTGGCCTGGCTGAATCGTTATCACGGTCAAGTAGCGGCGAAGCTTACGCCATTGCTGAGCGAGCCAGACGCAGCCTGGTTGATGACATCCACGGCAGCGATCGGTTGAGATGCTATTTTGCGTGGGCCAGCGTTGATACTGGATACTGGGCCTGCAGGGGTGCCGAGTGCTCCAGGG
>JAYODE010000063.1:2523-7046 GCA_038106185.1 Gammaproteobacteria bacterium | reverse complement strand
GTATCGAGGCGAGCTCGCTGGCTGACGAGGGGGCCTTCATTGATGACCAGTCCGGGCACTTGGCCGCAGAGCTTAGTTAACTCAGCAGCCGTGGGCGATGCTAATTCCAATGCCTGCAAACGACAACCGAAGGGCGCGTCGATGGCTGGGTGAAGGCAGTCCAGCCAGTCGATGAAAAATGGCGCGAGCGCAAGGTTTGTGACAAACAATAGCTGCCAGTGGAGTGACTCCCCTTGCGGGCTTTCTCGACTCGTTGCCTGCACTCGACTGGTGGTAAAACCCGCCTGTTTCAGGCCAGACCGAAGCCCTTCCAGATCCTGAGTGTTCAGCGCCCAGCTAAGCAAGCCGCTGGTTTTCAGCGTCATGAGCCTGGCGCCAAAATTGTTGACCAAGGATTGAGTCGGATCCGGTGCTATGACTTCCAGATAACAGCGGGAGCCAAGTTTTAGTAGCGCATTAGCAGTGCCGAGGCCCGGATGCCGTCCGGAGAAGATTGGGGTAACGCCGGTCAGTTTTGCCAGATCAGCGCAGCCTTGCTCAAGGTTAGCGCAGGCCCACATCAAGTGATCAATCTGCATGGTGTGCATGTCTCTCGAGAAGACGGTAAGCCGTCACAAAATCCGAGTCTTATGGTCCGCCCAGTAACGATCTTTGAGAAGGCGCTTATAGAGTTTGCCTGTGGGCAGACGGGGCAGTTCAGCTTCAAAGTCAATGGATCTCGGACACTTCTGTGGTGATAGATTCAGTGCACAGAAGGCCATGAGTTCCTCGGCCAGCTCGCTGGTCTCTTTGATCCCAGGCATGACCTGGACCACCGCCTTCACTTCTTCGCCAAAATCCTCATTGGGAACCCCAAAGACGGCCGCATCACTGACCTTTTCGTGCGTAATCAGCAGATCCTCGGTTTCCTGCGGATAAATGTTGACGCCGCCAGAGATAATCATGAAGGTCGAACGGTCGGTGAGATGCAAAAAGCCATCATCATCCAGGTAGCCAACATCACCGACAGTACTCATGCTGCCGTCACGCGAGGTTGCTTCAGCGGTTTTTTCCTGATTGTTGAAGTAGGAAAATTCGGTCGCCGTCTTGAACCAAATTTCTCCCGGCTCACCCGCCGGTGCTGGCGCGCCGGCCTCGTCGAGAATGGCGATTTCGCCCAGCATCACGCGGCCAACCGTACCTCTGTGGGCAAGCCATTCGTGACTGTCGCAGGCGGTAAATCCCAGTCCTTCGGTTGCGCCGTAGTATTCATGAATGATGGGCCCCCACCAGTCGATCATGTCTTCCTTGACCTTTGCCGGGCAGGGCGCTGCGGCATGAATGGCTATTTCCAGCGACGACACATCAGCGCTCGAGCGAACCTCGGCGGGCAATTTGAGCATTCGGCTGAACATAGTAGGGACCAATTGACTATGAGTCACCTGGTACTGAGCCACATAGTCCAGATAGCGCTCGGCATCAAACCGGGTCATGATCACCACAGTGCCACCGGCACGCAAAGTCAGCCCCACCGCCGCTTGCGGCGCAGAGTGGTAAAGTGGCGCCGGTGATAAGTAGATCATGCCCTCTCTGTATTGCCAGAGATTCAACAGGAATCCGTAAATGGGCAACAGGTCAGCCGGGGCGCACTCTGGCAGTGGTCTAATGATGCCTTTTGGCCGGCCCGTTGTACCCGATGAGTACAGCATGCTGGTGCCCAGAAACTCATCTTCAATGGGCGTTGTTGCCAAGTGGCGAATCGCGTCGGCATAGCTGCGATACAGAGGCTCGAGAGACGCAGGCTCGAGCGTGTCGCCGTCGACGATAAAACAGCGCCGTATTCTTGAACATTGGGTAAGGGCTGCGCGAACTGTGGGTAGCTTGGCCGCGCTGGTGAAGATAACTTCAGATTCACTGTTGTTAATGATGTAAGCCAGTTCGTCAGCGGTGAGGTAAGAGTTGATGCAGGTGTAATACAGCCCCGAGCGCTCGCCGCCACCACAGATCTCTGTATAGGCCAGGTTGTTTTCCATGAAGATGGCATAATGCCCCAACCTTGTGAGCCCTTCAGATCGAAGCAGATGCGCGACCTGATTGGTCCTTTGGTCAAACGCCGAGTAGGTCAAAATTTCACCCGAGTCTGCCATGATGATGGCGGGTTGATGGGCTTTGTCCACTGCATATTGACCGACAAACATGTCCTTAATCCTTCTTTTCGTGAGCGAAATGGATGATCCAGATAGCGGTCTTGTGATCCGCTTCGCTCTGAGTTTAATGTTGGCGCGAAGGTGCTGCCGCGCTTGCACGACTGATGTTAACCGACAGGCCGTTCAAGGCTGCTGTCGCACTCAAGCCATCAATCTGACTGGTCGCCACCAGTCTATTATAGTTTGCGCCGGGTGTAAGCCGGTGCTGCTGAAGTTCGTTATCTTCGCTGAATCCATGGGGCAGGCTGACTGTGCCGCGCCTGATGGCATTGCTGGTACGCACGACAACGTTTACTGTCGCGGTGGTCGTCGAAAGTTGAACCCATTCGCCGCTGGCGACGCCGAGGAGCCTGGCGTCCTCAAGGTTCATTTCCAGTTCTGATAAAGCGCGGCCCTTCGTCAGCATGGGTAGATTGCGAAGCCAGGAATTGTTGGTCTGACTGTTTCTGCGACCTATGAGCTGAAAGCCGCTGGTTACTGGTTGAGCCAGCAGCCGGTCAATTTCCAGCAATATCTCCTGCGGTGCAAGATTGAGACTCGAGTGTTTTAGTCTGACGACCTCATTAAGTCGATTGGGGCGAAGCGCGCCCATGTCGATACCATTGGGGTTATCGATTAACTGTTGCAGGGTCAGGCCGTTGCGAGCGCCAAAATGGTCACCCCAGCGACCGGCCCTGATACCGAGATCCAGTAACCGTTCGGCACCGCGGTCCGGTCCTATTGCGGCGATGATCTCCTGCACATCCCGACCAAACAAGGGGCCCTGTTCATCATTAACATGGCGGCTCACTGCGGCTGCGACGACATCGTCTTCAAAGGCGTTGAGTGCCTGAGGCGTCGGTACGGCAGCCTGCTTGATCAGATAGGCGAGGGTCAGTCCCATCTGCCATTCGCTGGGGCTGCTGGCAGGAAATATCGGTGGTGAGTAGCGCGCGGTATTCTTGTAGCCCATGGCCCCCAGAAAGCTGTCATAGTGACTGTCCTCAAACGGTGAGGTACCGGGCAATATGACATCGGCGTACCGACTGGTTTCCGTATGATAGATATCGATGCAGACCATAAATTCCAGCTTGGTCAGTGCCGCGGCCAGACGATCACTGTCTGGATTGCTGACCACGGGATTGCCGGCGAAACAAACCAGGGCGCGGAGTTGTCCATCTCCTGGCGTCGTGATCTCTTCAGCGAGCGCCACAACGGGCATTTGACCCAGGACCTCCGGGTAACCAGAGACCCGTGACTGGTAGCGATTGTAGTTTGGGCCCGACCTTGAGTGAGTCGGTGTGGCAAACGCCTGCTCAGGAAACATGGCCCCGCCGGCGCGATCGAGATTTCCTGTGAGCAGGTTGATCACCTCAATCAGAAAGCTGGTCAGGGTGCCAAACTGTTGTAGTGTCGTACCCACGCGACCGTAGACTGCCGCGCGCTTGGCGGTGTGCAGCGCACCGGCAATAGCGTGAATGTCAGCAATATCAATACCGGACCTCAGCGCTGCAGCCTCATTGCTGATCTGCGCCAGACTGGCGAACAATGACTCGGCACCCTGGGCGTTGTAGTGATTCGGTATCTGTGCGCCGAGCCTACGTAGCTCGTTGATCACCGCGCTCAGTAACCAGGCGTCAGCGCCAGGCTTGATTGCATAGTGCTGATCGGCGAGTCGTGCGGTTTCCGTCAACCTCGGGTCAAGGATGACCAGCTTGCCACCGCGATCGTGTAGTGCTCGCAGTTTGTCGCGGAATTTTGGCACCATCCACAGACTACCATTGGAAACCACTGGGTTGGCACCCAGCATCAATAGGTAATCGCAACGCTCTATGTCGGGGACCGGTATGGCCATGTCGTTGCCGAACATCAGTTCACAGGCCAGTTGTTTCGGCAATTGGTCGACACTACCGGCGCTGTAGACCTGGGTCGAGCCAAGAGTCGAGGCGAACACGCCGAGACCCATGGATAAGCCGATATTGTGCGCCGTAGGATTACCAATATAGGTGCCAATGGCACTGGCACCATGTGCCTGGCGAATCTGGCTCAGTTTCGATTCAATCAGCGCAAAGGCTTCGTTCCAGGTTGCTGGTTGCAGCCCGTTCGCCCTGCGAATCAGCGGCGTGCGAAGTCGGTCAGGGTCTGCGTCCAGCTCCTTCAGTGCGATGCCTTTGGCACAAACGTGACCGGTCGAGAAGACATCCTCCCGATTCGGCTCAATAGCGATCACTTGTCGGTCAGTGGTTCTAATCCTCAAGCCGCAGCCTGCCTCACAAATAGGGCAGATTCGCGTTTTGGTACCACTTGTGTCAGGCGTCATTCGCAGCCCTCATCAGGGTTGATTAGAGAGAGTTGATA
>JAYODE010000063.1:0-2423 GCA_038106185.1 Gammaproteobacteria bacterium | reverse complement strand
CGGTGCAGCGCTTGAGCTACTTTCGGTATATTCGGACAAGAACCCTGGATCTGTCAGTGGTTTATACACCCTGATCTGTAGTCAGGGAAAGTCCTAACCCTGGAGCATCGGTGGCCAGATGACGAAACCTCTGAGTCACTGTGCTTAAAAAAGGGCTTTTAAGGGCGAGTACGGCTCAGCAGTTGCGCGGCAGGGCCCCGCTGGTTCCTCGACCACAAGTGTTTTGCAAAGAAAACTTGATAATAAAAGCGAGTTAAAAAAGCTTGGCAAAGCGCCGATTATTTTTTACCGAACCCGCCTATGCGTTCCGCCATGTCTGGCCCAACGCCCTGTCCCTGATAAATTTCGTGGGCCAGCCCAGCACTCAGTGATAGACCATCTGTCTCAGCTAACAAGCGCTTATTGGCTCGCAGCGAGAACCAGGAGTTGGACAGCATTGCCTCACAGAAGGACGTCACTGATTGGTCGAATTCTGCGTCTGGGTAGCAACTGTTACAAAGGTTCATGGCCTCCGCCTCACGACCTGTGTAGGTCTTGGCGGTAAACATCATTTCTGCGGCCTTGACCTTGCCGATTCGGCGCGGCAGCCGTTGGCTCATACCCCAGACGGGAGTCAAGGCCCACTTGGCATGGGTATCGGCAAATTTGGCATTTTCGCTGGCAAGGATAATGTCTCCAGCCAACGCCAGTTCAAGAGCGCCTGTGTAGCAATGGCTATGCACCGCACTGATGACCGGCTGAGGCAAATTCGCCAGATTCTCAATCACATGAGACTGAAAGTTAGGCCTTGGCAGCTTTTCCCCAGCGGCTATGTCCTTGAGATCGTGTCCGGCGGAAAAACACTTGCCGGCTCCTCGAATCACCACGCACCCGACGGTATCCAGCTGGTCTCGAATCTGTTCGATATGCGCCTGAAGTTCGGCAAAAACGGCGACCGTCAGCGCGTTCAGCTTATCCGGTCGATTGATGGTCAGAGTCGCTACTCCGTTATGGTCCTGTCGCAAGACGAGCTGAGTCATCAGACTTCCTCAATGAGATTCATGGTAAAACTTTTCTGCTGGAACAAACCCAACAACCATGGGGCAGTGGGGTTATGCCAGGCGGCTGACTCAAGTCGCTACTTAGAGCCGCTCTATAATGATGGCGGGGGCCATGCCGCCCGCGGCGCACATGGTGACCATGGCCACAGACTGACCTCGACGCTCCAGTTCATCCAGTGCCGTACCTATCAGCATGGCCCCTGTGGCTCCGATGGGGTGTCCCAGTGCTATCGCACCGCCATTGACGTTCAGCTTGCTGTGATCGACACCCAGGTCGCGCATGAATTTAACGGGCACAACGGCGAAAGCTTCATTGACCTCAAACAGGTCTATGTCGCTGAGCGTCATGCCGGCTTTACTCAAGACCTTCTTGGCGGCATCCACCGGTGCGTTAAGAATGTACTCGGGCGAATGACCCATATTGGCCATCGCCGTGATCTTTGCGCGAGGCTTCAGGCCATGGGCCTTGGCATAGGCGGGCGATGCCAGGACAAGCGCTCCGGCGCCGTCAACCACCCCTGATGAGCTTCCGGCGTGATGCCGATGATCAATCTTCAGATTGGGCCACTTTTTCTCGACCATCTCGCGATAGGTCAGGCCAGAGTCAAAGAAAGGAAGATCCATGAAGGCACCAAAGACGGGCTCCAGCTTCGCCAGGCTTTCCGCTGTCGTTTGGGGTCGAGGAAATTCCTCGGTATCCAGGGCCAAGGTGCCGTCCGGACGGTAAACAGGAATCAAACTCTTGGCAAAGGCACCCTCCTGCAGGGCTTTTCCAGCCCGTTGCTGACTAAGGGCGGAGAAAGCATCGAGTTCAGCGCGACTGAAACCTTCCTCGGTGGCGATAATGTCGGCAGCCAGACCGACATTCGTTTGCGGATGGGCCTCACGCAAATCAAGATTGCCTGCATCCAGTGGCCGAGCGGGCGCTTCGGCACGCGTATAGGACATCATTTCCACGCCGCCTGCGATAACCAAATCTTCCATGCCGCTCAAGATGCTACCGGCCGCAAAGTTAACCGCGCTGATACCACCGCCGCAGAATCGATCAAGGGTCACGCCCGATGCTTTGATAGACAGACCCGCGTCCAAACCCGCCATGCGGGCAATGCAGGAGCCCTGTTTGCCGTACTGGGTACTACAACTAATAATCACATCGTCAATGTCTCGACTGTCGAGGCCGCTTCGAGCGACCAGCGCCTTGAGCACGGTCGACAGCAGTTTTTGCGGATGGACTTCCCACAAGGCGCCTTTGCCTTGTTTGCCAACTCCTCGTGGCGTACGCGCTGCGTCGATAATCCAGGCTTCAGTCATGATCAAATTCCTGTGTGGGTTGCGGGTTTCATTATAGGTTCTGGATAGAGGTTCTGGGTATAGGTTCTGGGT
>JAYODE010000062.1:10474-10719 GCA_038106185.1 Gammaproteobacteria bacterium | reverse complement strand
CAGTGTCCCCCCTTGTCTTCCTCATCAATGCCACGTCTAAATTTTTTTGAGAAAAGGTCAATTTGTCTATGACCTTTTACTTGTAAAAAATGCTAGCAGTTAAATTTTCCTGCCGATATAAGCCAATTACTTAATACTTTCGTTTAGCCTAGAGCTGACAGGCTTGCAAAGGGATCGATACTCAAGACAGAATCAGCATTACTATTTTGAATTTACTTCTACATTGCCAGGTTACACCCTAGCCT
>JAYODE010000062.1:0-10464 GCA_038106185.1 Gammaproteobacteria bacterium | reverse complement strand
CTGTTGTACCTAATGGTCCAGATTAGAATAACGCTATTGGAGGCTGCGGCCTAACAGTAATGCGTGCTGGCGAGCACGGCAAGAGGCTTTACCTAACGAGATATTGTGATTGCTTGAATCGATGAGGCTTTTTAGTTGACAAGAAGTATTGTTCAGCGCAACAGTACTTAACATCAATCGCCGATTAACAGGTTAGAATTTGAAAGATACAAACAACATGATGGAAGATTATCTTGAAGACGTTCGCGACAAGATAATCTCAGAAGAGCTGGAAAAACGTATCAGTTGGATTGAAACCGATCTCAATAACCGACTCGCCGATAACCCACTCGCTAGCCGATTTACTCCGGACAAAAGTGCGGACATTGCCAGGTTACACCCTAGCCTCATTCCCGCCTTGGCGATCAATCAGTGATTGTGAGCGAATTTGAAAATAATGAGACGACGCTCCTGCGAGCCATCTTCAATGGGACCATTAAACATGCGACGAAACAGCATATTCGCGAGTCTTCTGTGTCTCTGCAGCATTGCCATAGCGGCCTCTAGTGAGGGCGTTGACTTTGATAAGGGTCGCCTCACTGTCTCAATCTCTCAGGAACCCCGCAGTCTCAATACACTGACAGCAGAAAGCGTCAGCTATACCGCGCAACTGTTGGTGCATCTCAATGAAGGCCTTCTGCGCTACGACGGCCGCAGGCGGCTGCAAGGTGGGGTAGCCGAACGCTGGGAGATGGATGAAAAACAGATCCGATTTTGGTTACGACCGGAGGCGCGCTGGAGTAATGGAGAACCTGTGACGGCCAATGATTTCGTGTTCGCCTGGCAGCAACTCCTCAGGCCGGGCACCGCATCACCGTCTGCGAACCTGGCTTCCCCCATACTTAATGCAAGCAAAGTGCTAGCAGGTGAATTGCCAGTAACTGCTTTAGGTGTTCGGACCAATGGTGATCGGGAATTTATTGTCGATCTCGCGCATCCCTGCGCCTGGTGCCTGAAGCTTATGACCAATTCCATTTTCTATCCGATCAACCAGGCTTTTTATGAGGCCAGTGGTGCGGCCTATGGCAATTCAGCGGCATCCCATCTGGCGAACGGTGCGTTTGAGATCGAGACCTGGGCGCGTGGCAAACGACTCACTGCCAGGAAAAACCCTCATTACTGGCGCAGCAAAGAGGTCGCGCTTAATGGCATCACCTTCGACTACATCGGCGCGGATCCGAAGACCCAACTCAACCTGTTTCGTAGCGATGCCCTGGCAGCGGCAAGTCTCGATCGTGACACCATCCCTGACGCCATCAAGCAGGGCTTGAGACTTCGAACTGACCCTAGCGGTCACCTCTTCAATATTCAGTTCAGCCACGTCGACAATATGTTGAGTGCGAACCAGAATATCAGGCGCGCCATTAGCCTTGTGATCGATAAAGACGCCTTGGTTAACCGCGTCATCGCGAGCCCTGGCACTCGAGTCGCAGATTCCATGTTCCATGACTGGTTGACGATTGATGACATAAAATACACTCAGGCGCGCCCGCCCCGAAAGCATCGGCCTGATATTGCCGAAGCCAAGCGACTACTCGCCATCGCCCGCATCGAACTAAAGCTGCCCGACCGACCGCGGATGACGCTGACGATTAACGACAGCAATCTGTACGGGCGTATTGCGGAGTATCTTCAATCCGTGTTGGATGAGCACCTGAATATCGAGGTGGCGATTGATCCACAAATGACCCAGATGATGGTCGAGAAATGGCGCAATGGTACATCAGACATGACCCTAATCACCTGGCCTGTGGATGTCGACGATCCTATGGATCAGATTTCCTTCCTGGGCGACCCCAATTTTCGCAAAGTGTTCAAGGGCCTTTATGCCGGTGATGATATGACAGCCTTGTATGTCAATGCACGGCAGGCCACTGGCCTTGAAGCCAGGATCGAGACGGTTGACCAAGTTCACCGGTTCTTTGCGGACAAGGTGACGATGATGCCTCTGTTCGAGTCATACAGCGCATTTGTCGTCAACCCAGGGATTCGTGGTTTTGTCTGGCAGCCGGTACGGGGATATGCGGATTATCGGTATGTTCAGTTGGTTGGGCGTTGAAGTAGGTAAGCGATAAGTTGGACTTCTCCGCTGAATTATTGACACTCTCGAAACTCATTTTGCGACTGTTTCAAAGGCCTGGGCTTCCTGGAATCGTTACTCGATATTGACCCTCCATGAATCACAATTTCAGCCTTTAACGGGTCACATCCTGTACACTATCGATGCTCCCCTGCTCCACTAAACAAGGACACTCCCCATGCCCGAACCCACCGGTATCAAAGTCGTCTTCGACGGTCCCATCGTCAGGCTTATTCTGGATCGACCCAAGCAGCTCAATGCCCTGAATGATGATATACGTCAGGTTATCGCGGCGACCTTGAACGAATTAATGGAGCGGCCTGACATTCGTCTGCTGGTGCTCAGTGGTGAGGGCAGATCCTTTTGTGCGGGCGCGGATTTAAAGACCACGTCGTATCCCAAGGTCGAAGGCGACTGGTCCACTCGCCGTAATCGCACCGCCACCTGGCAGCGGGTGTTGGAGCAGCTGGAGCGTATTCCCCAGGTGACTATTGCCTCGATGCAAGGCCATGTGATTGGCGGCGGCGCACTGCTGGCGACGGCCTGTGATTTCAGAGTGATAGCTGATGATGTGGTATTGCGCATACCGGAACTGGCACTGGGCATTCCCAACGTTTGGAATGGCACGCCTTTGCTGGCGCGTGAGGTGGGTTTGCCCACGGCTCGAGACTGGGTGATGACGGCGCGCAAGGTGTTTGCGGACGAACTTAAAACCTGTGGCTGGGCTCAGCGCTTGGCGGGGCCTGGGCAGTTGGTTGAGAAAACCGAGCAGCTCGTTAGTGAATTACTGGCAATTCCACCGGCATCATTAGCCATGACCCGCGCTATGACCTCGGCCCTCGGCCGGTCAGCATCTGGCATGGCCATGGGCTGGGCCGATGCAGACTTGCAACAATGGGCTTTTACGGAAGATGAGTACAAGGCAACGATTCGAGACTACACGCGCAATGTGGGCGACAAAACTAAAAAATAGATTGAGCATTTTATAATCAAGATTAAAGAGGCAATCACCGTGCAAACATTTACCAAGGTCGTTCTGTTTACTGACGTTGATGGCCGCGCGAAATTTCGCGAAGAAGCCATTGCGCTCACGGAAGGTAATGCACGCACCCAGCTGTCGCCCCTGCTGCCGGCAAACGGTTATCAGTTGCGCCATAGTCCAGTAGGTTTCAGCAAAGAGTTTCACTGCACGCCGAATCCGCAATACGTGTTTATTCTCGGCGGCCGAATGCAGATCAGTCTGCAGGATGGCACGTCAAAGATTTTTGAGCCCGGGCAGCACTTTTACTCGGCAGATGTTTTGCCGGCTGGCGCAATCTTTGACCCGGCGATCCACGGCCACGCAAGTTGTCAGGTGGGTGACGAGCCGCTGGTCACTTTGTTTTTACGGGGATAAATCGCGACCCGAGCCTAAGACGCTTGCCATCGACTGCCCTGTTGTAGGCACCGCCGGTTATCTACGCCGGCTGTTGTCTGCGCCGGCTAATCTCTGCGCTGCCATTTGTCTGCGCTGCCTCTTAGTTAAAGGTATCGCATAAACCAGGCGACCGTTGCCTGAGCGGCTTCGGCGGCATGGGCTGGATTAGGAAAACTATGGGCACCACCCTCGATCACTCGATGCTCAAAGGTCACCCCCACTCGCTTGAGCTCGGCGGCCAGTAGTTCACTGCTTTGCGGCGGCACCACTGTGTCGGCCGTACCATGAATCAACAGAGTCGGTGGATCGCCGGCGCTGACATAAAGAATCGGTGAGACGGCGACCGCCAGCTCATCCGAGAAATCCAGTGCTGGGTAGTTCTCCACTCGACCATTAATCTGACGAAGGTCTACCGGCGGAAACCACGCTACGACAACGGCTACAGTCGCATCATCGCTGGCAAGTGTGCTGTATTCTGGCCAGAGACTCGGATAGGCGGCTTCTGGTGCCCTATCAAAGGGCGCCTCGGCATTGAGCCCCAGCATCAATGCCAGCTGGCCACCGGCGCTACCGCCAAAGACGCCCAGGCGCTTGGGGTCAACCTGGTATTTTGCCGAGTGCTGCTTAATATGCCGCACGGCACCGCGCACATCGGAAACCGCCTGGGGTACTTTAAAATAGGGCGCGCTGCCGTGGTTGACAGAGTAGACGGTGTAACCCGCCGCCAGCATGTGGCCGAACATACCCAGGTTGGCTTGATCCTTTCTCAGTGGCACATAGGGTGAGACCCAGCCGCCGCTGTTAATGAAAATCACAGCAGCACCATTTGGCGTGACTGGCTCCAGCACGTGGTAGACCAATGCCATACCCGCTCTGTGACCGTACACCACGTCCATGGTCGCCCTGTATTGCGTTTGGGTTTGCGTTTGGGTTTGCGTTTCGGTTTCAGCCTGAGCCTGCGCGCAGATCAGCATGAAAAAGCACAAGGGCCACAAAATGAAGGGGCGATTAGGCAGGATCCGGCGCTTCATGATCAGGCTCTTCATAATCTGGCTCTTCATAACCAAGCTCTTCATAATCAGGCTCTTCATAACCAAGCTCTTCATAACCAAGCTCTTCATAATCAAGCGCTTCAACATCAGGTTCTCCATGAAAAAGGTCTCTTCGGGTTCGAGTCGGCTGAGGCGAAGCGCCCAGCCTTGAAAAGGCTGGCTGAGTATACCGAAATTTTGAACCAGGCTGGCAACAACTGCAGAAATTACTCAGCTCGAGTCTGTTCAAAAGTCCACCCGAAGCGCCTATGCTTGGGATCCATTGAACGACAGACAATGGTGACTGGCGTTCGCTCACTTGTTTGGGTGCTGTGATTGCAGGCCGTGGTTGCAGGCCGTGATTGCAGGCCGTGATTGCAGGCCGTAATTGCCGGCAGCACTTGCTGGGCGCGGCAACCTGCATCTCTTACTGACTGGAGTAAATATTGAAAACTGGCACTTTAGGCGTCTGGTATTATCTGGATTTACTGACCTCTCGACAGGCGGCCGACGCCGCCCGGCGAATTGAGGATCTCGGCTACGGCACCTTGTGGATGCCTGAGTCTCTGGGCCGTAATCCCTTTGCACACGCCGCCTGGCTATTGGCCAATACCACGCGTTTGAATGTTGCCACTGGTATTGCCTCTATTTACCATCGAGAACCCGGCGTCACACTCGCCGGTCAGAATACGCTGGCAGAGCAGTCTGACGATCGTTTTCTGCTGGGTTTGGGCGTCTCGCACCAGCCGTTTGTAGAGGGCATTCGCAAACGCGAATACGGTCCACCCTTGGCCAGCATGCGCCAATATCTGCGGGCGATGGATGAGTCGCCTTATGGAGCCACGCTGCCTGCCATCAAGCCACGGCGCGTGATTGCTGCACTGGGCCCAAAGATGCTGGCCTTGGCTCGGGATGCCTGTGATGGTGCTCACCCCTACTCCACCACGCCGGCGCATACGGCGACGGCGCGCGCCATACTTGGGCCAGATAAATGGCTGTGCGTGGAACAGAAGGTCATCGTCGAAACCGATCCTGCCATTGCACGAGGAGTGGCTCGCGCGGCGATACAGCGGCACCTGGGCCTCGCCAATTATCGCAACAGCTGGCTGAGCATGGGCATGGAGGCGGCAGACTTCAATGATGGGGGATCAGACCGGTTTATTGATTCGATCTTTGCCTGGGGCTCTGCAGACCAGGTCAAGGCCCGCATCCAGGCGCACCTGGCCGCTGGCGCCAGCCACGTGTGTCTTCATCCGGTGAATCCCAACGGTAAGCTGGGTGATCTGGACTGGGCGGCATTGCAGGCCCTGGCGGATTAGCACAGTTACTTAAAAGGACAGACTTCCAGTCCGCCACAGCTCTCAGCATCTGCTGTTAACTGCACCTCTATGCTATCGCCCTGCAGGCGGTAATGGGCATTGGGGGTCAGCACGTTAAATACAAGCACCGAGGTGCAGGCTGGCAACCTGGGCTAGCTAGTCGCAATGCCCGTCAGCTATAGTCAGCGCCAGGTTTAGGGCCAGTTTGTTATGGCTGCGAGTTGTTGCTATTGACTGCTGTTTACTGCTATTTGCTACCATTGACTGACGACTATTTAACAACATCAATCAAGCGCCATCTGTTCAGATATAAGAACTGGCCGGGACTGAGTGAACAGGTGCGTTAACAAACAATAACGAACATTGTTTATAAAGATTGTTGATAAAGATTGTTGATTAACGTTGTTGATAAACGTTGTTGATAAACGTTGTTAGTAAACATTGATGACAAACATTTGATCAGGAATCCTTGATGAAAATTATCCGTTACGGCCTTCTTGCCCTTGGGCTGTTATTGCTGGTTCTCGCGAGCCTGCTGTATAAGGGTGACATCCCGGCTGCGGTGGTGGATGCCAAATATACCAATGCTGACTCGCGATTCTTTACCATGGACAATGGTGCTCGCGTCCACTATCGCGACCAGGGAAATCCGTCAGGTCCGGCCATCGTGCTGGTACATGGCTCCAATGCCTCACTGCATACCTGGGAGCCTTGGGTCGAGATCCTGGGGCAGGATTATCGTGTCATCACCCTGGACCTGCCGGCCCATGGCCTGACCGGCGCAACCCCTGATAAGGAGTATGGCAGCAGCGCGCAGCTGAATACCGTCGATGCTCTGGTGACTTTCCTCGGCGTCGATCATTTCGTTCTGGGTGGCAATTCGATGGGTGGCGGCGTGACCTGGCAGTACACCCTCGCTCATCCACAAAAGGTCGATGCCATGATACTCGTCGATGCCACTGGCTTGCCGCAATTCTGGGCGCAAATGCAGGCGGCACAGGACTCAAGCGACGAAAAGAAGTCTGCGCCGCTGGCTTTTCAATTGCTGGGGCAACCCTGGTTTCGAGCCATCTCGCAATACCTGGATCCCTATTGGCTGACAAAACAAGGGGTCAAGTCGGCGTACAACCATTCGCCTGTCGTAACTGACGAGTTGATCGACCGTTATTACGAACTGGCGCTTCGCGAGGGCAGCAGAGAAGCCACCCTCAGCCGATTTGCCGGACGAAGGCCGGTGCGCGCACCGGTAGACGCGAGCCTGTTGACTCAGCCAACCCTGATTCTTTGGGGTCGCGAAGACTCGCTGATTGCTGTGGACCTGGCTTATCAATTCGATGCGGCTTTACCCCATTCGACACTGGTGGTTTACGACGACGTCGGTCACGCTCCCATGGAGGAAATACCCGCTCAGTCTGCCGCTGATGTGTTGGCGTTTTTACGGACTGTTGCGCCGCTCACAGATGCATGACGCTTTCCTGCCTGTGCCTGAGTATTCAGCCGTCACCTTGATCCAACTTGATCTAAAATTAAGGGCCTTGTTGACCGAGCACGCGGCGCTACTGCGGTTGATTCGCGGGATGGCTGAAAGACTAAAACTAGAAAAGCGCCAGATAAGCGCCAGATAGACGCTGTAGAAGGAATCGCAAATGAGTACTCAACTGGAACCGCGGCGGGCCCGCAGCATGGCGGAGATGGCCGAGAAAATGGGCGCAATCTGGGCCGGATTTGAATCGCCCTTTGATCCCTATCAGCCACAACCCACCGATGTGATCATCACGCCCTTTGCTAAATGCGGCACTACCTGGTTGCAGCAGATTTTCCATACGCTGAGAACCCGAGGTGACACAGACTACGACGACATTTCTCGTGTAGTTCCCTGGCTTGAGGTCTCCGCACGACTGGGTATTGATCTGAATGCAGCCCAGAAAGCTGAACCCCGCGGCTTCAAGAGCCACCTGGCATTCACTGCGGTGCCAGCGGGCGCCCGATATATCCTGTCCATGCGGGATCCGCGGGATGCGCTTGTGTCGATGCACCGCTTTATGGAGGGTTGGTTTTTAGAGCCGGGGGCCGTCAGCATCGAAACGTTTGCAGAAGCCAGCTTTCTCAAGAACCCTGACCAGGGCTATTGGGGTCATCTGCGTTCCTGGTGGGAGGAACGACACAATCCTCAGGTCCTGTTGTTGTCCTACGAGGCCATGAACTCAGATCCTGCCCTGACCATTCGGCGAATCGCTGACTTCTGCGGCATTGCGCTCGACGACGCCCTGTTGGACCTGACCCTGCGACACTCATCTATGGCCTATATGCTGGCCAACAAGCACCAGTTCGATGACCATCTGTTTGTTGTGCTCAGTGAGTCAGTGGCCGGCATCCCCAAAGGCAGCGACTCGGCAAAGGTTCGAGAAGGCAAAGTTGGTAGCCACGCCCAGGTGCTGTCCAGCGAACTGATCGCCCGCCTTGATGATATCTGGGCGACTCAGATCACCGCGCGTTATGGTTTCGAGACCTATCAAGACATGACCTCGGCCCTGCTGCGCGGCGACTGAGATGCTCAAACACAAGGGCCATCAGACTCGAGTCTACAACGAACCTGGAAATGGATGCCGCCGGTGCTTGCTTGATCACTTTTTTCGATGGCCTCTTGTCATTCCCTTCACCAAATGATTAATTGCTGTTCATTTTTTACGCAGAGAGACGAGTGAATGGAAATTCATGGCAAGTTTGACCCCAAGTTCGCTCAGGTTGTGGCTGAATTCGAAAAGAATTTCACTGAACGCGGCGACGTCGGCGCCAGTTTTGCAGCCACTATTGAGGGCGAAATGGTCATCGACATCTGGGGCGGCCACCGCGATGCTGACAAGCGCCTGGCTTGGGAAGCGGATACGCTGACCAATGTCTATTCGACCACCAAAACCATGACTTTTATGGCCGCGCTGATGCTGGCCGATCGAGGTCAACTGGACCTGAACGCACCCGTTGCGCACTATTGGCCAGAGTTTGCCGCCAATGGCAAAGCCGAGATTCCTGTCAAGCATCTACTCAGCCACAGTGCCGGCTTACCGGGATTCAGCCATCGATTTTCGACCGCCGAGCTCTACGACTGGCAAACAGTCATCACTGATCTCGCCGCTCAGGCACCCTGGTGGGAACCCGGCACGCAGAGCGGCTACCATGCCATCACCCAGGGTTTCCTGATTGGCGAGGTGGTTCGACGCATCACGGGTCAGTCATTTGGTACTTGGTTTCAACAAAACATCGCCGTGCCCACTGGCGCCGACTTTCATATTGGCGTCGACCCGATCGATTTTCCGCGTCTCGCCAACATGATTCCCGACCCAAGTGCGCAAGGTGGCTTATTGGGCCCTATGCCGCCTGACTCTATGACTGCTCGCGTCTTTGGTTCAGTGGATTTGCCCACCGGCACCGACAACACGCCGGGATGGCGTCAGGCAGAAATACCGGCGGCCAATGGCCACGGCAATGCGCGGTCAGTGGTTCGCGCGCAAACGGCCATGGCTAACGAAGGCGTTGCTTTTGGTCAGCAGCTGCTGAGCCCAGCCGGCGCTAACCGTTCCAGAGAGGTGCTGCTGGAGTCCACCGATCTGGTGCTGATGTTTCCGGTCAAATTTGCGATGGGCTATGCCTATGGCAGTCCCTGGCTGCCCCTGTGCCCCAATCCGAATGCGATTTGGTGGGCCGGCGCCGGTGGTTCCACTATCGTCGTGGACAAGGACAATCGCATCTGTCTCTCCTACGTGATGAATCAGATGAAGTCGGCGATGGTAGGTGACGAACGGGGCGCCAGTCTTGCGGAGGCCTTGTACAAAGCCCTGTGAGGGTAGCGTCTTCCCAATGAGCTTAGGGTAAACCGACGCTAACTCAGATCGTCCTTAGGTCGCGCAATATCCACCCGCAGAGTGTTGCGGCCGGTACGCTGTGGCTGACCGATCATTTCATCATAGGCACTTTCCTGAACCAGCTCGGCGCGCTCCACAGACAGCCCCTTAAAGGGCTTTTTGGCGGCCAGCTGGCTTCGAAAAGCCATGGGCCGACCCAGCGTATCGGTCAGTCGATAGGTTTCATCCTGAATCACCATCTCAACCAGATAAATGTCGGGATCAAAGCTCCGTAAACGCAGCAGATTCAGTGCGGGTTGCAAAGCGCCTAATTGCGCCAGTGTCATGGATTTCATGTCTGTTAAGTTCCTTCTTGGACTGCGACTGATACCAGGCAGCCAATGCCCGTTTGGTGCAGGTCGCAACGCCTGATTTTTCGTGGCAATACAACGCTCGATAAGCCATCACCGGCTACGCCACCTGCCTGCACTGGTCTGGCATGGCCGGCGCAAATGGCGTGAGTGCCTGTGATTCAAACTTGCAGTCTTCTTTTTGCTTGCTATCCCCTATTGGCGCCTGATCTTGCAGCTGGCCTTGCAGCTGGCCCTGCAGCTTGTCATAACGCCAGCGGGCACTCGGTATCGAGGGCCTGGCTGAGGCGCACTAACCCTTGAAAGTTCCCCAGTGACTCATCGACCCACAGAGTACAGGGATCTCGCCCATGGGTTGAGCGATACGG
>JAYODE010000079.1:0-1678 GCA_038106185.1 Gammaproteobacteria bacterium | reverse complement strand
AAGCTCACCACCAGCAACCCTCAACAACTGTTCGCGTAGCGCTTCCAGTTCGCGGCGAAGATGCTGTTCATCGTCTGCCAAATGGCTGCGCTTGCTCTCTTCTTTGGCTTGCTCGGCGCATAACTTTGCGGCTGCCTCCCACTTCAGGCTGTTCACCAGATCGATCACAACAACTTTTTGTGCTTGCGGGTCGATCAGCTCATCCTGTTTGTCGATGACTTTATCCAGCTGATGATTAAGCTTGAGCAGTTGCTTGGAAAAATCAGCTGCCATCTTGGCTATTACCTCGTAATGATATGTCATCGTAACCTCTATAGGAGCGTGAACGCCTTAAATCATAATACTGTATTAATATACAGTATTATGGTTCGAAGGCAAGTCAGGGTTCCCGCGCTCAAAAGGTGACCAGGCACCGTCACTACGAAGACGGATCAACCAAAATTTTTGCATGCACGTCAGGACTGCCTAGATCAACAAAAGCCTGAGCTATGCCGTCAAGTCCGACCTTACCGGTAATCAGGGGCGACACATCCAGCTCACCCTCGGCGATATGGTTGAGCGTATCTTTGAACTCATCCTGGGTATAACCCAGTACAAACTGCAAATTCAGCTCCTTGTTAATGCCTACTAGTGGCCGTATGTGATCTTGTTCCATGCACACACCAACGACGACAATTCGACAACCAACACGGGCGTTTGCCATCAACTGATCAATCACACCAGGAATACCAACACATTCAAAAAAGACGCCTTCTCGGTATTGCTGACCCACCAGCGGCAGTTCTGGCAGGCGCGCGCCATCAACGCCCAGACTCGCCAGCGAGGCCCAACTCTCATACGGGGATGACTCTGCCGGGTTGACAACCTCGTGGGCTCCCATGGTCAGCGCCAGTTTGCGTCGAGTCTCACTAAAGTCCGCAGCAATAATCGGTCCAACACCCAGACGTCTGAGCGCCGCTATGACTGCCAGACCCACTGGACCACAGCCTATCACTAAGGGAATCTCGGCATTGCGCAATCTCGCCATTTGCACCGCATGAAAACCGACGGCCATAGGCTCGGTGAGTGCCGCAAGATCGCTGGCGAGACCATTGGGTACCGGCAGCAGCATGGATTCATGCAGCACCATGTTTTCAGCATAGCCCCCTGGCACCAGGTTAGAATAACCGACTGGACTGGCTGCGCCGTTTCGAATAGTCATGGGTACCGAGCATACCCTAGTTCCAGCTTTCAGTGACTTTGCCGTACCCGGTCCATGCTCGAGAATTTCTGCACAAAACTCGTGTCCCATGACCACATCGCGACTTAAGTCCATAGAAAAGGAACCGCCGGTTGCCTTTGATGTTGCCACCATTTGCGGCCCAAACTTCAACGCATGCAGATCTGAGCCGCAGATACCACAAGCCAGCGTCTTCACCAGCACCTCACCAACCGCTGGCTCGGGTTGAGACATGGAATCGACGACGAGGCGCGCATCGCGCATGATTGCAGCTCTCATATACAGGTCCTTTTAAACAGTCATGATGGGTGGCATTCGCAGTCGCCATCCTTGTCCCACGGAACGGACTCAGCAGCCCTGCGCTTCGGCAGCATAGCAATTTTGTACCATCGACCGAAAGCCGCCTGGCGGCGGCAAAACGCCATCTGACTCAGCTTTCCTTTCGCAGCGACAAGAGCG
>JAYODE010000061.1:10040-11260 GCA_038106185.1 Gammaproteobacteria bacterium | reverse complement strand
AGATAGTTGCAGCGGTCAAGCAGCATGAGATGGGGGTTTCGGTACCGGAACTTGCCCGCAAACTGGGCATAGCCGAGCAGACTTTTTAACGCTGGAAGCAACAATATGGCGGTCTGGAAGCCAGTGAAGTCAGAGAGCTTAAGCAACTGCGGGAAGAAACTGCCAAGCTGAAGAAGCTGGTAGCCGATCTCAGCTTTGACAAGGTGATGCTACGGGATATTGCCTCAAAAAAGTGGTGAGCGCACCGCAGCTCAGTGTTGCGCTATCGCTAACTGCAAGAGCATTATGTAATCAATGAGCGTAGGGGTTGCCAGATAACCTGCAGTTCCAGGACGGCTCATCGATATCAGTCAATCAAGCCTCCCCAGGAAACGCTGAGATCCAGAATCAGGGAAATAGCAACACCAGGATCAGGTATGGATACAAGCGTATTCATGCTCTGTTGAAACGCGAAGGCATTCATGTGAACAAGAAGCGTGTCCATCGCTTATATTGCGAGGAAGGCTTGCAATTACGATCTAAACGGTCTCGTCGTCATGTCAGTGCAGCCTGCAGGCAGCCGCCAAAATCAGCCCCAAGATCACCTAATGTAGCCTGGAGTATAGATTTCGTCAGTGATCAAACGGTCACCGGAGAGTGATTTCGGGCACTGATGATAGTAGATGTCTTTTTACGTGAATGTTTGGCTATTGAGCCAGGCCCGAAACTAGGCGGAGCTGAGGTTGTCTCCACTTTGGACCGTGTCGCGAAAAGCAGAGGAGCGCCAGATCGAATACGTTGCGATAACTGTAGTTAATTTGCAGTACTTCTGGTGGGCTTATGCACACTAGGTCACCCTGGAGTTCTCCAGGCTAGGAAAGCCGACAGACAATGCCCATATTGGGTCGTTCAATGGATCACTCAGGGATGAATGCCTGAAAGTCCACTGGTTTGAAGATTTGACTGACGCCAGAAAGAAATTGCAGGACTGGAAAAGGGAATATAATGAGAGCCGACCTCACAGGGCTCTCAAAGGGCCTTCGCCTCTGGTATTTTCGAGGCAATGGAAGGAAACAACAGCAGAAATTCTCTGATAGCATGGATCAAGAAATGGGGTCCCCTCATATGCTTGAACTCCCACTTCAGACATGGCTCTGATTAAGTTGTACGCTCATCAGCAGGAGTCTTCTGTGGGCGACGTGAATTGGCTGACTACTATTTAATTTTGGGTGCCACCCTTT
>JAYODE010000061.1:0-9940 GCA_038106185.1 Gammaproteobacteria bacterium | reverse complement strand
TTATTTTAATGCCATACAGGTAGCTCAAGGCCTAGGATAAATCTGCGAAGATCAAAAACGATGAGAGATGCTCTGATGAATCCTAGATTCTGGACATAAAAGGAGATTAGGACTCTCGTCGACCAGCATGCGGTGAGCATCGCGAGGACGGAATCAGCTCGTAATTAGCTCACGGCGTGAAAACCTTTCATGCCTGTAAATTATAGTATGTCTTGAAACTCTATTTAGTTGCTTAGAAAACGCCTCTTTTCGCACGCTAAATCTGAAACTAAGCTATTGAGTCTATTTTTTTTGAGAGGGCATTGCTCTCATACCATTTCAAAATGAAGAGCAATATGAATGCGAAAAACATTGCTCCTTCAGGCGCTCCGCTCAAGTATCCGGCCAATCCTACCGAGCCTATTGCTATGGCTTTCGAATAGATTATTAGAATAACTTGCTTTGGCGTAAAACCTTTTTCCAGAAGCCGGTGGTGCAGATGATCGTGCCCTGGTTTGAATGGTGACCTTCCTAATAAAGGCCGCCTAATCAGGAGGCTGACTGTGTCCATCAAGGGCAAAGCGAAGAACCAAAGTGCATAGACTGGAGCTGCAAAAGCGGATTCCCCATTTGTTGCATTAATGAGAAGCCAAGCCACAAGGAATCCTAATAAGTTACTCCCGCTATCCCCTAAGAATATGAGAGCTTTTCTATTCCAAATTAGTCGAAAATTGAGTAACCAAAAAGCGAGAACTGAGATGGCTATGAGCGTAGTGACAGACAAGAGGGGACCAGCTCCGTCGAAAATGTTGGCAATCGCCACGAAAGATAACGTAATGACCACCAAACCACTTGATAGGCCGTCTACTCCATCGCTCATGTTGACCGCATTGATTACGCCAACGACGGCAAAGACGGTCATGGGCACAGATAGAATTCCAAGTTCGATTGGGCCTAGAAATAGGATGTCGCCAAAATTTTCCAGTTTTACACCGGTAGATTGAATCATTGCGAATGCAACGCAGGCATGAGCCAGAAGTCGGTGGATAGGATTTAAATCTGCTAAATCATCGATGATCCCAATAAGTAAAATGACGCCACCCAGTACTAGAACCGGGTAAAAGTACTCTGCCAAGGCAGGCGACAGGATATAAGCTATAACCAGGCCAAGGTAGATTCCTACCCCGCCAATCATCGGCGTAGAAGAGGAGTGAGTTTTGTGGCCGCCGGGTTGATCTAAGAAGTTGAATCGTTTAGCGAGGGGAATAAGTAATAAAAGAAAAAACGAGGTTGAAAAAAACGTTGCTAATGTTGGTATGAGAGCCATAACAAAATTTCGCCTAGGACTTTTAGCTATTCTCTCTGCGGCACATAGGATGTGCCGCAGAGAACAATGACTTGCTTAAGACCCGACACCGTAAAGGACTTGCACCTTATCGGATGTAATGACTTTATAATCTGTCAACCCGTCACCGTTAACGTCTGTTGACTGAGTTGCGATGCCCAAACTGTCTTTTGCGGTAGCATGATACTCGAGCTCAGCCGCTGTTGGAGTTGACGTGAAGAAGCTTGGCTTAAGCTGACCAACCCCGCCACTAATGGTTATGACCCCTGTGTTTCGATTTGTGGTAGCGGTTAATCCAGAGGCTTGGACCGTGCTCAGGTAATTTGTGCTTGCGAGCGACGGCACCACCTTTTGCGTAACACCATTAGCACAAGAAATTCCAAACGAATAATTTGGTGAGTTCAACGCTCCAGATGGTTGAGTCACGCTCACGGCGCCGCATGCGCTTGTAAGATCTGAGTCGGTTAAATTGTCATAGGCAAAGGCGCCTACAAATGTGCTGCCATCGCCAAGATTCAGAGTGAATGTCGCATTCGAATTTTGTGTGTAAGTAAAGCCAGCAGCTTCGACGACATCGACAAAGTTGACCAACCCATAGGCTGTAGGTGCCACATCGATAGCGGTACCGTTGGTTACCAGAGTCGCTCGGCCATCGGCTCTAAATCGGATGCCATTGGGTACTGTGGTTGGCACAGTACGCACGCCCGATATCATGCCCGCGTAGCTCTCGCCAGGCAGATTAAAGATCACCCTTCCTGTCGCTGAATCCACGGAGATAGTTGCTTGTCCTGACAACGCGAAAGCAAGTGAATCCTGGCGGTTTGCTGGCAATGAAATCGTACTAGTTGAAGTGTTCAAGTAGTCAGTCATCGTTGAAAGCAGCGTCTTGCCATCGCTTATTCGGATATTGTCCGGGTTTACGATTGTCTTCGCGACTGTTGCGACGCGCGCAGCGGTCGTTGGTTGAATATCTGTGTAGGCTGCGACTACGGCCGCAGTGGTTTCTGCCGCGGTAACCACCACCGCAGGAGGGACACGTAATCCGACGTCCAATACAGATTCAAACAGCGTCTGACTTGCTGTAATCGCCTGTGTGATAACTGCTTCCTCAATTACCTCGCCTGGTGCGGCGGAGAGTTGCTGGAGAATAAAATTGTTGGCAATCGTTGTGCTGGCGCTGCTGATCGACGCGATCAGGCTGTCATCGGCCGCGATACCCAAGTTCTCTTGCGCCGCCAGTACACTATTGGTTTGGGCGACGATGGCTTGGATTTCTTGCGCCGTGCTGACAGTCGAACCAAGTGACTTGGAGGTGTTCACGATATTGCTGGCGACAGCGAGCACGGCAGTGGCTTCGCCTGAGGACAAGCTCGTGCTTCTTGATGACAATGTAGTCAGCAAAGACGCGCTGTTGCTGAGGATTGTTTTGTTGTTGTCAATGAGCTCTTGCTTTGCAGTGGTATCGGTAACAGCTGCGGCGACTTTGGAGGTAGATGCTGATGTTTTAGAGCTAGCAGTCAGCGCGGTCAGGATGTTAGTAGTGCTGACATTTGATCCAGAGGCAATTGAATTGACGATAGCATTGGATGACGACACCGATTGTGTTGCCAAATTGCTACTGCTTGTCACTGTTGCCTGGCTAACGACCACTGTACTGGCTGAGAGTTCTTGTTCGATTTGTTCATCAAGCTGTTCAGCCAGAGAGCCAATGGCATCGTTCAGTGAGTCAATTTGCGCTAACTTGGTTTCATCTACCGGAGCAGTGGTATCCAGATCGTCAAGGACGTCGTTTAGATCGTTAACCGTCGATTCGAGCTCGACCACCTCCGCAGAACTACCGCTGTTGCTGCTACCACCGCCACCGGTGCCACCGCCGCCAGTAGAGACGGCTTCGCATGTTTCGGTGAATGCGGTTGGGTACGACTTGGTGGTATCGCCTGTGCCGGTCGCAAACCTGCCTTGGACCACGTAAGGGTTGACAAAGCCGGTATCACTAAACAATTGAAAAACGTTACCGACTGTAGAGGCGGCATCCAATGTACAAGACGTTGCGATGCGCGGAACAGCGGTAAAGGTGTCTCCCGATTTGACGCCGACCCTGGCGGCATTAGCTCCCGGGTTATTCTCCTCAATCACCACTCTGAAGGTGAATACCCCATTTAGGCTGAAGTTCTCCAGAACAGCATCCAAGATGTCGTTGCCTTGGGCTTTCAACAGAGTGACCGCACGGTCACCGTCAAAGCTCAGCGTACCCCCTGAGATTGTGAAAGGGCCGTTCGCAGTAGGATTGTTGATTTCCTGGTAGAAGGTGGCCGATCCCTTTTTAGCCCTGACGTACATGTCCTGGCTGGGAATTGTTCCTGAGACGTTACCGCTGCCATCAACGGCCAGGGTTAATGTGCCTATATATGCCTCGAATCGACGAGTACTAGGGCTAGAGTCATCTTCAATTGAGAGGCCAATCTTGAAGCTGTTGGAACTATTTACAGTCAAGTCAGCCGTTTCGATTTGAAATTCGAACGACGGGAGACCATTTGATAAAGCGGTGGTATTTACCGCTACTGTAGGTAGGGTTGCGCCAGCAACGGCGAGCACACCATCACTACCCAGGGTCGCTGTGACCACCACCTCGCCTTTGTTTTTGATCACGAAACTGTTATTGCTGAGGGAGAAATCATTGGCTGAAGCCGATGTTGCCAGACCTACCAACAATGTTGCGGCGATTGTTTTGCTGAGCAATTTTGGGTTTGGAAGTGAATAAACCATCCAATGATCCTCTCGAGGTTGGGGGGTGTAAGATCAACTAAACTTAGTATACGCTCTCTTCGACTGGGAGTCTCACTAAGACTCCGGGCATACTGATTTTATGTGCCCCGTATTCTAGCTTAATCGATCCAGTATTCCACCCATTTTATGGGCAATTAGTAACAATTTGTTACTACGTCAGCGCGAGCGGAGGGCAAACCTCATACCCATATTGAATTCCAAGTACCCATAAGCGATGTCCGAAAAGCCTCCGCTTAATGGATTTGTAAAATGGGGGATGATGCCCGTGAACTGGCTGCTGAAGAGTTTGCCCCCGGCGCCCACAAAGATAGTTGGTGTAACCCACCAACTAACGGTCCCATAGAGCGTATGATTGCGCGTCTCACTGCTGGAAAGTTGGTCTCCGCGAAGAAAGCTGGGCAGGTAATTACTAAATCGGTTATCGGCCCGAACGATGTCTAACTGCCTATCAGTAATACCGATGTATTCATACCCAATTTGTACCGGCAGCCGAGGAAAATATTGCCAGTTCACGCTGAAGCCCAATGTGTACTGAGTCTCTTCGGTATCGAAGGTTTGCTGAAACGCGTCTCTTAAGAAGGAAATATCGATATCCCAGCTAGTGCCCGAGGAGGCGCTGGCTTCGCCGTAACCGGCCCAAATCGTGGCTGTGGTGGAGTTCCCGAGGGCGTTACTGAGCAGAATACGGGCCTGCCAGCCTTCATCCTGCAGTCGATCAAGGGCGAAGCGCCCCGGTGGGTCAAAGATCACGCCGCCTGTCGCGCTCGTTCTCAAGCCGGCCAGATAGCCGCCGAAGTCATCGCTATGATTCCGATCGTAGGTTAGCTCCAACGCCGCGCTTGCCCAGGGATAGCTGCGATCTTGATTCCGTGCGTCGAAGAACACCCACTTTGCGCCGGCGGCTTGGGTGCGCGTGTGCAGCTGATTGTCTAAGTTCTCAACCTCCGCACTCGTGATCGTGCCAAGATTAAGGGTGAGGTCCTGCGTAGACTCTCGGTAAAAAAATTCCAAGGACTCCCAGATGCCAACCCGCAATTCGCCGCCGCGGCTCGAGAGGTCACCGCTATTGCCGACAAGTCTTTCAGAGCCTGCGAGCAACTTGTCCCGCAGATTGAGGACGTCGAGCGTGTCGTTTACCGCCCCGAAATTTCCGCTAAGCCCGAATTCACCTGCGCCTAAAGAGTAGGCATCAACGTGGTGATTGCCGATCCAGCCAAATGGCACGTCTGCCCGGATTGGTGCGGGAGAGGCGAGCGCGACAAGAGCGGGCAGGGCAAGCAGAAATTTCATGTTCGATTTCAGTGGGTTACCAGGAGCATGCAGCTGATTTTGGAGATTACTACCTTATCCCTCTGAACTGTATACTGTTTTAGGAGCTATTGAAATCACGCTAAGCACCAACCAAAAAGGAAGCGCTCACACTGTATCATCCCCAAGCACAAGCGCCATTTTTGGCGATCGATACGTCGATGAGGACGAAAGGCGGTAACTGCGGAGCCAAAAGGTAGTATTGCATAGTCTCGACTAACCCCGGACATTGGGGATAGAATCACATTCCGGAAGCAAGGTGGTGCAGCAGTCACTGGCTTGAGCTACGCCGGGTAACGCGCAGTGGGCATTTACCCCTAAGGTGTGCAGAATAACAACCGAGCCTTCTGAGTGCTATTTCGCTTATGACTATAATTCAGTCCACCGTTGTCCCCAAAGTGGGGCGATTGCTACTACCCCTTAGTCTTTTATCACTGGTTAACCTGGCAATCGCTCAGGACTTTACCCCAACGCCGCAACAGCTAGAGCAGCTGCAGGGGCTTTCCCAAGAAGAGATTAGCCGATTACTGGACAGACGGGCGAGCGTTGCCGCGGGCTCCCAAGAGCCGATTGTTGATGTCGGCACCGTCGCGCCTCGAGAGGTGCAAATTGACGCGACGAGGCAGTCCGAAAACCTCGGTGACGATGCACAGCAGCGCATTCGGATCACGCAGCAACCCCAGCGCCTTCAGCAAGATCTCGAGCCATTCGGGTATGCATTGTTTGCCGGCACCCCGACCACCTTCGCACCGGCGACCAACATCCCAGTGCCCAGTACCTATGTTGTAGGTCCCGGCGACACGGTCATAATCCAGCTGTACGGCCAGCAAAACATTACCCAACAGTTGGTTGTCACCCGGGAAGGCCAGCTGATGTTTCCCGAGATTGGCCCCATCAATGTGAGCGGGCTCAGCTTTGAGGAGTTGCGCGCCCAGCTGCAGAGCATCGTATCGAACCAGCTCATAGGCCAGAGCGCCTCAATCAGTATGGGCCCGTTGCGCTCCATTGATGTGTTTGTGTTGGGTGAGGCAGCGCGCCCAGGCTCCTACACCGTAAGCTCGTTGAGCACCATGACTAACGCCTTGTTTGTGAGTGGGGGAGTTACTACCGTCGGTTCGCTCAGGAGCATAAGGCTGATGCGCGGCGGTGAGCAGGTAACCGAGCTCGACTTGTATGACCTGCTCTTGCGGGGAGACACCAGCGGGGATGCGCGTCTACAGCCAGGCGATGTCATTTTTGTTCCGCCCGTGGGTCGCACTGTAGGCATTGCGGGCGAGGTGCGTCGACCGGCTATCTACGAAATCAAAAACGAAACCAGTGTCGCCGAGGTGCTTCCCCTTTCCGGTGGGCTCACGCCGACAGCATTCCCAGCGGCATCAAGCATCGAACGCATTAATGAACGTGGTGAACGCACCCTAATTGATGTCGACGTGAGTGTTACCTCGAATGCACTGCCGCTGGCTGATGGCGATTTTCTCCAGGTAGCGTCAGTGATGAATCAACTGGAGAGTGTGGTGCTGTTGCAGGGGCACGTGCAACGCCCGGGTGGCTTTCAGTGGAGTGAGGGACTGCGGGTCAGTGATGTGCTGACTGGAATCGACCAGATGTTACCCGATCCGGATCTCGACTTTGCACTCATCGCCCGGGAGGTTTTGCCTTCCAGGCGCCTTGAGCTCATCCATGTCGATCTAGGGTCTGCTCTCACTAATCCTGGCTCAGAAGCAGATTTGCTTCTCGAGCCCAGAGATCAGCTGCAGACGTTTGGTTTTAGCCAGAGCAGAGGTTCCCAGCTCGGTGCATTTTTGGCGCAACTCTCAGATCAGGCCAGCTTTGACTCTCCGCCGCTGATTGTGAGCGTCAGCGGAAACGTTCGCTTTCCCGGCGACTATCCGCTGGTGAGGGGGATGACGCTGAGTGCGGCGATTCGTTTTGCCGGCGGCTTGAACGCTGACAGTGACCTGGATAATGTGCTCTTGGAGAGGCGTATCGATCAGAGCGGCACCATCGCGGTTGAGCGTTTTGGGCTGGACCCGCAGACCCTGGACACGGGCTCGCCAGTCGATCTGCGAGAGCTGGACAAGATAATCGTATTTGGTGCCAAGCAGGTGCGTGAAGAATACTTAGCCGATACGCTCGAAAAGCTGCGTACGCAGGCAGCCGATGACAGGCCTACCGAGATTGTCTCAGTCGCGGGGGCGGTACGTTACCCCGGTGACTACCCCTTGACGGCGGGTCTGCGGGCGGCGGATTTGGTTGCCATGGCTGGGGGATTTGCTGAGAGCGCAGACCTGACAAACGCTGAGGTGGCGCACTTTGAAATCGACTCTGTAGCCGGTCGGGTGGTAGAGATTGACGCTCTTAATTTGTCCGTGGCTGGGCTGCGTGGGGAGGGGTATGCCTTGCAGCCCTTCGACAGGCTCACGATAAAGCAAATTCCTAACTGGCGAGAAACAGAAACAGTTGTGATTAGCGGTGAAGTTAACTCCCCTGGCACTTACGTGATAGAGCCAGATGACACTCTTCTATCCCTTATCGCAAGGGCGGGAGGTTTGACGGCGCAGGCCGACCCAAAGGCGGCGATATTTATGCGCGAGTCGCTGCGAGAGCGCGAGCGACAAACCTTGGCGCAATCCCGGCGAGAGCTTGAGCAAGAGCTGCTTTCGCAGCAGCTTGAAACGGAGCAAACAGACGCCTCGCGTCTTGATCAGATCCAGACCCTGCTGGACAGAGTGGACCAGGCTACCCCTATCGGGCGTCTGGTGATTGATTTGCCAAGGATGCTGAGCGATTCGTCGAGCAGTGCGCTCCAACTGTCACTGCAAGCGGGTGATGAGTTGGTTGTGCCGCGCCGTCAAGAGGAGGTAACCGTAGTCGGTGAGGTAAATCAGCCCTCGTCGCAGCTCTATCGCGAGGACCTGACGCCGTCAGACTACATTGCGCGCAGTGGAGGATTCAATGCCAACGCCGATTCCGGGAAAATCTATGTGATCGCCAGTAGCGGGGAGGTAAAACCCTTGGGTGGGATGCGGTGGTTCTTCCAGTCGCGGGCGCGGATAGAGCCGGGTGATACGATCGTTGTGCCGACCGATATCTACCAACCAGGCCAGCTCCAGACTTGGACCAGCCTCTCGCAGGTGCTGTTTAACCTCTCGACAACGCTGTTAGCGCTTAACAGCGTGGGCATCTAGCGATGACTGAGCCCGAAAACCGCCAACCCGCGACTGCGTACCCAATGGCGCCCCACTACCGACCCGTCGCGGAGGATGAGATAGACCTGGTGGAGCTATTCAAGATTTTGTGGGCGGGCAAATGGGTGATAGTAGGTATCACGGCGGCTGCAGCGGTCATCTCAGTGGTAGTCGCGCTGGTGATGACGGAGATCTACCGCGCCGAGGCCACCCTGGCCCCAGCCACTAGCCGCGAGTCAGGCAGTCCCCTGGCCAGTCAACTGGGTGGCGCGGCCGCGCTCATTGGGATCAATCTGCCAACCGGCGAAGACGCGGGTCGGGTCAACAACGCCATCGCGATCATGCGCTCGCGTGACTTCATCATCCGCTTTATCCGTGAGAATGAGGTGCTGGTGCCGCTGTTTGCTGGCCGTTACGACCGGGCCGAGCAGAAATCCGTGGTCGATCCAACTGTCTATGACGAGGCTACCGGCGAGTGGTTGCTTGAAGACGGCGCACCAACGGATCTGCAGGCCTACCGCGCTTTCAGCGATATCTTTAGCCTCTCTCAAGACAGAGACACGGGGATAGTGACAGTCTCCGTGGAGTGGCAGGACCCTATTTTAGCAACCCAGTGGGTCAACAGCCTCGTTCAACGCATCAATCAGGAAGTCAAGGCGGCGGACCACGCAGAGGCCGACAATGCCATTGCCTACCTGCGCCGGCAGCTGGAGAGCACCCAGCTCGTCGAGATGCAGCGGGTCTTTTATGACCTGATCGAGTCCCAGACCCGGGTCAGCATGCTGGCGGACGTGCGCGAGGAGTACGTGTTTCAGGTGGTGGACCCGGCCATGGTGCCCGATCAAAAGATAGCGCCGCGTCGGTCGTTAATTGCGGTGCTGGGCACCTTGCTGGGAGGGATGTTGGCGGTGGTGGGTGTGCTGATTACGCACTACGTGCGTGCGGGATCGGCTGTCGGCCAGGGATCAAGATCCCCCGCACGGGCCGACTCGGGAAGCCCACCATCGGACCGCAGGAGTGACTAACGGGCGCAGCGTAGGCGTTAGTGGTAAGACTTACGCGAGCCGCAACAGGACCGACGACAGTTGTCGAGCCGTGAGGGTCTAGAGTGTTAAGTGGCAACAGCGAACAGGCAGCAGGGCATAAGAGGGTGGTGAGCGTTGACGAATCAGTTGCGCGGTTGGGCAGGGTAGTCTATATTCTAGCCCGTCAAAATAATGGGCAATAAAGCGGACTGGGTCACGATAAGGGCGCTTATCATTGCCTTGGGTAAAGATTTTTAGTGGAATTCGGGTTTCAGGTGACCTTGGCGTACTCATCAAAGTAATTTAAA
>JAYODE010000023.1:53675-58482 GCA_038106185.1 Gammaproteobacteria bacterium | reverse complement strand
GTGCTATTTTTTAATACTATTTTTTAATACTATTTTTTAATACTATTTTTTAATAAAGGAAGCGATTGGTGGAGCCAGGCGGGATCGAACCGCCGACCTCAACACTGCCAGTGTTGCGCTCTCCCAGCTGAGCTATGGCCCCAATACTTTCTAGTCTCAGTACTTTCTAATCTCAGTACTGTTTAACTTCAGTACTGTTTAACTTCAGTACTTTTTACTCTCAGTACGTTTTAATTTCAGTACTTTTTAATCTAAATCGCAGTTTTTAAAAATACAGCTGATCACCAGCTGAAGGGCCGCCATAGTAACCAAAGATTCGGTCCGATTCAACCGGGGTTTTAGTCGTATGATTGCCGATATTCTGCTGCGTTCAAATTTGTTACGCTGGGTGCTTTAAGATTTGGCAAACATGGACCCAGTATGACCAACACCAGTACATCAATAGGTACCCCGCTTTCGACAATAGGTACCCCGCTTTCGACAATAGGTACCCCGCTTTCGACTGTAGCCACGCGAGTACTGCTGTGCGGCAGCGGCGAGCTGGGCAAAGAGGTAACCATCGAGTTGCAACGTTTGGGGGTTGAGGTCATAGCCGTAGATCGCTATGCCAATGCTCCAGCCATGCAGGTCGCGCACCGATCCCATGTCATCTCAATGCTGGATGGCGCTGCTTTGCGTGCAATTGTCGAATCCGAAAAGCCTGACTTTATCATTCCTGAGATAGAGGCCCTCAACACGGAGACCTTGGTCGACCTGGAAGCGGAAGGCTACAAGGTAGTGCCCACCGCCAATGCCGCGCGATTGACCATGAACCGTGAAGGCATTCGCCGTCTTGCTGCTGAGCAGCTGGGTCTTAGGACCTCGCCGTACGCTTTCGCGGACACTCAAGAGGATTGTCAGCAAGCCATCGAGTCAATCGGCCTGCCTTGCGTGATTAAGCCAGTCATGTCATCGTCGGGAAAAGGCCAGACGCTGGTAAAGTCATTACAGGATCTGCCGACCGCCTGGGCCTATGCGCAGGAGGGCGGGCGTGCCGGTGCCGGGCGTGTGATCGTCGAGGGCTTTGTTCAGTTCGACTATGAGATCACGCTGTTAACAGTTCGGCATAAGGATGGCACGACTTTCTGTCAGCCCATCGGGCATCGTCAGGAGGATGGGGATTATCGGGAATCCTGGCAGCCGCAACCCATGTCAGCCACAGCGCTGGAACGGGCCGAGACTATCGCGCGGCAAGTGACGGATGCACTTGGCGGACATGGCATTTTCGGCGTTGAGCTCTTCATTGCTGGCGACGAGGTCATTTTCAGTGAGGTATCGCCTCGTCCTCATGATACGGGGATGGTCACGATGATTTCTCAGGATCTATCCCAGTTCGCACTGCACGTTCGAGCGATTCTTGGCCTGCCAATTCCAGTGATCCGCCAACGGGGACCCTCTGCATCGAGTGTACTACTGGTAACCGGAGAATCTGAAGCGCTGGTTTATCAGCAGCTCGATCAAGCGCTGACAGAACCTGATACGGACATTCGATTGTTTGGTAAGCCGCAGGTCAGTGGTCGACGACGCATGGGCGTGGCATTGGCACGGGGCAATACCATTGAGGCGGCTTTGGCTAAGGCCAAGCGAGCCTCTAACGCTATTGTCGTTGATTGTCGTTGATTGTCGTTGATTGTCGTTGACAGTCGGCCTCGCGCTGCGATTCGCCGAAAGCAAATCCAGTGGTGCGAGTCTCAATCCAGGCAGACCGTCAACCGGTATTGCGCATGCCTGCGGCTATGCCTGCAATTGTGACCAAAAGCGCCTTATCGACATAGGTGTCTGTTTCGGTTGAGTGACGGCTGCGGGCCATCAGTTCGATTTGGAGAAAATGCAACGGGTCTGTATAGGGATGGCGCAATTCCAGGGTTCGGCGAATTTCCGGAGAAGTCTCTAACAGTCGAGTCTGGCCCTTGAGTCGATTCAGATGTCCTATCAGAGCGTTGAGCCTGGTCCTGAGTTCTTCTCCCAATGGCTGCAGCGCCGGGTCTACCAGGACTTCATCATACTCTTGCGCGATACCTGCATCGGCTTTGCTCAAGACCATTTCCAGCATGTTCAGTTGGGATTGAAAAAATGGCCATTCGGCAATCATCTCACGCAGTGTATGCAAGTCTTTGCCAGTAAATTCTTCGGCGAACGCCGAGTCGGTGCCGAGCCAAGCGGGTAGCATCAAGCGTTTTTGAGTCCAGGCGAAGACCCAGGGGATCGCCCGCAAGTCATCGATGGTTTTCTTCTCGCCGGCATCTCTGGGGCGGCGTGCGGGACGGCTACCAAGGGCCAGTTTGGCAAGTTCTTTCTCTGGCGTACCCTGGTCGAAATAGTCCACAAAGCGGCTGTCATCTTTCACCAGACCTCGATAAGCGTCTCGGGCCAGTTCAGCCATTCGATTCATCAGCAGACGCCAGTTTTCACGGGGTTTCGGCGGGGGTATCAGACTGGCTTCAATGGCGGCACTTAAAATCAGATCGAGGTTAGTGACCGCCAGAGATGTGGAGCCGTACTTGAATCGAATCATCTCACCCTGTTCGGTGACTCGAAGGCTGCGATTGACCGACCCAGGTGGCTGCGACAGGATTGCCGATCGCGCCGGCCCCCCACCACGGCCCACAGTGCCTCCGCGACCATGAAACAGAGTGAGTTGGACTGAATATTTTTCAGCGATGGTGACCAGGTCTTCCTGTGCACGATATTGAGCCCAGGCTGCTGCCATCTGACCGGCATCTTTGGCTGAATCAGAATAGCCAATCATGACCTGTTGATAACCCTGAATATAGTCTGTGTACCAGGGTATGCGCAGTAAGCGCTCAAGAGTCCACGCGGCGTTTTCGAGATCCTCAAGCGTTTCAAATAGGGGCACGACCGGTAATTGTTTGCGCAGACCACATTTTTTAAGCAGCAGCACCACCGCCAGTACATCTGACGGGTTTTTTGCCATTGAAATAATGTAACAAGCGATCCCCTCTGCCTCATCGTTTGCAATCAGGCGAAAGGTCTCAAGAGTTTCAATCACGTTGGCCGAAGGTGTCCAGTCCGTGGGTATCAAAGGCCGTTTCGTTTCCAGCTCTGCGACCAGGAAATCCTGCCGAGCTTTTTCAGACCACTGCGCATATTGACCAATTTCCAGATAAGTAGTCAGCTCGTCGAGCAGCTCAACATGTTTGTCAGCACTTTGGCGAATGTCAAGGTCAACCAGGGTGACACCGAAAGTGTTAACCCTGATAAGGGTGTCTTTCAGCAACCCTTCGGCAATTATGCCCATGCCGCAGCTGTGCAATGATTCATAGCAGGCTAACAGGGGTTTAATTAATTCTTGACGCTGCAAGATTAAATTATCCTGCGGCGGCTCGTCGGTCGAGGACCACTGCCGAGTTGCCGTCAGCTGCTCTCGCAGGTTACGTAGAACCACTCGGTAGGGTTCGTGGGCCTCACCGCCAGACAGTCGGCGTATCTCGTCGCTGCAATGGCTCATAGAGAGCTGCGACAGCAACTCTTCTACATCCCGCAGATATAAGTCTGCCGCCATCCAGCGAGCCAGACGAATGACTTCGTCCGTCACTCTGGCGGTGACGTTCGGGTTGCCATCTCTGTCTCCGCCCATCCAGGATGCTATTCGAACGGGTGTCGATGACAGTGGCAGGTGCGAGCCAGTCTCAGCGAAGAGTAGTTGGTCAAGCCCTTTCCAGATTCTCGGTATGGCGTTCCAAAAGGAGTGCTCTATGACCGCATAACCCCACTTGGCTTCGTCCTGTGGTGTTGGTGGTTCAGTACGAATCTCATCGGTGTACCAGACCTCAGCAATCAACCGCTCCAGTTCCAGGCGATGATTGCTCTGTAATGGCTGGTCCTCGGTGACTCGATCCAGTTGAGCGGCAATTCGATTGTACTTTTGAATCAGGGTGCGCCGCGTGATCTCAGTTGGATGAGCAGTTAATACCAGTTCGCAGTTGATGGAGTGAATCGTAGCGATGATGTCAGATGGGCTGATTTCGGCAGCCTTGAGGTGGTTAAACAGGGTATTAAGATTGGACGTTTCGGGAAATTCACCCTGGCGATTGTCATCAGCCTCAGCCTGTTCGGCAATATTGGCAAGATTGAGAAACTGATTAAAGGCTCTTGCCACTGACACCAGGGTGTCTCCACTGAGACTTTGAAGTGCCGAGTGCAGCGCTTGATCACTCGCACCAGCCTGACGTCGCTGTTTGGCGAGTACTCGAATGTCTTCGATTTTTTCGACAAATTCAGGGCCCTGTTGTTCGATCATGGTCTCGCCGAGTATGTCGCCGAGAATTCTGACGCGGTGGCGAAGTCGCCTTGAAATCAGCTCATCCACAGTAACTCCTAAAAACAGATTCAGCTCTTGCTGGGCGTCAGGCACAACTGACGGAATTTTTTCGGTAGTGTCCAGTTGTCGTCATGCCTGGCTCGAGCAGATTCTTGGCTTGAACTCGGAATCCGCCATTGCCGACACAGCTATCGTCTCAGACAGCGGGCATGATGAGTAATGACAACCTTACAGGAAGTTGAAAGCCGAGCAATGGTTGAGCTGCAATGATCAAGATCCCTTGGGTCCAGCCTGGCATTATCCATAGATTGGGCCATGGTACGCAATGGTTTCACCACAACTGTTGCGGCGGCGATATGCCTTGTCTGTGCTTTCTAAGCGCAGTTGCTAAGAGCAGTTGCTAAGAGCTTGATTACCAAGAGCTTGCTTGATAAGAGCTTGGTTGCTAAGAGCTTGGTTACTAAGAGCTTGATTGCCACGAGATTG
>JAYODE010000023.1:48848-53575 GCA_038106185.1 Gammaproteobacteria bacterium | reverse complement strand
TAAGAGCTTGGTTACTAAGAGCTTGATTGCCACGAGATTGATTGCTCCGAGGCCGGTTGCCTTGAGACGGTTCCTTCGTCGGGGTTGGATCGAATATAGTAAGCCCTTACCTCAAACTTTTCGCGGGATTCAAATCATGTTAGTCAATCGATGGTTGTTAGTGGTGTTGCTTTTCGGCTGGCAAGGGCAGGTGCAGGCGGAAGATCTGAGTCTGCCGCTTCGCGCCGAGCTGACTGATCGTCTCGAACAGGGCGCGCGAGCGGTACAGGACAAGGTTGTCGCGTGGCGCCGAGACCTGCACTTGCATCCGGAGCTAAGTAATCGCGAATTTCGCACCGCAGCGCTGGTCGCAGAACATCTGCGGAGCTTGGGGCTAGAGGTCACGACGGGTGTTGCCCACACGGGCGTAGTGGGTTACTTGCGCGGTCGCAGCGAACACCCGCTGGTGGCGTTGCGTGCCGATATGGACGCGCTGCCGGTTACTGAACAAGTAGATTTGCCCTTTGCGTCAAAGGTCAGAAGTCAGTATCTGGGGCAGGAGGTCGGAGTCATGCATGCCTGCGGCCATGATAATCATATCGCCATGTTGATGGGCGCGGCAGAGGTACTTGCGGGCGTCGCGGATCAGATACCTGGGTCCATCAAATTTATTTTTCAGCCGGCGGAGGAAGGACCTCCCGAGGGCGAGTCGGGCGGTGCCAAGTTGATGGTTGATCAGGGTGTATTACAGGATGTCGACGCTATTTTCGGCCTCCATGTGTTTCCTACGCCGCTTGGAACTGTTCAGTATCGAGAGGGCGGCATCATGGCTAGCAGCGACTCCTTTCGAATCCTTGTTAAGGGCGCACAAACCCATGGTGCTGTGCCTTGGGGTGGGGTAGACCCAATCGTCGTCGCGGCCCAGATTGTGCTGGGTTTGCAGACCATTCCAAGCCGGCAACTGGACTCGACCTTGACACCATCAATCGTCACAGTCGGCAAGATCAATGGTGGCGTCAGGGCCAATATCATTCCAGCGGAGGTCGAGATGCTGGGCACTATTCGTACCTTTGAAGAGTCAGTACGACAAGACATTCATCGGCGAATAACGCGAACCGCCAAAATGATTGCCGAGAGTGCTGAAGCGACCGCCGATTTTCAGCTACTGTCGGGCACGCCAGTCACGACAAACGACCCGATCCTGACTCGCAGCATGGTGCCTACCCTGGAGCGGGTTGTGGGTCAGGATAGGGTCTCGATCTCGCCGAGAACGACCACCGCAGAAGATTTCTCCTACTATCAGCAAAAGGTCCCGGGTTTATTCTTGTTCCTGGGTGTCGCCAATCCCCAGGACCCATCGCCCGCACCTAACCATTCACCCTATTTTTATGCTGATGAACGCGCCTTGCCGGTTGGCGTTAAGTTGCTGACTCATCTGGCCGTTGACTATCTCATAAAGGCTGAGCGAGAAATGCCGGCTTTGAATGAGCACCATGAAAATACACCTTAAGTGTTGCCGTGAGTCTGTGCATGAATATCCAGAACAGCCCTGAGCAGGTGTGCAGCGAAGGCGGATAACAGCTGTGTGTCACAACGTCGATTCACCTGGTTGACTTGGAGCTGACTGCCGTAAGGTGGCAGATGCACAAACAGCACGGTCTTCAAGGGTTCATGCTGTGCTCTGAGGGATTCCAGCGTATAGAGGGTCTCCTCGCACAGAAAGGCGCCTGCAGTGGTTGAAATGCGGACGGGCCAGTGCTGTTCAGTCAGACATTGGTGCAGTCTGTCAGCGTCAATGCTGGCGCTTTGCTGAGTCGGACCTTGAGGATCGATCAGCGGATAGAAGGGCAGATTGGCCAGATTGTCGCGCCGACTGGCCCGTGCATTCTGCGCGACTGTCTCAATGGTGAATGCCCCTTCCTTGCCCTCACCCATGCTGATGATCACGCTGGGACAAGCTGTCTCGCAAACCGGCTGCAACATGATCCGCGGTGCACCCCAGACTACCGGTAGCTCAAGTACAGAGACATAGGGCTGGGTCTGCAGGGACTGCGCCGCGACCCAAGAGGCATTCCTGAGACGCCCGTCAAAGGGGCTGAAACCTGTGATGAGGACTTCCATAGCAGCTTAACCTGCAGTTGTTACTGGGTGATTGAACCAAGGTTGGCACCATTGATCAACAGCCAACTGCTCGTTTAAGGCTCGGCTCAGGTGAGCACGCCTGCTTATGATCTCAATTGCCAATAGCATTGTGACGAAAAAATCGCGCTGGAAAACAGTCAACAAACGGGTATCCACATTTGCTAGTGGATTAGCGCCGTTTGTCTGGCTATAGTCAACCTGGTTGGCAGCGCGCGGTCTAGCAATTCGGCTGGTTAATCGAAGCCAGGCTGAGTCGATTAGGCTAAAACTACCTTCTGAGACACACTGACAGCCCTTTGATCGGCGTCACTTGCTGTATCTGAATGCAGAGTAACCACCGCTGGCGTCAAAAACACTAAAACATTGCATAAACGGAGTAAGAGCATGAAAGCTGCCATATTTAGAGAAGTGGGGAAACCGCTGCAAATTGAGGAGATCAGTATTTCCAAACCCGGCCCAAGAGAGGTTTTGATCAGAACGGCGGCGGCCGGTGTCTGTCATAGTGACCTCCATTTTATCGAGGGGCTATACCCGGCTCAGACCCCTATGGTGCTGGGCCATGAATCAGCCGGTATCGTCGAGCAGGTCGGCTCAGATGTGACCTATGTGAAGCCTGGCGATCATGTCATTACCTGTTTATCTGTCTTCTGCGGGCATTGCGAACAGTGTTTGACCGGCCATATGTCCCTGTGTGCCAGCGCCGAAGTTCGACGCCCGGCAGATGAACCGCCTCGTTTGGCGCACAATAATGCCATCGTCAACCAGTTCGCCAATCTGTCGTCCTTTGCCGAGCAAATGCTGATTCATGAGCATGCGCTGGTAAAGATTCGAGAGGATATGCCGCTGGACCGTGCCGCACTGATCGGCTGTGCTGTGACGACCGGTGTGGGTTCCGTATTTCATACGGCCGCCGTTGCGCCCGGTAGCACGGTCGCAGTGATCGGCTGTGGTGGCGTGGGCTTGTCTTGCATCAATGGTGCGGCAATCGCCGGCGCGGCGAGGATCATTGCGATCGACATGGTTGACTCAAAGCTTCAGATGGCGAAAGACTTCGGTGCAACCGATGTGGTTAACGGGCGCAATGGTGATGCCGTTGAACAGGTCATGGAGCTCACCAAGGGCGGCGTTCAATACGCATTTGAAGCTATAGGGTTGAAGCAAACGGCTGAAGATGCATTTCGTATGCTCAGAGCAGGGGGCACAGCGACTATTATCGGCATGATTCCCGTTGGCGTGAAGATCGAATTGATGGGCTCAGCGTTTCTGCAAGAAAAGAAAATTCAGGGTTCTATGATGGGCTCGAACCGTTTTCGAGTCGATATGCCGCGTTTTATCGATTTCTACCTCCAGGGCAAGCTCCATCTGGATCAAATGATTTCAAAGCGTATAAAGCTTGAACAGATCAATGATGCCTTCGCCGACATGAAGAGTGGTGCGGTAGCCCGCAGCGTGATTGTCTTCGATCAATAGCCGCAAGGTTTGAGAGAACGCTTCTGCACTCGCCGAAATTAGAGCGGGTGCAGAAGCGCTCAGCCCAAGTCCTCTTCCTTGAGCCTGATAGGGCCCTTCTTTTCAGGGTATTTGGCATTGATGGGCGCGTAGAAGGCGCGAATCCGATCCATGTCTTGTTTCACATCTCCACTCAGGTAGAACGAAGGGCCAAGCCCCGCCACCTTTCGCCGATAATCCAGATAACCACAGACGACGGGAATATTGGCTTCCAGAGCGATTCGATAAAATCCGGACTTCCAGTAGTCTGTGTAACTGCGAGTGCCGGTAGGTGGTACGACCAGCGCAGTGCCATCGCTGCCGGTAATCTGCGCGGCAAGACGTTGAACCATATTCGTACTGCGAGATCGTTCCACAGGTATACCGCCAAAAAACGTTAGCAACTGACCCAGTACAGGAACAAACAGGTTGTTCTTTACCAGCCAATTGATCCTCAGGTGCAGCGAATAGGCGGCGCCAATCAGCAGAACGGCATCCCAGTTGCTGGTGTGAGGCGCCGCTATCACCAGCATGTTTTTAGTCATGGGTGCATCACCTTCGACGCGCCAGCCGGTTAACAACAGGATCAAGCGGCCGAAATAATAGGCGAGGGTACTGCAACGTGGCCGAGGGTCCTGCATATCTCTTTCCCTGTCATACACCATAACTGGCGCGTAAATAGTGTTCAATCCTGCCGCTAAACATTCAGTTTTAACGACCAATGCCGAGATTCCAGCTCTCGACCCAGCGTATCAGAGTGGTTTGTTAAATCTGACAAGCCAGCCGATCGAGCCATTCAAACAGCCCTGCCTGCAGGCCCTTTCGCAGCTTAGTCAACTCGCAGCGGCAGGTCAGTTCCTGCGCGGCGGTTCCAGCCAGTATAACCAGTTTGAATTCAACCCTCCTAGCCTAACGTTGCTATTAGGTCCATTCATTGCCAGAGAGACTGACAACCTGAGTGACACTGCTATACTAGTCGAAATTCTGAGATCCGATGGGATCCCTCACACAGTAAATTACGCTGAGCCGATTCAAATATGCTGATACGACATCCTTTAGTCTTACTCTGCGTTCTAGTCTTATCACTCGTAATGATTGTTGGCCCCGCTCCAGCCAGC
>JAYODE010000023.1:33498-48748 GCA_038106185.1 Gammaproteobacteria bacterium | reverse complement strand
GCCCCGCTCCAGCCAGCGCCGCTCCAGCCAGTGCTAAGGCCCCATATCAGGGGGAGGCCGGTATTCTCAACGCCAGAAACCTGGTGCAGACACACATCCAGCAAGTGAATGACTGGGTTATCCTCGGCGACAAAGTCAGCGCTGCTGCGGGTAATGACCAGATCAGCCGGCTACTGTCTCAGAACCCGGAATGGGTCGCCGACCTGCTGGCGCAGATCAATTCTGTGGATTCTCAGGCTGATGCCAACGAGATGGTGCGCTTGATGACAGCAGATGCTCAGACCGCTCTTCAATCAGGCGATTTTGAGACAGCGATGGCCGCGCAGGCAGCCAGCGCTGAGCTTGCAGCAGCTGCGCTGGGTGAGACTCATGGGCTAACGATAGCAGCCTTTCGTGATCTGGGACGGATATACCATGAGGCGGGTATGGCCCAGGAGGCAGAAAACGCCTACAACCAGGCCTTAGGTGGTGCACTGGAGGTGCTCGGCGAGGAGCACCCCTTGAGCTTGGCGATCATGGAGCTGTTAGCGGAGCTTTATATCGCAGCGGGTCTCACAGAAGAAGGTTGGGCGATGCAGGCGTCGGTGGTATCGGGCTTGACGCAGAGCCTCGGAGCAGGTCATCCGACGACGTTGGCAGCACGATATCTCGGCGTCAGTTGGCTCGAGAGCCTTGGTGATTACACTACAGCTTTGACGACTTTGCAGTCACTCTGCGCCGATATTCTCGCGACTCATGGTGATTATCATCCTGACACGATTGATTGTCTGATTTACCGCAGTTCGACCGAGCAAACAATGGGGGATCTGGCACAGGCCGAGATGACAAAACAGCAGGTGATTGAACGCCTGGCTGTGACGCTGCCCAACATAGACGACAGAGTCTTTAACCAAGTTGCTGAACTGGCAGAGCTTCATCGTCAGCAGGGTCGCTATCAGGAGAGTAAAGATCTGCTGTCTGGCATCATTCAAACGGCGTTACAAGTCAATAATCTCGAAGCCGCCAACAAGGCCAAAGGCTATCTTGCTCGAACTTTTAAGGATGAGGGAGCGCTGGCAAAGGCTCGAGTCCTGACCGAAGAAGTCCTCAGCTTTGGCGCCATTCATTGGCTGGACCGCCCCATCAGTATCTACAATACGACGCTGGAGCTGGGAGCTATCTATCAGGCGGAAGGTGAGCTGGCCGATGCTCAAGCGACCTTTGAAAAAGCCTTTGCGGGGTTGTCGCGAGACTTTGGCGACTTGCATCCATCGACCCTGGTGGCTGGCGTTAACCTGGCCCAGATTTACGAAAAGAACGGGCTGTATGATCTGGCAGAACCCTTGATGAAGACAACCCTGACTCGTCTCGAAGCGAATTTCGGTTCGGCCCATCCTGACAGTTTACGGGCTCGAAATAACTTGGCCATGCTTGATGAGAGCCAGGGTAAGTTTGATGAGGCTGCCCCTCGTTATCTGGCATCTATTGAGATTCTGCAGCAAGTTTATGGACCCGACTATACGGACGTGATTGCCGTCAAAAATAATCTCGCGTACCTCTACCTGATGATGGAGGACTTTGAGGCGGCGGCCAATCTCTTTGTAGAAGTCCAGGCGCAATGGCGCAGTCAATTCGGTACAGCTCATCAAAACACGCTTAAAGCCACTAACAATCTGGGTCGAGCTTACCAGAAGCTCAAGCGCCTCACAGAAGCCGAACAGCAGATACAGGCGGCACTAACCCAGCGCCAGGAGGTTCTTGGTCTAGACCATCTCGATAGTATTCGTTCCATGATCGATCTGGGAGGAGTTTATATAGATCAGCAGCGGCTCGTCGATGCCGACCGTCTGCTGACAGCCGCTTTGCAGCAGGCGGAGGATATTCTGGGCGATCAACACCCTTATACCTTTGATGCATTGAATATGCTGGCCAAGGCCAAAGAGGCGACGAATGACTTGCGAGCTGCGGTCGAACTGCGCGAGAAAGGGATGAGTCGTCGGAGTGTGTTTCTTGATCGGATGTTATGGACAACGGGAGAGAATGCTCGAGAGGGTTATATTCGACTGCATCGACCAGAGTTGAACGACTACCTGGCGCTGCTGGCACGGACCGATTCACCAGATAAGGGAAAAAAAGCGATTGCAGCCAGTTTGCAGCGCAAAGGTTTGCTACTCAAGGTCACCTCGGAAATTCAGCAGATAGCGACGCTGGCCAAGGATCCGGCTCTGACCATCCTGGCAAGTGATTTGAAGGAGACTCGCAAGCAACTGGCGGCGCTGACGCTTTCGGGTCCGACAGCAGAAACCTACGGGCGTCACCCCCAGTTACTTCGAGAGTTGGAGCAGCGGGTTGATGACCTGCAAGGTCAGCTGGGGCGAGCTAGTGTACGTTTTAAAACCTCCATAGCGCAGGTCAATGCCAACACGCTGGAGACGGCGCTGAAAGAAGATCATGCACTGGTTGATTTTCTCTTTTATGAAGATGCTGGAGCGTCGCGGCTGCTTGCTGCAATCATGCTGAATAAGGATGGTGAGTACCGCTATGAGCTCGTCAAGTACAATGATAGGGCGACCATTGATACGGCGATTCGGGCGTACCGTCAGATCATTCAGGACGACGGTGCTGACGAGGATGAGCTGTTGGAGGTCGGTATGGACACTTACGCCCTAGTCTGGGCGCCTATTCAGGCGGTAATAGGCGATATCGAGTCTGTCTATCTGGTACCCGACGGTAATCTCAATATTTTGCCCTTCAGCGCGCTGGTGGACGCTGACGAGCAATACCTGATCCAAACCCATGATCTACATGTTCTCAGCTCGGCCCGCGATCTGTTACCAACGGGCTATAGTCTGGCAGAAGGCGAGTATGTGGTCCTTGCCGGTCCTGACTATGATTCGGCAGATGTGGTAAGCGCGGAACAGATGGAAATTGCCATGGGCAAGCGTTCATCCGCACAGCAGCTAGGTATGCGCTCTGCCGGCACAGGACTTCGAGGTCTGAGTTTCGCGCCACTACCGGGTGCGAGGGAGGAAGGCAAAATCATTGTCGACCAGGTCACAAAGACCAAGTCAGCCAGTCAGGAGTTTTTCGGACATAGCGCTCAAGAGCGCGTACTGGCTGATCTTGCTCAGCCACCGGAGATTCTCCATGTCGCGACCCATGGGTTCTTTCTCGCAGCTGATGACTCCCTGCGTAAACGTCTGTTGAAGCTTCAGCGTGGATCGGAGCTACAGGTGCCACCGCCAGGTGATAATCCGCTGCTTAGAGCCGGTCTGGCCTTTGCCGGGATTAACTCTAACGCGCCGTTTCTTGGCGATATAGATACCAGTAACGATGGGGTTCTGACAGCGCTTGAGGTGCTTAGCCTAAATCTGTCAGGTACTCGCCTGGTCGTGCTGTCTGCCTGTGAGACCGGGCTAGGTGAGATTCATGAGGGCGAGGGCGTCTATGGACTGCGTCGCTCCTTTCAGGAAGCCGGTGTCGCTGAAGTGATTAGCTCATTGTGGGAAGTCAGCGATGCCGGGACGCAAGCATTGATGACCAGTTTTTATGATCGCCTCCTGGCCGGCCAGCCGGCTCGAGAAGCATTGCGCGATGCCCAGCTGGAACTTATCGACTCGCCTCAGTGGAACTATCCTTACGTCTGGTCCGCATTTATGATCGTCGGCAGCTATGACTCAGCAGGTTTTTCCTCAGAGTCAGGCTAACAAGTTGAGCGTATCCTGAGAGTTCAATCCTGGCGTGCCAAGCTGTTGCCGTCATGGGCTGCTAGAAAAAGTTGTCGACTATGACCTTGACCTGCTTCAGGCGATCTGTCGAAGCGACTGCTGCTGCTGGGTCTGGATGGAGATTGCGGACGATAATGTCCGTATAGCCCAGCTTTTCCAACTCCTGAAATTGATTGGCAACAGATGCGGCATCGCCAATAATCAGGGCGCTCGGATCAAAGCCGCGATATTGGTCCCCAATGCTGGTGCGAAGCTCGGCAGCTTCTTGCGCTGATTCAGCGACATAGATGTCGCGGCGGATCGCGATCGTGTCAGGCACTTTGATCTGGTGTTTCTGCAAAGCCAGATGGTACCGGGCGAGTGCGGCCTCAGCGCCCTCTGGGGTCAGACTGGGGTCTGCCAGCCAGACATCACCCAGGCGCGCGGCCCTGTCAATTGCGACCTCCGCGGAGGCGCCAATCCAGACTTCGATGGGCTCGGGTGGTAACGGCGAAATTTTGGCATTTTGAAAACGCCAGCGACCATCCAGCGATACGGTTTCACCGCGCCACAGGGCACGCATACTGCTTAAAGATTGCTCAAAAGCAGAGGGTCTGTGGCGAATGTTGGCCCCCATGGCATTGAACTGATGCGCATCGCGTCCAAGGCCGCACTGCAGAATGAAACGATCCTGGTTGATACAGGCCAACGTCGCTACCTGTTCTGCAGCGAGCACAGGGTTCCACAGGGGCAGCAGGAGTAGAACGCCAGCGGGTCGATGGTGCCACTCTGCCAGCATTCGTCCCATCATCGGCATGTTCTGATAATAAGGTGTGGGGACAACGTGATGGTCGCCGACAAATAAGGAGTCCAGATTCGCGCGAGCCGCTGCGCTGGCTCTGTCAATCATCTGCCGCGCGCCATGGCGAACGTCGGTCACGTTGTAGGCACTGGCGACTGAAATACCAATTTTCATCAGGTGTCTCCGTGAAATAGCGCTTAATGAATAGCGCTTAGTGAATAGCGCTTAGCAAGTAGCTGTCCTCTGAACTGAGCCAGGCTGGCAGGGTACCAATGCCGTTTCTTTGGCATGGTACCTTAAGTCAGGAGGCTGTGCGATGGTGCTTTCGGACTGACACAGGCGTCGCCTTCAGCCGGACTGTCGTAGAATCAGATGGACGAGAGATTCTGGTTGGAATGGCTCTCGAAATATGCGTTAATGGCCAACTTCAAATTCTTCAAAAATCTGTTTAATCACATATAAATCAATATCTTATGATCGGCATCGGTATAGATTTCGGAACTTCAAACTCGGCCGCTGCCTGGTATGATGGTGAGCGAGTACGGCTTGTCAGGCTGGAGCCTGACGCATTGATTATGCCGACTGCGACGCATCTCGATCGAGAGCTGCGTTCAAAGATTGGAAACGCGGCTGTGCAACAGTACATTGAGGAGAATCGCGATCGAGTCGTCGAGTTGACGCCTGAGATTATTGGCAAAAGCGATATGTTGGTCAACGAGAGCGACCCGGACGATCCCCTTTCCAGTCCGGAAATCGCCACCGCAAATGTTTACGGTCAGGCGAATGTCGACCGAGGTATGCCCGGGCGATTGTTTCGCGGCGTAAAGCGGTTGTTGGGAAATCCGTCGGTGAAACGTCTGATGGTGTTTGATCGACCCTTCCGCTTGGTCGCACTGATAACACCTGTGCTTTTGCATATTCGACGAGCGCTGGAGCGCGACTCGCCAGAACCGCTGGGTACCGCCCATTTTGGCCACCCTGTCGTCTTCGAAGGCCATGATGCGCATAGAAACGAGTTAGGATTGGCGCGCCTGACGGAGGCCAGTAGTTATGCTGGCTTTAAGCAGATCAAACTTTACCCTGAGCCAGTGGCAGCAATTTTGAGCTTCCTGCACACGGGTTCCGCGGCTGAGTCTGGGAGAGTCCTGGCGCTCGACTTTGGCGGCGGTACGCTAGACCTGAGTATAGTTGAGTTCAGTGGAACTCAATTCAAGGTTCTGTCCACAGCAGGTTTGTCTCTGGGTGGAGACCATATCGATCAGTTGATTTTCTCTGAGTTATTGTTCCCTTTGCTGGGTAAGGGTGAAAGCTGGTCGAGAAAGCGAGACGGTCAAATGGTCACGAGTGAGTTTCCGTTTGATGAATACGCAGATAAATTGTTGAACTGGGCGGTTACCTACACGCTTAACCAGAGCCACTATAAGGCAAAGTTGGCTGAAGTGATTCAGCAGGGTGGCGCAGCAGCGGATAAATTCCAACGCCTTGAAGATCTTATTACGCATAACTATAGCTATATTGTTTTTCAGGCGATCAAGCTCGCTAAAGCGAATCTGTCGGATGTCGATGAAACGATGCTCGACATACCTGAGCTGGATATTCTTATACCATTTACCCGTGTTCAATTTGAGTCGATGATGGCTGACATGCTGGACCAAATCGACGATATCGTTGATGCTGTCATGGACCGTGCCAACTGCCAGGTCAAGGATATTGATGTGGTGATTCGCACCGGTGGTTCGTCCCAAATTGCAGCTGTACGCCGTCTTCTTGACCTACGCTTTCCAGGGAAAGTCACTGAGCATGATCCGTTTACGAGTGTCGCGGCAGGACTGGCAATTGCCAGCTATCATGGTTATGAGTTTGTTGAATAGGCTGCGCCGCAACGTTGGTATTTTGCTGGGCGTTTGTCTGGTGCAGGTGACGTCACTCAGTGCTGAACAGTTTGCCTCACCCCTGTTGTCTGCTGAAGCGGATCTTGGCCAGTTTCACCGCTCAACCCTGAATACGGGTCTTGCGGAAAGCCAAGCTGTGCTTCATGGCGCTTTTTCAAATGCGTCTCAAGCCGACTTGTTGGTGCTTCAGATTCGGGAAGACAATAGTCGCCTGATGCGCCTGTATCGTCAGCGTGATGGCCGCTTCGAAGACTCGGCGTTGGTTCAGCGAGAAGTACCAAAAGATGTGATTTTTGTCGATGTCGGTCGATGGCAAGGTCGAGATGTCCTCATGCTGTTCACGGCAACATCAGGTAGCATTTTTGATCCTCTGACGGGTTATTCTCAAAGGTTGATTACCTTTACTTCTGTCTATAACTCGGTTCCAGAGAAAGAGCTGCTCGCTTTTGATGTTATGCGAGATCTCAATGATGACGGTTTGGACGATTTTATCATCCCGAATTTCGCCGGATATCAAGTGGCTATTCAACAAACGGATGGCAGTTTTACACCGTCTGTGCTGCTGAGTGCGCCAGCGATAATGGAAATATCCTATAACAACCACCCTTGGTATAAGTCTCGCAAAATCTATCACACTGACATTAACGGTGACGGTCAGACAGACCTTGCCTTTTGGCAGGGACAGAATTTCGTTGTCTATCTTCAGCGCGAAGGTGCGTTTGATGCAATCGGTCAGCCGTTATCCACAGAAGTAGACCTCGATGCCGAAGGGTATGAGGGGGTTTCAATGCGGATGGGTGGTGAAGATCAGTCAAATGTCGTGAAAAAAGCCTTGTTTCAATTACGTGACCTTGACGGCGATCGCTATGCGGAGTTGGTGACGCTGGCAGTAAAAAGCGAAGGCGTGTTTAAAAAGAAAACGACTTATACCTTTTATAATGGCCGATCAAGCGAGTCTGCGCTGGCTGAGTTTTCTCTGGAGCCGGATACAATTATTGAATCTCCAGGTATTCAGTTCAAAATGCAGGAGCAGGATTTCAATAGCGACGGTCAAACCGACATCCTTATCTCGTCAGTCGAGCTGAGTGTGGGAAAAATTGTACGAGCATTATTAACCGGCTCAGCGCGTATTGATCTTGGCTTCTATCAGAGACGAAACGGTCGTTATTCAGTCGAACCTAACCTGGTGCGAAGCATTAAGGCGACATTTAGCTTGGCGACGGGGGATGTCTTTTTCCCTTCTGTGCTTATGACAGACATTTCGGGTGATGGTATTGTTGAGTTGTTGGTTCAGGAAGGTGAGGATCGTCTATTGATCTATCCTGGTGAGGACAGTGAGCTGTTGTTTGGTAAAGAGGCTATCAAGGTTGATGTGCCCATGCCGACTCAGCCAGAACGTATTCAAGTGGCAGACCTAAATACTGACGGCAAACAGGATCTGATCATTCGCCACGAGGCCAAGGGCAAACCCTTCCAGGTATTGGTCTTGGTCGCCCAATAGCGGCAGGACACAAGGCATTAGCAACTAGTCAGTTGCGATCCCGGTTTGTGGTTTCAGATGCCTGAACAACTTGGCAAAATGGCGCTGTACGCGCCCCATGTCCACCAGGCCAAGGCTGCTGGAAAATCCAAACCAGACATACAGGCCGTTGATGTCGGCAAACATCGGGGGCAGGTATCGGGGTGGGATAACGGTTCCGGACAGCATATGCTCGTAAAGAATCGGTATGTCATCAAGGGTAATCTTGCCGACAAATAACAGCGGAATGAGCTCAGGCACATCGGAGAGAATAGCGCTGCGAATAAAATTGATATTCTCAACGATACCTCGAATATAGGAAATATCTTTGGTGAAATAGCTGCCGCCGCGCGGGTCTCCGCCGCGAAAGACCCGCTGAGTCAATTGATAGCTGTCCTCCGGCGTTAGACCCTGATCGACAAAGTGCCGAAAGATTTGTCGAAAGTCCGCCCCTTGTTCTGCCATTGATACAGCCTGAACTCGCTCGCTGATTTTGCGTGCCCTTTGTGGAAACGAAGAAAATGTCAGGGTTTCCAGCAGTACGGCCAAGCCCTCCTGGCTGGCCGTCACTCGAGGCGATCCGACCGCCAGCCAGGTTGCCCAGGGTTGTAGCTTGCCATTCAGCGTGGTGCCCACATGCACCCAGCCTTCATGCACCTCAAACACGCGAAGCTCTTGTTCAGAAAAGCGCTTGCTGTCGTTTAGTTTGATATAGTCGGCGCCCGCGGCAGCATCAGAAACGATGCCGTCACTGAGTATGACCTTAACCGTGTCATGTTCAAAGTAGGTATTCAAGGCGGCACTTAGGCGCTGGACTGCGTCTTCGGGGCTATAATCCTCAGGATATTCGTGGCTGAGCCGACCTGCTGCGGGTAGCGTAAAAATCGAGCAGAGCTGTTGGCCGAGCTCGTTGAGAGTTCGACGATCGCCTCGAAGGTGATCAAAAGCCGAACCATAAAGGGCTTTTGAGTGGCTGGCAAAAGCCGGTGTGCCGCGCGCTAACAGCATCTCAATGACGCGCTCGTACTGACCGACGGACTCAGCCAAAATCTTTCCCAAGCCATCGTCCTTGCCCAGCGTCAATCGAATCCGCTGACGTAATTCAATCAAGGCTTCTGTGATTTGCCTAGGGTCGTACTTCAGGGGCAGGGAATCATAATAGTCGCTTGGCAAACGAGGCAGTCCAGCGTTTTTGTCGGCGAGAAATTGCAGTTTGACCTCAGTCGGCCACTTGATACTGTCGAGAATTCTGATTGGCCTTTGAATAGCGATCAGCTGATCAGACAGTGCGCGTAAGTTCGTGCGATATCGTTCCAGGCTCATCGCTGTTATCTGTTATCCAAAAAGACTAAGTGGCGCAAGGCCGAAAAACCCCACCCTTTAGGTTGCTGCTCGCTTCTTACCGCTAGCTGTTCTATCGATAGAGTTGGAACATAACAGGACAGCAACATGTAATGCCTAGAAAGGTCGTAAAAGAGCTGTACTATAAGCGTAACCAGCATCAGGAAGGAAGAGAAAACCATAGGCAAAAAAAAGCCCCTCATGAAAAAGTACACGAGGGGCTTTCTTTGTCAGATAAAAGCGTTATTCGAAAGAATATCTCGCTTTCACATACCATTGCCCGCCATTCATGCCAAATGGTCCAGACTCTGGGTAAAGCTGGCCCAAATCACCTGCTGATGGGTTTTCATCATTGTAGGTATCAAACAGATTGCTGACGCCGCCAATCAGTTCGAGTCCGTTGTTCATCGTGTAAGACGCTTCCACGTCGACGAGAACCTCGGCACTGACGTCTTGTACGCCATTACCGGTATCATCCCATTCGCCATAGTAGCTCAGGCGCACCAGTGCACGTACTGGGCCCTGCAGATGAGTCCAAGACAAATTGCCTTTTAAACGTGGCAATAACTTTTCCAGTGCCTGAACGCGGTCTGCACTGATGGGATTGACGATACCTGTATCTGTAACTTGCGTCTTGTTGTAGTTCATCGCAAGCGTCAGGTTGGAAGAACCTTCCCAAGCATCAAAGTCAAGTCGACCAACTACGTCGATACCCTTGGTTTTGGTATCGAAGCTATTCGCGAAGAACCGGAACTGGGCTAAGTCATCCAAGCCAAGAAACTGCTGGCGATCAAGCACACCAGCGGCATTCAGACCCGTGAGAGCCTCAGAAACGGATGCGTAGTTAGAGCCTCCGCCAGCAAAGTTTAGCGCGTCAAGGAAATCTACGTTCGCGCCCAAGGCGACACGATCTTTGACTTCTATCTTGTAATAGTCGACCGTCCATTGAGATCCAGCTATGTCAAAAACGAGACCAAGCGAGTAGTTCGTCGCATCCTCTGGTCCAAGAACTGGACGTCCATTACCGAAGCTCTCAATGTAGCTTGCAGCGAGCTGTCCAGCAGTTGAGCTCAGGGGTAGCGTACCTTGATCAACTAACACACCATTGAGACTTTGCGTGGTGACGTTAGTGATATTCGCCTGACCTGCGGTAGGCGCGTGGAAGCCAGTAGAGATGGCACCGCGCATCGCCAAGCCGTCAGTGAAGCGGTTGATACCCGCAATCTTGAAGTTGGTAGTCTCTCCAAACTCACTGTAATCCTCGACACGTAAAGCACCCTGAAGAGTCAGAGCGTCGGTCACGTCAGCGTCGAGCTCAACATAGCCTGCCCAGCTATCCTGCTGACTGGAGCTACTGTTCGGAAAACCGCCAAAGCCATTAGAGCTCGAAGAAAAGCCCTGGTCAGCCAGTACGCCCAGGGCGTAAGAGGCTGGATCACCGGCGTACAAGTCGAATTCTTCTTCGCGGTATTCAGCACCAAAGGCGATGTTTAAGTCAGACGCAAGACCGACCGCTACAGGTAAGCTGAAGTCAGCGTTATAAACTGTTTCAGTTTGCTTCTGGCCACCGGGAATAAAGTCACGAGGTGAGTTGGGTCCTAAGGAGGCATTGAGCGTGTTACGAATGAAGAACTGGGTCTCATTCGATCCACGGTAAGCGCTGACATCGTAGGTCAGACCATTATTTAGTGCACCACGAACGCCGACAGCTATGCTGGCATCTTTATTGGTACCACCAAAGCGCGGTACGAAACCGCCCGGGATCGTCTCAATAAAAGAGAAGCAGTTAGGATTAGCGGTCACCTGAGCCAGAATCGTTGCATCTGGAATCAGGCCATTGGTACCCGTTAATGGAATACCGTCTGGGCAAGCACCGCCGACTCCAATACCATCCAGGTCACCAACCTTGACAGAGGAGACACCGGTGGCGTCAGCTAAACCAGTGAGCGGATCAACTTTGGGGCCCGCATACACACCGCCACGGTTTGTTGGGTTACGGTAGAAAAAGCCACCGGTCGCTTCACGTTCCGAAACGTTACCAAAAGCGTAAACCTCAGCGTTTTGATTGATTTCAAAAGCACTGTTGATAAATACTTTGAAGTCATCCGTAATGTCTGGTTGACCCCAATACTGAGGGACTTCTCCAGTATAGGAGTTGATGGTTTGGAAGTCTGCAGCGGCGGAATTGCCTGCTGCGATGAGTGCTAGTACGTCATTACGAACGATACTGCGTACAGTGCCATCGACTTCTCCATATTCGGCAGTGATGTTAACAAAACCACTGTCGCCGAGGGGTAAGCCAATGTTACCGGCAACCCGATAGTTGTCGCCATCACCCTCGTAGGTCGAGCCAGTGGTAACTTCCAGAAAGCCACCTTCGGCCGCATCACGCAACATGAAATTGATGACCCCGGCAATCGCATCGGAGCCATACTGCGAGGACGCACCATCGCGCAGAACTTGTACATTTTTCAGGGCCAGTGATGGAATCGTTGCAACATCAACACCTTGCGCACCATCAGAGATGCCGCCGCCGAGAAAGCTGATGACTGAACCTCGGTGGCGACGTTTTCCGTTGACCAGAACAAGTGTGTTGTCCGGTGACAGACCGCGTAAGTTAGCCGGCCGCGAAATGGTCGCTGCATCACTGATAGGTTGAGCATTAACGTTATAGGCTGGTACCGCTGTACGCAATAGATCCTGAACGTCAGTTGCTGCATTACGGGTGAATTCCTCAACAGCAATAACGTCAACGGGAGCAGTCGTGTCTGTAGAAGACCTCGCTGGGCGACGTGATCCGACGATGACGACCTCTTCCATGCTGGACGCTTCGCTTTCCTCCGCGATAGCGACAGGCGTAACGGCTAAGCCGGTCGTGATCGCAGCAATGACGCAGGCCAAATGGCGCCTGCTTCGGTAGTTTTTCATTTGTTTACCCCCCAAGAAGTTGAGACGCGCCAATCCCTATTTGATAACATCCTATCTTTCGGCGCTTTTACTCGTTCAAAAACAGAGCAGTAGCTGCTCGCCGGCGGATGTTAGGCCACTTTAGCGCTAATATCCAGTATTTATGTGAGTTTGAGCTCGCCGGTGCGTCGCGTCAATTTGTCCTATTCGGCGCTCTCCTGATTCGGTATTCATCAGGTTCCAAATAAAAGCGCTCGCCGCTTTTATGGACTTTGGGCCGATATCAATGGCGACTAGAGTGTTGAATCCAGAGCCAGGTTGCCATCGGCATCGATCAGAATCACATCACCCAAGCCCAAGGCTTTCAATCCGGGCTCCACCTTTGCGCGGTCACCGACGACAACCCAGATAATGGCCTCAGGGTCAATCAACTTTTTGGCGACCCGTTGAACCTCGAGGAGGTCAACAGCTTCGACCGCGCCGGCATAGCTACGAAAGTAATCATCAGGCAGACCGTATTGAACGATTTGCGAGATACTACCTAACACCGAATCCGCAGTCTCCCAGATGCCGGAAAGTGACAGGGTGCTGTTCCTCACGGCTTTATTGAGCTCTGCAGCAGTCGCAGGCTGGTCACCAACGTACTGGTTCAGCTCCTTCATGACCTCCTGAATGGATTCGCTGGTTTTGTCTGTCTGAACACTGGACAGTACATAGAAGGTTCTCTGACCTCGAGCGCTGACCAGACCCGTATAGGCGCCATACGACCAATGTTTGTCTTCTCGCAGGTTCATGTTGATTCTAGAGGTTGTCATACCACCGAGAATTTCGTTCATGATCTCGGTTGCGACTTCATCGGGGTTAGCCTTCGGCGTTGCTATCTGGCTCGCAAACAGAAATGACTGAAGTGAATCAGGGCGGTCGACCAGATAGATTTGTGTCTTGGCTGGCTTGCTGATGGTGCCGATATTCTTGACCGGTATATCACCGGGTCGCCAGCTGGAGAATTGTTTTTCGAGGGTCGGCAATATCTCCGCCAGGGTAGTATCGCCCACCACGATCAGCGTTGCATGATTGGGTTTGAACCAGGTTTCATGAAATGCCTTGAGGGTCTCAAGTTTGATGTTGTTGACAGATTCCAGGGTGCCAGAGCCGGTCAAGGGATGGCTGTAGGCGTGCCCCTCGCCGTAGATTAACTTCGGAAAAACTCTCAGGCCCATGGATTGCGGATTTGTCTGCTCCGACTGAATGCTGGCGATTTGTTGTGTACGAAGTCGTTCTAGCTCACTGTCAGGAAATGCCGGATGCTGGATGATATCAGTGAAGATAGGCAGAGCATCGTTTAATGTGGACTTCAAGGTCGAGAAGCTCACGAAAGAAGTGTCCAGATTCGACCCGCTACTTACTTGAGCGCCAAGCCGCATCAACCGCTCGTTGATTGTCAGGGCATCCATCGATCGGCTGCCTTCATCTAGCATATTCATGGCTAACTTTGCCGTACCCGGTATACTGAATTGATCCGATGCATAGCCGGCATCGATCGACAGCTGCATGTTAATCACTGGAACAGTTTTGCGGTTCGCGACTATGACCTTCAGACCATTGGTTAATTCTGCGCGTTCAAAAGTATCGAGTTGCGCCAGTGGAGTGGGTTCGAGTGCCGGCATTTGGCTTCGATCGACGATATCAGTGCTCGCGCTGAGTTTAGGAAAAGGTCTGATTTCAAGCTGGTATAGCCCATCGCTGAGCCATGTGTTGGCGGCTCGAGTCAGGTCCTTGGCGGTCGCATTTTTGACCCAATTCAATGTCGTCTTGTGGAACTCAGGATTGCCCGTATAGATGTAATTACTCGCCAAAATGTCTGACTTGCCACCAAATCCACCGATTTCCTCCATGCCTCTGACAAAACCACTGATAGACTGGGCCTTGATGCGAGTCAGTTCTTTTTGGGTCGGTCCGGCTTTGAGGAATCTAGCCAATTCTTCCTCAATGATGCGATCGACCAGGGCTTCATCAACCCCCGGTAGGATCATTGCGCTGATTTCAAAGGTGCCAGCGATTTCTCCCGCGCTGACGTAGGCACTAACAGAGGAGACAAGCTGCTGATCATAGGCCAGGCGCTTGTACAGGCGTGAACTCTTGCCGGCTGATAGTGCTGCGGCGACCATTTCCAGGTAGGTCGTATCCTCGCTGTGGTTACCCTCAATGTTCCACGACTTCAGCAGCAGAGTCTGAGGTACCCGGTCGTAGCTGATTTGCTTTTGGGTGCCTGTCAGTTTGGCTACCCATTGGCTATGTTTCGTCAGGGGTGGGCCTGGCTGTACCGCACCGAAGTAATATTTGACCTTGTTCAGCACCTCGTTTGTGTCGATATCACCGGCGATCACCAGCACTGTGTTTGCTGCGCCATAGTATTGATTAAACCAGGCTTTGACATCGTCCAGATTGGCTGCGTTAAGGTCGTCCATCGAGCCGATCGTCGTCCAGGAATAGGGGTGATCCGAGGGGTAAATGCTACGGTACTGAATCTCGGATGCTTTACCGTAGGGTTGGTTTTCGCGCTGGCGTTTCTCGTTCTGGACGACGCCTCGCTGCTCGTCAAGTTTTTCCTGGGTGATAGCACCCAACAAGTGTCCCATTCGGTCAGACTCAATCCAGAGAATGGCATCCAGGGCGCCGACCGGCACATTCTGAAAATAGTTGGTTCGGTCCCAGTTGGTTGTGCCGTTTTGGACAGTAGCGCCCAGTTTTTCTGTGGCGGCAAAATGGTCTTCAACATTTTCACTGCCATTGAACATCAAGTGTTCAAACAGATGGGCGAATCCTGTCTTGCCCCTGACCTCATTCTTGGAGCCAACGTGATACCACAGGTTCACGGCGACAATGGGTGCCTTGTGATCTTCATGAATGATCACGGTCAACCCATTGTCGAGCGTAAACATCTGATGCGGAATCTCGACCTCTAAGTCAAAAGGATCTTTGGCGAGCGCCGAAGACAAAAAACCAGCGACGATCAGGAAGGTAAGAAGAAATCTGCGGGTTAATCGAAACATGGTCATCCTTGAGATGCTTGAGAAGTATATGAGTAGTTTGAGAATAGTTT
>JAYODE010000023.1:24708-33398 GCA_038106185.1 Gammaproteobacteria bacterium | reverse complement strand
TAGTTTGAGAATAGTTTGCGAATAGTTTGAGAGTAATTTGACACTAGTTTACTGTAAGTTGCAGGGTGACTTGTAGGGCTGCTTGCAGAACGGCGTGCAGAACGACTTGCAGAACGACTTGTAGCGTCAGTTTTAGTGCGATTAGCGCGATTTCCAGTGCTTGCCGTTGCAAGTCGTCAGATAAGCCGAGCTGAAAGGCCGCTTGAACAGTGCTCCCTCTCAACAGGCTCAACCGAATGGGTCTCACGGTGTCCGCCTAAACTAACTGAGACCCATTTAGTCTATCAGCAACCACCGATTGATGGCTTTGCAGGACCTTACTGTGAAATAAACGATGAGCCAAGTTATACTCGCCGAATTGCGGTGCCCCGGCAGCTTTTTTGGCTGACGTTGAGAAGCGCCTGTTCGAAGTGAGATTCATGCATGCAAGAGCAATCTGTTAGTGCGCAAGCGCCCATTGAGCAACGGGCAGAGTATAAACGACGCCACAGCATCAACGGGGCGAATTGTCAGCTGTCGGTACTAGAGTTCGGCTGTTCTGATAAGCCCACCATGGTGCTGGTCCATGGCATGCGTGACCATGCGTTGAGCATGGTCAGTATCGCTCAAGCCTTTCAGGATACGCACTGGATTCTTGCTTTAGACTTGCGTGGCCATGGCCATAGTGATAACCCGGGGAGCTACGCAATGGTGCAATTTGTTGCGGATCTTCGAGCCCTGGTCAAACACTTCGCCCTGGATCAGTTACCGACAGCACCCATCTTTATCGGCCACAGTCTCGGTGGCCATGTCGTCAGTCGGTATGCCACAGCCTACCCCAAAGCGGTCAGTGCCCTGGTGTTGCTGGACGGCATGGGACCTCCACACTCGGCGGAGCCTTTGAGCGAGGAAGACCAACAGCGGCGCTGGCATGACCAGGTTGAGACTATGCTGACCCTCAATAGCGGTCTTCAACCCATGCGGGACGCCGAAGATGCCCTGGCGCGACTGACGCGAAATAACCCTCGACTCGCACATGAGCGAGCTCGGCAGATTGTTGATGCGGGTATTGAGCCGCATTCGCAAGGAGGAGTCCGTTGGCGCTGGGACCCCATGATGAATATGGTCTGGCAGACTTTTTCGTCACTGGAAACTGAGCAACAGCTGCGCTGGCTGGTTTGCCCGGTGCTGATTGTTACGGGCGACGAATCCTTACAATACTGGACAACCGGTAGAATGGGGCTTCAGGCCAGCGAGGCCCTCTATGCCGCAGAATTGCAACGTCGGCAGGGTTTGTTTGCCAACGCACGGCAGCTTGTCATCCCAGGTGCGGGGCACATGTTGCACTATGATCAGCCCGATCATCTCAATGCCGCGTTGCGTGCCTTCGTCGACACCTTGCCCGCCAAGGATGCATAGTCCTCCCGAACGGGCATGAGTCTGACGAATGCCGTTTAGCTGTTGAGGCGTGAATTGTCCAAAGGGGCGCTGGCTTGCGCCGGCTCATGTTCAATAATCGCCGGGTCCAGGCGTTGATCCAGGCCGAGAAAGCGCTGCAGATCATCCAGCATCAGGTAAAGGCTGGGTACCAAAAACAGGGTAATCACCGTCGCAAACAGAACACCAAACGCCAGGGAAATTGCCATGGGGATGAACATGAAGGTCTCGGGCTGAGGATTGGTCATTAGGGGGATCAAGCCAACGAAGGTCGTCACTGAAGTCAACACAATAGGCCGAAAGCGCACGACACCGGCCATCGTCACCGCTTCAAATATGGCAACGCCTTCCCGGCGCTGACGATTGATGTAGTCAACCAGGACCAGCGAGGCGTTGACGACCACCCCAGACAGGGCAATGATGCCGAGCAGCGAGAAGAAGATCAGGTTCCAGCCCATGACGTAGTGACCGACAATGGCTCCGACGGCACCAAAGGGAATGACGCTCATAATGACCAAAGGTTGCATGTAGGACTTCAGCGGAATCGCCAGCAGGGCATAGATCAGTAGTAACGCCAGCAGGCTGTTGTTGAAGATACTGCCAACGGCTTGTGAACGTTGTTCCTGCTCACCGCCCAGCGTGTAAGTCACGCCGGGATTGGCCGCGTTATGGCAGGGATTCTGAGCGCTGGAGAAGCGACTGCCGTCCTCGCACAAGAATTTCTCGATGGCACCCATGACTTCCTCGGGCGTCACGACTGCTCGGTTCACATCTCCGGTCACATTAACCACCCGCTGTTTGTCCTCACGATTAATCGAGGAATAGCCGCTGCCATAGGTGGTTTCAGCAACCGATAAAAAGGGTACCTGAGTGCCGTCCTGGGTTCTGATTCGCATGTCTTCCAGATTGCCCAGTGAACGTCGCTCTTCCTCCGGGTAGCGGACCATCACGCGAACATCATCGGTGCCACGCTGAATACGCTGCGCTTCCTCACCATAGAAAGCCTGGCGAACCTGTCTGGCAAGATCGTTGAGGCTAAGACCAAGAGATTTTGCCTCAGGCAAGACATTGAGTTTGACCTCTTGTTTGCCTGAACGAAATGAATCTGCCAGATCAAAGACGCCGGGGTAACGCGCGAGTTCCTCGCGCAGACTCACGGCTGCCGTGCGCAGCGCATCGACATTGCGGCCCTTTAGTTGAACCTGAACAGGACTGCCAGCACTGAATGAGTTTGCATTGAAGTTCAACTCAATGGCATCAGGAATAGCCCCGGTTTTTTCACGCCAGCGCTTGGCGATAAGATTTGCCGGTAGATTGGGTCGCTGCTCGATGGGCACCAGCTTGACAACCACTTCCGCCAGATGACTTCCGCCACCGCCACGCCTGCCAGGGCCATTACTGCGGGCCGCGTTAGAGCCAATGGATGCAAAAACATGCGTAATAACATGCTCGCCAGCTGGCAAGCCCAGCTCGCGGTCGAGCTCTTTGCCCAGCTCTAGTGCCGCTTGCTCGATAAGCTGAGCACCGGTTTCTGTGAGCTCAACACTGATCCCCTCTGGCATATTCAGGGTGGCGTAGATTTCTTCACCTTCGACTGCCGGGAAAAACTGAAAGATCACTCGGCCGCTGGCAATGAGCGCCAGTGCCATGAGCAGGACGCCCGTGGCAATCGCCCAGGTCACCCAGCGCCATTCCAGCGACTTGATCAGAAAGGGTCGATAGACGCCGTTAGCGATCCACTCGAGGTATCCTGCCAGCTTGCCCTGGTGTTTAATCCAGCCTTTGACCAGACGCGTCTCACTCATGAAGTAGCCTTCAGTTCGGCGGTGGGCCAGATGAGAGGGCAGTATCAACTGCGATTCCAAGACACTGAAAACAAGACAAATAATGACTACCCAGCCAATGACAGAAAAGAACGCGCCCATGCGACCCTCGATCAGCAGAATCGGCAGAAATGCCGCCACTGTCGTCAGAACCCCGAATATCACCGGTACAGCAACCTCTATGGTCCCGTCGATGGCTGCCTGTCGATGGGTGCGATCAGTGGCTTCGTAACTATAGATTCGCTCGCCGACGACAATGGCATCATCGACGACGATACCCAGCACCAGAATAAAGGCCAGTACCGTCAGGGAGCTGATATTGATGCCGGCCACCGGAAAGACCCAGAGGGCGCCCAGAACAGCAATAGGAATACCGGCAGCGACCCACATTGCCACCTTGAAACGCAGAAACAGGGTGAGAATGATCAGCACCAATACAAGGCCGGCCCAGGCATTCTTGGTCAGGGCTTCGATTCGGCGTCCCAATGACAGAGACTCATCGATCCAAACAGTCACTTTCAGGCCCTCGGGCAGGGACGGCGTGATGCGCTTAACATAGTCTTTGACCGCTGACGAAGAGTCGATGGTATCTTCTTCACCGACTCGGTAGACAGTGATCATCATGGCGCGCTCGCCGTTGAAGGTGGCGCGCAGGAAACCCTCCTGGAAATCGTCTTTGACGGTGGCGATATCGCCGACCGTCAGGTTAGTCCCGTCAGCGCGTGTCATGACGACAATGTCCTCGAACTCTTCTCTTCGATAGGCCTGACCTTTACTGCGTAGCAAAATCTCGCCGCCCTCAGTCTTGATCGAGCCGCCTGGCATGTCTAATGAGGACCGCTGTATGGCGCTGGCAACAGTACCCAGCGTGAGTCCATATTGACGTAAATTGTTCTCACTGATTTCAATGGAAATCTCGTAAGGACGCGCGTAATTGACGACAACCTGAGAAATATTCGGCAGGTCTGCAATGTCATTCCGCATGTCCTCAGCGATGCGTTTCAAGGTCGCCTCGTCTGTGTTGCCTGATAGAGCGACGACGATGGTCTGACCGCGAAATTGCATCATGGCAATGTTGGGTTTCTCTGTTTCACGAGGAAACGTCGAGATGCCATCGATTTTACTCTTGATCTCGTTCAGCACCGCATTGTAGTTGGAGTCTTGATTAAGCTCGATGATAACCGTGCACATGCCTTCGGAGGCAATGCTGCGCACCTTATCCATGCCGTTGACACCCTCAATCGCTTCCTCGACCCGAATACAGACAGCTTGTTCAACTTCCTCTGGTGCCGCGCCGAGATAGGGAATGCTGATCTGAACCAGGCCCGGTTCGATGTTTGGAAACTCCTCCTTGTGCATGCTGAGCATGCTCATCAGTCCGCCGACCAGAAAGATGAACATCATCAGGTTGGCGGCGACAGGATTGTCAACAAACCACTCAATGGCTCTATGCATGTGGTGGTACTCCGCTGGTCGAATCAGGCATTTGTGTTGGACGCGATTTTGACGCGCATACCGTCAATCACAGTCTGAATCGGCGACAGGTTCACGGCTTCTCCGGCTTCAAGCCCGGCCTTGATATAGACCTGGTCGCGATCAAAGCGCAGCAATTCGATATCCCGATAGCGCAGGCGACTGTCAGCATCGACCACCAGTACCTGCGTTTGATTGCGAATGGCGGCCCTGGGCAGGACCACAAGATTGTCTATCTGTCGGCCGGCGATTTCAGCGTGCACAAACAAGCCGACCGGCAAGGGTGGTCGCCCACTGGTGCGGTCATTGTCGACCCTTGCGACGGCATTGACCATACGGCTGCGTTCATCAATCTCGGCTTCGGTACGCACCAGTTTGCCGGTCCACTCATAATACTGGCCGCCGTATTGCGTGCTGAGTACCACATTTGCCTGGGATTCCAAGGGCAGGCTGCCCCTTTGGCCCAGGGCTAAATCCAGAAAGGCGAGCTGACTATCGGCCAAAGGAATACGAACTTCGACCGTGTCTGCAGAATATACGGATGCCACCGAGGCGCCGCGAGAGACAAATTGGCCCTGGTTGACCTTCTTGCTGCGTACCAGGCCTGTATAGGGTGCCCTGACGTCGGTTCGCCACAGGTCGCGCTTCGCCTGTGCGAGATTAACCTCGGCTTCCTTCAGGGCGGCCGCTGCGATGCGTTGGGCTCGCAGCGCGCCCTCGAGTGCTGACTGGCTGGTGAGTCGCTTTTTCACCAGCTCGTCGAGTCGCTGAAATTCAAAGCGGGCATGTTCGTCTTCTGCCTGTGCCCTGCTCAAGATCGCCTGACCCCGTTCGACCATAGACCGATAGTCACGATCGTCGATCTGGAGCAAAACCTCATCCGCGGTAAAGTAGCCACCAGCCACCAGCTTGGGAGAGATCCATTTGATCGTGCCAGACACCTCGGGGATCAGTTCGCTCTCTGTCAAGGGTTCTACATTGCCTTGGGAACGCACAATCATTTGCACGGCCTGCTTTTCCACCCGCTGGATGCGAATAGCGGTGGCGACCTCTTCGGGTTCCACCTGGTCTGGTGTAGGTGCGGTGACGACAATACCGTAGGCCATGACCACCGCCGCGAAAAGGACCCCCAGTGTTAACAAGGCTTTAATCAGGTTAGACATTGGCTGAATTCCTCGAGGTATGACGGTTTGTCGCGGCGCCAGAAGAGAGCAGGGCTTGCTGGACGCAGGTTCGCAGTAGCGTGAAATGATGATTAATCGCCAGCGTGACCATTTCAGGATCCCGCCTGGCAAATCCGCGTGCCAGGTTTTGCAAAGACGGGGTATTGGCCTGCAGTGGTAGCTTGACCTCGAGTCCAAGCCCAACCAGACGAGAGACAAACTGGGTCTTCAAACCATTCAGGATGAGGTGCAGGACAAGATTATGGTTGATACTTGCAAACAGTCGACCCAGCTCTTTCCAGAGTTGCTGGCTTGCGTCTGTGTCCTCGGTGGATTGTGCCATGGTCTCTGCCAGGGCTTGCATCTGAACAAGTTCTTCTTCTGTTGCCGCCTCGACCGCTGATCGGGCTGACTGCGCTATCAGAGCGCCGAGCACCTCCAGTACATGACCCACCAGTCTGGCATTGGGCACCTCCTCGAGATCAAGGAGCGGGCCAAGAATAGACAAAGAAGCTTCTTCAACCGGCACGACTCGAACGCCGCCAGGCTTAATGCTGGCTATACCCAGCTGTTCGAGTTTCTTCAGGGATTCTCTTACCGCGCCTCTGTTGGTCTCAAAGCGCGCCGCCAGGTCTCGTTCCGACGGCAGACGCTCGCCAGCGCGATACTGACCACGAAGAATTTCGTCACGCAAAATAGCGCTAATTTCCTCTGCGCGGGACTTGATATGGGTGACATCACTGGATAGGGTCATAAGCAGTAGGTCAATACTAGTGGTTGAACAGGTTGGGCCGCACAGGTTGGACCGCATAGGTTGGACCGCACAGGTTGGACCGCACAGGTTGGGCCGCACAGGTTTGGCCTGACCAGTTTGGCCAGACCAATTTGGTCAGACCAAAACAAGTGGCTCATTATAGACGTCCGAAAACGGAATTCAAGAGGAAGTCAGCGGCAATGCGCACTGAAAGCTCTCCTGCAAGCACGATTGCGCGGCTCATTCTCGACGGCTTCGAAGCCTATCGACTTCAATTTAATGACATCACGCAAGGCGCTATGGAGAGGTTCGAGCGTGCAGACTGGCAGGCCACCCAACTTGCCGCTACCCAGCGGATCAAGCTATATAATATTGCTGCGCGCATGACGCTCGAGTCTCTAGGCGAACTCATCGATCCTGTGAGGATGAGTTTGGCCGACTGGCGCAGCATAAAAGAGGCCTATGCCGGCTTGATTCGCGGCCGGCCAGATTCTGATCTCGCCGAGACTGTCTTCAACACCGTATTCCGTCGAACCTGGCGAGGCCAGCATCTTCACGACGAGGTTGCGTTTGTACAGGTCTCAGAATCAGACCCGCCGCGGCCTCAATTTGCCCCGCAGCTCACTCGGTCCTATGGCCCGTCCAGTGATCTGGGCGGCTTACTCAGGCGAGTGCTCGATGATGCCGGTTTTCGTATTCCATGGCTCAATCAAGCCGAATGTCTGCAGCAAATGGTCGCGGCTCTGCAAACTTCAATTCCGTTGCTGCGTCGACCACAGGAACTCCGTTTTGAGATGTTGAAGCCCATCTTTTATCGAAACAAAGGTGCTTATCTGATTGGTAAATTGCAGGTTGACGAACACCTTTTTCCACTTGCCATTCCTATTCACAATATCCAGCAGTCAGATGGAGCAGCTTCGGGTTTGTATGTCGATGCCCTCATTTGGACTGATAGCGAACTCAGCATGATCTTCAGTTTTACCCGTGCCTATTTTATGTTGGACACCAGTTATCCTAATGAGCTTGTCTCCTTTCTGCAGGAACTATTGCCAAATAAAAAACGTTGGGAACTCTATACCGCGATTGGCTATTACAAACACGGTAAGACCGAGTTTTATCGAGGCTTTCTTCACCACCTTGAACACTCGGCAGATCAGTTTGTAGTAGCTCAAGGCATCAAAGGGCTGGTGATGACAGTGTTTACGCTGGAGTCCTATGATGTTGTTTTCAAAATTATTCGAGACAAATTTTCGCCGACCAAATCTGTGACTCGAGAACAGGTCAAAGAGGCTTATTATTTAGTCAAGACCCATGACCGAGTAGGGCGCATGGCAGACACCCAGGAGTTCTCGAATTTTATTTTTCCTCGCGAGCGATTTTCAGCCGCCTTGCTTGCTGAACTGGTCAAGGTGGCGGCGTCTTCAGTGACATTAACCGATGAACATGTGATCGTTAGTCATCTTTACACTGAGCGACGTATGACGCCTTTAAATATTTATCTCAAGGACAAGAGCGAGTTTGAATTACGCCAGGTACTCGACGAATATGGTAATGCGATAAAACAGCTCGCGGCAGCGAATATATTTCCCGGAGACATGCTCTTAAAAAACTTTGGCGTAACGCGCCATGGTCGAGTTGTTTTCTATGATTATGATGAGATTTGTTACCTGACTGATGTTGTCTTTCGCAGAATTCCGCCGCCGCGCTATCCTGAAGATTTGCTGGCGTCCGAACCCTGGTATGAGGTTGGCTCGAACGATGTCTTTCCGGAAGAGTTTAAAAACTTCCTGTTCAGCGCTGGTCATTTGCAGGACATTTTTTGTGAGTTCCATGCAGATCTGTTCACGCCAGAGTACTGGGAGGAACTGCAGCACAATATTCGTCAGAAACAAGTGCTGGACGTTTATCCCTATCGACAAGCAAGGCGATTTCATCGAGGCTCTGTGACGGTGAGTCAGGGAAATGCTGACAGTGGACTTGATAACAGTGATTCAACGAAAAGGGATTAACCGAAAAAGCGCTAACCAGAAAAGATTAAATGTGGCAAAAGTAAACCAGAAA
>JAYODE010000023.1:17086-24608 GCA_038106185.1 Gammaproteobacteria bacterium | reverse complement strand
AGAATGAGTTAGAAGAGAAAGATCCAAGTTAGCAACACTCAGCTTTAACACGGAGAACAATACTATGTCCTATGATTATCAAACGATCTCGGTCCATCTCGATGCTGGCGTGCTGGTCGCGACGATCAAGAATCCGCCGGTTAATGTCATGACGCTGCCTTTGTATCAGGATCTGGTGGCGTTCACAGCGGCGGTAGCGGTGGATGAGGAGGTGAAAGTTGTGGTGATGCAAAGCGCCGATCCGGATTTTTTCATTGCCCATTTCGATCTGGAAGCTATTCTGAGCTTTCCCATAGACCAGCCGGCGATGAAGGCTACCGAGTTGAGCCCATTTCACGGTATGTGCGAGCTGATGCGGACCATGAACAAACCGACGATTGCCAAGCTTGCTGGGCGAGTGGGTGGCGGTGGTAACGAATTTGCCGCCTCTTGTGATATGCGATTTGGTGTCAAGGATCGTACAGTGATCAATCAGATGGAGGTGCCATTGGGCATTCTGCCAGGGGGTGGCGGTACGCAGCACCTGCCACGTTTGATTGGCCGAAACCGTGCGCTGGAGGTGATACTGGGTGCAGAGGATCTCGACGCCGTCACGGCGGAACGCTGGGGCTATCTCAATCGTATTTTTGAGACGCCGCAAGCCATGGATGATTTCGTCGATCGACTGGCGCGGCGGATAGCAAGCTGGCCGAGCGGTGCTGTGGCCCTGGCGAAGGCCTCCGTGGTGAATGCAGAGCCAGCGATGCGTGAAGGTTTGTTGGAAGAAGCCTATTTGTTCCAACAGACGCTGAGGCTGCCAGAAGCGCACGCCAATATGCAAGCTGCGCTGTTGATGGGTGCGCAGACTCGAGCAGGAGAATCTCGTATCGCGGACCTGATGGGTGAGCTGCCAAGCTTTAACAAGGACTCTCGTTAACAAGGCGCTTTAATAAGAAGCTTTAATAAGAAGCTTTAATAAGAAGCGTTAATAAGAAGCGTTAACAAGAACACTGATTGAAAAATGCTTAGAGGCTCTCGGGATCCTTGAGTTTGAAGATGGCGGTATGACGCAGGCGGGTGACCTCAGAGCCGTTTTCGGCCCAGATTGAACCATCATTTTCAATATAGTGATGGCCGTTGCGTTCATAGGCATCGTGACAGTAACCCGTCACCGTAAAGGTTTGTCCGGCATAGGCTGGCGCCAGCTGTTGAATCTGACTGTGGGTATGGATGGCGGGCCCGTAGCTGTACGAGTACTGCAGCAGGTCAGTCAGTCGGCTGGCGAGCCAGATCGGATGGCAGCGTCCTTGCTCGCCTTGATAGACGGGTAGCAGATGGCCTTGAGTGTAGGTGATGTAGGCCTCACTGTCGGTTTTTGACAGGGTCACCCGCATAGGGATCAATGATCTTTTCAAGGGTGCATTGGCCAGAGACAGAGCTGTCCGGGTCTCGGGTTGCGGCAAGCTTTTCGTCAGGCGAGTCTGTTTGATGTTTGAAAGCCACGGGGCTGATCCAAGGCCCACATGACCCTTCAGGCAAATATCCTTGTCCTGATTCAGGACCTTGAATTCACCGCTTGAGCGCTTCGAGATGATCACCTCCATCTGGTTGCCATGGTAGGTCGGCTTCTTGAAGGTCAAGTTGACCCAGCCTTGATCAAGCCATTGGGGGCCAAATAATTCCAAAAACACCTCGGTCGTCCAACCGTAAACATGGAGGTTGTTGACCAGGCGCTTGCCGGGGCGGTGCAGCTGAGGATTGCTGAGAAGCAAACTAGGATCATCAAGCCTGGCTTTGTCGGCAGCGGTTCTGAAAGCGGTAAAGCTCGCATGGTGCGTCATATTGGCTCGAGAGGTGGAGCGGTGGTACATTGTAAAAACCTAAGCAGAGAAGTAAAGGTCAATCGAAAGTGGCGAATCTATGATGCAGGCAACAAGTACTAATCTGCGACAGTTGGCTGATCAGTGGGCAGTCAACCTTCCTCAGTATTCTGATCAGATTGAACGGGAACGGTGCCTGCCTGCCAGTATCGCCAGACAATTTGCAGATCAGGGTCTGTTTCATCTCCTGGTGCCGGTTGAATATGGTGGGCTGGAGGTTCATCCCAGTGAGTTTGTCCAGATTCTCAAGACCCTCTCGATGGGAGACGGCTCGGCAGGTTGGCATCTGATGATCGGCGCGACGACAGGCTTGTTGAGTGCATCTTTGTCCGATGCCGCCGCGCGCGAGATCTATGGCAGCCGGCCCGGCAGTATCAGTGTCGGCGTCACAGCGCCTTTGGGTCGAGCAGACAAAGTCGATGGCGGTTATCGAGTGACGGGTCGCTGGCCATTTGGTAGTGGTTCCCAGAACGCAGATTGGATCTGTGGCGGCTGTCTATTGTTTGAAAATGATGAACCCCTGCTATCACCCGAGGGTGCGCCCATCAGTCAGTTAATGTTGATGCCTGCCGAGCAAGTTGAAATCGAGGACACATGGCGGGTCTCTGGTCTGCGTGGTACAGGCAGTCACCACTTTAACGTCAAGGATATATTTGTACCGGTTGAGCACAGCATCACCCTGGGTGCAAGGGCGCGAGTCAGAAGGCCCCTTTACCAGTTTCCGATACTGGGTTTACTGGCGATTGGTGTCGCCAGCGTCAGTCTGGGTATCGGCTTTAAGGCGCTGGCAGCCTTTACGGAGCTGGCGGGTGTCAAGCTGCCCACCGGGTCGAGCCGAGGACTTGCCGAACGATCATTGGTGCAAAGTGAAGTAGCGAAGTCCCTGGCTGACTTAAAGTCGGCGGAAGCCTTTATCCATCAGGCGATCGATGAAGCCTGGAGTTATGCGAGCGCCGGCGAGAGACTCTCGACCGAGATTAAGGCGAACCTGCGCCTGGCCGCAGTGAATGCCACTCAGTCTGCAGCAGCGGCTGTGGACCGGCTGTACCAGGCCGGTGGCAGCAGCTCTATCTATGAGTCGAGCGAGCTGCAGCGCTGCTTTCGAGACATACATGTCACCACCCAGCACATTATGGTGGCACCGCCTATTTATGAAGTCGTAGGTCGTGTGGCGCTGGGTCTGGCGCCCAGGCAATTATTATAAATGCACCGGCATTCGTCTGCCTTAACCCATTTGTGACTAACGGAGAAACTATGGTTGATTTATATGAGGCGATGAGCACCTTACGCGCAGTTCGTCGTTTGAAGCCGGATCTTATACCCGCTGAGGTACTTAATCGCGTACTACAGGCGGCGGCTTGGGCTCCGACCGGCGGTAACGTGCAACCGTTTCGAATTATCGCAGTGACCGAGGCTCATGCTAAACAAACGCTGGGCACTCTCTACCATGCTGAATGGCACGAGTATAGCAAAGGTCATATCAAGGCCATGCCGTCAATGCGGGATGTAGCTCGAGAACAGATGGCCAAAATGCTCAAAGCTGGCGATTATCTCGCCAGCCATATGGCTGAGACACCAGTCATACTGGTGTTTTGTTTTAATCCTAAGCTGATGGCAATCACTGACAGTGGCCTTGGGCGGCCCTCGATTGTCGGCGGTGGCTCGGTCTACACGGCGGTACAAAATGTCATGTTAGCCTGTCGGGCTGAGGGCTTGGGGTGTGTACTGACGACGCTACTGTGTCAACAGGAAGCCGCAGTCAAGACCCTGCTGAATATCCCTGCAGACTGGTATACCTGTGCCCATGTGCCTATTGGTTATCCGGTGCTGAAGGGGCATGGTCCTATCAGCCGGCGACCGCTGGATAAGCTGGTGTTTGCTGATCAGTGGGCGCAACCTTTTGAGGGATAGGTTTTTGCGGCAGGCGTCTATTGGCGAGTGTTTAGGTCGGCCTTTCGGTGTTTCTGGTTGGAAAATACCGAAAGGCCGTCTTTTATGCGGCCAGGCGTAGCTAGGGATCTTACTCGTCAAACATATCCGGCTGTTCGGCAATGATGACGTCATGCAGCGGCTGAAAGCTGAACCAGCCACCGGGCGCAGAGCCTACCTGACGCTGAGTTAACGCAGCGATTTCCGGACGAATCAGCTTCGGCGTACCCGCTGCCTCTGCCAGCAGTTGCGCCTGGCAGGTGCGCTCCATCGTGATGTACCACCAGGCAACTTCATCGACTGTCTGGCCGACCGTCAGCAAGCCGTGATTTTGCAGTATCGCGGCCTTTTTGGTGCCAAGGGCCGTGGCAATGCGCTCGCCTTCCGAGGTGTCGAGTACCACGCCGGTAAAATCATCGAACAACACATGTTCACCGTAAAAGGCACAGGAGTCCTGGGTGAGGGGGTCCAGCAAGCGTCCCAGGCTGGACCAGGCCTTGCCGTAGACTGAATGGGTGTGAGCGGCGGCTGTGACGTGTGGTAGGTGTTTGTGGATTTGCGAGTGGATCGCAAAGGCAGCGCCATTCAAGCGGCCCGACCCTTGAACTATTTCGCCGTCATGGTTAACCAGAATCAAATCTGACACGCGCATCTGCTTAAAGGAGCGGCCAAACGGGTTCACCCAGAATTGGTCGGTATGCTCCGGGTCACGAACTGTAAAATGCCCTGCCACGCCTTCGTCGAAACCCAGGCGCCCAAACAGGCGCAGGGCGGCGGTCAGTTTGCGTTTCCGTTCCCTGCGCTCTTCTTCGACGGTAGCAAACTTCGGTGGATAGTCGATGGTGGCGGTGGGATTAGCAGGCTGGTTCTGTGGTTGGATCTCACGTTTGGCTTCAGACATGCTCGGCTCCTGGCGTCGTCATTAGTGCCCTGATCATAACCATGTTTTTGAGCCAATACCAAGTTGAAAGTGGAAATCAGTGCCGGTACCTCTGTGCGACCCAGGGTCAAGTCGGTAGACGAGGGTTGCAGGCTGATTTTGCTCTGATAGTGATATTAGAGGTTGCGGTTTGTTGAGAGTCTGGAATAATCCGCGCATGTGCCACTTGAAGCTGTATTAATGAACGTTCCGGCAATCTTCTATAAAGTCTACGAGCGCCTGCTCTGGCGCCAAATCAACGCCGGTCCCAGACCCCACCATATTGGTCTTATCGTTGATGGCAATCGCCGATTTGCCAAGGACAGAGGATTTTCAAATACTATCGAAGGTCACAGCGCCGGATCTGAAAAGCTGGAGGATTTCCTGCGCTGGTGTTGGCGGTTGGATATCAAAATAGTGACACTCTTCGCGTTTTCAACCGAGAATTTCAAGCGCAGCCCTGAGGAGGTCGACTATTTGATGGACCTCATCATGACCAAGTTAAAGCAGTTTCAGAGCGATCCGGCCATCACTCGCGAGCGGGTCAGGGTCAAAGTGATAGGTCGACGGAATGATCTTGCGCCGGCAATGGTCGAAGAGATCGATAAACTTGAAGCCATGACGCGAGACCATGATGGCTTTCAGCTGAATATTGCAATCAGTTATGGTGGACGCGCCGAGATCGTTGATGCAGTCAAGAAAATGGCAGTCGAGATAGAGGCGGGTAGGCTCACGGTCGATGAGATCACTGAGGAACGCTTTGGCCAGTACCTCTATACAGAAGGTATACCAGATCCAGATCTGATCATTCGAACCTCAGGTGAGGAACGCCTGTCGGGGTTTCTGCTTTGGCAGAGTGCTTATTCGGAGCTGTACTTTACGGAGGTCTATTGGCCAGCCTTCCGTATGATTGATTTCTGGCGGGCACTGCGGATCTACCAGCAGCGAGAAAGGCGATTTGGCAAATAAGTAGCCGCTCTAGGTGCTTTTCGCTTCTTTTATCCTGTCGCCTCTGGCAACTGGATGATCGTTGGTAACGCGTTAACGGCTGTCGCCGGCTTGCTCGCCGGTGGGCGAAATCTTGAATCAGTGGGTGAAACATGACACAACCGGTAAAGAATAGAGCTCGTGCACGGCTGTTAAAGCTGATTACCTGGGGGCTGGCGATTGGCTGTTTTTATCTGGTGTATGGTCGAATCGAGGCGGCGGCTTTGCGGGATGGCATGACGCTCGTCGCCTATCTGGTCAAATTTTTCGGTGCAGCCGACTGGGTTTACTGGTTGATGTTGATGATTCCCTATTCGATATTTTTCTTTCTGGTGGACTCGCATGCAACCTGGCGCGTCATTCGTTGGTTCAATGCCCCTGCCATCAAATTAAGCAATGTGTTACCGCTGCGGGCCAGCGCCTATATTCTGTCCCTGGTAAACGAGCAGGTTGGCAAGGGTGCCATGTCGCTGTACCTGTTGCGGCGTTATGATGTGCCTGTCTGGCAGGCTTTATCGAGCATGATTATGCTGGGCATGGTAGAGATCTATCAATTGTTGATTTTCTCGGCGGTCGGCGTTGCTATCTACTACGAACTGGTTTTACAGGCTTCAACAGCGCTGCCGCTGCCGCAGATTCTGGTGAGTGTCTATCTGGTTGCGCTCTGCTATTTTCCGCTGCACTTGTTATATTTTAGCGGCCGCCTGCTACCTGCCTCGACCTTGAGAGACAAGCCCATATTCACGGCTTTTCGACAGGCGAGGTTGAGCCATTATCTGCTGGTGGTTGCCTGCAAAGCGCCCAACCTGATCTTGGCTGTTATGGTCTATACTCTGGCACTGGAATTGTTTCAGGTAAATGTGAACTTTGGCCAGATGCTGGCTTTCCTGCCCGTTATATTTCTGTCGGCGGCGCTGCCTTTACCTTTCCATGCGGGCGCGCTGTTACTCTGGACTGTGCTCTTTCCAGACTATCCTGAGGTGGGCGCCTTCTCAATGGTGATGCATACCTTCTTTGTCGTCTTTAATGCGCTGATCGGTCTGATTTTCCTGCCAAAGGCTAATCAGGAACTCTTTTCTGCCACCAACACCTAAGCGCCTTTGAATCCTCGGCAGGTTGGGCGCTTAAAGGCTGTCCACTCGCCGAGCGTCACGAAGCGCAAGCAGGCGGTCTAGCATTGAGAGCAGGGTGGATGCTATGAGGCCCCAGCTAGCCCAGAAAAACCAGGAGTCGTCGAGCAGGTGCAGATTCAGCCCCTTCTGCAGGACCGGCCAGCCAGCCAGAACAAAGTACGCGATGCCATTATAGCGACCGAGCAGGCTTGCTCTCAGGGCCTCGCCGCGAATGACATTGGAGTCGAGCGCATATTGAAGGAATGCGCCGAGCACTAGGGGCGGCAGTAGCCAGGAAACCAGATGCTGGCTGGCCAGTGCCGCAAGAACCACGGCGACAAAGACGGCATCACTACTATGGTCCAGCAATCCTCCCAAATGACTCTCAAGCTGGAAGCGGCGAGCCAGAAAGCCATCGAGCAGATCGGTTAATACTGCCAGCAGGATGACCAGAGCGGCGGCGCGCCACAGCAAGCCTGCGATCAAGAAGAAAGCGAGCGGTGCAAGCGCGAGTCTCGAGATGCTTAAAATATTGGGCAGCTGGATTTTTTCAGTGAGCAAAGGAACATTATCCCTGGTGTGCCTATTCAGTAATGTGCGACCATCAGGCGTCACGCAGTATAGTGACACGCAGTAGGGTGACACTCAGTAGGTTGTCACTCAGTATGGTGACATAGTTGCGTCGGCGAGTGAACAGTGGCTGACTCTTGTGACTG
>JAYODE010000023.1:0-16986 GCA_038106185.1 Gammaproteobacteria bacterium | reverse complement strand
GTGACTGACTGTCTTGACAGACTCTTCTGACTGACTCTTCTGACGGACTCGGCCGATCCTGTGTCCCAGACTTGTGCAATTAGAGTGTGAAAGTGTCTGTTTGTCCTAGTGTTTTAGACAGGGAATGAATTCATGAAACTCGCAATTACGGGCGCTAATGGGCATCTTGGCAGGCGCCTGATCGCAACGATTGGCGGTCAACACGAGATAGTTGCTGTGGTGAGATCCGTGGCTGCGCAACAACTTCTTGCCGAGCAGGTGGGCGAGGCAGCGAAGGTCGTTGCTTGTGACTATGCCAAAGCCGAAAGTCTGGCCGAGGTGCTGGTGGACGTCGATTACATTGTCCACCTGCCGGGTATCATCAAGGAGTCCCGTGCCAACACTTTTAAGATGGCCCACGAAGATGCGGCGGATGCGTTATTGGCAGCCGTTGCGGGCAAGCCAGCGCAAGGAATTTTGTACTTGAGTATCCTGGGTGCCCATGTCGACTCGACGAATCAATGTCTGGCTTCCAAGGCGCGGGCAGAAAACCGGTTGTTAGCGGGTGAGGTGCCTACCCGGATCATCAAGGTGCCTATGGTGCTGGGTGAGGGTGACTTTGCCTCTCGAGCCCTGCAAAAAAAGGCGCAGCGGCGGTTTAATGTTGATTTTCATTCGGCGAGTCTTGAGCAGCCTATCTATGCCGGTGATGTGATCCAGGCGATCATTAATAGCCTTCAGGAGGTGCCGTCCCGTGATGTCATAGAGCTCGCGGGGCCAGAGTCTTTAACTCGGCGGGCCCTGATAAAGCGAGCAGGTAGACTGTTGGGCGAAAATCCACGGGTCATATCTGTTCCCTTGCGGGTCGGTCTGCTGATGGCTGGGCTATTGGAGTTACTACTGCCTTCGCCACCTGTGACTCGAGCCATGCTAGGTGTGCTGGATCATGATGATGCCGTAGAGACCACCAAGGCAGCCCGCAAGTTGGGACTGCGGCTGACCTCTTTGGATGACATGCTGCGCGCTGTGTTGTTGCGTTAGGCAAGGAGAAAAGGCAAAGAAAAACCGTCTAACGGATATCTTTGTCGGACCAGTGCGCCAGTGGTGCCAGTCAATGACAAATATTTTCAGCCAAAGGCTTGACTATGGCGAAAAAACGGATAAAATCTCGTCAGCTAGAAAGTAAGTATTGAATTTATGTCACCGTCTTCGAAGGCCCTCTGTTGTACCTCGTCCAGTTACCATAAGTCATTGAAATACACTTCCAGCGAAAATCGTCCCATTTGGGGCAAAATTTAAATATTGGTTATCTAGGATATATCATCATGGCAACAACTACTGGCACCGTAAAATGGTTCAACGAATCAAAAGGCTTTGGCTTTATTGAGCAAGAGTCAGGTCCTGACGTTTTCGCACACTTCAGCGCCATTTCTGGTACAGGCTTCAAAACTTTGGTCGAAGGCCAAAAAGTTGAGTTCACCGTAACTCAAGGTCAGAAAGGCCCACAAGCAGAAAACATCGTCGCTTTATAAGATTTCTTATAACGCGCAACGACAAGGGGTAAAAATGCTGAAAGGTGTTTTTACCTCAACCGATTGATTCCAAGCCGCTGCCCCTGATGGTGCGCTAATTGAGACAGGTCGGTTGAAAAAGACCGGTTAAAAAAATCGGTTTTAAAAAGCAGTTTAAAAAAGCAACACTCTTGAGTGTTGCTTTTTTTTTGAATTTTTAGCAACTTCCTGGGGTCAGTTAGGGGTTGCGATCTGGACGACGCTGGTCGCTGAGCGATATACCAGGCGCCAGTAATCCGTTAGGCTAACGCCCCTAAAATGGTCAGGTGCGTAAAATGGTGAAAAAAAGTCATAAAGCCCTTGAAGCTGTCATCACGCGCTTCCTGCGTCTCGAAACCTCAAGCGGCGTTCTACTTCTAGGCGCTTTGGTTCTCGCACTGCTGGCAGAGAACTCCTCGGCAAGGCCCTACTATGACGCCCTGCTGAATCTGCCGGTACAGGTGCGGGTCGGTGATTTCGAGATCGCCAAGCCGCTGCTGTTGTGGATTAACGATGGCCTGATGGCTATTTTCTTCTTTTTAATTGGATTAGAGGTTAAGCGCGAAGTTCTTCATGGAGAACTCTCAGATCCGGCGAGAGTGGTACTACCCATTGTTGGTGCTGCGGGCGGCATGATGATACCAGCCTGCATCTATGCCTGGATCAATTGGGGCGATCCCGTGGCACTGCAGGGTTGGGCAATACCCTCGGCAACGGATATTGCTTTTGCACTGGCGGTGTTGGCCTTTGTGGGGAGTCGAGTCCCGACCTCATTGAAGCTCTTCCTGATGGCGCTGGCTATTGCTGATGACCTGGGCGCTATTGTGATTATCGCGTTATTTTACACCAGTGATCTTTCCGTTCTGTCGCTCGTGGTTGCAGCAGCCGCGACACTGGTTTTGTGGGTGCTTAACCGCCGAGGCGTTCTGTCACTTGCACCCTACTTGCTCGTGGGTCTTGTCTTGTGGGTTGCGGTATTGAAGTCGGGTGTCCATGCAACCCTCGCGGGTGTTCTGATCGCATTGTTTATCCCTTATCGCAAGGCGCCTGGCCAAGAGCTGACTCAGCTTGAACGACTTGAGGATGATCTCCACCCAGCTGTGGCCTATGGCATTCTGCCGCTGTTTGCCTTCGCTAACACCGGCATATCCTTTGCGGGACTTACACTACAGTCATTGCTGGAACCAGTGCCTTTAGGCATAGCCCTAGGTTTGTTTCTGGGTAATCAGATCGGGGTCATGGGATTTTGTTGGATCGCCATTAAATTGGGCTTTGCCCGGCTGCCCCTGGGGGCCAGTTGGCTCCAATTGTACGGAGTCTCCTGTCTCTGCGGTATTGGCTTTACCATGAGCCTCTTCATCAGTTCTTTAGCCTTTGAACAGACGGGTGCTAGCAATATGCTCAACGATCGGTTGGGCATATTGGTGGGCTCACTGGCGGCAGCTCTGATGGGTTATTGGGTTCTTAGGCTGGCCAGCAGAAGGCCAGCGACCGGGTCGACAGTTGCCAATTAAGCTTGTCTGGTTGATTGTTTGCCCGAATCTACTCGGGTAGTGTCAGAGCGACTTTTTTTCAGTACACTCAATCAAGGCGGAGTAACTAGTAGAAGACGAGCTAACGAGGGCAGCGCATATGAATATCGATCCCAGCATTCAGTCATTACTCGGTGATCTCGATTTTGATCCAGATGCGCTCAAGGCAAAATATCTTGCGGAACGTGATCGGCGTTTGCGCCAGGATGGTAGTCAGCAGTACCAGGAGGTCACCGCAGAGTTTTCACGTTATGTCCACGATCCCTATGTTGAGCCCGGGTTTACTCGAGACCCTCTGTTTGATGAAGTGGAAGTGGCGATTATTGGTGGCGGATTCGGCGGTCTGTTGGCAGGTGCGCGGATTCGAGAGGCTGGTTTCAATGATATACGGTTGATTGAAGGCGCAGGGGATGTTGGTGGAACCTGGTATTGGAACCGCTATCCAGGTGCCATGTGCGATGTGGAGTCCTACTGCTATCTGCCTTTACTCGAAGAAATGGGTTACATTCCCAAACATAAATACTCCTTTGCGCCGGAGATTTTGGCGCACAGTCAAAATATTGCGCGGCATTTCAACCTTTACGAAAATGCCTGTTTCCAGACCAATGTCACCTCTATGACCTGGGATGATTCCAGTGGGCACTGGATCATTTGCACCGATCGTGGTGACCGTATGAAGGCGCGCTATGTGGCGATGGCAAATGGGCCTCTTAATCGGCCGAAGTTGCCTGGTATCGATGGCATCAACGAGTTCAAGGGGTTTACCTTTCATACCAGCCGTTGGGACTATGGCTACACGGGTGGCGATTCCTACGGCAATTTGACCAATTTGGTTGATAAACGGGTAGGAATTATCGGCACAGGTGCGACAGCGGTCCAGTGTATCCCCCACCTCGGTGAGTGGGCCAAACAGCTCTATGTCTTTCAGCGTACGCCATCCTCGGTGGACGTTCGTAATAATGCCGAGACAGACCCAGCTTGGGCCGCAGCGCTTGAGCCGGGTTGGCAGCAGGAGCGGATGGATAACTTCAATATCCTAGTAAGTGGTGGGGACCAGGCGGTCGATCTTGTCAGTGATGGCTGGACTGATATCATGCGAAACCTCACCGGCATCGTTGCCAAACAAGCCAGCCGACAACTGGGTCGGCGGCTGACCAAGACAGAGCGTGGTCAACTCATGGAGCTGGCAGACTACAAAAAAATGAATCAGGTACGGCAGCGCGCGGCCGAGCTGGTGGCAGACCCTGCCACTGCAGAGGCGCTAAAACCCTGGTATCGGCAATTCTGTAAGCGGCCCTGTTTTCATGATGAATATTTGCAGACCTATAACCGCCCTAATGCCATGTTGGTTGATACAAAAGGCAAGGGTGTTGATCGACTTACGGCCAATGGCGTGGTGGTGGATGGCAAAGAGTATGAGGTCGATTGTCTGGTTTTCGCCACGGGTTTTGAGGTGGGTACTTCCTACACTCGGCGTTCCGGTTACGACATCATCGGTCGTGATGGTAAAGCCATCAGTGAGCACTGGAATGATGGCTTGCGAACCTTTAATGGGCTCCAGAGTCATGGCTTTCCAAACTGCTTTTTTATGGGCTTTGTACAGACGGCAGTGACCGTCAATGTGCCTCATGCCCTCAATGAGCAGGCGCGGCACGTCGCTTATATATTGGCGAAGACTCGAGCCCTTGGTAAGTCGGTTGTCGAGGCGACTGAGGCTGCCGAGGCTCAGTATGTCAGTGAAGTCCACAGCATGGCGCGTATGGGGGCAAGGTTTTACGAGGAATGTACGCCCGGTTACTACAATAGTGAAGGTGATTCTGCGAACAAAAGCGGGTTCTTCTCCGATATGTATGGTGGCGGGTCTATCAAGTTTTTCCGCCTGCTCAAAGACTGGCGTGAACAGGATCGAATGACTGGACTGTCAGTCCGGTGAGCCCCATCTACGAGTGGCCCCTGATGACTCGAAGGTCAGCTCGCCAATCTGATCCAAGCTTGTGGATCGAGTGCAGAGGCCGGTCATGAAGCCTTGGACGAAAGCCGTGACGAGCGGCATTCTGGTCATGAACCTGATCGCCTGTAGTCATCAGTCGACAGCCCCGCTTGATACAGTGACGAACCTGGATCTTGAGAGGTTTATGGGTGGCTGGTTTGTGGTGGCGACCATCCCCACGCCCCTCGAAAAGGACCTATACAGCCCCCACGAGTATTATGCGCGCAATGCCGACGGGACTATCGAAACAATCTTCAGTTATCGCCGCGGCAGTTTAACAGCACCCGTGCAGGAAATGCGCGCGACCGGTTTTGTTCGGGATACCAACACCAATGCCACCTGGTCAATGCAGCCATTCTGGCCGATCAAGGCCGAGTATCTCGTGCTCTATATACAAGAATCCTCGCAAGAACCCTCGCAAGAATCCTTGCAAGACGCCCTGCAAAACGCTTTGGTAAGCCCGCGGCAGGAATATCAGTACACCATTATAGGTCGTAACAAGCGCGACTACCTGTGGATTATGGCGCGACAGGCTCGGGTCCAGCCTGACCAGTTGGCTGAATTGATTGATCGAGCTGTTGCCTTTGGTTATCCGCGAGCGGCGATTCAACTGCCTATTCATGATTAATGCCCGTGAATCCTGCTGGCATTTAAGAGGGTTTAGCATGACAGATATTGAATTTACCAAAGCCGAAAAAGAGCTCCTGGTACGCAAGATTCAATTGTACTTCAGCGAAGAATTACAGCAGGAGTTGGGTCATTTTGACGCACAGTTTATGCTCGATTTTTTCTCCGAAGCATTTGGCGGCTATTACTATAATCGCGGACTTTATGATGCCCAGGCGCTGTTTCAGAGCAAAATTGAAGCTATCGGTGAAGCTATCTATGAACTCGAAAGACCCACTGATTTCATGCGTTAGTTTTCAAGGTGTAAGTTTGCAAGATGTAAGTTTGCAAGATGTAAGTTTGCAAGGTGTAAGTTTTGAAAGAGGTAATTTTTGTATGGGTTGGCTTTTCAGGCGTTAGATTTTTATGGAGTCAGTAAGGGCAAAAACAACGCTGGTTTGTCGATTCTGGAATATGTCATGATTCCGGTTGGAAAACTAAAGACACCATCCTGCTGATGACACTTGGGGCAACACATGAGAATTGAACCAGAGAAAGCTGGCCTAGCTGCAGACCGCCTTGAGTGGATCAGCGATCATATCAAGCGCAACTATATAGATACCAAAAAAATTGCCGGTTGCCAGGTGCTGGTTGGACGCCACGGCCATGCCGCCTATTTTCGAAGTTTTGGCCAAATGGATATTGAGCGTGACAAGCCGATGGCAGAAGACGCCATCTTTCGCATTTATTCAATGAGCAAACCAATTACCTCGATTGCGTTGATGCAGCTCTATGAACGTGGCTTTTTTCAGTTAAACGATCCTGTGTCACGTTACATACCTGAGTGGTCAGATCAGATGGTCTGGGTTTCCGGCGAGGGTGCAGACATGCGTACGAAATCTCCTAATCAGCCTATGACCATGCGGCATGTCCTGAACCACAGTGGAGGATTGACCTATGGCACCAGCACTCACCCGGTAGATAAGGTTTATCGACAGCTTAAGGTCAACCGCGGTGCTGGAGAAACCATCAGCAGCTTTATTGAAAAGCTGGCCAGTGTGCCCTTGCGCTATGAGCCGGGAGAGCATTGGTTGTATTCGTTATCGACAGATGTCTGTGGCGCACTCGTCGAGATCATCTCTGGTCAGCCGTTCGACGAATATCTTGATGCAAATATTTTCAAACCGCTTGGTATGACAGATACCAGCTTCTGGGTTGCGGCAGATAAACAGTCACGTTTCACGGCAAATTACAGCCGTAACAAAGACAAGAGCCTGCGGTTGATTGACGATCCTCAGACCAGTAATTATCTGACAAAACCCAGCTTCTCCTCTGGTGGCGGTGGACTGACCGGTACCATCAAAGACTATTATCGTTTTACTGAGATGCTCCGTTGTGGTGGAGAACTCGATGGCGTTCGAATTATCGGCTCTCGCACTCTGGCGATGATGCATGAAAATCACCTGAAAAATGGTCAGGACCTGACTCAGATGGCAATCGGCAGTTTTTCTGAGACGGCCTACGAAGGCGTAGGTTTTGGTTTAGGATTTGCGACGACGCTCGGTCGAGTCGCCTCAGGCGGGCCGAGTTCAGGTGATTACTATTGGGGTGGTGCGGCGTCAACAATTTTTTGGGTCGACCCAGTTGAAGATCTATCCGTGATTTTCATGACTCAGTTAATGCCGTCTAACACCTTTAACTTTCGCGGGCAGCTGAAAAATATCATTTATGGTGCCATCACTGACTAGTTGCTGCCGACTAGGCTGTTAAGCAAGCGACCTCGGTTGCGGATGCCAACCAGCGTCTCTAACAACCGCTGACCCGTTCAAGCTCGGCCAATGCCGCGCTGCAATCAGCCTCAAGCTTGACAGAAAACAAGTCGTCAGCCCGAGTCTTGCCCTGATTAATGGCGGCGATAGGAACGCTATTTCGATGAGCCAGGCGGCAGAAGCGAAAACCCGAAAAGACCGAAAGCGATGACCCAACAATCAGTAGGCCGTCAACTTGGTCCAGTTGCGAGGTAATGGCCTCGACGATGAGTTTTGAGACTGCGCCGCCAAAGAACACCACGTTTGGTTTCAGTATACCGGTGCAGCGCTCGCAGTCAGGTACCTGAAGGTCTCGAATTAATTGTTCATCCACGTCGGCGTCACCATCGGGCGCGAGCGCCAGGGCTTCAGGGGGCGTGAGCGCATTAAGCAACAGCAGGCGCTGTTGCATCGCTTCCCGCTCGCTAACCTGATGACAATCGAGACAAATGACCTGGTCCAGCCGGCCGTGGAGATCTATGACATGCTTTTGTCCAGCCTTTTGATGAAGGCGGTCAACATTTTGAGTTACCAGGAGTGGAATCTGCTGACGTGCTTCCATCGCCGCAAGGGCTCGATGCGCATCATTCGGTCGAGCTATATGTACTGCAGGCCAACCTGCCAAGCTACGCGCCCAGTACCGTTTTCTGGCGGATGCCTGATTGATAAAGTCAGTGTGCTGTATTGGTTGGTTGCGAAGCCATTGGCCGCTGTGGTTTCGATAAGTCGGAATCCCCGACTCGGCACTGCAGCCAGCGCCGGTGATGACGAGTAACCGGCGGTGTTGCGTAATAAACTGACGTAAATTTGCGAAAGCCGCCGAGTCCCAGGTCATTCTGATCCGTTAGTCGCTGACTTGGCGTCCAGCCCCCAAAGGACCGAGCGTAGCGAAGTAAAGAGCACAAACACCAGCATTGAGAAGCAGGACACAAGCAGCGCATCCGATGGACCCAGCCAGCGCACGAGATAGCCACTAAGCAGGGCGCCCAGTGGGACCGCGCCCAGTAAAGAAAATGAATAAAATGCCATGATGCGAGCGCGTTGTTTTTCTGGTGCCCTTTCCTGCATGATGGTCCGAGACATGGTTAGCGCGAAGCCACCACACATGCCCCAGACAAAAACACTGGCCAATAAGGTGTAAAATCCCAGTCCTAAGCCTCCGCAGGCGAGCGCAACAGAGCCGAAACCCTGAGCTAACAGAAGCGCTCGGCCTTGTCTTTGGATGTCACCTTTTCGCATCAGATACAAGATCGTCAAGACGATGCCCGCCGAGTTGGCGCCGTTAAGCCATGACAACTCCACCGAGCCACCTTGGTAGAATTCGCGGATCAGTAGCGGGATGGTCACTATGTATGAGCCCATGAAAAAGGTGCCCATTGCCATATTTTGAAAGGCCACAACACGCAGGTCTGGTGAAGCTTTGACCGTCTGAAAGCCTTCTTTCACTGACTCGGCGATATGCTTGAACAAGTGGCTGTCCGCTTTAGCAGGCGGTTGGTAAGGAAGTTTGAGTTTGATAAAGGCAAACATGCCGATCAGAAGAGCAGTCATTTGCAATAGCAACATGGTCGCGGCACCCAGGTCATCAGCGAAGGCGGCTATCAGAAAACCAAAGGCTTGTATGCCAAACTGAATCATACTCACCTGCACGACCAGGCGTTGGATCTTGCCAGCGGCTACCAGTGGCAGTAATCCGTCTCTAGCTGGCGTGATCAGTGCTTGGGCTGTACCCATGATGACGGCGAAGATAATGACACTGGTATAGGTGAGCTCTCCCGTTAGGACGGTCATCGCAAGAAACAGCGGTGCCAGTGACGCCAATATGTGGCCGATGATGGCCATGCGTTTGCCGCCATAGTGGTCGGCGAGACTGCCACCCAGTAGCACAAAGATCATGGTTGGCAGCATAAAAGCCATCTGCGCGATACCGACTCTGTCAGCTGTTTCATTCAGCGCCATGGTGACTAACCAGGCGAAGACTACCGATTGAATACCAAAAGCCAGAAACCAACTACCGGCGCCGATGAAATAGTAATTCAGTGGTTTCATGTTTATCTACATCAGGGTAGGTAAATCTTATCACTCGGTATGCAAGGCCAGTGAGTTCTTATCTTTAGGTGGGTCCACCGAGTAACTGTGCGGCTCCAGTGAGTATATAGAAGGTTTTTGAATGAAACCATGAATACCGCTTTGCTGCGCTTTTTAGGTAGACTGGTGGAGATTGAATATCAGGATCCAGCATGTACGAGCCCAGTTGGTTATCAACCTTACCGCCAGTTCTAGCTATTATTCTCGCGATATCGACACGTCAGGTTATCCTCTCTCTGGGTGTCGGAATCTGGCTGGGCTTTTGTCTCTTAAAAGGTGCACAACCATTGCAGGGTCTCGCTCATGCCCTTGATGGTATTGTCGCTGTGCTCGGTGATCCCGGTGATACCAGAGTTATCCTGTTTACGCTATTGATTGGTGGCCTGATTGCGACAATCGAAAAGGTGGGTGGCGTCAGGGGCTTCATCGCCTACCTGCAGCATCGTCGATGGGTAAGCCAAGCCAAGCATGCAAAGTGGCTCGCATTTCTTATCGGCGTGGTAGTGTTTATTGAGTCCAATATTACCCTCCTGGTGGCGGGGGCGATATCCAGGCCCCTGTTCGATAAGTATAAAATTTCGCGAGAGAAATTGGCTTATATTATCGATTCGACCTCCGCGCCTATTTGTATCTTGATTCCCTTGAATGCTTGGGGTGCGGTAGTGATCGGATTGCTGGCATCCTCCGCGATAGAGAACCCCGTTGAGGTATTTGTCGGTGCCATCGCATTTAACTTTTATGCGTTGGCTGCGATTCTGGTGGCGGCGCTAGTGATTCGTTGGGACCTGGATATAGGCCCCATGAAAGCCGCCCAGCATCGTACCGAAAGAGGCCTAATGCTCTGGCCTGGTGCCACGCCAATGATAGATCCTTCGATCATTGCCGAGCAGCAGGTTGCCGATGCAACAGATAAGGCGCGATTTATGCTGATACCCATCTTCGTGATGGTCATTAGCATGCCCCTGGGGCTCTATGTCACGGGTGATGGGGATCTGCGTGCCGGCTCCGGTTCGACGGCTGTACTTTGGGCTGTTGTGGCCGCGCTCTCGGTTGCTTGGGGGCTAGTGCTCATACAGGGTAAGCATGGTGTCGGTGATTTGATGCAGATGTTTCTGCGTGGTGCAGGTGGTCTGCTGCCTGTTGCGATAATCCTGCTGTTAGCGCTGGCCATGGGTGACGTCGCTAATCTGTTGGGAACCGGTCTTTACATCGCCCAGCTAGTGCAGGACAGCCTGCCCGTTTTCCTTTTACTGCCATTACTGTTTTTGGTCTCGGCGGTGATTGCCTTTTCGATCGGCACCAGTTGGGGGACATTCGCGATAATGATTCCTTTGGCGATGCAGATTGCTTTGCCACTGGAGCTTTCGACATCACTGTTTCTCGCTGCAGTCTTGTCAGGTGCGATTTTTGGAGACCATGCATCACCCATTAGTGATACCACGGTGGTCGCGTCGATGGCTGCGGCAACTGATCACATTGATCATGTCAGAACTCAGTTGCCCTACGCTTTGCTGAGTGCCGGAATCGCTGTCAGCGGTTTTCTGTTTTTGGGTTTGTTCATCCTTTAACAGGCGTTCGCAGCGATTAGGACTTTTTGACCAGCGTTTCTCTGACAGTAAAAACAAGGATTAAAACGCCGACAACACCCATCGACGCGGTCGCTGTAAAAGCACTGGCCAGCGCTAAAGAACTGGCTGTGTAGCCCATAAAGAGTGGTCCAGCGAATGAGCCTATATCGCTCATCAGGCGCCAAACGCCCAAAAACTCGCCACGCTCTGACGGTGGCGCGAAGTCTGCACCCAGGGTCATATTGATGCCGCTGCCCAGGCCATTGCCGACGCCAGCAACCATGGCCGCAATCAGCAGAGTCCAGAGGCTGGTTGAAAAGGGTATGCTGAATAGTCCGATAGACAACAGGCCCAAGCAGCTCACCGCGGCGTATTTGCGTCCCCAGTTATCCATCATATATCCCGCAAATGGAAACAGGAGCATGTCTATGGCTGCAGCGGCACCAACTATCAGCCCGATCTCAGTAGTATTGAGTCCCAGTGATTCTCCCCATAAGGGAATAAGTAAGGAACGTCCTGCGCGCAGCACGGTGAGGCAGAGAACCGCAGATCCGGCGGTGAGAAAAATTCGTTGATGGACGCTGATAATATGCGGCAATATTTTAATCATTGAGGGTGATTCGGCGTGATGCCCCGCGGTGTTCGTTTTGACTGAAATCACAATAAAGCCAAAGGCGAGGCAAGCAACGCCGCTGATACCAACAAAAACCCAGTTAAAGCCAAACTGATCTGCAGCCAATCCGCTTGCGACTGGGCCTAACAGGCTACCAAAGCGTTGTATGCCGGCCATGGTTGATACAGCCTGGCCGCGCAGATGAACAGGTGCAGCGTCACTGATATGAGTCAAACGGGAGAGCAGCCAGGTGGCAACCGCAACGCCGAAGCAAAATGCAGCGATGGCCAGGTCAAGACTAGTCTCAGCCTGACTGGCGAATAGCCCTGAGGCGATCATGATACCGATACCCAACAGCATGGTGTGCTTGTCGCCAAGTCGTGATGTCGCATAGCCTGCCGGAATGTCTGCAGTCATATTGCCCAAGCCTCGAATTGAGAAGACTAAGGCGGCGACGCCTGCACTGGCACCCATGTCGAGCGCGTAAAGGGGAATGATAAGTAGAACACTACCCTGGCAAACAGACATTAAAAAGGCGGGCAAATAGACTGAGAATAACAATGAGCGGTGCATCGCCCAGGTCGTCATATCAGGTAGGTCAGTCATGGCGTTTCATTCGCCTCTCTGGCACGATCGATGCGTTTTTTTGTGGAAACATGAAATGCCGGATTTATAACCTGCCAGCGCACGGCTGGCAATTGTGGTGCATTGCGTCTGAATGCTGCTGATCGGCTTAGCGGACGGGTATCCTGACTTGACGTTCCAGACAAACGCATGCAAGGCCAATCATGGGCAAGACCGCAACTGCAAGCGGCTACCCAATGAGAGCGAATGCCATCTAAATAGCGGCGATAACTCGGCGAATGCTTGGGCTTCGCTGGCTTGATGTTGAAACCGCTGGAGCAAAAAAAAGGCCTTCTACAGGCCTTTTTTTTGCTACGACAATTGGCTTGAGGTTTAGCTGTTGGCGAGCTTGACCAGCATCTTGCCGTTATTGGCGCCCTGGAATAATCCCTCAAAGGCTGTGACCGCATTATCGATGCCATCAAAAATAGTTTCGCTGTATTTGACTTCTCCCGAGGCAATCCAACGACTCATGTCTGTTAAAAATTGCGCCTGCTGGTCGACAAAGGCAGAAACCACGAACCCCTTTAAGGTAATGTGTTTGTAAATGGTCTCAGTGAGATTGCGCGGACCTGGAGTCTGAGTAGCACCGTCGTTATAGGTGGAAATCATGCCGCAGATAGGAATGCGCCCATAGGGACGAAGATGTGTCAGGGCCGCTTCGAGTTGGGGTCCGCCGACGTTTTCAAAATAGATGTCAATGCCTTGCGGTGCAGCTTTGCGTAGCTCCGCGAGCGGATTTGCCGTCTTGTAGTTGAAGGCATGATCAAACCCCAGAGAGGTCTTCAGCATCTCGACCTTGTCATCGCTGCCGGCACTGCCAATGACTGTGCTGCCGTGAATTTTGGCGATCTGACCAACCAGGCTGCCGACTGCGCCAGATGCAGCTGATACAAATACCGTTTCTCCTGGCTTATATTCTCCGGTCACCAACAGGCCACCGTAGGCGGTCAGCCCCGGCATGCCCATCACACCCAGATAGGCAGACAAAGGGGCAAGCCCAGGATCTATGTGATTGACACCCTCGCCATTAGAGAGAGCATATTCGCGCCAGCCGAGACCATGCGTCACATGATCCCCTACCTGGAATTGAGGGTTGTTTGATTTGATCACCTGACCCAGGGCACCACCAATCATGACCTCGTCCAATGGCCACGCCAGTGCCATTCGGCCGCGCATATAGGGATCCACAGACAGATACAGATTCTGAATAAGAATTTCACCGGCACCAGGTTCGCCGATTTCTCGCTCCACCAGGGCGAAGTTAGCGGCTGTGGGTAAGCCGGTGGGACGAGACTTTAGGTGTATTTCTTTAGAAATCATCGAGAGTTTACCTTCGTGAGTGAGGAGCGAATGTTAAACCAATAGACGCTGGAAAGCATGTTCGATGGACCCAGCAGACGGCGGCCAGCAAATTTTTGATGCAGGTTTTTGAGCGAGTAGCTTCAAGGCCTGACATCCTGCGCTTGAAGCCACTCGCTTGACTGGCATTGCTCGACGGAAATTGCCGGCGTTGAGGTCTCAGATTTTCTCAAGAATATTTTTCAAGGCATCACAATTTTTAACCCTTTCAGCGGTTGTGGTGCCGAGAAAAGCAACACTCAATGAGGTTACACCGGCTTCCCGGTAGACCTGCAAACGATCCCGGATAAAGCTTTCATCACCCACGAGCGAAGTGGCGTCCAGATAAGACTGAGGAATCGCTGCCTCTGCAGCCGACTTGCGGCCAGACAGGTAGAGATTTTGGATCTCCTCGGCTTCGTCCTCATAACCATATTTGCGGAACACCTGATTGTAAAAGTTCTTGTCCTTGGCGCCCATGCCGCCGACGTACAACGCGATATTGGGTCGAGCCATATCCCGATAAGACTCAAGTCCCTGGCCTACCGCCACAGAACCGCCGGCATAGATTTCCAGCGGCGGTAGACCGGGGTCACGCTTGGCGTTGCCGACTCTGAGTGCATCGCCCCAGACAGCATCAGCACCTTCCGCCATGTAAAAGGCGGGAAGCCAGGCATCGGCAATTTCAGCGGTCATCTCGACACTTTTCTCACCCAGGGTGGCGAGCGCTATGGGGATCTCACTGCGGTAGGGGTGGTTAATGATCTTCAACGCCTTGCCAAGACCGCTACCTTGATCTGCTGGCAGCGGAATCTGATACTTTTTACCCTGGTAGTTCAGTTTTTCTTCTCGTCTCCACACCATTCGACAGATATCGACTATCTCTCGAATACGGGTAAGTGGTGCATCATACGGTACGCCGTGAAAGCCCTCGACCACCTGTGGGCCGGATGCACCAAGCCCAAGCATGCAACGACCTTCAGACAGAGCATCGACGCCTGCGGCGGTCATGGCTAACAGCGTGGGGGTGCGGCTGTAGATGTTCAGAATGCCAGAGGCGATCACAACGCGCTCGGTTTTTGCCGCGACATAGCCCATGGCGCTGACGCCGTCAAAGGAGTAAGCCTCTGGGATCCAGACGACATCCAGACCGGCTTTTTCCAATTCAACCAATTCTTTTGTGGCACCAATAAAGCCTGAAGAATAGTGCATGCTGGTGGCGAGTTTCATGAGTTCTCCGTTTTAAGATTCTGAGCGGTTAAGTTGCTAGCCAATGGCTATTGAATGAGAGTTGACTGAGCGTTGAGCGAGCCTTGAGTATGAAATGAGAGTCTGAGTCTAATAATTAACGCCAGTCGGTACCAGTAAAGAGTTTCAATCTTGGCAGGTAGATTGCCAGGCTGAGGGCACGAGCCACGAAATAAATATACAGGGCGAGCCACAAGCCGTGATTCGCCAGGCCTTGAAAGCACCACCACGCCAGCAGATACAGTAGCAGCGATAGCATCATGGCATTGCGCATCTCAGCGGTGCGAGTCGCGCCAATAAAAGCGCCGTCCATTAAATAGCAAGCGACCGACACGGGTGGCGCAAATACTGCCCAGAGCCAGTAAATCTCAAAACTAGACCTCACCGCCTCGGCGTTAGTGAGCACCGAGATAACAGTGCTGCCGCTCAGCCAGAAGGTCGCAGCCAGCATGAAGGCGGTGCTGAACCCAAGTTCTGCGCTGAAGACAAGTATCTGATTGATCTCGTCTGCATTTTGGCGTCCGGTTGCCTTGCCTATCATGGTCTCCGTCGCCAGCGCAAAGCCGTCGAGGAAAAACGCAGAGAAGGCAACAAACTGCATCAGAATGGCGTTGGTGGCCAGAATGACGTCGCCGGATTTGGCCCCCTCGTTGGTAAACCAAGCAAATGCAAAAATCAAACACAGAGTACGCAACATGATATCGCGATTGACTATCAGCATTCTCTTTAGTGCCCTGTAATCCAGCAGGTCTTGCCAAGAGACTTGCAACGATACGCCTTGTTTGCGCAGATGGTGTCTCACGAGCAACAGGCCCGCGGCCATCGCCAGGACTTCAGCAAGCAGAGTTGCAGCAGCAACGCCTGGCACACCCCAGTCGAGGACGACGACGAACAGCAGGTCAAGAACAATGTTGGTGCCGGTTAAAATCAACTGTAGCGCCAGTAGTGCGCGAGTTTGTTGTATGCCAAGTAAATAACCCATGACAGCCAGATATGCCAGACTGATGGGCGCGCCCCAAATTCTAATTTGACAATAGCTCAAGGCTGCAGACTCGACAGCCTCGCTGCCATCTATCAGGCTCAAGGCAAGTGCCAGCACAGGGGACTGGGCGATAAGTAACAGCATGCCGATGCTGGTGCCTAATAATAGCGCTCGATAAAAAGTGGCCCTTGCCTGACTCGGCTGAGAGGCACCCATTGATTGGGCCACCAGACCGGTGGTGCCCATGCGTAAAAAACCAAAGCCCCAATAGAGGAAGCTGAAAATCATGCCGCCCACAGCAATGGCACCGATGAGCGCCGCGTTACCCAGGTTGCCGATTACTGCTGTGTCTACCAGACCTAACAATGGCGTGGATAGATTAGATAAAATAATCGGCCAGGCGATATTCACTAGTTGCGCGCGCGATACTGAGGGGGCACTGCTCAAACGCTGATTCCAGGATGCAAGGTTTGGTTGCAGCATACCATCAGGAATTTGAATTTGTTGATAGAGTCGCGTGAGAATTTTTATGCATAATGCCATATTGCGCTGGCTTTCAGGGGTGGTGTGCTGGTATCTTCTCTGTACAAAAAAGATACACAGATATCAGTGGTAGAGGTCGAGTCTCGTGGCAGAAGAAGAACAGGTCAAGTTTGTATTGCGTCTAACTCCAAGTATGCATAAGAAGATTAAACGCAGTGCTAAAGCAAACAACACGTCCATGAATAAGGAAATCACCAACATTCTGGCGCAATCCTTCAGTAAAACCAGCACCGACAAGTTGCTGGGCGACATCATCGGTTTGTTGGAAAAACGAACCAGCAGCTAGCTCTTGGGTTTCTGACAGGTTACCAAGGCGTCTAGAAACCTAAATCTTCGCGTGACAAAAAAGCGCCAGTCGCTCACTCAACATCGTCTGGGCAACCTGACTGAATGCCATTAGGGCTTTCAGTCTAAAGGTCGTGGCGCATTGCGGAAATCGACTTTTTGTCGCCTTATTTCGTCTCCTTGTCTGTTCCAGGGTGGCGACTGCCAAGCGCGGTCCTACTATCTTCTT
>JAYODE010000022.1:54288-59422 GCA_038106185.1 Gammaproteobacteria bacterium | reverse complement strand
CGCCAGTCACCCGCAGATTTCTGGCCTCCATCAATCGAACAAACCGGCCACCCGCGCCACACCCGACATCCAAAACCTGACTGGCGGCAGTGAGAAATCCCAGGGCCCTCTCGAGCTGCTTTAAGCCATATTCAGATTTATCATGCTGCTGATGCCACCAGAGCGCGATTCGGTCGTATTTTTCGCCTATAAGTTCCGGCTTCAAGGAGATCCCCCTAGCATGTTTCCACTTGCATTTTTTGAATCATTTCCGCGGCTTCAGACGGTCGTTTAATCCTTACGAAATTGATATGGGAAAACCGCGGCGAAGACATCAGAGCCAGATATTTTTTTCGATTACTGTGATAGTTGCTGAGCATCCAAAGAATCACCGAATCTCTGGAAAAAAAACTTCGATACAGCGTCTCTGTATTACCGGTACCTGGCCAGATCTCAGCACTCGAGAGCGCACGTCGAAAGGACCGCAGCACGACTTGGAGAAGTGTTCTGCCAAAACTATAGTCAAGCCAGATCACGGTATCCGCCAACGACCACTTCAATTCGATGGTTCTAGTGTAGTTTCCGTCTAGTACCCAGGATCCTTCTTGCAACTGCCAATTAAGCTGCTCGGCAAACGAGTCATCATCCAATCCACGCCAGTCTGCCTGCCAATAGATCGCATCCATCTCAATATGGCGAACACCTATCGCGCGCGCCAAGTCTCGACTGAATGTCGATTTGCCACTACCACTGGTGCCTACAACATTGATCCGCTTCAAAATTTCGCGCCCTCGCTAGTCCTTTACCCTGTCACTAGAACGTCACGACAGCCAACAGACTCACCTCAGCAGACAGTGAGTTCGTGATTAAACAATTTTTTTCTGCTTTATCCAGCAACCTCAAGGCAATCTTCTCATCTGACGCCTGGGTTATGACCAGTTCCGCCTTAATATCAAATCTCGTAAATCGGGTTACGCCATCTTCACGGTCAAGAACACCCTCAACTCGGCAGGTCAGTCCAGCCCACGGCAACTTCGAGGCCAGCGCTATCGCTCGAAAGGTGAGTAAAAAGCAGTCAGCAACGGCCGCAACTAGTAGTGTTTCCGGTGACCATTTGCCACCGGGGCCACCAAACTCCACAGGCGCTGCTGATTCCAGGGTTTGCAATCCGGGACTTTCAACGCTGAGCTTTTCCGATGGATCTCCTTTCGCGGTCACCTGGTAACGATGGGGAAAACCCTGCATGTTAACCTCCACTCATCTAGGGGCTGAAGAAACGACTCTTTGGCTATTTCGTTTTGCTTAAAGACGCCGCCGTAACTTGACTCAAATGTGCCAACGTATGGGCATTATCTTCCCAATGCTGACCATCGAATGGCTCAATCGTCAACTCAGTGGGTATCGGCTCCAGGCAGCGAAGATTAATATCCACGCCGTCTGGATTTGATCTCGGCGTGTAGAAGGATTTCACGCCACAGACTCGACAAAAAGTGTGTCTGGCAACCCCGGAACCCCAAGTATAGGTGGTAATACTGTCACTGCCAGAGACTAGTCGAAACTGGCTCAAAGGCACGATTAAATGGAGATAGCCTGCTTTTGAACAGATGGAACAGTTGCATTCATGACACACGAGGGGTTCACTGGTCTCAACTTCAAACCTAACTCGTCCGCAATGACATCCGCCGGCGTACTTCATTATTGTGCTCCAAACCCGGGGTCTTGGTCAGCAATCACGTCCAGAGTCTATCGTCTGTCTGAAAACGGTTTCGATAAATCTTCGCTGAAATGTTTCAACTCTAACAATCCTGATTTAAACCAGCTCGATGACGGAATCTTCAAGTTGAGGCAGAAACAGACTGTCGACCTCTGCACGACGATGAGACTGCACAGCGCCTTGGTTGATATAGCCCTTGTCGGTAATTTCATAGGCACCGGGATCCGGTGGCACAGATAACAGCCGAAAGCGCTTGAATCTTTGCGAAGACCCCGGGTTACGCGCGTTGTGCGCGGCCAACCCGGCGCGAATAGCCTCGATGACAGCGGCGGATCTGACAATTTTTTCTGGGTCATCCGTGCCCGCGAGACTCTCGCAGGCTGCTAGATTAGGCCAAAGTAAAAGCGCCACATAATCCTGATTCAGGCCACAAACCACCGCGTCACGGATATAAGGCGACGCACTGGCAACCGCTTCAGACCTTAAGGTTCCTGCCGCGACCCAGGTTCCCGTTATCAGCTTGAACTCCTCTGCTACTCTACCGGCAAAACACAGCCCCTGAGCAGGATCGTTGGAATCGGCAAAGCGAACCGCATCACCCATTCTGAAAAATCCCTCCTCATCAAAACTCTCTTGGGTCTTTATCGCATCATTCAGATATCCAGGTGTAGTGCCTTTTGAACGCACCCTCAATTCATATTTATCACCGAAGGGAATGAGTTTAATTTCAGCTCCAGGCACCGGTAATCCAGTCACATCGGTTCGCTCACAGACCCAGTAGCGACTCAGCCCACACTGCACTTCAGTTGAAGCTAACGAAGTTCCAAAGGGGAATCGATAACCCGTATATTTGACGTTCAATGCCTGAATCCGCTCGGCCAAAGATGCCGGCATTGCTGCCGAGCCAGCTTGCATAGCGCGTATATTTTCATAAAAAATACTCGCGAATCCCTCATCGGCTTCGAGGGCATCAACCAACATTGACCAGCCCAAGGGGGCTCCGGCAAAAGAGGTGGGTTTGACCGACTTGATATTCTCGATGGTTTTACCAAACTCAGCTGGCACTGGCTTGCCGGTATCCAGATAGATGGAACCACCCGCGCTGATCATGCTGGAAATACGCATCACACCCGCACCTACATGACTCCAAGGCATCCAGTCGAGTACCCGCGGATACTCAAGATTCACACTCTCGCGAATTCCAGCGGCAGATGCCAGCATTTCACAGGCCATACCATGGGTATGAATCACGCCCTTCGGCATACCGGTCGAACCAGAAGTAAACATATAACGAGTGATAGTGTCGTGACTGATTTTGGCAATACTCTGCTCTACCGCGTCAGTGACAGGGGTCTGCGTCAAGTTGACAAAATGGGTGACAGACCAGGCAGACATTAACCCAGCACGAGAAGTTGCTGCAGAGATCAGCTGAGTGCTCTCCACTTCGAAATCTATCTGTTCCAGTGCTTCACGTTGACCATTGAAATCTTCTGAGTAGATGAATGCCGGCCGTACCCGTTGCAAAACAGCATCCAACTTAGGGTAGGCTCCCGGAACAGAAGAATAAGAGGTACTGACAGGTACATAGGGAACGCGAGCAAATATCGCGCCCCAAGCCATCAAAAAATGGTTTATCGAACTGTTCGACAAGATCGCCAGCGGCCGCTCTATAGAAGCGCCTTCGTTAAGCAACCACTGAGCAACATGGCGGCAGCCCTCAACTGCCTGTGCATAGGTGAGATGTCGCCAACCATCACCCTGCTTCTCGGCTATCAGCGTTCGCTGCGGAAACTGGGCGGCTTGCTCAAGCAGCAGATGAGCCGTGCTGACCGGCGCCGTTCCGCATAGGTAAGGACTCCGCAGAATAATCTCACCATTGGCACGAGTTTCCACATCGACGGCGGCCAGCGCATTGCCCTGGTCAATGTACGGCGCACTCTGAGCGTTCTTCATCTTTTTATCACCTGGCTATCACCTGTTTATCACCTACTACTGGTACCGGCTGTCGTTGCCTCAAGCCGCTGACCTGTTGGGTCTGACTCAATGGATAGGGTCATGGTTGTCAATCAGATCTGGCGGGGCCTATCGACACCTGTTCTTGAACTGATCATAAACTGGTCATCAAGCCATCACCAACTTTTCACCGACTGTTCAACGACCGCTCAACACCTTGGTCCCGATACTGCCAGCAGCCTAGTAGGCTGGACTTTTTGGCTAACCGGACTTTTCACAGACTAGGCTAGTCCACTCAGCCTCGTCAACATAGGGTCTGGACTGGCGGTATGGTTGATCAAAAATAAGCGTCCCTCACGATTCACGTCAGTGTTAACCTGAAGGACTCGTCACGCATCAAACTTCGCTGTTAACACACAAGCTGGAACATCGACTACACATGGATAGATTGCTTGTCTTAAAGGCTATTCTGGCAGAGCTGGCACGGGTCGCGCACCTGGCGCAACAGGCGGCAGATCAAGCACGCGAGACTGCAACCCACACGGAAAACGTGGCAGAGAACAAGTATGACACCTTAGGACTTGAGGCAGCTTATCTGGCTCATGGCCAGTCGCTGAGAGTCCTTGAGTGCCGTCTGGATATTGCGGCATTTGAGGCCCTTACAGGCCATCCTCTGACTCTCGATCCGCAGATCTCTGTCGGTGCCTTAGTATGTCTGGCTGACTCTCAGGGCGCTCGGCGCTGGCTGTTTCTTGGACCCAGGGCCGGCGGCTTGAAACTAAACATCGACGATCAGGAAATTGTCGTGATCACGCCTGCGGCACCATTAGGTAAGGCACTACTGGGGCGACGGGTCAACGACGAGTTCTGGTTGACGATAAACGGACAGCGTCATTACCACGAGATTGTCGCGGTCTGTTGAGTCAGTCCTCGTCTGGCTTTTTCTCTGGAGTTTGACCTTCTTCTTCGTCAATTTTATTGGCGTCGGCCATCAGGTCAGCCGCGGTTGCCTTGACTTTTTTCACGACCTCGGTGGACGTCTCGCTCGCCCTTTCAGCGACTTGGCTTGCAACCTTCTTAACCTCCTCAGCGACGGCGCTGGCGCTACCTCTGGCTGAATCGAGAAGCGCTGAGGACTCTGTTTCTGCTGCTGTGACAGTTGCTGTCACAGTTGCAGTCACAGTTGCTGTCACGGATTCCGCAAGAGGCTCATCGATACCTTCCTTTAACGCCTCGATGGCTTTACCGACCTCTTCAGTCGCAAAATCCTCAGCCTCAGCCAGTTTTTCTTCAACCAGCGTTTCTTCAACCAGCGTCTCTTCAGCCCGCGTATCCTCGGTCAGCGAGCTCTCGATCGAACCAGCACCCTCATCCTTGTTCGAGACTTGACCTTGCCCACAACCCAGTAACAGCGAGGTGGTGAACACTAGCAGCAATATTCTCGTCATGGCACTATCCCTCCGTTGAGATATGAGGAAGCCTTAGAAG
>JAYODE010000022.1:0-54188 GCA_038106185.1 Gammaproteobacteria bacterium | reverse complement strand
CGATAAAGCGATACGATAAAGCGATAAATGTGTCATGTTGAATGTTGAATGTTGAATGTTGAAAATTTTCAGGCCTGGGTTAACGCCTAACAGCCGATTATTACTGTTCTCGTGTCTGTTCTCGCGTCTGTTCTCGCTCCCTCTCCTGCGAAGTCTCTCGCTCCATATCACGCGCCATCTCCCGCTCCATCTGCCTCAATCGTTCGGTCATCTGGTTCAACTGTTGAGTCATCATACTAATATGCTTTTGCTCCATGGCACCGGCTCCCATACCCCGGCGACCCATCATCTTGTGCATTTCTTTCATCTGAGCGCTCATCATCTCCATATTCTTTGCCATGATCGTCATGCGCTCTCGATTGTTCTCTGCTTGTTCAAGCGCCTCCATTCGCGACTGCATCTCATGCCCGCGCTCCATCATACGGGTATCCAATCGATCTCGTGTTCGATCCCGATCTCGCGTTCTATCGATCGCCTGATCAGCATGGGAACTTGGATCTCGAAGACGATCCCTGTCCTGGGATCGAGTCACGTTGCCGGCAGGTGCGCTATAGCCACCTCCGCCTGCACCACCAGGTCCCTGGGCGAACAGCGCCCCGCTGGTGAATCCTGTGCTGACGAGGAGCATACCCGCTATCGAAAGGGGCATTGATAAGCGGTTAAAAATCAACCGGCTTAGAGACAAGCGGCTCAGAAACACGCGGCTCAGGTTCCTTCTTTCGCAGCCGATCGCCTTTAAACGTTTGCTTCTAAACTGCATGATGTCGCCTCCTAAGAATCCATGAAAATCGGGGACTTCTGACAGCACTGACGGATAGCTGCTTACTCATAGCGGCAGGATAATGACCGCAGGAGACACGGGCACATGATTCAGATCAGGGGCTCAGCCGCAATTAAGTCTGCAGCAGCAACTTTCCGACGAACAGGTTCGGCTAACAAAGAACTCTGCATTTTGAAGCACCGGCACACCCCAATAACGTGCCTGGTCTTGAGCAGGCTGGCATCTCTTACTTTCGATGTAGGCTGACCGGACTCAAGGTCTCGATAAAAATACAGGTAGAACCAGCATTGCGAAGGAGTCTGGATACGTTTTGATCCAACAACATCCTTCAACGGCTAAGATTTTCGCACTAACCCGTCAGCAACACGGCGATGATGCCGGTGATAAACACGCCATCAAAGGTGCCAGCGCCACCAATCGCGGCGATGGGTGCTCGCAGTTGTCGAACATCCAATATTCGCAATAGATCGGCACCGATAAGTACCCCTAGCGTGCCACCTACATAGGCAAGCGGAGCGCTTTGGTTGGGATTGACCAGCATTGCGAAGATGGCTGCAGTCAAGGGCGCGACCAGCATCGGCATCATGATGCCTGCGCCTTCTACCGGCCGACTGGTTAGATAGCTGATCAAGGTCACTATGCCGACGACCCATAAAAGCTCAATAAGGCTCAAGTCCATCATCAGCGTCAGATAGACGCTAAACACTACAGGGATCAAGCCACCGCCAATGTTGATAGCGACAATGGTCCTTGAAAAGTCCAGCCTGGGCCGGAGACCCAGGAGTAAATACAACCAGGAATCTACTTCGCGGCGAGGCTTGTCGGCTTTTAGGCTGAAGAGTGGCAGATTGATAAAGCTGCCGATAATTGAGCCTAATAACAGTAGCACTGCACCGGTACTTGAAATGCCCAGTTTCTCAAAGGTGACGGCAATGATCCCGAACTGAATGACAAGCAAGAGCCCGATGGCCGAGACAATCAGCAGCGCGACAATCAGCGGATTACCGTGATTATTCACATGCAGTACCTGTATGAGATTTGTGGCTCAATGCCTTGGCACGACACTCGCCAAAGCGCCTCAACGCCAATGGAATCGCTGTCAAACCAGGTCAGAGTCGATTTTCATTTGCCCAACCTGGCTTTCACCAGTCCAACGCCCAGTGCTGCCATACCAATAGATACTAGTGGATTGAGCCAGTTAAAAAATGCATAGGGTATGTAGTCCAGTACCGGCACACCCAACGTGACCGCATAGAAAGCGCCAGCGGTGGTCCAGGGAATCAGGCTGGTGGTCACTGTCGAACCCTCCTCGACACTCCGCGATAGCACGCTCGACGCCAATCCTCGCTTCTTATAGGCATCAGAGAACAGCTGACAATTGAGAATGATACTGATGTATGCCTCGCCCATAGCGATATTACCTACAAACCCGGAGGCGATTGTCAGCGCGATTAGCGAAGCTGTTCTTTTCACTCGACTAATTAAACCCGCCAGCAATACCTCAAGAATACTGGTCTTAAACAATATGCCACCGAGCGCGAGCGCCATGATCGATAGCAATAGTGTCCAGCTCATACTGCTGATACCGCCGCGACCCAGCAATTTGTCGATGTCTGAAACACCGGTCGTACCCTCGGAATTACTCCACAGAGCATTCATGACCTCAGCAATACTCACACCCTGATAAAAAACAGCGACTAATAGCGCCACCAGGACACTCATGGTCATGCTGACCTGAGGCGATACGCGGCGGACACTCAGAATGATCATGACCAATAGTGGCAAGAGGGTCATCAGCGGGTTAAGACCGTAACTTGAGCTTAAGGCTGCTTGTATCTCCCGAATCTCAACTTCTGGTAATGCTTGACCGGTTTGGCGATATCCCAACCAAAGCATCACCAACAGTGTCAACAACAGAGTCGGAACTGTGGTGTAAAGCATCGTCTTGATATGCTCATACAGATCCGACTCGGCACTCATAGCGGCGAGATTCGTGGTATCAGAAACCGGCGACATCTTGTCACCAAAGGTCGCGCCAGAGACAACCATGCCGGCAACCAGTGCCAAGGGCATCCCTAACGCTGCGCCGATACCCATGAATACAACACCCAGAGTCCCCACCGTACCCCAGGAAGTCCCCGTCGCCAGCGACATCAGGCAACACAAAAGCAGACCCGTAAACAGAAACAAACTGGGGTCGATCCAGCTTAATCCGTAATAGATCAGAGTGGCGATAGTGCCGCTTTGCATGAAGCTTGCGATCACCATGCCAATCAACAGAAAAATATAGATGGCCGGCAAGGCTCGAGTGATGGCCTCACTCATCATTGACTGAATAGCTGCATAATCATGGCCCAACAATCGGGCATTGACTGCAACCCAGACCATCGCCAGGAAAATGATGCTGTGCAGGCTAATATTGAAGAAGAACAGACCACTGGAGATCATGCCGACAACAACACTAAAACAAATCAACGCATGCAGCAGTGACGGTGATCTAATCATAATTGGCTACCGCTAAGTGGTACAGGACACCAAAGCCCAGTATCCATTCTCTTTCATCAAGGTTTCGACCGTTAATGTTTTTGCCTTGGTTTTTGCCTTGGTTTTTGCCTTGGTTTTTGAATTGGTTTTTGCCGTTAAGGGTGCAGCCGTCAGTGCTTCGGTCGCATATGCGGGAAAAGCACGACATCACGGATAGACGCGGAGTTAGTCAGCAGCATCACCAGGCGGTCGATACCGATACCCTCACCAGCTGTGGGCGGCAGTCCGTACTCAAGAGCAGTCACATAATCGTCATCAAAATGCATGGCTTCCTCATCACCGGCATCCTTCGCCTCTACCTGCTGTCTGAATCGTTCAGCCTGATCTTCGGCGTCGTTCAACTCGGAGAAGCCGTTAGCAATCTCTTGTCCCATACAAAACAGTTCAAAGCGATCGGTCATGTCAGGGTGTTGGTCGTTACGGCGTGCCAGCGGCGAAACCTCGATAGGGTGCTGGGTGATAAATACGGGTTGAGTCACTCGTTCTTCAACGGTTGCCTCAAATATTTCCATGACCAGCCTGCCGATACCCCAGGCACTGTCGAGCTCCAGACCCAGTGATTTGGCGAGTTGGCGCGCTTCGACCAAGTCACTAAGCTGTGCTGTAGTGATCGTCGGATTATATTCAACGATCGCCTCTGCCATCGTCATTCGTTTGAATGGCAAGCCAAAGTCGAGCTCGGCATCTTTATAAACAAACCGAGTGGTACCCAAGACCTGCAACGCGACCTCGCGAAACAGGTTTTCGGTCAGATCCATAAGCTCATTGAAGTCAGCGTAGGCCCAGTAAAACTCCAGCATCGTAAACTCAGGGCTGTGCTTGGTGGACATTCCCTCGTTACGAAAGTTGCGGTTGATTTCAAAGACTCGCTCAAATCCGCCGACAACCAATCTTTTCAAGTTCAGCTCAGGTGCAACCCGCAAATACATGTCGATACCCAGGGCATTGTAGTGGGTGACAAAGGGTGCGGCCGTCGCACCGCCGGGAATGGCTTGCATCATTGGCGTCTCGACTTCCATAAATTCCCGTTCAATAAAGAATTGCCGAATACCGTTGATGATCTGCGAACGCTTAACAAAGACGTCTCTGGACTCCTGATTCATCATCAAATCCAGATATCGTTGCCTATAGCGGGTTTCGGTGTCGGTCAAACCGGCATGTTTTTCCGGCAACGGCCGCAGCGATTTGGTCAATAAGCGCACTTGGCTGGCATGGACAGTCAGCTCGCCTTTGTTGGTTTTCATCATGACGCCGGTAACACCCACTATGTCACCGATATCCCACTTGCTGAACTCCCGATAACTGGTCTCGCCGACATCACTTTCTCGAACATACGCTTGCACTCGACCACTGCGATCCTGGATCGTCACAAAACTTGCCTTACCCATCACGCGGCGTAGCATGACTCGACCAGCAATCTTGGTTTCTATGGGCTCGGCAGCAAGTAGGTCCTTACTTTTGGATTCGTGGGCAGCATGCAGTGCCGTCGCCAAGTCCGTACGCCGAAAGTCATTCGGAAATGCGTTGCCCCTTTCACGCAGCTCCCCGAGCTTGGCACGTCGCTGGGCGATGATTTCGTTTTCGTCTTCCGAGTGTGGATGCTGTTGTTCTTCGGTCATGGTGCTGCCTGTTGCGTTAAATAATCCGCTTACATTGCTTTTTATTGCTGAGTGTATTGATTTACAAGCCCTGTTTCAGACTTGCCTCGATAAACTGGTCCAGGTCCCCGTCCAGCACACCTTGCGTATTTGATGTCTCGACGTTAGTGCGCAAGTCTTTGATTCGACCTGAATCCAGTACATAGGACCTTATCTGGCTGCCCCAACTGATATCCGACTTGGTCGATTCGATGACGTCCATTTCGGCGCGGCGCTTGAGCTCTTCCATCTCGTAGAGTTTGGCCTTCAATTGCTTGATGGCCTGATCACGGTTTTTATGCTGAGAACGCTGATTTTGACACTGCACGACGATGCCACTGGGAATGTGCGTCAGGCGAATCGCCGAATCTGTTTTGTTAACGTGCTGGCCACCCGCACCACTGGCGCGGTAGGTATCGACACGGACATCATTCATGTCCAGGGCGATATCAATATCGTCATCCAGCTCCGGCGAGACAAATACCGATGCAAAGGAGGTATGCCGACGATTGCTGGAGTCAAAGGGTGATTTGCGTACCAGACGATGGACGCCCGTTTCTGTACGCAGCCAACCATAAGCGTGATCACCCGCGAAGTGCACAGTCGCACCCTTTATCCCCGCGACATCACCATCAGATAACTCCATCACTTCCGTCTTGAACCCGCGAGACTCGCCCCATCGAAGGTACATGCGCAGCAGCATCTCCGCCCAATCCTGGGCCTCGGTGCCACCAGAGCCGGACTGAATGTCGAGGTAGGCATTGTTTGGATCCATCTCGCCGGAAAACATGCGACGAAACTCGAGCTTTTTGAGCTGCTGATCCAGTTGGCTCAGGTCAGCTTCGACCTCAGTCAACAGGTCTTCGTCAGCTTCCTCGGCCGCTAATTCAAGCAAATCTGCAACGTCACGCAGGCCACCATCAAGCTGGTCAATCGTGTGTACTATTGCTTCAAGGGAAGCGCGTTCCTGACCCAGTTTTTGCGCATATTCAGGTTCATCCCAGATCTTAGCGTCCCCGAGCTCACGCTCAACTTCAATCAGACGTTCCTTGCGTGTATCGTAGTCAAAGGTACCCCCTCAGAACGTCGGTGCGCTCCTTGAGGTCTTTTATGCGGACTAGGTAAGGATTGATTTCCACGAAATTCTCGATAATTGGTCGTTAGAGCGATGCTAAACATCGCGGCGATTACGCTGACAGCGGGTTACCGGTATCGTCAGCGACAACCTGGCTAAGCTTAAGGCCAGGATGACTCGGGTTTTTAACCGCGGGCATTGTAAACGAAGCGCCCTGCGCTCGCCAGCCTCATGACGACCCTTGAGACCAGCACCCAGTCAGGCTTTGAGACGGGCCCAGTGCTGTTCTAACTGGCTTTGCAGATGGTTCGCATCACTGCTGTTATCGATCACAACGTCGGCCCGCGCAACCCGCTCTGCATTACTCAGCTGGGCATTGAGCCGCTGCTCAACAGAATCACGGGTGGCGCCATCGCGGTGCATGGCTCTATCGATGGCCACCTCTCGATCAGCGACCACCACCCAGATCTCATCGCCCATGTCCTCCCAGCCTGCTTCAAACAAAACAGCAGCCTCCAGAACGACAATGGCATCAGGGTAAAGCGCTTCAAACCCTGCGATCTCTAAAGCAGCGAGGCGGCGAATTTCCGGCCAGACGATATCAGTTAACTGCTTGAGTGCAGCTGGCTGCGCAAACACCTTGCTGCCCAGTACTTTGCGATCAATCTGGTTGTCGGCACCGACCACCTCCTCACCAAACGTTTCGATCACTTGTCGATAGGCCTGAGTACCCGGGTCATAGGCGCGATGGCCGAGTCTGTCGGCATCTATGACTTTAGCACCCTGCTGCGCGAGGAATTTCGTCGCGGTTGACTTGCCAGAGGCGAGCCCCCCCGTCAAACAGATCACTTTCACAAATCTTGCTCCAAGAAAATTGCCAATCTGCCACAGACACGGACAAATTGCGAACCTGCTGCTTACGAACCGGCAAACCGTCAACCACCGGTTATAGCTCCGTATCCAGCAGGCTATCCTCGGCCTCCTGTTCATCAAACTGCTCCATCAGGTTGATGGCGACGCCCAGAAAATCTGAGTCAGTGATAATGCCGACAAGTTTGTGATCATCTACGATCGGCAGACAGCCGATCTTCAGTTTTTCCATGAGTCTCGCGGCTTCCCTGGCCGATGTAGCTGACGAGACCGTCTTGACCCCGGTTTTCATGATATCTCCGGCTCGAGTATGACTGTAGGCCACCTCACGACGAGTCTCTTCGTCAAACCTGGAGGGCGTTGCTGCCATGACATCCAGATAACTGACAATGCCCAAAAGAGCGCCTGCCGTATCGACAATGGGCACATGGCGAATATGTTTTTCTCGCATCAGCGCATAGATCTCTGCCAGCCGTGCCCCTGCCGTCAAGGTTTTTACTTCGTCGCTCATCAACTCCATCACTGAAATCATCACTACCACTCCATGGCGCACAATTCGTCTCAAGTTAGCAACTCACGGAGCATTGTCCTTGATATGCATCAAACGCTGCCAACTCGAGATTTACTGAGCTTGGGTTGTGACATCACGCCCAAGGAATAGTATTGTTGGGAAAACACTATGATGAATCCAGAAAATAACGGGGGAAATTCCACCACATGAGCCAGAAACGAGACGCCGCTATCGTCGGCATACACGAATACCCATCAAGGGATGTCGAGGGCACCATCAGCCCCTTGCAGATCAAGGCAGAATCTGCTGCGAAAGCACTCAGCGATGCCGGTCTGAATTGGTCAGATGTGGATGCGATCTACGACGCAGGCGATGGCGGCGGCATGAGCGGCCTTAACATCGCTGAATATTTTGGCCTGAATCCTAATGTGATTGACACCACGGGTGTCGGCGGCAGCTCCTATGAGTTTCATGCCGCCCATGCCAAACGCGATATCGCTGCGGGTAAGGCCAAGGTTGCACTGCTCACTTACGGCTCTACCGCCCATAGCAACGCACGAGCCATTGGCGTCGGCGGTCGTGGCGGCGGTTCAATGCACCCTGCGGAGAACATGGATGCCTTTGCCGGTATGACTCTCATCGCCAACTATGCGATGGTGGCGCATCGGCACATGCACCAGTATGGCACCACCAGCGAGCAGCTGGCCGAGATTTCTGTCGCCACGCGCTATCACGCCATGCGCAATCCAGAGGCTGTGCGTGCCATGGAAGACTTGGAATTCCTCGATATTCGAGAAACAACCATCAGCGACGTCGTCAATTCACGCATGATCGCCGATCCGTTGCATTTGTTGGAATGCTGCATGATCTCAGATGGTGGCGGTGCAGTAGTGATTGCTTCTCCGGAGGTGGCACGAGATTGTCGCAAACCACCTGTGTGGATCTTGGGTAGTGGCGAGGCAACCAAGTATCCTCGCAATGGCGGCGACATCACTTCCAGCGCCGCAGTGCAGTCAGCCCCTCAGGCTTTTGGGGAGGCTGGTATTACGCCGGCCGAAATCGATATAGCCATGATTTATGACTCCTTCAGCATCACTGTTTTAACGTTACTGGAGGACCTTGGGTTTTGTAAGAAGGGCGAAGGTGGCGCCTGGGTCAGCGGTGGCAGACTGAGGTTCGATAACCCTAACGGGCCCGCTCTGAATACTGACGGCGGTGGCCTGTCATCAAACCATCCTGGCATGCGCGGTATCTTTCTACTGATCGAAGCCGCTCGCCAACTGCGTGGCGAATCCACATCACAGGTCAAAGACGCAAGGCTCGCTGTCGCTCATGGCAATGGCGGCATGCTGGGCAGTCGCCACTCAGCTGGCACCATAATCCTAGGGAGAGATTAATCATGAGCGATCCAAAACGACCCTTGCCCCGTGCTGATGAGTTCGATACTCGAGAATTTTGGGCTGCGACCAAGAACAAGGAATTCAAGTATCAGCAATGCGACAGCTGCCACACTGTCGTTTTCTATCCCCGTCGTCACTGTACTGGCTGCACTGACGGCACCCTTGAGTGGAAAACCGCGACCGGTAAGGGCACCATCTATACCTTCAGTGTAGTGAGGCAGAGCTATCATCCCTTCTTTCGTAACCAGGTGCCCTATGCCGTAGCCTGGATCGATATGGATGAGGGGCCTCGTATCCTCTCAAATGTTGTCGGGGTCACTGATCCGTTAAATGAACTCAAGATCGGCCAGGCTGTGACTGTAGAATGGGAGGAGCATGAAGAGTTATGTATTCCTCTCTTTAAGCCCTTAGATGCGTAAATTGTTAGCGCTAAGTTCCTGTCGCCTTTAATCAGTAACAAGATAAACGGTAAAAAAAGCCCGCGTAAACTGCGGGCTTTTTTGTGACCAGGATTTAACGAGCTTCAGACTGGCATCATGGCTTACCAAGAAAATCCATCTTGCCTAGTGCCACGCCGTTGTGCCGCAAGATGTTATACGCGGTTACCGAGTGAAATGAGAAATTTCCCATGACAAACGACATCAGATAGGTCAAGCCATTGAATTTAAGTTCTGTACCGCCGACAGGCAGGATAATGATCTTGCTCTCCGCGCCTTCGAACTGCGCCGGCGTCAGGCTATCCAGAAACGCGATGGTCGCACTGATACGATTCTGAAGCTCAGCAAAAGTCTCTTCAGTATCTGCCATGACCGGCGCTTCGATGCCTGCGAGCTGCGCAGTACCACGGCGAGCTGAGTCAGAAGCAATTTGAATTTGACGTTTCAACGGAAACATATCCGGCGCCAAGCGGGCATTGATCAGAACGGCGGGGTCGATCTTTTTCTCTTCGGCGTAGGCTTCCGCCTTGGCCAGTATGGCAGCCAGACTGGTCAAAGTACGTTTCATGGTAGGGACTGCGACTTCATAGAGGGACATGATATTTCCTTGGAGTTATTGGTGGGCCATTGATTGGGATGCAGATTGCATAAATCAATAGCCAACCCCAGAAAGTCCTATCAGACCCGGGTTTCAGGCCAGCGGCAGCTGCACTTTAGCCGTACCAAAGACTCGGGTTTCGCCCTTGGCATTAGCGACTGTCAGATCAATTTCTACTTGCCCATCTTCCTCATTCACGTCTGTGACAACACCAGAGATGGTGTGCTGTTCGTCTGCAATCACTGGCGCTCGAAAGACCGTGTCGATTGACTTAATCTCGGCATTCGGTGCCCAATTGTGAATCATCGCGACCAGATAGCCTTGATTGAGAATTCCCGGCACCATTGCGCCCGGCAGACCTTCCTTTCGCGCGGCCTCATGATCGGTGAATCGCGGTCCACCCCAACCCACCAACTTGGCAAACTGGCTGGCAATCGCCAGAGAGGTATCGGGGATGAAGGTCGGTAGATCCTCACCGAACTCTACTTCTTGGATCGTTGCAATCGCCATCAGCTTTTCTCCCGCATGACAACCCGACTGTCCGCATTCGCCAAGTGATGGCCTTCGGCGTCGAAAAATTCGATTCTTGAAACCGCAAACACCATGCGACCTGACCTGCCTGTTTTACTATAAATATCATGTAAATGGGTTCGACCAGTGATGGTTGTCCCAGGGCGGACCGGCAGGAAACACTCCACACCTTTGCCAGCATCCATGCCAAGGCCGAACCGCGGGAAATTTTCCGGCAACGCACGACTACCACTCAAACTTGCGATATAGGTCGGCGGCGCCTGAAAGTCAGGATGGTTCGGATTCAGAAAACGTTCTGCGGTTTCACCGCACAGGCGAGCATACTCAATGGTTTTCTCCGCTGGAATCACAAAGGTCTTCTCATCAAAATCCTGATTCAAAAACTTGTCTCTCGCGTCTGCTATGTCCTGGTCCACATTTTTCCCCATTTGATTAGTACAGCTTACAACTGGTATTCAGTCCGCGCTTTTTAGGTTCACAGCCTCAAACTTGCCGGCTTTGAGCGCTGCGACCAGATCATCCATGGATTTGATTTGATCGTCAAACCGAGTGGCGCAGCGGCCAACATGACTGACGATATGGGAATCGCTGCCGCCGATACCCCGATAGTTCAAGCGCGTCGCGTTACTGATTGCGATCTGGTCTTCCTGATCTCGACTGCCACCATTGTAGATTTCAACCACTTTGACGCCTTGCGGCACACCCAACTCATCCGTATGCGCAAACATACCGACGCGCGGACGTCCGGGATGGCAGGGTACGGCGATGGCACCGTGCCTCTCACAGGCTTCAATGACTCGAGACAGCGACAGGCCGATGCTGGCAAAATCGAATTCTGCCTGCAACTCCTCTGTCACGCCATAGACCAACACATGTCCATATTCGGTCTCGACCTCGCTGGCCTTGAGGATACACAGGTCAAATTTTGCAGCCAGCGCGCTGTAATCCGAGTCATTGTCGAATTGACGGTGCTCGGTGAGGACGAAGCCATCCAGCGGCAGGTTTTTCGAACGAATCCACTGGCAATAGTTCTCGACCTTGGCCCGGCCATCGTCCGATTTGATGGAATGTGTATGTAAGTCCAGTAACACGTGTACCCCGATGAGATGTAGGTAAATTTGGATGTACTAAGCCGAACAAAACTGCCACAAGGGTCGCCGATGTGCAAGTTAGAATGACGCTATATCCCGGTTCTCGAAGGAGAAAGCCCGACGAGCCGCACATTACCTCGAGTGACTGGCCGCCGCACGACAAGGTTCGCAGCTGCCAGTCTTCTCGGCTAACGTTCGGCTCGATCGCCTGTGCAGCCTCCGGCTCCTGCCCTTTAACCGGTAATTAGCGATTGTCGCGAGTATCTGTTCTCGCGTACTCTTGCCAGCGATCAGGGTAATAACCCTGACTCCTAACGGCGCGGACCAGCTGGCCCAGCAATTCGGGTTGCCAGCCCACCAGAGCCGAAACCAGCCTTCCAATACAGATATACGTGACATGAGCGACGCGACAACCACAGCCACGGCGGCTCAGGCAGCTGCAAACCACCCTTACCGTTGGGCCCTGCTCGCCGGTGTCTGGTTGCTCTATTGCGCTTTTGGTCTAACGGCGACCAGCTTTGCACCGCTGACGGGCTTGATCGAGTCTGACTTGAATATGAGCCATGCCGCCATGGGCAGTATCATGGGCGCCTGGCAGCTGGTCTATATATTCTCGGCCATTCCCTGTGGCATTTTGCTCGATAAGCTCGGGGTTCGCTGGGCCTTGACAGCCGGCGGCTTGTTAATTGCCGCCTCGACCTTACTGCGCGGTACTGCCGATAGTTACAGCGGACTGCTGTTTGCAGTCATGCTGTTTGGCATTGGTGGACCGATTATTTCCGCAGGCGCGCCCAAGGTCGTGACGTCATTGTTTAGCGGCTCATCTCGCGGTCTGGCCATGGGCATTTATATGACGGGACCTGCCATTGGTGGTGTCATCTCTCTGACCCTCACCCATTCTACTCTGCTGCCCAACCTGGACGGCCAGTGGCGCAATGTGATGTTCCTGTGGGCCGGCTTTGCGACTTTGGTCAGCCTGATTTGGCTTGCGATTGCTTTTCACCCCATCCTGAATCGGATACCCGACGCACCTTCAAACACGCCAATTGTGCCACAAAGTCAGGTCATTAGAATCTTGTTAAGCAGTCCCGCCGTGGTGCTGGTACTGTTAATGAGCATTGGCGTCTTCCTGTTTAATCACGGCTTAAACAACTGGTTGCCGGAATTGTTGCGCCACAATGGCATGACCCTGATCACAGCCGGCTACTGGGCGGCGATCCCGACCCTCATCGGCATTGTGGGTTCTCTGACAATCCCTCGACTAGCGACACCTGGCCGGCGCTTTCCGATTCTGATTGGACTGAGCCTTTGTGCCGCCGGAGCCAGTATTCTGCTCCAGTTTCAGCACGAGACTCTGCTCTTCAGCGGTTTGTTTCTGCAGGGTATCGCCCGCTCCGCGATGATGACAGTGCTGGTATTGACGCTGGTAGAACTGCCCGGTATTGGAGAACGTTACGCCGGCGTAGCAAGTGGCTTGTTTTTCTCTGCTGCTGAAGTTGGCGGCATGCTAGGCCCCTTGTCGTTGGGCCTGCTCTATGACTTTACCGGCACCTTTGATGCTGGTCTGTATTTATTGACGGCCATTGGCCTGGGGCTGGCGCTCAGTGCCAGACGATTGCGGCAACTGGCCCAATCTGATCATTAATTGCTAACTCGACTGTGTTACTGTTAGCCGTCCATGGATCACCGGGAGATTATTCGTGAGCGAGCAATTGAGGAAAGAGCAGGTAAAACAAGACCAAGCGCCTGTTGAACGAGCGACTATGAGTCCATTTGTACGTGCCGATGCGCCACCTGTGATTATTGACCCTTATGCTGTCCCCATCGAGGAGATCAATGTCATTGATGGGCGGTTGTTTGAGCAGGATTTACACTGGGCTCACTTCGAACGTCTGCGAGCAGAAGATCCGGTACACCTCAATGAGTTGCCGGCAATCGGCCGTTACTGGTCCATCACCAAATTTGAAGACATCATGTTCGTCGACAAGAATCACGATATGTTCTCTTCGGCACACGGAATTTCTATTGGCCCTCGAGTAGACGCAGAGCCAAACCCTGCAGATCTTAGCCTATCGATGTTTATCGCCATGGACCCACCCAAGCACGACTTGCAAAGGGCCACTGTCAGCGGCGTTGTTGCGCCGCCCAACCTGGCAAAAATGGAAAGCACCATTCGCGAGCGGGCTGGAAAAATACTGGACGAGTTACCTCGCGGTGAAACCTTTAACTGGGTTGATCGCGTTTCAATCGAATTGACCACTCAAATGCTGGCGACGCTTTTTGACTTTCCGTTCGAAGATCGTCGAAAGCTGACCCGCTGGTCGGACGTTGCCACAGCCGCGCCTGGCACGGGTATTGTTGAATCAGAGGAGCAGCGCCGAGCGGAGCTGCTGGAATGCCTGGCTTACTTCACGACGCTCTGGAATGAGCGAGCGGCGCAGGAAACACCTGGGTCTGACCTCATCTCCATGCTTGCTCACGGCAAAGACACCAAGGATATGCAACCGTTTGAGTTTCTCGGCAATTTGATCCTCCTGATCGTTGGCGGTAATGACACCACCCGCAATTCAATGAGCGGAGGAGTCCTGGCCCTGAATCAGAATCCTCAGGAATACGCCAAGCTGCACGCCAATCCAGGACTGATTCCAAACATGGTCTCAGAAATTATTCGTTGGCAGACACCATTGCCCTACATGCGCCGCACCTCGAACGTTGATTTCGAATTGCGCGGCAAGCACATCAAGAAGGGTGACCAGCTGTTGATGTGGTATGTTTCAGGTAACCGTGATGAAGAAGCCATCGATCGCGCCAACGAATTCCTGATAGATCGCCCTCAGGCCCGTCATCATTTATCGTTCGGTTTTGGGATCCATCGCTGCATGGGTAACCGTCTCGCCGAGATGCAATTGCGGATTGTCTGGGAAGAGATCATGAAGCGCTTTAAGCATGTCGAAGTCGTCGGTGATCCGGTGCGACTGCGTTCAAGTTTTGTCCGGGGCATTACCGAGTTACCGGTCAGGGTTCATGCCCTTTAACATCAGCAAGATCTGTCTAGACTTGCATCAAAAGGTCGCCTTCAAGCGACCTTTTTTTTGCGGCTGAAACGCACAACCTTAATTCTGACTGTTTGATCCTTTTCTAAACGCAGACGGGTATAACGGTCTCGTGCACCTCTATACCCTGATCAGTCAACTGATGTACGGAGGCTGTTACTCGACTCGATTCAATCTCTAGAAAGCCGATGGTTCCTAAACGCAATGACTGATTTCTGGGCAAGGTGGGCGAGCCAGGGTTCACGCAGAGCATATTGTTAACCCGATGCAGCCCTTCTAGATGGGTGTGGCCATAGATGAGCACCTGCGGCACTACATCACCAAAGTGTTTTTCCACGTAGCGAAATATGTGCTCGGGCGATTTTCTCACTGGAGACGGAAAGTGATGAATCATACCGATACTCACGCCACCCACCTCCAGCAGCCAGTGATCACGCAGGCGTTCATCCTGGATATCCATATCGCCATTGCCACGCGCAACATAAATGGGCGCCAGTTTACCCAGCTCATCCACGACTTCCAGCGTATGCAGATCGCCAGCGTGAAGAATCATGTCGACCCCTTGAAATGCCGCATAGGCCTGCGGCCACAGCTCAGCCAATGAGCCGGGCATATGCGTGTCTGCGATCAAGCCTATGCGCATACTTCAACATTGACCGGAATGCCGGTCATAAAAGCCTGATTACTCAGCTTCTCGTAGCTGCCAGGACCAGATGGTAGCAAGTCATTCGCATTCACACCGGCATACTGCTTTGCCACTCGCATGCGCGTCTTGTCATTTCCCCAGCCATGGGTCATGGCGACAGTGCCCGGCTTGAGGGTCGAATCCAGTGACACCGTTGAGGCGATATCACCAAAGCGGTTCCAGATTCTGACGGCAGATCCATCTCCCAGGTTACGTGCGCGCGCATCATCAGGATGCATGTAAAGCGGGTTAGTTTGCTGACTCGGTCGCTTCAGCGCAGGTAGGTTATTCATCCAGCTGTTGATCATGTAGTTGGTACGCCGAGAAATCATTTTCAACTGCTCGGGGTCTTCCGTCTGCAACTCCTCAAAAATCGCTGCGCAGGTTTGCAGCGCTTCATCAAATAGCGCCGGACAGCAGTTGACTCGACCCGACTCGGTTTGAATCCAGTCAGAATAAAATCGACCTGCGACCGGTGCAGGGAGGACATTGGTTTGGCTTGGCATGGCTTTTATGTCACTGATACTGGTGTGACTCTGGCGCAACATATGGTCTATGCGACCCAATGGGTTTGGCAGTTCGGCGGCATCCAGGATCGAATCAAATCCTTGCGCCTGCTCCAGCTTCGCCAGAATCCACCACTCAGGCTTACGTTCAGCTTTTGGAGGCACAATCAAATCCGTGTATTGCACAAAAGGTTGTGACTGCATACCAAGGCCGCACATATTGACGTCTTCCCGCTCAAACATATCGGTTGCAGGCAGCACATAATCGGCAGCTTCGGCCGTGGCACTGGGATAGATATCGATCACCACGACGAATTCAAGCTGACTGAAGGCTTCGCGCAATCGCGCACCACTCCCCATGGATAGCATCGGATTGCCCGAAATGACGACCAGCGCCTTAATCGGATTTTCTTTGGTCAGAATCATGTCGGTCATCAGGTTGCCCGGCAGTGAGCCGCGAATCTTTCTCATCTCACCAAACGCTGATTCAAAGAACGGACTATCACCTCTGACTCGACCAGCCTTGGCCGCAGGGTAAAAACCCAATGAATAGACATTGCCGCCAACCTTGTCGAGGTTACCCGTAACGAAGCTCAGCATGAACAGCAGCCAATAGGCCAGCGTCCCTTGCCGTCCCATATTGACACCTGTCGACATATAGACTGCGGCACGTTCCGCGCTACCGAACTCGTTGGCAAGCGCTCGAATCGCCTCAGCACTGACTCCCACAACATCGGCAACTCGGTCGGGGGAATACTGACCGACAAAAGCCAAAAGTTCATCGATTCGCTCGCCATGTTCATGAATTACCGCCATATCGAACTGGCCGGTCTCAGCCAAATGCTGCAGCATCGCCGCCATCAGATAAACATCTGTGTCCGGATTGACCTGTACGATCTCGCCAATCCCCTTTACTGACTCGTTTACCCGCGGGTCAACAAATCGAATTTTAGCGCCACGATTCTTCGCTTCGCGCAGCGCCTTCATGGGGTCTGCGATGGAAATAAAACTCATGTGCGAGACACGAGGGTTCGAGCCAAAGATCAGCAAAAAATCTGTGTGGGCGATATCTGGCACGGGATGGATGGTGCTGGAACCAAACATTGCCTCACTGCCGGCAAACTTGTTGGTGCAGTCCTGAGTGCCGGAGCTGAAATTACGCCGAATCTCATTCTTTATCAGAAATGAACCAATCGCAGGACCGGCCAGCGCATTAAACGCCAAAGGGTTGCCGGTGTAGGAACCCACCGCATCTGGCCCATACTTGGCCTTGATGGCGCTCAGTTTCTCAGCGATATCCCGCGCAGCTTCATCCCAGCTGACTCGCTCAAAGTCGTCACCCACTTTTTTCAGCGGGTAGTCGAGTCGATCCGGATCATTATGCAGGTCCAGGGTTGCCAAGCCTTTATGGCAAGCGAAGCCTTTGGTCACTGGATGGTCGCGATCAGGCTTGAGGCTGATGATCTCACCACCCCTCACCTCTGCGATCAGTGCACAAGAAGGTTCGCAAACCCGACAAAAGGTATTTCTCAAGTCTTTAGCTGGCTCGTTATTTAACTGACTCATCCTGTGGCTCCTGTTCCCCTGGTTCCTGATTTAACGGCATCAAAGAGAATGGATCAAGCCCTGGAGAATAGGTCAGAAATGACGTTGATCCACCCTCGTCGATGAGTTAGTTTTCTCTATCAAACACTCGCAATCACATTCATCACACCTCGGAGCCTTTTATGGCAGACGCTGATAGAAAAGACACCCCGGAACAAGCCGAATTCCGCACCTATTGCCAGGACTGGTTAGCGCATAACCACCCTGGAAAGCCTCCAGTCAGAATCCCCTTAGGTGCTCTTGAACTGAGCGATCCTAAGGCCCTGACGTGGTTACAAGCCTGGCAGAAGTCTGCCTTCGATGCAGGTCTGGTGGGTTGTGATTATCCGGTTGAATTCGGAGGCGGCGGCCGTAAAAACTGCCAGACGATCGCCAACCAGGAAATGCAGCGTGCCAAGACCCCCTTCTTCCCCAATATCATTGGCCTTGGAATGGCTGCTCCGACTGTTTTATTCCATGCTCAAGACTCGGTCAAAAGCGACCTGTTACCTCGACTCTTCTCCGGTGAAGACATTTGGTGCCAGGGCTTCAGCGAGCCTGGTGCTGGCTCAGACCTGGCCAATCAGCAAACCTTCGCCGAAAGGCGCGGTGACAGCTGGGTCATTAACGGTCACAAGGTCTGGACCTCGCTGGCACACTTCGCGAGCTGGATGATTCTGTTGTGTAGAACTGACAAATCCGACAAGTACAACGGCCTGTCTTACTTTGTCGTGCCTATTCAGACAGCCATTGGTAAAGGTGTCACCGTTCGCCCCTTAATTAAGATGACAGGGGAAACCGGATTTAACGAGGTGATCTTTGAAGATCTGGTGGTGGAGGATAGATATCGCCTTGATGCCGTCGGCGCCGGTTGGAAAGTCGCCATGACCACCTTATCCCACGAGCGCGGCGCCGGCGAACTGGTCACACCTGCTGCGGGCGGTATGACGCAAGAGGACACCAAAGGCGCCAATACAGGTAGTCCTTCAGCGCTTATTGAGCTCGCCAAAAACAGTTATCGCAATGGCAAGACTGCTGCGGATGACCCACTGATTCGAGATGAAATCGTCAAGATGATGATTCGCCAGGAGGCTTTTCGCCAGAACCAACGGCGAGCACTGGTGCCACAACTCATCGATCATCCGATGCGGATTCCGTTGCAGAACAAGCTTATTGGCACTGAGTTTAATCAAGATCTGGCAGAGATAGCTTATGCGATTGAGGGACCTGCAAGCAGCCTGTATCTCAATGATGACAATGCGCCTGGAGGCGGTGAATGGCAACTGGCTTACATGAACAGTTTTGGTGTCACGATCGCCGCAGGTGCCAATGAAGTTCAACGCAATATTCTCGCCGAACGTGTCCTCGGCATGCCGAAATCTAAATAAGCCAGCAAGGCAAGGAATTGATCATGATTGAACAACCTAAAAATTTCGGCTTTGGCGAAGATGAAACCATGCTACGGGACTCTGCGGCTAAGTTTTTCAGTGACCATTGCACACCAGACAAAATCCATCGCCAGGTAGCCAACAACTCGAATATCCATCGCAACATTGAGTGCATCTGGGACAAGACCCTGTGGCAGCAAATTACTGATCTCGGCTGGACAGCAGCCTGCGTACCGGAAGCTGCCGGCGGCATCGGCATGCCGTTAGTCGCTGCCGTGGCTTTGGCTGAGGAAGCTGGCAGAGCCGCGTTTCCGTCACCCCTGATTTCGACTTTTAATGCCACCTTTGTGTTGCGAGAATGTCAGACCGCCAATGCCAATGCTGCGCTGGCAGAGATTGCCAGTGGAACGCCCATGACCTTGGCAATCACTAATCAACGAGGCTCATGGGAGCCATCCGATACTGATGTCTTGGTCGATAACGGTCAATTGAGTGGCACTGCCTGGTTTGTTCAAGACGCCCGCAAAGCCGAGGGCCTGATTGTCAGCGCCAGGTCAGCGGCCGGTGTCGGACTCTATTATGTGGCTGCAAACGCGGCTGGCGTTTTGATGACAGCCGACGGGATCATTGATTTGACCCGCGACCAGGCCCACATCAGCTTTAGCGGTGTGAATGCTATTGAAGTAGCCGCGCCAGGCCAAGGAGAAATCGCATTGGCGCACGCATTACCCGCTATCCAGGTTGTGCTGGCCGCTGATATGGTCGGTGCTGGTGAATGGTTACTGCAGACGACGGTGGAATATACCAACACACGGATACAGTTCGATCGACCGCTGGGGTTTTTTCAAGCCGTCAAGCATCCCCTGGTGAATGTCATGCTCGACATAGATAGGGCCAAGTCACTGGCCTACAGTGCCGCCTGCGCCATTGACTCGGATCCTGAGCGTAAGGACTGGGCGACCACGCTTAAATTGGCCCATATGGCCAAGGCAAACGCCAGTGACATGGCCGTGTTTGCCTCGAGTCGAGCGGTTCAGTTCCATGGCGGTATTGGCTTTACCTGGGAATGCTATGTGCACTTGTTCTTCAAGCGCCAGATGCACAATCAAATGTTGTTTGGTGATGCCAAATACCACCGTGCCCTACTGGCCGATATGTTGATCGGTAAAGCGGTCTAGCACCTTGACCCCGGTTGTCGAACACCGGGGTCACATTCACTCGTGTTTCATGCTACCCGCAGGCGCAAGAACAATGGTTACCCGTCGATTCTGTTGGCGGTTAGCGGCGCTGTTATTGTCTGCCACTGGCCGGTATTTGGAATGGCACACCGCCATCATACGTGCCGGTGCAATACCGACCGTTCGCTCCAGGTAGCCAATCACGCTGACGGCTCGACCACAGGACAGGTCCCAGTTGCTGGCATACTTGGGTCGCAGTCGCGCACCAATGGGTACTGAGTCTGTATGCCCTTCTACCATTATGTCGAACTGCTCGTCTTCGAGGCTCGCCAGCAATTGATCTAAAATCTTGCGACCCTCAGGCAGAATATTCACGCTGCCGCTGTCAAACAACAGCCTGTCGAGTACCCGCAACATCAACCGACCCCGCAGCTGTTCGATTTCAAGGGCCTGGCTTTTTGTCTGCGCTTCAAAGGTCTCGCGCAGCCTTTTTTCCTGAGCCAGCAAGTCATCTGCTTGATCAAGTTTCGAGCGTTCATCGGCCTGGCATGCAGCCAATTGCGAACGACAGCTGGCAAGATCGGCGACCACCTTGTCGTAATCCGATTTTGATGCACAGCCAGCCACAAGCATGACCAATGCCGTGCCCTTTACCATCACCAAAACTAATCGCCGCACTGATACCTTCATGTATTCACCTCAAAACTAGCCTACTGAACCCCCTGGTCCTCATCCATTGAATAGGATTGAGGACAGCCAAAATCGTCAAATCGCGCCTGATTTCAAAGCGCTTTTTTCAAACAGCCGTATCTATAAGGCACTCAGCCGTGTCTACAGGCCCTTATTCAAGGGCAAACGTAATTTTTGCGTTGATTCGGTACTCAGTAATCTTGTTGTTTTTAACCTTCGCTTCCATGTCCTGAATGTAGATGGAGCGAATATTGCGCACCGTCTCTGCCGCCTGACCCACAGCGCGCTGCGCCGCGTCCTCCCAGCTCTTTTCAGACTCTGTCATTACCTCAATGACTTTTAATGTTGTCATGCTTCCTCCTTGAGTTAGTCTTCTTCCAAGGCCCTCATGCTAGGCAGTTCCAGCTGCAATACATTGATCTACTTCAACTAACCTGTAATGACTTTCACCAACTGCCTGTCGGCTTAACCCTTGCGACGGAGACCAGGTGGCAGCAAGGCTGACGATCTCGACAGGCTATCTATCTCACACCAGCTACACTATTCTCAGACTGATCAGGCATCAGTGGGAATGTAGATTGTGACAACTCAAAAGACCGTACTCATCGTCGGTGCCAGCGGGCTGGTAGGCACAGCGGCAGCAAATAGTTTTATCAGAGCAGGATGGCGTGTCATCGCCTGCTCTCGCCGTTTTCCCGACTTAATCGACGCAGGCTCCTTTGAGCATCTGGCGTTGGACCTGCAAGACAGCAGGGCCTGCCAATTAGCCACCGCAAAACTCAGTGACGTTTCACATGTGGTGTACACAGCTGTGTTCGAGTTACCCGGCCTGGTAAAGGGCTGGTCCGATCCTGTTCAAATTGGTACCAATGGCACCATGATTCGCAATCTAATAGATCCACTAGCCGCGCACGCCAAACTCAAGCATGTGACTGTACTGCAGGGCACCAAGGCTTACGGTATTACGCAGGGACCCATTCGTATCCCGGCGAGAGAATCGCAGCCGCGGGTAGAGCATCCGAACTTCTATTGGTTACAGGAAGACTATATTCGGCAGGCAGCCGCTGAGTTCGACTTTGACTTCACGATTTTTCGACCGCAACTGATTGTTGGGCCTAACCATGGTGTCGTGATGAACCTGCCGCCCGTGGTCGGCATCTATGCAGCCATGCGCCGCGAGGAAGGCTTACCGTTTAGTTTTCCTGGTGGTATAGATGGCGTCTGGGAGGCGGCTGATGCGCGACTCGTCGGTGATGCCTGCCTTTGGGCAGCAACAGAGAATCAGGCGGGAGGTGAGACCTACAACCTCACCAATGGCGAAGTGTTTTCATGGCTTGATATGTGGCCCGCCATGGCCGCTACTCTTGGTGTACCCCTTGGCGCACCCGAACCAACTCCACTCTCAGTTTACATTCCAGCAAGAGCAAAGCTCTGGGAGCAGATCGTTGAAAAATACCAGCTGCAGAAGCTGCCACTGACCCAGCTTCTGGGAGAGAGTCACTACTATGCAGACTTGTGCTTCGCCTACGGTGCGAAACGCGCGCCGTCGCCGACCTTTGTCAGCACTGTCAAGATCAGGCAAGCAGGATTTAATGCCGCCTATAACTCTGAAGAAAGCTTCTGCTACTGGATTCGCGATCTTCAGCGCAGGCGTATTCTGCCACCCCCGAGTGCCTTGCTGGGTTAAGAGCCACTTGTTCAGCGTTTCTCAATTGATTCAAGGACTAAAAACTCACCGTTTGGCAGGTAGCTTGTTATTTCCCAATGTACAACAGCAGATTTGAGCAAGCGCCAATGGAGTGTGAAAAAACCAAACCCTTGGCAGCAGGCACAGATGAGAGGTATGGGTCCTCAGAAGCCGAAAGGACTTGATACATCAGGCTAAACGTTAGCTGTCAACGCCATCTCGAATAACGTATAGTCGATGTCGACAGCAGACTGATGTGGATGTGCCTTGACGGCGCTGGCTCGAACCATAAATCAGTCTAACATTTTAAGATCAATGGCTTAGTGTCAGCGCTTTATCTGCAGCAAACGCGACACAATCAGTAACACACCAGGAGAGAATCTATTGGCTGATTTACCTCAAAGCGAGCAGGACACCAGTGTCTTCAGTCCAGCGGCACGACGTTATGCACTGAGCGTACTGGTTGTGGTCTATACCTTTAACTTTGTGGATCGACAGATTCTTTCAATTTTGATGGAGCCCATCAAAGTTGATCTTGGTCTTTCAGATACCCAACTGGGATTGCTTACAGGCTTTGCCTTTGCGCTTTTCTATGCAACTCTGGGCATACCTATCGCCCGGTTTGCAGACAAGGGCAATCGTCGCAACTTGATCGCCTTGGCCCTGACTGTCTGGAGCGCCATGACGGCCCTGTCAGGTCTTGCACAAAACTTCTGGCACCTGCTGCTTGCCAGAATCGGCGTCGGCGTCGGTGAAGCTGGCTGCAGCCCTCCCGCTCACTCCATTATTTCTGACTATTTTCCAGCAGAAAAGCGTGCTACTGCCTTGGGCATCTACTCGTTAGGCATACCGGTTGGGATTCTGTTTGGCTTTCTTGCGGGTGGCTGGTTGAACCAATTTTTCGGCTGGAGAGTCGCTTTTTTTGTGGTTGGTGTGCCGGGTATTCTGCTGGCGATATTGGTTAAATTCACCCTAAGAGAACCCATACGAGGCATGTCCGAAGGTCGGGCCGATACAGCCCCGCAACCATCAGTCCGCGAGACATTCAGCTATTTGTGGAGCAAGCGCTCCTTTCGCCACCTGGCATTTGGCGGCGGTCTGACCGCCTTTGTTGGTTATGGCGTCGTCACTTGGGTGCCGTCATTTTTGATTCGCTCCTATGACATGCAAACCGGCGAAGTAGGTACCTACCTTGGGCTGATTTTGGGGATACCTGGCGGCATTGGCATCGCACTGGGAGGGTGGATGGCTGATCGCTATGGCTCACGAGATACGCGCTGGTACCTATGGGTCGTCAGTGTCGCCCTGTTGCTTGGTGTCCCTTTCTCCTTTGGCATCTATCTCACCAATAGTGCCGCTATGGCACTGGCCTTTCTCTGTATTCCGGTATTGCTTGGCAATTTCTATCAAGCAACCACTTTCTCTCAGACCCAGGGGCTCGTCTCACTGCGAATGCGATCTGTTGCCGCGGCCGTTCTGTTGTTTATTCTCAATATTATCGGCTTGGGTGCAGGGCCGCAGGCTGTCGGCATCCTCAGTGATTTTCTTGAACCCAGCTACGGTCAGGAATCACTCCGTTACAGCCTGCTCATACTGTCTTTTGTCAACATTTGGGCTGCCTATCACTATTATGTTGCAGGCAAATATCTAAAAGCTGACCTGGTGACTGAGGGCTAAGAAAACCGGCTAACGAGGACAGCTTGCTGCTTGTGGCGCTTCAGGCGAACCTGACCGGCACCATGGCCACGCTGTCTCTCGGCTGAGCAGTCAGGTTTTACCGCGCAAGCGAGACCAAAGGTCGCTGTCGCCGCGATGTGCTTTTTTCAGGTGTGATATAAATTGTGCTTAATGTCTTCATTGAGACTCGCGTCTACCGCGGCACTCTCAACATCGCTCACCGTTTGACCGCTGATTTGTTCAAGAATCATCTTGCCCAGAGAAGGCAATACACTTCTTGGCGTTTGCGCCTTTTGGTCCCATAGATTCCCTCGAATAAATGCCTTTGCACAATGAAAGTACACTTGTTTGATGTCGACAAGGATAGCAAGCTTAGGGGGAACCTTCTCATGACAAAGCAATTGCAGATACATGGGTTCTGTTGTGATATAGGCATTACCATTAACCCGCAGAGTTTCATTCATACCGGGAATCATAAAAATAATTCCCACACCGGGGCTACTAACAATATTGCTCAGCGAATCTGCAAGACGATTTCCCGGCCGCTCTGGTATCAGCAACGTCGTATCATCTAGCACCTTAACAAAACCCGGCGAGTCGCCCCTTGGTGAAGCATCTGCGTCACCTGCAGACTGGGTCGCGATAACGAGAAACGGACTAAGTTCTATAAACCGGATGGAATGCTGCTCTAGCCGCGCAATCACTTTAGACTGAGTCGCTGCACGAGGAGCACCATTGATGGCTAGCAGGGTCTCCAGGGTATTCACCAGAGCAATATTTGTTGGCAGAGTCATAGTTACAATTCACCAATGTATGAAGATTAAGGCATCAGGGTGACAACTCGTTCACCCTTACTATCAAGGGGCAGGTTCATGACCCCGAAACATTCAAAATTTAATTATCGAACTTTCCCTGGCGCTTTGCTTAACCCCCATCGAGTAAACTTCGGTGGACGTTTCTCGATGAATGAGACCGCGCCCTCTCTGGCGTCATCGGCGTTGACGAAACGATTCTGAGCAGCCTCGGCTTCAATCAACGCCGTCCTGTAACCGGTACCCAGGTGGTTGTAAATCAGTCGTTTTGTTTCAGCGATTGCCAAGGGTGCTGAGGTCGCCGCGAGTTTGTCGAGATAGGCTATGGCCTCGTCCACCAAAGCATTTGACTCGAAAACCTTATCGACCAGTCCTAACGCCATCGCTTCATTGGCAGGGATTTTATCACTGGCCCAGAGCAAATCGAGCGCTCGACCCACACCGACCAGGCGTGGCAATATCCAACTGGAACCATGTTCAGCAATGAGTCCGCGCTTGAGAAACACGGTGGTAAGTGATGCTGACGAAGCAGCAAACCGCAGATCACTCATCAGAGCCAGGATTAAACCACCGCCAGCAGCAACGCCATTAATGGCGCTGATCACCGGCTTTGGGACTTCCATCAAGTAGGAAAAGAGACCTGGAAGCTTACCCTCTTCCACCTCTGCTGCCTCTGCTGCCTCTTCTACCTCTGCTGCGTGGGCGGGAACCGCGCCGGCCTTGGTGACTTCAAGCAGAACCGAGGCATCCAGGCCCGAGCTAAAGGCTCGACCTTCTCCGGTAAAAATAATACCTATCACCTGAGTATCGGCGACAGCAATATCAACGGCCCGCCTGATTTCAGCCAGTGTGTGGTAGGTTAACGCATTCAAGGTCGCGGGTCTGTTGATGGTGATTATTGCCGCATTGCCCTTCGTCGCATAGATAATGTCGGTATAGCTCATGCTGCTCAGCCTTTCAAAAGATTGATTCTCAGACCACAGATAATCACTTGCGATGCGCCTGAAACTCGGTCATGCCGCTGTGCAGCTGCCATGACTACACTTGTGTCGGTGCAAATGACATCAACAGCACCCAGCCCCTCTGGACGACCGTCTTCGCAGGGCACGAAACGCAGGGTGGCATTCTCCAGCTTGATCTCGGCGCCCTGATCACCGGCGGTGACCGCAAGCGTTGCGATTTCAGCCCATCGAGCGGCGACCTTGTAAGGGTTATCACATTGAATTTCAGCAGCGACAATACCACTCACTCGGCTAGTGTCTCTGCTGGCTTGCCAGTTTGGACCTGCTGGATGCCAGGGTCCGTCCATGTCATTAGCACCCTCACCAAGTTGTTGGTCTATCTCAAAGAAACTACCACCCGTGTCCTGAGGGTGTAGCTGCATATTAATAAATTCCTCGGACTGATTATCCAACACAATCCGAATGCCCAAACCATCAACTCTGGCTCTACGCGAAGGATGGTCATCACATTGGGTGATCACCATATAGCCGCCATCACCACCGCGCCGGTCCAGATAGCGCCCTGCTGCAGTACCCGCTTTGGTTGGCGCGACGACTTCCAGCAGCTGATTGCCAAGGGGAAACAACGCGTTTTCCAGACCAAAGTAGCTCACACCTGGGTCTCGAAAGCAGACTCTGAGCCCTAGAATGTCACAGATTTCCTGCTCTACTGGCGCAAGTTGCTGTGCCACACAAGCAATTTGTTTTAGTCTCAGCCACATATCACGGAGTCCTCTTTGTTGTATCTATCTGTTGTATCTCTCTGTTGTATCTCTCTGTTGCATCTCTCTGTCGCGTCACTCAACCAGCTTTGATTGTAGATCCAAAGAAAGGGGGTAGCAAAGTTTCGCACTCACTAGATCAGTGGCAGGCGTTAGTCAGACCATAGCCAGAGACGGCTAAGCGTTTGCAGCCAGGCCGAGCAAGGCGACATCCACACACTCGATAATGAGCTGAACTGACTCAATTCCTCGATACTCATTGATATCGACTCGATAAGCCATACGTTTATTGCGCCCCTCTATCAATCTGTCCTGATTAAATGCGATGGCATCGATCGTTTGATCACCATTCAGCAAGGACAGCTTGAGGTGCCGCTGACCCACGATGCGCTGCTGTAGTATTTCAAACTGACCATCAAACAGCGGTTCTGGAAAGCCTTGCCCCCAGGGCATCGCTTGGAGAATTTCCCGCACCAGTGGCAGCGTCAACTCACCATCCAGCTCACCGTCACTGATCAGCACTTGTTCCAGGTCTTCGGCAGTGAGGCTGCTACTGGCCTGCTCGTCAAACAGTCGAGCAAATTTTTCGAAATTATCAGCGCTAATGGTCAATCCAGCAGCCATAGCATGACCACCAAATTTCTGAATCAAACCGGGGTGCTTTGCATCTACGGAAGCCAGCGCATCGCGAATGTGCAAGCCGCGGATCGATCGCGCCGAACCCTTCATTTCATTATCACCTGACGGCGCAAAAGCGATAACGGGCCTGTGCAGCTGATCTTTGATTCTGGAGGCAACAATACCTATGACGCCCTGATGCCAATCGTCGTCGTAAAGGCAGACGCCGGTTCTGTCGCCGGCCGGAGTGAGATTGTGCTGCAGCTTGAGACTGGTCTGCGCCTGCGCCTTCATCTCATTTTCAATCAGTCGGCGCTCTTTGTTCAGGTCATTAAGATGCACTGCCTTAGCGCTTGCCTCAATAATCGTCGGCGCCAGCAGGCACTCAATACCCAGCGCCATATCATCCAGACGACCTGCTGCATTGAGACGGGGGCCTATGGCGAAGGCTAGATCCCTTGAAGTCAGTTGGGCTTGGCGCGCACCCGCAATCTCTAACAGGGCGGTAATCCCCGGACGGCAACGACCCGCACGAATCCGCCGAATGCCTTCACTGACCAGAATCCGGTTATTTTGATCAAGCACAACAACATCCGCTATCGTACCCAGCGCGACAAGATCCAAATAGTCAGCAAGATTGGGTTCGGTCAATCCGCTTTGATCAAACCAGTTTCTTGCTCGCAGGGTCTGGCGAAGCTGAGTCAACAGGTAAAAGGCGACCCCTACGCCTGCAAGATTTTTGCTGGGAAAATTGCACCCAGGTTGATTTGGATTGACGATCACATCTGCATCAGGCAATTGATCTCCGGGCAGATGATGGTCAGTGACCAGGACTTTAATGCCAAGGGACTTGGCAAGCGCAATGCCGTCGAGACTGGAGATACCATTGTCTACAGTAATGATAAGGTGCGGCCGTTTGAGAACGGCAGCAGAATCTTTTGGTTCAATACCTGCGGCGAGCTGCACTATTTCCGGGGTCAGCCCATAGCCATATTCAAAGCGATTTGGCACCAGATAGCCGACGTGTAGCGCCCCCATGGCTTGCAAGCCATGGACCATCAGCGCCGAACTGGTCGCACCATCTGCGTCAAAGTCGCCGACAATCAAAATCCGGGATTGCTGCTCAACGCAATCGGCCAACAACTGGCCGGCAGCGGCCAGATCCTTGAGCAACACTGGCGGCAATAAACGTTGCAGCGAACAATCTATCTCGCCAATGTCTTGAACACCCCGTCCCGAATACAGGCGACCAAAAAGGGGAGAAGCCACTCCAGCCAGCGACTCTGTTTTTCTTCGAATCAATCGCTGCGACATTGGGTCCTGCCTGTCATGGCTGAGTTAGCCGGTGTTTAAAAGGACTCGACTCGAATGCGACTGACGGTTCCGACAATCTCCTCGAGCGCTTCAAGGTCGCCTACTGCAGCGACGATTGCTGCTTCCAGTACCTCGTCAGTGACGATAGCGATCGGAGCAATAGTCTTGCGAGTATCTTTCTGAATTAAGGATTCAATACTGATATTGTGCTGGGCCATGATAGTCGATATTCGAGCCAGCACACCCGGGCGATCTTGTACCTGAAGACGCAGGTAGTGGCATGATCGCGTTTCATTAATGCTCAAAATCGGCAACTGTAACAGCTCTGCGGATTCAAACCCTAGGTTCGGCATCTTCTCCGAGTGAGCGGCACTACGAGCGATGTCAATAATGTCCGCCACAACAGACGAGGCTGTCGGTCCTGCACCTGCGCCTGCACCGTAATACAGTGTCTGCCCAGCCGCATCACTATCGACCAGTACCGCATTCATCACACCGTTGACCTGGGCCAAAAGGTGAGTTTTTTCTACCAGAGTTGGATGCACCCGCAGCTCAACACCCAGGTCTGACACCGTCGTAATCCCCAGATGCTTGATGCGGTATCCCAGTTCACTGGCGAAGCGAATATCCTCAACAGTGATCTTGGCGATGCCTTCCGTGTAGATGGCGTCAAAACGCAGCGGCACACCAAAAGCGATGGATGAGAGGATTGTCAACTTATGGGCAGCGTCTATACCCTCAACATCAAAGGTCGGATCAGCCTCAGCATATCCCAGCGCTTGAGCCTCAGCTAACACTTCCGAAAAGCTGCGATTACCACCGGCTTCCATCTCAGTCAGGATGTAATTAGAGGTACCATTTATGATGCCCGCCAGACGACTGATACGGTTCCCGGCCAGGCCTTCGCGAATAGCTTTAACAATCGGAATGCCGCCGGCGATACCCGCCTCATAAGTCAGGCTGACACCCGCCGCATTTGCCAGGCGAAACAATTCGCTCCCATGCTGCGCGACCAGCGCTTTGTTGGCAGTAACAACATGCTTTCCATTTTCTATCGCTCGTCTTACCAGTTCCAGCGCAGTGTCTGTACCGCCAATCAATTCACAAACAATATCGACGTCAGCATCATTGACGACAGCGAAAATATCACGACTCACCTTGGTATCACTCAGATCGCAGTCGGGGTGATCACGCCTTGCGCCCACATGCGCCAGAATGATGCGACGGCCAGTCTTACGTTGAATCTCAAGACCATTACGTTTGAGTAAATTGGCAACTCCCGAACCCACGGTTCCCAGGCCACAAATTCCTACCCTTACCGGATCCACCACTAGACTCCCTCGCCGTTGACTTCGCCACTCTTCGAGAACACCTTACGCAGGCCACGCAATGCCTGGCGGGTTCTGTGCTCATTTTCGATCAATGCAAAACGCACATGATCGTCACCATATTGACCAAAACCAATGCCAGGCGACACCGCCACCTTCGCTTCCTGCAACAGCAGTTTACTGAACTCCAATGACCCCATATGGGCATATTGGGGCGGAATTTTAGCCCAGACAAACATGGTTGCTTTCGGTCGCTCTACGGCCCAACCCAAAGCATTGAGGCCATCACAGAGAACATTGCGACGTTTTCGGTACATCTCGCAGATCTCGGTCACACACGACTGATCACCCTCAAGCGCCGCAATGGCTGCGACCTGAATGGGGGTGAACATACCATAATCCAGATAAGACTTGATCTTCGCCAGAGCGCCGATCAGCACTGGGTTGCCCACACAGAAGCCGATGCGCCAGCCGGGCATGTTGTAGCTCTTCGACATGGTGAAAAATTCCACGGCGATATCCTTGGCACCCGGCACTTGAAGGATCGACGGCGCCTTGTAGCCATCGAACACTATGTCAGCGTAGGCGATATCCTGTACAACCCAGATATTGTGCTCTTTGGCCATGGCAACGACTTTCTCAAAAAAGTCCAGCTCAACGCACTGGGCTGTCGGGTTACCTGGAAAGTTGATAATCAACATCTTGGGCTTTGGCCAGGTATTGATGATGGCATTTTCAAGCTCAGTGAAGAAATCCAGATCCGGCGTCATGGGAACATGCCGCACATCAGCATCTGCCAGCACGGAACCGTAGGGGTGGACTGGATAGGACGGATTCGGCACCAGTACCGTATCCCCGGAGGACAGTACCGCCATTGCCAGGTGGGCAATTCCTTCTTTGGAGCCTAAGGTAACAATCGCCTCTGTCTCGGTGTTCAGGTCTACATCGAATCGATCCTTGTACCAATTGCCAATTGCTCGACGCAACCGCGGAATGCCTTTTGACTGGGAATAGCGATGGGTGTCACCACGGTGAACAGTTTCGATCAACTTATCAACAATATGTTGTGGCGTCGGCTGGTCAGGATTGCCCATACCAAAATCAATAATATCCTCACCTTTCGCTCTCGCTTGTTTCTTAAGTGCGTCGGTGATACTGAACACATAAGGGGGTAAACGCTTGATGCGAGGAAAATCGTCCATTGCCATGTTATTTACGTCATTCAAGATTGAGAATCAGCCAAAAAACCGGGCTTACACTAGGAGTGCAAACCCGGCACTCTATATTCAGATAAATTATTGTATTGTCGCGAGGAAAATTGCCGCGCAGCTACCCTTTCGATTGAAACGTTTACCGTTCAGTTCAATCATTTTTCAGCGCTTTTTAGCCAGGCTTTGAGCTCACGCATATTACCTAGCTTTCCTCAATGGTGCCACGGATCTTATCGTCTTCTGAAGCAGGACCCAAGCGGTTGCTGGATGCAATCTTAGTTTCGAAGCCGCGGTTCCGGCACATAAATTCGAACAACAATCCCACCAACCACAAGAAACGCAATCGATACCGCGAACACAGCCTCGAAGCCGAACGCGGCAGCTAACAGGCCGCCCAGCAAAGGCCCAATAGTACCGGCAACTTCGGAGGCAGTGTTGGCAATCGCTATGCGCATCGGCAGATTATCACGATCGCCGAATTCCAACGTCAGGTTCATAGCCGAGTTCTGAAAACCCTGTACCGCGACCCCAATACCTATGAAGACCAGGATTGTCGCCCAAAAGCTATCGGCAATTAACAAGACCAGCGTCGACAAAACCCACAGACTGATCGATAACAGAAAGGTCCCTCGAAATCCCCTTCGATCAGCCATCGCGCCCCACGCCAGGTTTGATACCGTACCAGCGATAGTAAATGCAAAGGTGATTACTCCCAGGGTCTGTCCCGTCAAACCGATGGTTTGCCCCGCAAACAGGATATAAAACGGCATTGCCATACGCCCCATGGTGGCAAGAGAGCGGGCGAGAAAATAGCGAGTAAAAGCTGTGTCATTCCGCAGCAATGCCGGCACCTCGCCCAATCGTTGCCACAAACCCTGTTTAATCTTAACCGTCGGTGGCTCTGGCTCCCGCACCCAAAGCAGGATAAGCAGTCCGATGCTGGTGAGAACGAAAGCCAACAAAAAGGTCATTGAGTAGCCCTGCGCCGTCGGCACGTCACCCAGCAGGTAATGACCACCCAGCCAGGCCACAGCGGCAGAAGTAATGCCGGCGAGGAAATTTCGTAAGCCGGTGAGCCGACCGCGCTTCTTCACCGGAATGACTTTTGACATGAGAAAATTGAAGATCACACCCTGCATGCCCTGAAACAGACCGAGCATCGTCAAGCAGACCATGATCGCCAGCAGCGCCTGAGTGCCCGCAAGTAAAAAGCCGGATAGCGCGATCAACAGGATGCTCAAGCGCATCATGCCGCCGACCAAAAAACCAACGGGCAAGACGCGCTTACGGTGTTCAATCAGATTGGCGCCCACGAATGGCGTTAACGTCATACCGAGCGCTTGCAGTGACAAGGCCAGCCCGACCATCATCTCAGAGCCACCCGAGAGCAGCATAATATAGGCAGGCAGAAAGGTGGGCGCATTGACGAGCCTAAAACCCGTCTGACCCAGCATGCCATGCCCAAGATGAGCATAAAAATTGCGGTTCAGATCGCGTTTAACCTGCAGTTCATACCGACGTTCTGCATGTTTTTGCTCAAGGAATTCACGGTCCAAGCCTTATCGCGCTCCAGTCACAAAGGTGTCGCAGGATTCAGCTTTATCCACAACAAGGCGCTGCCAATCCAGTTGTTCTGGATTGCCCATGTTGATTCGTGCAGTGGTACCTGTCTCATGAGTATAGCGTATCGATAATGCGGCTGATTAATTCAGACCCAATATCGCCGCAAGACGGTCAGCCGGCAGATATCCTGCCTGCATTCGACCATCTTCGAAGATCAGACTGGGCGTGCCCGTGACACCCATTTCACTACCAAGTTGATACTGAGCGGCAACCTTATTCGCGCAGGTTCGAGCCGGCAGCTCAGTGCCGCCCTTCGCGAGGGTCAAGGCCATCTGTGGATTTTCTGCACACCAGGCTGAGACTAATTTGTCATAGGAGGGTGAGCCGATTCCCGCTCGGGGATATGCCAGATATCGCACTTCGATACCCAATCGATTCAGCTCAGGCACTTCTTGATGAAGCTTGCGACAGAAACCACAATCAATATCGGTAAATACCGTTACCACCGCCTTTGGCTCGCCGTTAGCTGGCTTGAAGATGACCATATCTTTCTCGTTGAGACTATCCAGCAGCGTCTTACGTTCTCCATCACGGCCCTGCTCAGTGATATTGACGAAATTGTTATTCGTGATTCCATACAATTCACCAGCGACAAAATAATCTCCAGAGTCAGACACAAACAGGGTCTGACCACCAGGCAATAGCACCTCCCAAAAGCCAGTCAGCAGACTGGGCTCAATACTCAGGATCGGCAAATCAGCACTGACCTGAAGCAGCCGAGCTCGAATACCCTCTGCACCCAGGCCTGCCGTTACCGCTGAGCTGTCCTTTACGCCTGCCGATTTGGGATTCTCCAATCTTTCCGTGGCTTCCAGTACCGGCGCTATCAGCAGTGCCACTATTATGGAGAGTGATTTGATCATGTTCATTATCTGGGTTCCTGAATTTTCGGGATTAAAGACGGACCCGCCGCCTCAACCTGCAGCCGGCTATCATCGCCGACGGGTGAAACTAGCCTACTATTATAGACCGCAAATGTTCATGTCCACGGTTTAATATTAAATATTTTCTTACCCCAAAGGTCGATTTGACCGGATCAACCGCGCGGATGATGGACCTGGTGGAGTTCTTTCATTCGATGTTGGGCGACATGAGTGTATATCTGAGTCGTGGATAGATCACTGTGACCCAGCAGCAGCTGCACGACTCTAAGATCAGCACCATGATTTAGCAGGTGAGTCGCGAAAGCATGTCGCAGCGTGTGCGGTGAGAGCTTGCGCTTGATACCAGCAGCACGCGCATGGGCTTTAATCCGATGCCAAAATGTTTGACGCGTCATCGCCTGGCCACGGTTACTGGGAAAAACGACATCCTCATGGCGGTTATTCACCAGCAACATATCGCGGCCCGAGCCAAGAAATTGTTGAATCCAGGTGATCGCTTCTTCGCCCAAAGGAACCAGTCGTTCCTTGTTACCCTTGCCTGTTACCCTGAGGACACCTTGCCGCAAATTGATTTCTGTGAGCCGCAGAGAGACCAGTTCCGTAACCCGAAGGCCTGTTGCATAAAGCACTTCCAACATTGTTCGATCACGCAGTCCGAGAACTGTCGATGGATCTGGCGCAGCAAGCAGTCGTTCGATGTCTTTTTCAGTCAGCGTATCCGGCAGTGGCCGTCCCAGTTTGGGGTTTTCGATTCGAAGCGTTGGGTCCAAACGGATGATATTTTCGCGCAGCAAATACCGATACAAACCTCTTAGACAGGAAAGGGCCCGAGCGGTTGAGCGAGCCTTCAAGCCTCTGCCCAAGCGAGCGGAGAGATAACGTAGCAGATCCTCCCGTCGAACCTGGAGCAGATCGAGAGATTGTTGCTCAAGCCAGGCAGAGTAGGCTTTCAGGTCTCGACCATAGGAATCGAGGGTATTGCGACTCAAACCTTTTTCAAGCCATTGGCTATCGAGGAACTTATCAATGATCTGATTCGACATGGCAACACCTTACAGTGGAGTCAGGTCAGTAAACAACCCAAGTCGGCAAACTCATGAGGGCCTGTTGGACAAAAAAAACGCCGCATGTGCGACGTTTTTTCTGGGTTCCAGCGCTTAGCGCTTGGCCAATTTCTCTTTGATACGGGCACTTCGACCACTGAGCTCGCGCAGGTAATAAAGCTTTGCCTGACGAACATCGCCGCGCCGCACTACGGTAATACTTTCAATGAGTGGGCTATGAGCCTGAAAGGTTCGTTCTACACCGACACCATGAGAGATTTTTCGAACCGTGAATGAAGAGTTAATACCGCGATTTCGCTTGGCAATAACAATGCCTTCATAGGCCTGCAGCCGCTCTCGCGTACCTTCGCGGACCTTAACCTGAACAACCAGGTTATCACCGGGGCCAAATTCGGGAATGTCATGCTTGAGCTGAGCGTTCTCGATGTCTGCGATCAGTTTATTCTTCATCAGGTTAATCCTCAATTCGCCGCGATTGGGTAGTGTTCACTTGCGATCGTTCTTGCAAGTACTCATCCAACAACAGCTGTTCCATCTCACTTAATTCCCGACCTTCTAACAAATCCGGTCGAAGTTCATATGTTCGCCCTAGCGCCTGTTTCAGACGCCAACGCTGAATTTTCTGGTGGTTGCCGCCGAGTAATACCGACGGTACCTGCATCCCCTGTATCTCTTCCGGTCGCGTATATTGCGGGTAATCCAACAGACCCGTCTTAAAGGAATCACACGCAATTGATTCCGGATCTCCCACCGCCCCCGGCAACAACCGAGTGATGCCATCAATCAACACCATGGCAGGTAACTCTCCACCACTGAGAACATAGTCTCCGATGGAGTATTCCTCATCGATCACGGCTTCCATCAACCGTTGATCAATGCCTTCGTACCGACCCGCCACCAGTATCATTCGCTCGCGGCCCGCTAAACTGTCGAGTGCTGCCTGATCCAGCCGCTTACCTTGCGGTGACAGGTAGATCACCGAGCAGTCAGACCCTGCGACCTGTTTGGCAGCCTCTATGGCCCGGGTCAGAGGTTCCACCTTCATCAACATACCTGGACCGCCACCATAAGGCTTGTCATCCACCGTCCGGTGCTTGTCGGTGGTGAAATCCCGCGGATTCCAAATCTCCAACTCCAACAATCCTGACGCCAGTGCTCGCCGTGTGATGCCGTGTTCGGTCACTGCCTGGAACATTTCCGGGAATAACGTCACGATTCCCATCCACATAGCAGATTCCTCATCCATCTCTTTTGTGCCGGAATGCCTTGTCGTTAGTACTCCGCATCCCAGTTCACAAACAACTTACCCTGCTGTAGATCAACTTCGCGAATGTAATGCGACTCTACGTAAGGAATTAGCCGATCGCGATCGTCAATCGAGTCTTTGTCGGCCTTCACCACTAAAACATCATTTGCACCGGTCTCTAGCAGATGGTCAACCTTGCCCAGATACTCCCCGGCCTCGTTGATCACCTGCAGACCTTCGAGTTCGCGCCAATAATACTCACCGTCGTCAAGACTCGGCAGTTGCTCCCTGTCAGTCCAGATTTCGTACCCTACATAGCCCTGTGCCTGGTTTCGATCCTGGCAATTCTTGGGTAAGGCGATCAAACCCTTGCCATGGACCTTGACCGTCTGAACCTCGAACGGCTGCAAAGGATCTCTGGAATCAGTTTTCTTTATCAGCCAAGGCTGGTAATTGAAAATCTGCTCCTTGGGTTCAGTGAACGAAAATATCTTCACCCAACCTTTCAAACCATACACCGCTACTATTCGCCCTATCGACACGGGCGCTTGTGGCGAATTTGGCGGTATCGAATCGCTCAACCGATCAATCTCTATCGATCTCTATCGATCTTAAGCCGCAGCTTCCTCGACCTGAGTCGCTGCCAGCATTTTACGCGCGTCCTTGGCTAATTGGGCAACTCGATCACTGGGCTGCGCGCCTTGGCGAGTCCAGAAATCAAAGCGTTCCAGATCCAGCCGCAGCTTTTCATCCGCACCACGGGCAACCGGGTTAAAGAAACCCAAGCGCTCAATAAAACGTCCATCACGGCTGACACGGCTGTCGGCAACGCTGATGAAATAGTAAGGGCGCTTTTTGCTCCCACTTCTGGATAACCGAATCGTTACCATCTTCTTGATTTCCTTTATAAATTCTAACTCGACAGAAATTAGGGCTGCCGAAAGGGCCGGTATTGTAAGGTAAAGGCGCACAGAATTAAATAGCTGACTAGGCACCCAAGCGATTTTCTTTTCAGGCTTAGAGTGGGTCGGTTATGGACCTAAATACGCCGCTGAAACGCATTTTTTGCAGGTACTTTATATAGCGCGCTTTTTACACACACTTTTTACACACGCTACTCGCACGCACTTCTTATTCAAGTTTTTTAGCAGCGCACTCAGGTTTCGATCGTCGCCGACCATTGCTGCCTACATTCGAGGCATGCCACCCCCTGAGCCCTGCATCATACCACCCAGACCCCGCATCATGTTGGCCATGGCGCCTTTTTTTGTCAGTTTCTTCATCGTCTTTTGCATCTGCTTATGCTGCTTCAGCAGGCGGTTGACATCCTGAATCTGAGTTCCTGAACCCATCGCGATACGCTTCTTTCGAGAACCATTGATCACATCCGGGAAGCGGCGCTCACCCGGCGTCATAGAGTTGATAATGGCTTCCATCGGGCCAAAGGGATTCGCTTCCAGCTTGGCCTGCGCGACCTTGGCCATACCACCCATGCCAGGCAACTTATCGAGCATGCTGGAGATACCACCCATGTTGTTCATTTGCTGAATCTGGTCGCGAAAGTCCTCAAGATCAAATTTTTTGCCTTTCTTCAGCTTGTTCGCCAACTTCTGGGCTTTATCTTTATCGACCTTCTGTTCGACTTCCTCAATCAGCGACAGCACATCGCCCATGCCAAGTATTCTTGATGCAAGACGGTCTGGATGGAAAGCCTCAAGCCCATCGATCCTTTCACTCACACCCATGAACTTGATGGGCTTGCCAGTGATGGTTCGCACCGAAAGCGCAGCACCGCCGCGAGCATCTCCGTCGGTCTTGGTGAGTATGACGCCCGTCAGTGGCAACTGATCATTGAATGCCTGCGCCGTGTTAGCTGCGTCCTGACCGGTCATGGCATCGACCACGAACAGAGTCTCGACCGGCTTGATCGCACCATGCAACGCTTTGATCTCGGCCATCATGGCCGCATCGATGGCCAGGCGTCCGGCCGTATCAACAATTAACACATCGCAAAATTGACGCTTGGCTGCCGCCAGGGCATCACGGGCGATATCTAAGGGCTTCTGATCCGGATTGCTTTCAAAAAAGTGCAGCTTGGCTTCTGCGGCCAAGGTCCGCAGTTGATCGATCGCAGCTGGGCGATAAACGTCTGTGCTCACAACCATGACAGATTTTTTCTCGCGGCCCTTGAGCCACAAACCCAGCTTGGCGACCGATGTGGTTTTACCCGCGCCCTGCAGGCCCGCCATCAATAACACGGCGGGCGGTTGGGTACTCAGATTGAGACCCGTATCTGCTGCGCCCAGCACTCGAACCAATTCTTCGTTGACCACTTTAACGAAAGCCTGACCAGGCGACAGACTCTTGGTAATGTCTTGGCCGAGAGCACTGTCGCGAACCTGATCAATAAAGCTTTTTACCACGGGCAGCGCGACATCAGCTTCGAGCAATGCCAGCCGAACTTCACGCAGGGTGTCCTGAATATTTTCCTCGGTCAGTCGCGCTTTACCTGTCAGGTTACCGAGGGTGGCACTTAGTCGTTCTGTTAAAGATTCAAACACTTGCTTTATCCTGACTCAGATCGTTAATGAACCTGCTATCATAACCTACTTCTCGCTGCTATTTTCAGAGACTCGACAATGAACACAGCTATTTTCGGATTTCTCGCTTGTCTGCTGTATTTGGTGAGCGCGGGCACCCAGATTGCAGGGCTTCGCCGAGAAATTGCCGGCAGGCATCTCATCGTTGCACTCAGCGGCAGCACTGCCATTCTGCTTCATGGCATCTTCAGCCTGCAAGAAATCGCCACCGATGAGGGTATTAACCTGGGTATCCTGCCCATGGCCAGCCTGATCACCTTGGCAATCAGCACTCTACTGATGGTCAACAGCCTGCGCCGGCCGGTTGCGAACCTGATCATTGCCATCTATCCGCTCGCCATTATCGCGATCCTGGCGACCTTGGCAACCAAGAGCGACTATCCACCGCGCCAGCATCTCGATGGCGGTATCGTCGCACACATCATTCTCTCAGTCATCGCTTATGGCCTCCTGGCCATCGCGGCCCTGCAGGCTGTCCTGCTGTCCTTCGGGGACTATGAGCTCAAACATCACAAATTTGGCCTGGTTCGACATCTGCCACCGTTACAAACCATGGAATCCCTACTATTTGAATTACTGTGGACCGGGCTCATCTTTCTGACCTTGTCGATCGTCAGCGGATTTGTTTTTCTCGGCAATATTCATGATCCCGGCCTAATCCATCATACCTCTATCACCCTCGCCGCCTGGATGGTCTTTGCGGTGCTTCTATGGGGACGTCATCAGCTGGGCTGGCGCGGTGCGACCGCCTCTCGCTGGACCTTGAGTGGCTTTGCGCTGCTCTTGGTTGGCTACTTCGGCAGCAAGCTGGTATTGGAAATCATTCTAACCAAGGTTTAGCCGAGTAGGGACAAACCTTGACATACAGAACCCCAGTCGATGAAACTGACTCGACTTGGGTAATAAGAGGTCCAATTCTTGGACGAGCCGTCGATCGGCGCCCTCACGGGTGCCATATTTGTCCTGGTTGTCCTGTCCGCGTATTTTTCCGGCTCAGAAACCGCGATGATGGCGATGAATCGCTATCGTTTAAAACATTTGGCCAATGAGGGACATGGCGGTGCTCGCCGCGCCAGTCGCCTTCTGGAAAGGCCCGACAAGTTGCTGAGCGTCATCCTCATCGGCAATAATTTTGTTAACTTTTCAGCCGCATCCATTGCGACCCTGTTGGCGCTCAAGCTTTTTGGTGAGGCCGGTATCGCCGTTGCACCCATCGCCTGCACTCTGGTGTTTCTGATCTTTTCGGAAGTCGCCCCCAAGACAGTGTCTGCGGCTTATCCAGAAAAAATTGCGCTGCCCTCATCCTATATCCTTGAGGTTCTCATGTGGGTGTTGTACCCACTGGTTTGGCTGGTCAATGGCACAGCCAACGGTATCCTGCGCCTGCTGGGCTTTCGGCAGGAAGACACCACGGAGGACAACCTCAGCCGAGAAGAGTTACGCACCGTTGTCTTTGAGGGCGCACAGATCGCGGCCCACCCTCAGCACATGATGCTTGGCGTGCTTGACCTGGAAAAGGTCACTGTTGAAGATATTATGGTACCCAGGACTGAAATTTACGGCATAGACCTGGAAGATGAATTAGATACGATTCTTGATCAGCTTCGCGCCGCACAACACACTCGAATACCCGTCTACAAGGGTGATATCGACCAGATCATCGGCATCCTGCACATGCGCAGCGCGGCTAAGTTCCTGACTGATAACGAGCTCTCAAAGGCGCTGATATTGCAGGTGACGGATGAACCTTATTTCGTGCCAGAGAATACCTCGCTGCAAACCCTGTTGCTTAACTTTCAACAGCAGAAACAACGCATTGGCATGGTCGTGGACGAGTATGGGGATATCCAAGGCATCGTCGCCATTGAAGATATATTGGAAGAGATCATTGGCGAGTTCACCACCGACTTGGCAAACACCAATATAGAGATCCATCCTCAGGACGACGGTAGTTACCTGATCGATGGCGGCGCGCATATTCGCCTCATCAATCGGCAACTGGGTTGGGCCCTACCGCAAGAGGGGCCAAAAACTTTAAACGGACTCATCACTGAGTATCTGGAAACCATTCCCGAGACCAACATTTGTCTCGTTATCAACGGCTACCGCATCGAAATCGTCCAAATTCAAGACAATATGATTCGCACGGCCAAGCTAATGGAAGCGGTCAGCCCGACGAAGCACTAGAGCGTTGCGACTAGCCACCAGCGCCGAGTGCTAAAGGGGCTGCCGATGATCCGCCAGCACTTGGCCGATGGTTTGTAACTCAGCCTCGTGCGCCGCCTCTCGATAAGGCTCAACAAGGGCTGCTTTCTTCCAGGCCTGCATGGCTGGCATTTGCAGAATACGGGCAACGTAGGCGTTTGCCAGATCTGACAGGGGAAGCTGATAAGAACTCGCTCGAAAGACGACCGGAGCGAAGAAGGCATCCACCGCAGTAAACCGCTCGCCTGCCAGAAATGGACCGCCAAATTGCTGTAAGCCTTGAGTCCAGAGTTCGTCAACTCGATCAAGATCCCGCTGCAGTGCCGCACTTATCTGGTTCATGCGTACCAAGACGCCTACATTCATGGTGCACTCCTCTCGCAGCGAGGTGAACCCCGAGTGCATCTCAGCACTGGCACATCTCGCCCAGCTGCGGGCCGCCAAAGACTCTGGCCAGACCCTCGGCTCCTGTTCGTACAAGTATTCGATGATTGCCAGCGAATCCCAGACTACCTGCTCACCGTCGACCAGGCAGGGCACCTTGCCACTGGGCGAAAACGCCCTGAAGGCCATGAAATTATCAGGCTGTAAAAACGGCACGAATCGTTCTTCAAAGGCGATATCCAGGGTATGCAGCAGCACCCAGGGCCTTAGAGACCAGGACGAATAGTTCTTGTTGGCAATATAGAGCTGATACATACGTTTACCTGCTCAACAGCTTTTTATCAGCGCCACTTGCGATTGATCGCGGCAATAATAGAGCCAAAGGCTGCGGTGATCGTGTTAGGGCTCAGGCCGACGCCGTAGAACTTCGATTGCGCCTCATCAGTGATCGCGATAATGCAGATTGCTTGCGCCTGACTACCTTCATTCAAAGCATATTCCTGATAGTCAATCACGTTCAGAGGTTCGTTCAGGGTCGCAACCATCGCCGCAATAAAAGCATCTATCGGCCCGTTCCCCTCACCCACAATGTTAATGACATTGTCACCGACCTTAATCCGCGCCTCGCAGACCTGCCGCTCGCCATTGGCGACAACCTTATAATCGACCAGCTTGTAAGGACCATCAACCTCGACAAATTCATTGACGAAAGCCTGCCAGATGGTCTCTGGCTTGAGTTCACCACCACCTTCGGACAGCTTTTGAATCACCGGGCTGAACTCCAACAACAGCGGCCTGGGCAATGAAACGCCATAGTAGCTTTCAAGAATAAAGGCGACTCCACCCTTTCCTGACTGGCTGTTGACTCGAACAGTTTCTCGATAAGAACCCCCGACATCTGTTGGATCAATGGGCAGATAAGGCACCTCCCAGACTCCGGACGTACCATCGACTCTCGCCATGCCTTTGCGAATCGCATCCTGGTGAGAACCTGAGAAGGCAGTAAACACCAGCTCGCCGGCATAGGGTTGGCGAACATGGATTGGGATTTTGGTGCACTCTTCAGAGACTTCGACGATTTTCGGCATATCACTCAGATACAACTGCGGATCAATGCCTTGAGAAAACATATTCATGGCCATGGTGATCAGGTCGCAGTTGCCGGTCCGCTCACCGTTACCGAACAGGGTGCCCTCGATACGGTCTGCGCCGGCCATCAAACCCAACTCCGAGGCAGCGACTCCCGTGCCTCGGTCATTGTGCGTATGCAGGCTGATAACAGCCTTATCGCGCTGCGGCAAATGACGGATAAACCACTCCAACTGATCTGCATAAATATTCGGGGTCGCCATCTCCACAGTCGACGGCAAATTGAGAATCATCTTCTTGTCGACCGTCGGCTGCCAGACATTCATCACGGCGTCACAAATTTCCACGGCAAAGTCCATTTCTGTTGCCGTGTAACTCTCAGGTGAATATTCCAACGTGACATCTGTGCCGTCTGCCTGGAGCAAATCCGTGTGGGCCTTCACCATCTTTGTGGCATCCGTCGCCAACTGCACTACCTGTTGGCGCGTCATATTGAACACGACCTTGCGTTGCAGCGTGCTGGTAGAATTATACAAATGGAAAATCACTTGCCGAGCCCCCCTCACGGCCTCACAAGTGCGCGTGATCAGGTCTTCACGGGCCTGGCACAGCACCTGAATGATGACGTCCTCGGGTATCATGTCCTGCTCGATAATCAGACGGACGAAATCAAAATCAGTTTGTGATGCAGCCGGAAATCCAACTTCAATCTCTTTAAAGCCGAGCTCCAATAACAATTGATACATTTTAAGTTTTTCGGCCGGCGTCATAGGTTCTATCAGCGCCTGGTTTCCATCCCGCAGGTCAACACTGCACCACCGTGGCGCGCGAGTGATCACCTGGTCCGGCCAGGTTCGATCTGGCAGAGCTATCGGCTGAAAAGCCTTATATTTTTCAAACGGCATTCTCCGCGTCTTCGCGGCTTCTATCGATGGATTCTTCGCAGTCATGATCATCTTTCTTGTATGATTTAACAGATTTATAGGACTTGTTCACCGAGTTGGGTAAGCCCGTCGGTGAACAGCAAAAATTGCGCTAACTTGGGCTAATTTGGACTAATTTGGGCTAATTTGGACTAATTTGGACAATGTAGGAGTTTTGACAGGCCGCCTACAACGGCAGTCTTAGAAGCAGGTCAGCAACGAGCAACCCCAGCAATTTAATGCTGTTTGACTTGCCTTGATGCCGGGTTACGTTCATTAACGTGCTATTCCTGAGGTTCACGCGGGGCTGTAAGAACCATAATATAGCGCTATCGACGAGAGAAGCCAACCCTTGGCCTCTCTCAGCAACGCTTTGGTAGCTTCGCTTCATCCTGGCACCAATGGTGCTCCGATCTGCTAGGACGGATCCTGGCGGCGCAAGTCACGCTTGTAGCGTTTAAAGTTGTCGACATAGTGCTGTGCGCTCATGGCCAAGCCTTGCATCTGCTCGGGGCTCAGCTGCCGAACGATCTTACCCGGCGAACCCATGACCATAGAGCCATCGGGAATCTCTTTACCCTCAGCGATCAGCGAGTTTGCGCCAATCAAACAGTGCTTGCCGATTTTTGCACCATTGAGAATCACCGAATTGATCCCAATCAAACTACCCTCTCCGATCTCGCAGCCATGCAACATGACCATATGCCCGACAGTCACATTTTTGCCCACTACCAACGGAATCCCATGGTCTGTATGCAGCACGGAGCCATCTTGAATATTTGAATTCTCCCCTATGGTAATCAGATCATTGTCGCCGCGCAGCACTGCGTTGAACCAGATACTGGCATTGTTTTCGAGTACCACAGAGCCGATCACGCTGGCATTGTCGGCGATGTAGTAATCAGAACCGCGAATTTCAAGGGCCCGGTCCCCCAGACTGTATATCATGTCTTTGTCTCCATAGGTCGAGCCGGCAGTTTACCTTATTCTTACCGTCTTGCACCAAACGCCGAGATGGGGCTGTTCTAAGCGTCAGCCACGGGTATACTTGCGCGATGAAATATTGCAGTCAGTGCGGCGACTCTGTCGTCGAAAAAATCCCCAGTGGTGATAACCGTTTACGTTTCGTTTGTGAAACCTGTGAGCATATTCACTATCAGAACCCACGTATTATCGCTGGTTGTTTGCCCGTCTATGGCGATCGCGTGTTGCTCTGTAAACGCGCCATTGAGCCGAGAGCGGGACGCTGGACGCTACCCGCTGGATTTCTTGAAAATGGCGAAGCCACAAGCGCTGGAGCATTGCGTGAGACGCGCGAAGAGGCCAATGCCAATGCAGCGATTATTGGGTTATATACTCTGTTCAGCCTGCCGCATATTTCTCAGGTGTACATGTTCTTCAGGGCAGAACTACTGGACCTGAATTTCAGCGCCGGTGAGGAATCCCTGGATGTGCAACTATTCACAGAAGCTGAAATCCCCTGGGATGAACTGGCATTCCCGGTCGTCAATAAAACCTTGGAACATTACTTTGCCGATCGCCGGCAAGACCAGTATCCGGTTCGCTATGCAGACCTGACTTATCCGCCTCGATCACTCAGTTAACGACACATTCAGTTCACGACTCATTCAGTTCACAACAGAACCCGCTAACTCATTAATCAATTGACGAAAGCGCGGGCGTTTCTAAACATTCGTAACCAGGGACTGTCTTCGCGCCACTCCTTCGGATGCCAGGCATTCTGCACGGTTCGAAATACTCGCTCCGGATGAGGCATGATCGCGGTAAAACGACCGTCTATATTGGTCACACCAGTAATACCCAGCGGCGATCCATTTGGATTGGTTGGATACGCCTCAGTCGCCTGCAAGCGATGATCAATGAATTGCATCGGCACCTGCCCGCTGTCAATCAGTGACTGAGCGGCAGCGCCATCCAGGTCTGCTCGACCTTCTCCATGGGACACGGCAATCGGCATGTGTGAACCCGCCATGCCCGCAAATAATATCGACGAACTGGGCTGAATCTGCACCAGCGAAAATCGCGCTTCAAACTGCTCCGAACGGTTGGTGACAAATCGCGGCCAGTTTTCTGCACCGGGTATCAAACTGTGCAATGCCGCCATCATCTGGCAACCATTACAAACACCTAGCCCAAAGGTATCGGGTCGCGCAAAGAAACCTGCAAAGGCTTCTCGCCCGCCAGGATTGAACAGAATCGACTTAGCCCAGCCTTCCCCGGCACCCAAAACATCACCATACGAGAAACCACCGCAGGCTACGAGCCCCTTGAAATCTTGCAGATCGACGTGACCACCCAGGACCTCGCTCATATGCACATCCACCGTTGCAAATCCTGCTCGGTCAAACACCGCCGCCATTTCAGTTTGAGAGTTGACACCTTGCTCGCGTAAGATCGCAATTCGAGGCCGAACGCCAGTGTTGATATAGGGTGCGGCAATATCTTCGTTTAAATCAAACGAAAGGCTCACACTCAAACCAGGGTCATCATCGTCGCTGATGCGCGCAAATTCCTGATCGGCACCTGCGGGATTGTCTCTCAGACGTTGTATATGGTAGCTGACTTTTGACCAACGTTGCTGGAGTTCTGCTCGCGTCGCACTGAAGAGCGGTTGCCCTCGAAGCGTAATATCCACCTGTTGCGCCAGCCTCGGCCGACCAATGACTTCACAACTAAGTCCCCTCGCTCGAAACAGGGCTTGCAGCATCGCCGAGTTACTCGCCTGCACCTGCAAAACCGCACCCGGTTCTTCGTTGAACAATTGGCTCAACACATGGGCATGGCTTTCGCCATTGAGATCGATGGTTACACCCATGCGGCCGGCGAAACACATCTCAAGTATCGTTGCCAGCACACCGCCGTCTGATCTGTCATGATAGGCCAAGAGCCGATCCCGCACCTGATCGGACTGCATCAGCTCAAAGAACGTCTTCAAAGACTCGGCGCGATCAAGATCCGGTGAGACATCGCTGAGTTCATTGAAACACATGGCCAAAATTGATCCGCCCAAACGGTTGGCACCCGCACTTAAATCTACCAGCAACAATTCTGTGGTTTCACTGCGGATCAATTCCGGCGTCAGGGTGGCGCGAACATCTGTCACCGGCGCAAACGCCGAAATCACTAACGATAAGGGTGATGTGACTGCCCGGTCTTCCCCATCCTGTTGCCATCGGCTTTGCATAGACATAGAGTCCTTACCGACCGGTATACAGATACCCAACTCAGGGCACAATTCCAGACCCACAGCCGCAACGGTCTTATACAAATTGGCATCTTCACCAGGATGACCGACCGCCGCCATCCAATTGGCAGAAAGCTTGATATCACTGATATGGGCTATCTTTGCCGCGGCAATATTCGTGATTGCTTCTGTGACCGCCAAACGCCCGGAGGCAGTGCTGTCTAGCAGGGCAACGGGTGCTCGCTCGCCCATCGCCATAGCTTCACCAGTCGTGGCCTGATAGCCACTGGTGCTGACGGCGACATCAGCAACTGGTGTCTGCCAGGGACCAACCATTTGATCGCGAGCAACCATGCCACCAACGGTGCGGTCACCAATGGTAATCAGAAAGTTCTTACTCGCGACAGCAGGGTGACCAATAACGCGATGAATCGCTTCTTTGAGACTGAAATCCAACGCCATCGAGTGCGCTACAGCTGGTTTTGATACAGCATCCTTGTGCATTTTTGGCGCCTTGCCAAACAATACCGACATGGGGAGGTCTACTGGATTCGCAGAGAAAAGCTGATCATTCACCAGCAGATGCTGCTGATCGATCGCAGTCCCCACCACTGCGTAGGGGCATCGCTCTCGCGCACAAATCAGCGCAAATCTAATCAGGTCGACTTGCGCGACGGCTAGTACATAGCGCTCTTGCGCTTCATTGCACCAAATTTCAAGGGGTGACATGCCAGGTTCGTCATTCGGAATATCACGCAGATTGAAGTGACCACCTACGCCACCGTCTTTTACCAGCTCAGGCAAGGCGTTGGAGAGTCCGCCGGCGCCGACATCGTGAATAAATGCGATGGGATTACGTTCACCTAACTGCCAGCATTGATCAATGACCTCCTGACAGCGATGTTCCATCTCCGGATTGCCACGTTGTACGCTGGCAAAATCCAGGTCTGCATCACTGGCGCCAGTCGCCATGGAAGATGCGGCACCACCGCCCAAACCGATGAGCATAGCAGGGCCACCTAACACGATTAATGCCGACCCCACGGCTATCTGGCGCTGTTCAATGTGGCCCGCGCGAATGTTTCCCAGCCCACCGGCGATCATGATGGGCTTGTGATAACCTCGCACCTCATCCGCGACCCGCATCTCAAAGGTTCGAAAATAGCCGCAGATATTGGGTCGACCAAATTCGTTGTTAAATGCCGCACCGCCAATCGGCGCCTCGATCATGATATCCAGGGCTGAGGAGATGCGTTCGGGTTTGCCATAGTCCACCTCCCAGGCTTCAACCTGGTCAGGAATGCGCAAATTTGAAACGGAATAACCGCTCAAGCCCACCTTTGGCTTTGAGCCACGACCCACCGCACCCTCGTCTCGAATCTCGCCCCCGGAGCCAGTCGCTGCACCAGCAAACGGCGCGATGGCCGTGGGATGATTATGGGTTTCAACCTTCATGAGAATATGGATAGGCTCTTCGTGATAGCCATATTCTCTGTCAACAGGATCCGGGTAAAACCGGCCAGCGGTCGGCCCAACGATCACCGAAGCATTGTCTTCATAGGCGCTCAATACACCCGCGCCGTTCGTCTTGGCGTAGGTGTTTTGAATCATTTCCATAAGGCTATAGGGTTGCTCAATACCATCCAGGCTCCAACTGGCACGGAACGTCTTGTGTCGACAGTGTTCAGAGTTTGCCTGGGCGAACATCATCAGTTCGACGTCGGTAGGATCTCGCTGCAACTGCCTAAACGCCTCAGTGAGGTAGTCAATCTCATCTTCGGCCAAGGCCATACCCAGGGTAGCATTTGCCTTGACCAGCGCCTCTCGACCCTGACTCAGCACCGGCACAGTGGCCAATGGCCTGGCTGCTTCGACTTGAAACAAAACGGCGGCCGCCTGAGTGGTATCCAATACAGCTTCTGTCATGCGATCAAACAGGACTGAGTCCAGCGCCTGCTGAACGTCACGCGTCAAGGGCATCGGCGTTTGTACATAATACGCAATGCCGCGTTCGATACGATTGACTGATTTTAATCCGCAGATGTGTGCTATATCCGTGGCCTTGGAGCTCCAGGGCGAAATTGTCCCGGGTCTCGGCACAACCAGCCGCAACAGCGCCGTCGTAGCGGGTAAGGCGTGCGCCGGCGGACCGTAAGTGAGGATACTGGTGAGTACCTTCGCCTCGGCCTGCGTCAGTTCGCGTTTGGAGTCAACAAAATGTAAAAAACGGCTGTCGATGTGCCAGTCCGTGACATCGACGCCATTGGCGCTCAAGTCCAGCATCAGCTTCTGGATTCTAAACTCTGACAGGGCGGGCGCGCCTGGCAACTGCAACATGCTTATCTCCTGACTCTAAAAAAACCCGCCATTAGTGCTGCGGCTTCAGCCTGGCAGACGCCAGATTCACTCTCAACTCGGTGGTTTAATCCGGGATTTTCTAACACTCGACTGGATGATATGACAGCACCAGCGCGAGGCTCGGCCGCGGCAAAGATCACCCGCGCAATTCTAGCCTGAACCAAAGCGCCAGCGCACATGGTACAGGGTTCAATGGTCACGTACATATCCGCTCCCACCAGTCTGTGATTGCCAATCTTCTCAGCGGCGGCACGGATCGCGACGATCTCGGCATGGGCCGTAGGGTCACAGAGACTGATTGTTTGGTTATAGCCAACCCCGATAATTTCATCGTCGCGCACTATCACAGCACCAATCGGTACCTCTGCGACAGACTGAGCCTGACGCGCCTGGTCCAGCGCCAGGTTCATCCAGTGACTTGCCGGTTTTTTGCCGGATTTAGTGGTCAAGTTCGGCTTCCAACAGCATGTTGACCCCGAGGCGGGTCACAATTTCGTCCAACGAGTCTGCAAGCTGCCGGATGTCCGGCGTATCAGGCTCCTCGATCATCGCGTCGGCACTACAGGCGAATTGACCGGTGAAGGGAGCCACGGCAAAGAGCGTATACATTTCTATCATGTTGGCAAACTGCTTGACCTATTCAAAAGTCACCTCGTCGAGGCTGCCGCAACGATCCGGACCGACAATAACCAGTAACAGGTTATGCTTCAAAGCCTCAACTCCGCCAAACTCGATTAAATAGGTGACGACATTTCGTCAAAATCGCCTAGCTTGTGGTGCTGCTGCGGCGGGCAGATTGTATGCGTAAGTGTGCCTCGAGCCAAGTTTGTTACCACAGGTAATTCAGATCACCCTGGGATCGTCAGCTTGCCGGCGTCACCCCAAGCCCTGAATCCTCGCTGATAACGCTTGCCTCTGGTCTCATGCGCCCATCCCGGTGACATCGACAACGCTATTTTTCCCACATTCTAGCTATAGCCGCTGTTACGCTTAAACCTGACAAAAGAGGTTTGAGGGCACTAATCAACCCAGGCGTTTCTTGCCTGCAAAACGGCTTTCAGCCGAGCTGGATAGTCCGTCATGATACCGTCGACGCCCAGCTCCAATAGATCATGCATCTCCTGCGGGTCATTCACTGTCCAGACATGGGTTTGTATCTGCCGTTCCCGCATGGCTGAGATAAAGCGGCGATCGGCAACGGGAATTCGCTCCCAGCGAACGGGCACCTGGGCACAAGCCGCGCGCAATCCTGCAAACGGCATTCGAAAACTGGCCAGGCGCGCCCTGAATACTTCCTTGGGGCCCATTGAGGTACAGACCAGGGGGAAAGCTTGTCGAACTGCAGCAACCCGTCGATCATCAAACGAACCGATACATACTCGGTCCAGACACCGGCTTCGTTTCAGCAGCTTGATAAAAGGAGCAACGGTGTTATCGGCCTTAAGGTCTATGTTAAAGCGCGTATCAGGAAAGGCATTCAGCAGGTCCTCCATCAAGGGGATCGGCTCTTTCGCAGCAACTAATGCTTGCCTAACTTGCGCATAGGGCAACTGGGCAATCACGCCATCTCGGTCGGTAACCCGATCAAGGCGCTGATCGTGAAAAGCCAACAACACGTCATCGCTGGTGCAATGGACATCTGTTTCAAGATACTTAAAGCCAAGCGCCACAGCACCTGCAAATGCTGGCAGAGTGTTTTCGGGCCCGGATTGGTGATCGCCACGATGTGCAAACGCGAGAATGCCGGCATGGTCTAAATAAGCATGCACTGAGCTTACCGCCGCCCGCTCTTGATATTGCTCTCTACCACCATACCGCTTGCACCACTGATACCGCCTACGCGCGCTTCGAAGCCTACCACAGATCCGCTAATATTCGTAAAAGCCACGGCCTGTTTTGCGTCCCAACCAGCCACCGCGGACGTACTTACGCAGCAGTGGATGCGCTCGATACTTTGAGTCACCGAATTCTTCGTGTAAGACGTCCATGACAGCTAAACAGACATCGAGACCTATCATATCGCCCAAGGCTAAGGGACCCATGGGATGGTTTGCACCCAACTTCATTGCCGCATCAATATCCAGCGCAGTCGCCACACCCTCAGCCAATATGCCAGCCGCTTCATTGATCATAGGAACAAGGATTCGGTTAACAACAAACCCAGGCGCTTCTGCCACTTCCACCGGTTGTTTTCCGATCGCTTTGGCAGCCACCACGACTGCTGCGGTGGTTGCGGGCGAAGTTGCAATACCTCGTATTACTTCCACGAGTTGCATCACTGGCGCCGGATTGAAGAAATGCATACCGATCACGCGATCTGGGTTCAGGGTTGCGCTGGCAATCTCCGTAATCGACAAAGAGGAGGTGTTAGAAGCTAGTATTGCGTCTGTTCGACAGATCCGATCCAGTTGCGTGAATATGGACTGCTTGATCGTCATATCTTCGACGACGGCTTCTACGATCAGGTCACAGTCGGCAAAGGTGGTCTGAAGCGTCGTTCCGACTATTCGCGCGACAATGGCGGCCTTTTCTGTTGATTGCAGCTTACCCCGCGCCACTGAACGCTCAAGGTTACCGTCGATCGCCTTTAGGCCACGCTCAACAAAACTGCTGTCTACATCACAAAGGACTACCGCCAGTCCGGCAGTCGCGAAGGTTTGCGCAATACCAGCGCCCATAGTCCCGGCGCCCAAAACGCCGACTTTTTGAATGTTCATAACGTGTTATCTCGATGAATAGCGGGCTTGTCCTGGCGCTGTTTCAGACGCTTATTCAGGGCGCAGCTCTCGTTGGTCGCAGGGGTATCGATGACGACTAAGGTTAACTCTTCTGTTGCATCTTTCGCATCGACTAATGCTCGTATCTTATCTGATTTAGCAAAGCGACTAAACCTGCGCTGGACAGTCCCTTGCCAGCGAGAACTAGTAATTGCCACAGGTGGCACATATTTCTATGATGCCCTCAAACGATCATATAAGCGCTTGCTATGCCCAAACCCCTGATTCTTCACGCAGAACGTCTCATGCCTGCCAATGCGGATGTTCGTGCGATTGCCATACGCCTGTACCACAGTGTCAAAGACTTACCGATTGTCAGTCCCCATGGCCACACAGATCCCGCGTGGTTCGCTAACAACCAACCTTTTGGTAATGCTACTGAACTTCTGATAAAACCTGATCACTATATCTTCAGAATGTTGTTCAGCCAGGGCATTAGTCTTGAGGCACTGGGTATCGCCTCCCAAGACGGAAGCCTGGTGGAAAGCGACGACAGAAAAATTTGGCACCTCTTTGCCCGTCATTACTACTTGTTCGCTGGCACGCCTTCGCGGCTTTGGTTGGACCATGTCTTCGTGGAAGTGTTTGGTATCCAAGTCCAGCTGAGTGAAGAGACGGCAGATTATTATTTTGATCACATCAATCAATTATTGGCGACAGAAGCTTTTTTGCCCCGCAGCCTGTTTGAACGCTTCAACATTGAGTATCTCGCCACTACCGAATCACCCTTGGACGACTTGCGGCACCATCAAGTGATCCGCGCCAGCGGTTGGCAGGGCAAGGTTCTGACGGCGTATCGACCTGACAACGTCATTGACCCTGAGTACGAGAATTTCTCAGCAAACATCCAGACCTTTGGCCAGCTAACCGGTTGCGACACCAGCACCTGGGGAGGATATCTTGAGGCGCATCGGGTGCGACGAGGGTTCTTTGCATCTATGGGGGCGACCTCAACCGATCATGGGCACCCTACAGCAACGACAGCCAACCTCAGCCTGGCTGAATGCGAAGCCCTGTTCAGTAAAGTCTTGAGCGGCAACTGCAGCCCGGCAGAGGCTGAGACATTTCGAGGTCAGATGCTGACCGAAATGGCAGGTATGAGTATCGCTGATGGTCTCGTGATGCAGATTCACCCTGGCAGTTTCCGTAACCACAATGACTGGGTGTTTAGAAAGTTTGGTCGCGATAAGGGCGCGGATATCCCCAGCAGTACCAACTATGTTGGAGCAATGAAGCCCCTGCTAGACAAGTATGGGAATCACGCCAACCTCAGCATTATTCTCTTCACGCTTGACGAGACAGTCTACAGCCGCGAGCTCGCCCCCTTGGCCGGTCACTACCCGTGCCTCAAGCTAGGACCACCCTGGTGGTTTCATGACAGTCCGGAAGGAATGCGACGCTTTCGCCAACAGACTACGGAAACCGCTGGCATCTACAATACCGCGGGTTTTAACGATGATACTCGTGCCTTTTTGTCGATCCCCGCACGTCACGACGTCGCCAGACGTATGGACTGCAGCTTTCTGGCTGAGATGGTAGCTGATCACAGAATTGACGAATCGGAGGCGCTGGCGTTGGCCGAGCAGATGGCTTACCGGCTCGCTAAACAATCTTACAGATTTTCAGAATGATACGGCGTGGTCATTATGTCTTTTACTTTTCAGCGGCAACTCTCTGACACGCACAACCTGTCCACTGCCCCTGCGCCTAACACGATGACTACAAGCAGCTGCGAGATCGCACATATTTGGCGTTAACTGGCAAAGCTACTCTACACCCATGAGCGTTCAGGTCAGTGACACTCGCGCTATTCTCGCGCGGTAAGCAGATCACAGGGTTCCAGGTTCATTCGGCATTGCGGTGAGCGGTATAATTGCACCTGGGTGTTGGATCACTTCTGCCGCCAATCTATGGCCCCTAGACGCACTGTATTGAACATTTGCACCATCAAACCTGGAAGCCAGGTAGGCGGCATTAAATGCGTCACCGGCACCGGTCGCATCAAGAACCTTTTGCACCGGAACAGCAGGTACCCAGCCAGATGTTTCCGCATCAACCACATAAGCCCCTTGCGCGTCTGCCTTCACCACGACTTCTGCCACGCCTAAATCTCGATAACGGGCCGCGCACTGCTCTACGGAACCGTCCTGAAATAGCTGCACCTCATCGGCAAAGGTCGGCAGTACGAGTTGGCAGAGCCCAAAGATGGCGATATAACGCCACTTGGCCGCCGCCGCATTTGGCCAATTTTTAGGTCTATAGTTAGTATCAAAGGCTATCTTTAGACCTTTTTGACGGGCGGCTTTGAGAGCCATGAGAAATGCCTCAAACGCCTCTTCCGACATCAGTGATAATGAGATGCCCGAGAAATACAGCCAGTCCAGGTCGGCTAGAGCAGTCGCTAAACCAGCAACCTGATTGGGGTCCGAAAAAAATGCGCGTGCCGCCGATTGCGCCCGCCAGTACTGGAAGCTACGTTCACCCATCGCATCCGTTTGAATCATGTAGAGGCCCGGCAACAGATCCCGGCTGCGATCAACAGCGTGCGTTGCTAAACCCTCGCTTTGCCATTCAGTGAGCAGCCAGTCACTGTAGGTATCTTGACCCAGGGCTGTTATGTAGCTGGCTTGAACGCCCAGGCGAGCGAGATAAATAGCGGTATTGAGGGTGTCTCCGCCGTAACTGAAACGACAAGACATATCCTTTGCCAGGAGAGACCCCTGAGCATTGCTGATTTCCAGCATACATTCGCCTAATGCCGCAACTTTCATCATAGAAATACTAAGCCTCTTGCTCTGCAGGCCACAGGCCCGAGGTAGCTATACTCTGAGATTCAGAATTACAGCTACCAATCACAATACCATGATCGTCGCATCTTAATGGGTAAAGTTAAGTCACGCT
>JAYODE010000060.1:8177-11957 GCA_038106185.1 Gammaproteobacteria bacterium | reverse complement strand
GAGTCGAAAGGATTATAAATAAGCCCATGAATTCACAACCCCATAGAAGACGACAATGGCAGACTTTGACCTGATTATACGCGGCGGTGAAATTATCGATGGCAGTGGCAATGCACCATTCAAGGGCGACGTTGCGATTCTGAACGGCGTCATTGCGAAGATCGCAAGCCATGTCGAGGGCACAGCTCGACGAGAAATAGACGCAAAGGGCCATATCGTGACGCCAGGTTTCGTCGACGTTCACACCCACTATGATGGTCAGGCAACCTGGGACTCTCATCTCGCGCCATCCTCAAATCTGGGCACGACCACGGTCGTCGTCGGCAATTGTGGGGTTGGTTTTGCACCCTGTCGCCCAAAGGACCGCGATGTCCTGGTGCAACTCATGGAAGGGGTCGAGGAAATTCCTGGCTCGGCGATGAATGAGGGCCTGCCCTGGAACTGGGAGTCGTTTCCTGAATATCTTGATTCTCTGGCCGCAAAACCCAGAGATATCGACCTGGCCGCCCTGTTGCCCCATGGCCCGGTCAGAGTCTATGTCATGGGCCAGCGAGCAGTTGATCGTGAGGTCGCGACCGATGCGGATATCGCCGGCATGAAAACGTTAATTGAAGAAGCCCTGGCGGCCGGTGCGGTGGGCTTGTCGACTTCAAGGACCTTGCTCCATCGCAGCAGCACGGGCGAAAACATACCCACTTACAAGGCTGCAACCAGTGAGCTTAAACGACTGGGACAATCTCTCTCTGGTGAACAAGGGCATGTCTTTCAGCTCATTTCTGACTGGGACGATGCGGATGATGAGTTCAGCATCCTGCGGGAAACCAGTCGCGCCACCGGTGCCAAGGGTACCTTCACACTATTGGATGTGGGCAATCGTCCCGAACTCTGGCGAGAGCAACTGGACCGAATAGAAGCCGCGCAGGCTGACGGTCTGGATATTCGAGGCCAAGTGTTGTCGCGCCCCGTTGGCATACTGATGGGTCACCCTGCGTCAATGAGCAGCTTCTACAGGCGACCGACCTTTTTAAGCCTGGAGTCTTTAGCCTGGGACGACAAGATTGCGGCACTTAAGCAACCCGACATCAAGGCCAAAATATTGGCTGAGGACAATGATCACCCCCATGTCTTCATCGAAATCTTCAACACCCGTTTTCGTCATATGTATCCACTGGAAGAGCCGATCAATTATCTGCCCAGACAGGAAGATTCCGTCGCCGCCATTGCCGAACGCGAAGGCCGGCTACCAGAGGAGTGGTTGTACGACTACTTCCTGGGCAACAATGGTAACAATTTGATCTATATTCCCGCCGCCAATTTTTCAGAAAATATCAAAACTTTGCTGGATCATCCCCATACGATTACTGCGCTCGGTGATGGTGGCGCTCATGTGGGCTCAATCTGCGACACCAGCGCAAATGTCTATGTCTTGACCAAGTGGGTGAAGGAACTTAAGGCGTTTGAGCTACCTAGAGCCATTCAATTGCTGACCCGCCAGCCAGCCGAACTCTACTCTCTGAAGGACCGGGGTTTATTGCTGGAAGGCATGCGCGGTGACGTCAATATTATCGACTTTGAGGCGCTAAAACTGCACACGCCACACATCGTTCATGATCTACCCGCTGGCGGCAAACGCTTTATCCAAAGTGCCGACGGGATTATCGCGACCATCAAATCAGGTGAAGTTATTTATACCAATGGTTTGCCAACCGGTGCACTACCCGGTAAACTCGTGCGCGGTCAGCAGGCTGATCCACGCGCAGTCGCTTCATAAGGGTAATCCTGTTGGAGCCGCGCGCGTCGGCGGCTTTCGCTCGCCACAGATTCACACCTATTGATCAGGAAAGTTTAGCCATGCCCATCAATGTGACCCCCTCCGGACAAGCCTGCGGCGCAACTGTCACCAATGTCGATTTGAGCCAGAGCTTGAGCGCTACGACCATTGCTGAAATTCGAGCCGCCTGGCTGGCCCACCAGGTGATTGCTTTTCCCGATCAGTCTCTGAACGATGATGATCTGGAACGTTTCTCTCAGTATTTCGGCGACTTTGGCGAGGATCCTTTTATTGCACCCATTCCCGGCCGAGAGCACATTATTGCCGTCAAGCGTATGGCGCAAGAGCAGGCACCTGTGTTTGCTGAATCATGGCACACAGACTGGAGCTTTCAAAAAACACCCCCCGCGGCAACCTGCCTGTATGGGATCACCATTCCACCTGTGGGCGGCGATACCCTGTATGCCAACCAACATTTAGCGCTGCAGCAGATGCCGACAGCTCTGCGGGAAAAACTTGAAGGCAAACTGGCGATACATTCTGCGGGACGCGCTTATTCTAACGAGGGCTCCTACGGCAAGGCTGATCAGGCGACGGATCGCAGCATGAAGATTCTGCCGTCTGACGCCGCGCTGGCGACTCAGCACCACCCCATCATTCGCCGCCACCGCGAAACAGGCCAAGAAGGCTTATATGGTGCCATTGGGTATATTATCGGCGTTGAGGGCATGAGTGACACCGAGAGCCAGGCCCTGCTACTGGAACTACACCAATGGCAAACTCGGCCTGAGTTTCAATACCGCCACCAGTGGCAGCCTGGCATGCTGGTCATGTGGGACAACCGCTCAGTACTGCATCGAGCTACAGGCGGCTATGAAGGCTATGATCGGCTGCTGCATCGTACGACCATAGCCGATGTCCCTTGATGGCAACCCGTCTTGCCCAGGCGTGAGTAGCGACGATTCCCTACAAAAGAAACTGGGGCAGCTGGTCTGTGTCGGCTTTCATGGCACCAGACTGACTGACCCTGCCGTTGCGAACCTCATCCAACAGGCTGAAGCTGGTTTGATTGGCGGGGTCATTATCTATCGCTACAACATCATAGATCGTACGCAATTGACCCAACTGCTGGCCGGTATTCATGGTGCCAGGACTGAGTTCCCTCTGTTTGTATTTGTCGACCAGGAAGGCGGCAAAATCCAGCGAGTCGACAGCTCTCTCGGATTTAGAGAGACGCTGTCAGCCAAACAGGTCGCTGCCGAGCTGAGTCTAAAAGAGGCGCGGCAACATTATGCTGATCTCGGCCGCGAATTGCAGTCAGTGGGTTTTAATTTCGACTTGGCACCCTGCGTAGACCTGGATGGCGATCCACCCTGTTCGGCTATTGGTCAATTAAGTCGAAGTTACAGCACCGACGCCATGACAGTGACAGACTACGCCCAGACTATGCTGGAAGGTTTGAGCTCGCATAAGGTGCTGGGTTGCCTGAAGCATTTTCCCGGCCACGGTCGAGCCAGCGGCGACTCGCACACGGGTTTGCTCGATATCACCCACTCTTGGACCGAGGCAGAGCTTGAACCTTTTCGGCAGCTCATCAGTCGCGGCCTCGTCGATGCGATCATGACTTCTCATCTCGTGCACCGAACGGTGGGGGATGGCAAGCCTGTGACCTTCTCACCAGACTGGATAGGCCTGCTTCGCAAGACGCTTGGTTTTGAGGGCGTCATCATCGCCGACGATCTGCATATGGGCGCGATCATCCGCCACTACTCGCTACGGGAAACACTGGTCCAGGGTTTGACTGCAGGCCTGGACCTGCTGATGTTCTCAAACAACCCGTTAGCAGCCCAACCCCAGGGTATACGTCATGACCTGAAGGCTAACATGGAGACCGTCACTACCGGTGACTGGAGAGTCGCTGACCCCAACCTACCAGAAAAAATTGCGGTGACCGTTACAGCGGCTATTGCCGCCGGCGACCTCTCGGCAACCGCCATCGATGCTGCCTA
>JAYODE010000060.1:0-8077 GCA_038106185.1 Gammaproteobacteria bacterium | reverse complement strand
AGACTTTTCATCATCAAGCATTATTGAAAAGCTTTTAATCAAGCTTCAGCTTGCAAAGCTGCAGGTTTCAGCTCTGGGCTCACGGACGCACCAACATTAATACGCGACAGGGGTAGCCGCGATTGTCGCTGGCGAAACTGTCAAGGAGCCTGAAGCCTTCGCTGAGGTAGAGCGCAATCGCTGGCTGGTTGCCCTCCAGCACATACACTTGAGCAGCTCTGTCAATCACCGCTAAGGCGTGTCTGAGCAATTGCCGGCCGATGCCTTGTCGAGCGCAATCCGGATCAACATATAACCAACCCACCTGGTCGTCTTCTACACCAATAAAGCCAAGCAGGCGTTGCTCGCGCTCTGCGACGAACTTCCTCGCGCTAAAAAACTCCTGCAGATCAGAAGGGTCATTCGCCAACGGCAGAAAGGCTCGAGGGTCACAGGACCCTCGCAGCTCAATAGGCCGAGCCCGGTCATGAATATCAATCGCCGCCTGTTGGTCTTCGCGCCTATAGGCTCGCAGGTTGATCGCGTTCGCCATGAAATATCTCGGGTTTGCTTCGTTAACCATGAAGGGCCGACTTGCACCTCTGCAAAGCCTGCCGGTTCGACTGCCTTTGATCGCCACATCAAAAGTCTAGTCTATTAGCCTTGGCTTAGGTCAACAACCAGCGGTTGCTTTACCTCTTACACCTGTGGTCTAGTCGATCAATCGTTTTTAGGCTGCCAGACTCTTAAACACAATAACTATCAGGCTCTTTAAGCTTACCGGGCCTTTTAAAGATGCAGGCAAGGGAGATCAGACCGATGAAATTAGGGGCGTTGATTTTTGCGACCGACTACGCCATGCCACTGGATGCGCTGGCGATTGAAATGGAACAAAGGGGCTACGAATCGCTGTTTGTTCCAGAGCATACCCACATTCCCGTTTCACGCCTATCGCCCTGGCCCGGCGGTGCCGATTTGCCCCCTGAATACTGGCATTCCTATGACCCTTTTGTCTCGCTGGCATTTGCGGCGGCGGCTACTCAGCATTTGAAAATAGGCACGGGCATCTGCCTGCTGCCCCAGCGTGACACCTTGGTGACCGCCAAGCTCGTCGCCAGCCTCGACCGCATGTCAGCCGGGCGCTTTATCTTTGGCATTGGCGGTGGCTGGAACAAGGAAGAGATGGCACACCATGGGGTTGACTATGCTCTGCGTTTTCAACGCATGGAGGAACAGGTCTTGGCGATGCAACGGCTGTGGACGCAACCTTCTGCAGAATTCCACGGCAAATTTGTCAATTTTTCGGAAAGCTGGTTATATCCAAAGCCCTGGCAGACTCCTCACCCTCCGGTCATTCTCGGTGGCGAATCCGACTATACACTGAGGCGCATCGTCAAATATTGTGACGGCTGGCTACCTAGAGCCAGGCACGGCTTCGATGCAGCAACGAACATGTCGCGTCTCAGGCGTATCGCCGCCGATGCCGGCCGTGATATGCAAACCCTGAGTGTCAGTGTCTTTGGCGCCCCGGCAGATACCGCGACCTTGGCTGGCTACCAATCGGCAGGCATTGATCGTGCCATCCTGCCGTTACCATCAGTTTCCCGTGAGAAGCTCCTACCCATTCTGGATCAGTACCAGGGCTTGCTCGACGCCCTTGCCTAGTCAGTTTTAAGGTCGGTTATTTGAGCTGGGTCGGGTCGTCACCGACGACGACGACAGTTTTGCCAAAATTACCACCCGCAAGCATTGCCGAGAATGCTGCCGGTGCTTGATTCAGCCCGGGCCAGCGGTCCTCTTTATAAAACACGCGCCCGGCTCGTACATGAGCGCCCATCTCATCCAGGAACTGCTGCTGATAGTCTGCGACAAAATTGCCGACAAACAATGGATGAACACTGACCTGTTGGCGATCAAAGGTCGACTGCCCTGTTGCTCGCCAGACTTCCTGAGCATTTTTGCCATCGGTATTGCCATACTGTGAAATCATGCCGCAGACAGTGATACGCGCACCTGGGTTCAGCAGAGGTAACACCGCCTCAAACACAGGACCACCAACATTCTCAAAATAGACATCGCAACCATCGGGACAGGCAGCCGCAAGCTGACCCGGCAGGTCGTCATCCAGATGGGATACGCAGGCATCCAACCCCAGCGCTTGAAGACAAAAGTTCACCTTGCGATCCGCGCCCGCGATACCCACGACTCGACAGCCACTGAGCTTAGCCAGTTGCGCCGCCACCTGACCGACGCCACCGGAGGCGGCCGATACCACCACAGTTTCCCCTGCTCGCGGCTGACATTGGAGCATCAAGCCAGCATAGGCGGTCAGCCCCAGCATGCCCATGACACCAATGGCGGTCGATAAAGGCGCGTTAGCTGGATCAAGCTTGCGCGGCAGCATATAGCCGAACTGGCTGATGCCGTCTCCGGTCAAGCCATGACTCTGCCACCCGTTGGTATTGAACACAAAGTCGCCAGCGCGAAAACCATCCAGTCGGCTCTCCAGCACCCGCGAGACGGTCCTGCCATGACAAACTTCACCCGGGACTTCCGTGCCACTACGCCGTCGCCCCCACTGATAGGGATCCAGGGACAGATAAAGCGTTTCAGTCAACATCTGACCCGGTCCAGGTACCGGCAGCGCCACTTCATGCCAACTAAAATCGCCGTCCTGTGGCCAACCGCCAACCGGTGTGCGGGCCAGCCGCCACTGTGAATTTATCAAGAGACTCATGCGCTGTTATCCATTCATAAACGGTTATGAAGCCAACTGTGATGCCGAACTAAGGCAGATCCGGCACATCCCTTTCCACAGAGTAACCAACTCACACCCCCATTGACCAGCTGAGCTCAGATTTATTCAACGGCCAAACCCCAATCAGCTCCAGACCCCCAGCACTCGATCAGCTATACTCTTCTAGCATCGACTGTCGCAAGCGTTCAGACTCGCATTATGTCTTCTATTTTGAAATACCTAACGGCCTACCCAGAGCACCTGCAGGTGCAAGTCCAACGGTTGGTGGATCAGAATCAACTCGGGCGTTTTTTGCTGGATCGATATCCCCGACCTCATAGCATTAAGAATGATGGGGCGCTGCGAGACTATACTCTGGACATCAAGCAACGTTATCTAAAAAAGTCCGACCCCTTGAGCAAGGTTATCTTTGATAACAGGATTCACGTTGTTAACAACGCCCTGGGATTACATACTTATTTATCCCGCGTGCAAGGCGGCAAACTCAAGAGCAAAAACGAAATCAGAATCAGCAGTCTGTTCAAGCAGGCACCGGAAGAACTCCTCAATATGATCGTTGTGCACGAACTGGCACACCTGAAAGAAAAGGATCACAACAAGAATTTTTACCAGCTATGCCAGCATATGCAGCCCAACTACCATCAACTGGAGTTCGATACTCGCCTGTACCTCACTCAGATTGAGACTTTCGGCGCTATTTATTAGAAGCTGCTATTTATTAGAAGCTGCTATTTATTAGAAGCTGCTATTTATTAAACGCAGCTATCTATTGAAAGCGGCTATCCATCAAGGGCGCTAAGGTTTGAAATTGCTGTCGATTGAACGCGATAAGCAACCTGCTCATTAACGCTCTGCTCAGTTTCCTGCTTCATGCGCTATTTACTGACAATCCTCTGATGCTCGCCACCGGTTTCGCCGGCAGACTTCACCCTTCAGTTTTCGCTCAACCGCCTAATGGAAAATTTTCTTGCCGCTGGAAAACAGCAAAAAGAACACCAGACCAAACAGCGTGACTCCGGCCGTGACCTGAAATACCAGCACCCAGGAACCGGTCAACTCCAGAATCAAACCACTGACAAAGACCCCGATAATGCCGGGAATAGTCCCCGCCGTGTTAGTAATGCCCATCAGGGTACCTGCATACTTTGGGGCTATATCCATATGGTTAACTACAAAACCACCGACGACAAAAGCGCCCAAGGCATTACCAATCGTCATAATCGTGATGGCAAGCCATACTGACTCTACGTGACCAACGATGAGCAACGCCGTTGAGATGCCACCAAAACCGATGGTCTGCATCAACTTGCGGACCGTGCCTATATCCATACCAGAACGCACGAGTCGGTCGGCAATACTACCGGCAACATTCAAAAACACAAATGACGCGAGATGAGGGATCATCGTCACCCAGCCGACCGAGGCGTAGTCAACGCCCAGACCCTTGTTGATAAAGGTCGGCAGCCATGACAACAACACATACAAGGACCAGTTATTACAGAAGTGAGCAACAATGACGGCCCAAACTGGCATCGACTTCAGAAAAGCCCGGATGGGCGGACCCGCCTCAATCGGATCGCTATTGGCACCGGCTTTGATCGTCTGCCGCTCTTGCTCAGTCATTTTCAGGTCGGTTTCGGGACTCTGCGCGATCAATCGTTGCCAAAAAAGATACCAGACCACGCCAACGAGACCAAACAGGTAGAAAGCCCAGGGCCAGCCCCACGCCTCGACGATGATTGGGGTCACAATTAATGCAAAAATGGTTCCTAACGGAATGCCGCTATTTGCCAAGCCGACAGCCCGGGAACGCTCAGTGATAGGTACCCAGCGAGAGTACAGACTGTAAATGGACGGAAAGGTTACTGCCTCTCCCATGCCCATTAGAATACGAGTTAAGAGCAGCAAACCGAGGCCAATAGAGGCGGCGGGTGGTGTCAGTATGGTAAACAAGGACCAAAGCAGGACGCCCGCGCCCAACACAACCTTGCCGCCAAAGCGATCAGCCAGCAGGCCACCGACAATCTGCAGCAGCAGGTAGCCAACAAAGAACGAAGACAGCACCATGCCCTGAGTTTGCATACCCCAGCCCAAGTCTGCCGCCATGGGGATAATAGCGACCGAAATATTGACCCGATCTATGTAGCAAACAAACACTGCCAGGGTCGACAGAAGGACAACGTTATAACGTCTGGGCCAGGCAAAATTCAGCATCATTCGTTTCCATTACTCTTCATTCTTTGAACTACTCGAGACATCTGACTTGGGCGCCATTACGTCTCTGGGTTCTGGTGGCGCAGATTCGCCGACAAAAAAACGGGCTATACAATATCACCAGGCTGGTCAAGATATTCACTTAGCCCGTAGCCCAGTCGATCGCCATCCAGGGTATATTCGGTCATCCCTTCGCCAATGTAGGTGACCTGTTCCGAGCGACGATTGCGGAGCGGCACAAACCCCTTCACCTTGGCCTGAACGTGATGTTTGTCGCCATTTTCAAGCGTGACATCCACGGTAAAACTGCGATGAAAGCTGGTATCTGGCTCATAATCGGTTTTCAGCACCAGGTCTGTCACCTTAAGGAACTGGTCACCCTTATGGAACATTCCCCCTCGATGGTCACCTACCACTGACAGCACCATACCCAGATCGTCACCATAATTACCCGTCAGCCAACGATATGAGCGTATCGATTGCCAGTAACGCGGCCCCCAGGAGTGGTCACGCAGACCATTACCATTGATTTGAATCGCGTGCTCCTCGCCCTCTATCTGAATGGTTCCACTCACGTGCATATGCTGTTCATAGTGCGCACGAGCGAAATCGTTACCATCACCTGGACTGCCGACATGTCCATAGATTGGCCCCACACCATCGTGTACCAGATCAACTATTATTTTTTTAAAAGGATTGGATTTGAACGCCTTACCCGGGTCTTGCATATCTCGCGGATTGGTCATGAACAGCGCAGCACCCGTGTAGGTGGTCCGGATTTTTTCACCCGGCACCAGCACCTCAATGGCACCACCACCAGCGTTCCAGCTGTCGTTGTGACTGATTTCCGGTTTTTTGTAATTGAACAGGGCTGAACCATCCGGATTATAGATAATCACAGTCAGCTCTGCGTATCCCTCGTTGGCTCGGTTGCCCATGCGAATGAAACCACCACGACCTTGCTGCGGATCGAAGAAGTTGAAATAGACGGATTCGTTGAAGTTGGTTTCCGGACCTAACGGGTGAGTGTAATCGTCTTCCGGTTTGATATTACCGACAATGTTGACCATAGCGAATCCTCGAGTTGAAGGGTCAATAATTCCTGGATTCCCACTGTAACTCAGGACAATAACCATGGCCAGCGCCACCACGAAGCGGCCGCCTTCCCGTTTTCAACGAACCAGAGTTCATGAGTCGAGGCTGAACAACTAACAGCGTTTTTCGGCCGATCAACCTGTATGGCCTCTATGATTGTGCACACAAGAGTGTGCCTCTTAGCAGGGCTACCGCTTACTGTTCGCCACGCGTCAGGCCAGCAAATACTTTCACGCCAGGCTTGTCTTTGTCCGCCTATCGCTGGTGCGCCTATGACGTCACCATTGAAGACCCTGCTATGGCAGCTATGTATTGAACGTCGCGAAGCTAGTCATTGGTTCACGGGCCGATACAAGGGTATTCACCGGTGCATTGCGGTCCTCGTAGCCAAGTGACATGCCGCAGATAATGTAGCGATCATCGGGTACGGCCAGCACTTGTCGAGTCACGGTATGAAACTGATTCCAGGCGCCCTGACTGCAGGTCGCCAGGCCTTCGCTGTGAGCGAGCAGCATAATGTTCTGCATAAACATGCCAGTATCAAGGAAGCTCATGGCATCCAAATCCTTGTCGATAGTGAAGATCAGTCCCACAGGTGCGTCAAAAAACTTGTAGTTACGACCCCACTGATTGTAGTTAGCGAGGGCGTCGCCTCGTGGAATCTCCAACAGCGTATACATATCCTTGCCCAGCTGCCGCATACGACTGGTGTAGGGTTCCTTGCGCTTGGAAGTGCGCGGAAACTCGGCGGTCACATCCTGTGGCTGGGTTTCTCGGTGAGCCAGTACGGCACTCACCAGTTCATCGCGTTTGGCACCCATGACTACGTGGACATGCCAGGGCTGCACGTTGGTGCCGCTGGGTGCACAGTTAGCACGCTCAAGGATGGACTCAATCTGTTTAGGGTCTACGGGTGTTGAGAGAAACTGGCGAACTGATTTGCGATTACGAATAGCGTCGTCGAGCTGCATAGGTCATAGCTGGCATTCAAAAATGAAGCGCAGATAGTACAAGCCCAGCGCAACGACTGACAAGTCCGAGTCACCAGTTTGACGGCACTAGATCAGGCCCCGCCCGCACAGGTCAGGACCTCACCCGTGATGAAATTTGACTCTGGAATGCAGAACAGGTAAATCGCGCCGGCACCGTCTTCTGGCTGCCCGACCCGCCCCAGGGGTGCCAGCCGCGCTGAGGCTTCTACCTGGCTCTCACTCAATCCCACGCGCAACTCGCGACCAGCAACGTTAATACGCGGTGGCTCGGCCTCGTAGGCCTGAGTGAGACGAGTATCAATATGACCAAAGGCAACACAGTTGACCGTGACGTTATAGCGGCCCCACTCCTTGGCCAGTGTCTTGGTCAAACCAACCACTGCCGCCTTCGCCGAAGAGTAGGCGACCTGAGTGGCACTGCCGGTCGTACCACTGACAGAGGATATGTTAACGACCTTTCGACAGGTCGCTCGACCGGTCGCCGCAATCTCCGCCTTGGCGCTTTCTCGAAGCCAGCCAGAAAACGCCTGCAAGAGACGAAACGGAGCCGTGACATGCACATCCAGCATGGCCTGCCATTGCTCATCAGTATGATTATGCATGGCGCCGTTCCAAATATAGCCAGCGTTATTGACCAGAATATCGATCTGCCCAAAGACTGAGAGGGTTGTCTGAATCAACTCATCCGGTAAGGCAGGATGGGTCACACTGCCGGCAACCACCAGCCCTTTGCCACCATTCGCCTCAATTTCTGCAACACAGTCTCGAGCCACATCGGCATCCAGGTCATTAACCACAACACTGGCTCCCTCTCGAGCCAGCAGCAGCGCAGTGGCCCTGCCCACACCTCGGCCAGCGCCAGTGACAATCGCAACCTTGCCTTCAAGTTTTTTCATAGGACACTCACTCAGATCGTTTCCGTTCCCGTAAATGCCAGCTCATGCGGTCGGCAAACAAACCGAATCGGCGGGAAGGTGACTGCTTCCTGGCTGATACTGGCAGATATTACCCAGTAAGGGTCTAGCAACGTGTTGCCAAA
>JAYODE010000003.1:131131-176589 GCA_038106185.1 Gammaproteobacteria bacterium | reverse complement strand
AAAGCTTGTAATTAAAAAGCTTGGCATTAAAAGGCAGGGGATTAAGCGGTTGGAGAATAACCAGTGGGTAAATAGCCGGTTGGGGTTACTGAACGCAGGCGTGCTTTTGACAGGTTTAGTCTTGTGCCTGAATGCCGCGGCTGCAGTCTCCCAGGTGCCGAGCGAGCAGCAGGCGACAGTGGCCGGTCAAGTCGCCGAAAGTACCTCTGAAAGCGTTTCGGCTGATGCCTCGATAGAAACAGTTTCAGGTGAAAGCTCCACTAGCTATGCGGATCAGAAAACCTTTCTGGCCACAGCTTCTCAGTCGCCAGTGGTGCCTTCGAACGAGGGTCAGCATGAAGTCAGCCGCTGGCTTGAAAAAATGGGCAGGGCATTACGGGAAGAATCTTACGAGGGGATCTTCACCTATATGCGTGGATACCGCTTTGACACGGTCCAGGTTGCTCATCAGTTTAGAGGGGGTCAAGAGTATGAGCGTTTCTCGCAATTAAACGGCGAGCCTCGAGAGATTGTTCGAGCCGGTGACCTGGTGGTTTGCAATCACGCTAACTCAACCTCAGTAGACCTGGATCATGAGCTTCTGATGGGCCCCTTTACCCGTGCTTTCAGTGAAAAGATAAGTACTTATCAAGCCATGTACCACTTTTCGAAGCTTGGACACGATCGAGTTGCCGGTCGTGCCGCGGTGGTATTGAGCATTACGCCAAAGAACAGTGATCGCTATGGATACCGATTATGGCTGGATGAGGAGACAGGTCTTTTGCTGCAGTCTCATCTGGTGAACCAGGGTCGCGTACTTGAGGTTTTTCAATTTTCTCGAATAGATATCGGCATACCCATCGACGAGGTCGCTCTGTTGAGTGCACTGGGTGAGGATCGCATTCAGCATCAATTATCGATCCTGACGCCGGCGCAGGTCGCAGAGGCGAGCCAGCAGCAGGGTCCAGCTTGGAAGGTTTCCTGGATACCGCGAGGCTTCAGGGCTGTGCGTATGCCAAATCAAAACCGAGTGTTGTTTACAGATGGGCTCGCAACTTTCTCGGTGTTCGTCGATCGTCCAGAATCGGCAGAGTTAGGTGAGCTGGTGACCCATATGGGCGGTACGGTCGTAATTAGCCGTCGATTGAAAGGCTCTTCGCAGCAAATCACGGTGGTTGGCGAAGTGCCAATGGATACTGCCAGGCGAGTTGCCGAATCGGTTGAACCGGTCATCTACTAAATTTGTTTAAAATCCATGATTGAAATCACAGGACACATAATTGCAGCTGAGCCGGCGGGTCTGTGGGTCAAAGCTGGGTCAGCCAGCTGCCGGAGTTGCAGGTCTGACTGTCAGACTAAGACATCATTATTGTATCTACCTGTGACCTCGGCTCGCAGCATTCAGCCGCCGGCTTCCTCATCGACTGCGGACTTTCCTGGCATACCGTTGGTGGTAACAGGCGACGCCACGCCTGGCTCAAGTCTCGTCATTGGCCTTGATTCAGGCGACGGGCTTAAGCTCCTCTTTCATTCTTTGCTTCTGCCTCTGGCAGGCCTGCTGACGGGTGTGAGTGTGGCGAGCTATTTCAGTCTGGCCGACTCGGCGGTGCTGGCTGGCGCAGTGATCGGCTTCGTAACCGGGCTGACGCTTTGTCAGATCCAGTCGCTAGACAATATTCAAATTAAAAATAAGGTAGGAGATTCATGATCAAACTAGCGCCTCTATCGGTTGTAGTCTTAATGCTGTTGGCTTTGTCGTCGCCGCTGGCGCGACCTGCTGCGCTGCCGGGCTTTACCGAGCTGGTCAAGCAAGCTTCGCCCGCTGTCGTGAATATCACAGCGACTCGAAAGGCCGAAGCTAGGCAGTTTGAAAATTATAATGAGGAGGAGGTGCCAGAATTGTTTCGGCGGTTTTTCGGTAATGTACCCCGTCAAAACGTTCCTCGTCCGTCAGCGGGATCGGGATTCATCATCTCAGAAGATGGTTATATTTTGACCAACAACCATGTGGTAGAAAACGCCAGTGAAATATTGGTCGCACTCAGCGATCGTCGCGAACGTATGGCGACGTTGGTCGGTTCGGATAAGTTATCCGACTTGGCATTACTCAAGATCGACGCCAAGGAGTTGCCGATAGTCAAATTGGGAAGCTCAGCGAAATTAGAGGTGGGCGAGTGGGTAGTTGCGATAGGTTCACCTTTTGGTTTTGAGCATTCGGTCACTGCTGGCATCGTCAGCGCCAAGGGTCGCAGCTTGCCGATGGAGGCAGAAGGTAACTATGTACCCTTTATTCAGACTGATGTGGCCATAAATCCGGGTAATTCGGGTGGACCCTTATTCAATCTTGACGGCGAGGTTGTTGGTATCAACTCTCAGATTTTTACCCGTTCCGGTGGTTTCATGGGGCTGTCGTTCGCCATACCGATTGATGTTGCCATGGAAGTGGTGGCGCAGTTAAAGGACAAGGGTACTGTAGCCCGTGGCTGGCTTGGTGTTTTGATTCAACGAGTGGATCGAGATCTGGCAGAGTCCTTTGGCATGGATCGAGCGGCGGGCGCACTGGTGACACAGGTGTTTGCCAATAGCCCAGCGGCAAAAGGTGGGTTGCGAGAGGGCGATATCATTATCTCCTTTGACGGCAAGCCCATCGACTTGTCCTCGGACTTACCGCATATTGTCGGCAGGACGCGGGCAGAATCTGAAGTAGATGTTGTGGTCGTCAGAGAGAGCAAGCGTCAAACCCTGAGAGTCAAGGTCGGTTTGCTTGAGGCTAACGATCTTCAAACATCAGGAGGTCCCAGCGCCATCGACAACTCAAACTTGCTGGGCCTGGAGGTTCGTGATCTTACTGCCGATGAGCAGGCCTCTCTGGGTGTCGACAAGGGAGTGTTGGTGGTTAGGGTTACTGATGGGCCGGGCCAGGTCGGTGGTATTAGTCGTGGAGATGTCATTACGACGGTAAACAGTGAGTGGGTCGAATCGACGAAAAGCTTTGCGAAACTGCTTGAAAAGCTCCCTCGCGACGTGGCAATACCCATCAGAATTGTTCGCAACCAGCGACCTGAGTTCCTAGTGGTTAAAATCCCGCGATAGACCATCGTCGAAGGACAGTTGTTCATGGCGTATGAGCGGCGAATACATTAGAATTCATCGCTTTGTTTTTGAGGCGGCCTTTAACGCCGTGGTTCACAATTGGCGGAAACGCAATACATTCGAAATTTTTCTATCATTGCCCATATTGACCATGGCAAATCGACCCTGGCCGATCGCTTTATTCAGGTCTGTGGTGGTCTCGAGCAGCGAGACATGGCCGCTCAGGTGCTGGACTCGATGGATATCGAGAGAGAGCGTGGCATTACCATCAAGGCCCAGAGCGTCACGCTTTACTACGACTCTGATGATGGCCATCAATATCAATTGAACTTCATTGATACGCCGGGCCATGTTGACTTCAGCTATGAGGTATCTCGATCGCTAGCGGCCTGTGAAGGTGCTTTGTTGGTGGTTGATGCGGCTCAAGGTGTTGAGGCGCAATCCGTAGCCAACTGCTACACCGCGATTGGGCAGGGCCTGGAAGTATTGCCGGTACTCAATAAGATTGATTTGCCACAGGCGGACCCGGTGACAGTCATTCAGGAAATCGAAGAAATTATTGGTATCGATGCTTCTGGTGCCTTACGGGTCAGCGCCAAGACAGGCTTCGGCGTGCATGAATTATTGGAAGAGTTGGTGCGAGTGATTCCTGCACCGAAGGAAGCTCGTCACCTGCCAACCCAGGCGCTGATTATCGATTCATGGTTTGATAACTACCTGGGTGTTGTCTCTTTGATTCGGGTCATGCAGGGACAAATTGCTGTCAAAGATAAAATCATCCTGAAGTCGCTGGGTAAGGTGCATCAGGTCGACTCTGTAGGGATTTTCACCCCGAAACGCAAAGAGACCAAGATGCTGCAGGCGGGTGAAGTGGGATTTCTGGTCGCTGGCATCAAGGATGTAAAGGGTGCGCCAGTAGGCGATACGATAACACTTGCCAGTACCCCTGACGTTGCTGCCCTGCCGGGTTTTGAGAAAGTTAAGCCCCAAGTATACGCCGGTATGTTTACCGTGAGCGCTGATGATTTTGAGCGCTTTAGAGATGCGTTGGAAAAACTCACGCTGAATGACGCTTCGCTGGTATACGAGCCGGAAAGCTCGGATGCCCTAGGTAACGGCTTTCGATGTGGCTTTCTCGGCATGTTGCATATGGAGATTGTTCAAGAACGACTCGAACGCGAGTATGACATAGACCTGATTACATCGGCGCCGACCGTCGTCTATGAGGTGCTGTTGAAAAATGATCGAGTGGTCAAGGTTGATAACCCGTCCCAGTTGCCGGATCCGTCTGCGATCGAGGAAATGCGTGAGCCTATAGCGCGAGTGAATATTTTGGTCCCAGCTGAGTATTTAGGTAGCGTGATCAACTTATGTGTCGAGCGGCGGGGTGTTCAAAAGGACATGCAATTCGTGGGTAAGCAAGTCTCTCTGACCTACGACATACCGCTGAACGAGGTGGTGTTAGATTTCTTCGATCGCCTCAAGTCGTCCAGCCGAGGCTATGCCTCGCTGGATTATAGTTTCGATCGTTTCGAAGCGGCGAGACTGGATCGTCTTGATGTCCTCATTAACGGTGAAAAAGTAGACGCCTTGTCCTTGATCGTGCACCGTGAAGAAGCGCGCAGCAAAGGTTTCGCGCTTACCAAAAAGATGAAGGAGCTTATTCCCAGGCAGATGTTTGATGTTGCGGTTCAGGCAGCTATTGGTGGAACGATAGTGGCTCGTGAAACCGTCAAGGCACTGCGTAAAAATGTCACTGCAAAGTGTTATGGTGGCGACATTACTCGAAAAAAGAAACTTCTAGAGAAGCAAAAAGCGGGGAAAAAGCGCATGAAGCAACTGGGCAGCGTCGAAATTCCCCAGGAAGCCTTTCTTGCTGTACTGAAGGTTGATCGATGAGTATTAACTTTCCACTATTTTTGCTGCTCTCCACAGCAATCACTGGCGCTATCTGGCTGATCGATATTTTGCTGCTGAGACCCAAACGGCGGGCAAATCTTGAGCGGCTCAATGGGCAGTCGGTCGAATCGACGCCAGTCATGGACGAGGCTCGTCAGGCCGTCATGAAAGAGCCAGTGGTGGTTGAATATGCGATCTCGTTTTTCCCCGTGTTGTTGGTTGTGCTGGTGCTGCGCTCATTTCTTATCGAACCTTTCCAGATACCGTCCGGATCCATGATCCCAACGCTTGAGGTGGGTGATTTTATCGTGGTGAATAAGTTTGCTTATGGAGTTCGACTACCGGTATTTGGTACCAAAGTCATGGCGGTGGGTGAACCTAAAAATGGCGACGTTATGGTGTTTGTTCCCCCCCATGAAGACGAATACTTCATTAAGCGCGTCATAGGGATACCAGGCGACACGATTCGTTATGAGAACAAGATCCTCTACATCAATGGAGTTGAGCAGGAGCAAGCATTTATTGCCCAAATACCACCTAACAAACCCGATCATGAAATCTATAAAGAAACGATCGGCGGCAAAGACCATCTTATTCATCGTAGTCCATTTCGTGGCAACGGCCCAGAGGAATGGGTGGTACCTGAGGGTATGTACTTCATGATGGGCGACAACCGTGACCGAAGTAGCGACAGTCGGTACTGGGGGATGGCGGCAGAAGAACATATAGTAGGCAAGGCGTTTGCGATTTGGTTTCACTGGGACTCAGGGCTACCAAGTTTTTCTCGTAATGGCTGGATCGAATAAAGGCATTTAGCGGTCATCTCTGGCACTAAGCATGAGGATGTACTGATGAATTTACCCCGACAGCAACTTGGTCTCGGCGCGATAGGTTGGCTGATTTTGATTATGGCCTTCGGCGGCTTGTTAACGATCGGCCTGAAAGTGGCGCCTATCTACGCGGATAACATTACGATAGTCAGGGTGTTAGAAGGCGTCGCCGCAGAAGCCGGAATGGCAAACAAGAGCGCAAGCGAACTCGATAAGATCATTAAGGCACGGCTCAATGTTAACAATATCCGCGACTTTAACTATGCAAAAAGTCTCTTGATCGTCAGAGATAACCGCGGAGTGCGCATAGTCTTGGACTATGAGGTTCGTGTCTCATTGGTCTACAATCTGGATTTGATCGCCTCATTTCATAAAACCGTGACGCTACGAGACTAGCGTCAGGCGCAATACGCAGGGACACTGTGGCTGCTAACAGCAAGCTCGAACATCGACTAGGCTATTCGTTTTCAGATCCAGGTCTGCTGGCGCGGGCTCTTACTCATCGCAGTCACCAGGGTGGCAATTACGAGCGGCTCGAGTTTCTGGGTGATGCCATTCTGAGTTTTGTGGTCGCAGAATATCTCTATCACCGATTCCCGGAGGCGGAAGAGGGCCAGCTCAGTCGACTGCGGGCTAGAATCGTCAGACGGGAAACCCTCGCGGAGGTCGCCAGAGGATTCAGTTTGGGTGACTTTTTAATCATGGGTGCAGGCGAACTCAAGAGCGGTGGTTTTGAGCGCGCCTCGATACTTTCAGATGTTCTTGAAGCGATTATTGGCGGCATGTACCTTGAGGCAGGCTTGGAGACGGTTGTCGAGCGAGTCACCGCTTGGTTTGAGCCGCACCTAACAGCTCTAAATCTTGGTAGATCGCAAAAAGATCCTAAGTCCCTGCTACAAGAATTGCTGCAGTCAAAAAAGTCCGGATTACCCGAGTACAGTGTTATTGCTGTTGAAGGTAAATCCCATGATCAAGTTTTTACCGTTGAGTGTCGAGTGTCATTGCTGCAGCAGCCGCTGGTGGGGGTTGCAGCAAATCGGCGAGATGCTGAGCAGATGGCAGCGAGTCTTGCTCTTGCAGGGCTAGGTGTAAATTATGAGATCGAACAGGCGTTAACCAATGACTGAATCTGTAGCAGAACCCCAGGCCAAATTACGGTGTGGTTATGTTGCCATTGTGGGTCGTCCCAATGTCGGAAAATCGACGTTGCTGAACTATATTCTTGGGCAAAAACTGAGTATTACATCGCGCAAGCCTCAGACAACCCAGCACACGTTGTTGGGAATCAAATCTGTGGGCAGCACTCAAACTATCTATGTTGATACTCCGGGTATCCATGGTAATGCTAAAAAAGCCATCAATCGGCATATGAACCGCAACGCTAAGAATGCCTTGCGGGATGTGGATGTCGTAGTATTTGTGACGGACAGAACCGAATGGCAAAGTGACGATGAAATTACCGCGGCGGCTGTAAGAAACAGCAAGGTGCCAGTTATTATCGCCATCAATAAGATCGACTTGTTGAAGGACAAGAGTTTACTTCTGCCGCAGTTAGCGAAGCTTCAGGCGCTCATGCCAGGCGCTGACATAGTGCCTTTGTCAGCGATGCAGGGTGACAATCTGGAAAAACTGGAATCCATTATCACGGACAAGCTGCCGAAAGGGCCCTTTATGTTTCCGGATGATCAGATTACGGATCGCAGTGAACGCTTTCTGGTCGCCGAGATAATTCGCGAAAAAATTGTTCGTCAGCTCGGCGAAGAAATCCCATATGCCGCGACAATTCAGATCGAGAGGTTCGCCACAGTTGGGAAAATATTGCATATAGATGCACTGGTGCTGGTCGAACGTGATGGCCAGAAAGCCATTATCATTGGTAAGAGCGGTGACCGACTCAAGCGTATTGGAACCGAAGCAAGACTCGATATTGAAGAACTGCTTGGGCAAAAGGTCATGCTGAAACTCTGGGTGAAGGTGAAGTCGGGCTGGTCAGACGATGAGCGGGCTTTGAAAAGCCTGGGGTATGATGATGTCTGAGGTGCTCTCTCCGGCTTATGTTTTGCACAGCCGAAAGTACCGAGATTCAAGCTTGATCGTGGAATTGCTCACCCGTGATGAAGGACGTATCAGCGCTGTAGTGCGTGGCGCCCGGAGTAAACGGGGGCGCAAAGGCGGAGCCTGGCAACCTTTTGCGCCCCTGTTAGTGTCTTTCCTTGGGCGTGGTGAGTTACGCACAGTCAAGCATGCCGAGTTTTTACCGACTGCATTTTATCTGACGGGTGAAAATCTATTGTTGGGTTTGTATGTCAATGAGCTTCTGGTTCGAGTGCTAGGCAAGTTCGAAACAGTGCCAGCTGTGTTTGAAGAGTATCAAAGGTTGCTTGCAGAACTTAACTCCAGCATCGGTTTGACAGCAACGGTTGAGCCTGACACGGAATCTCGCAAGCAGGCGGCGTTACGTCACTTTGAGCTGCGATTGCTGGATGAATTGGGCTACGGTATCAGCTTTACGTCAGAAGCTGGCGGAGGGGCTGAGGTGGTTCCTGGTCGATGGTATCACTTTGTGGTAAATCAGGGCTTTTATGTGATGGGTGCTGGCGACATTGAGTCTGACGTCGGCTATCTTGGCGAACACCTGTTGGCCATCGCCGCGCGGCAATTTGATGCAGGTCCTGTAGAGCTTGCTGCCAAGAAAATCACTCGTCTTGTCTTTGCAGGGTTACTGGGTGGTAAACCACTCAAGGCACGTGAGCTGTTTAAACCGGTCGCGTTCAACGTCGAACTCAGTCCTGTGAAGGCGCAAGCATGATTCTTGGGATTGGTACAGATCTCGTACAGATAGACAGAATTGCCGTTGCTTTAAGTCGATGGGGCGAGAAATTTGCCTGCAAAATTCTGGCTGAATCGGAGCTGATCCAGTTTCGGCAGCATCCTTCTGCTGCGTATTTAGCGAAGCGCTTTGCTGCTAAGGAAGCAGTGGCGAAAGCACTGGGCACTGGCATGCGTCTTGGAGTCAACTTTCCACAGATTGCGGTTGTTGGCAAGCAGGGATACAGGCCAGAAATATCTATGACAGGAGCGGCGGCGGCTCGTGCCAGTTCGATGGGGGTTGAGATAACACATCTCTCCATCACCGATGAGCAGGATTATGCCCTGGCATTTGTAGTTCTCGAGGGTGCTGCTGGCAAAAGTCGGTGAGAAAACACAGGTGCCTAAAACGCATCGTTCAATGCTTACCAAACAGTTGGCGCTAGCTGATTCTCGGAGTCTCAAGAATAGATGTGCGGCGAAAATACCAGTTCTCCAGCGCGTTCAGTTCATGTTGGACCTGAAAAATTGCCTGCGGCAGATCCTTATTAGGGTTAGTTTTGATCAATGTCTCTAATCGATTCAGTGCCGATTGGACTCGCGGAAGTCCACAATATTGGCAGGCACCGCTGATCCGATGAACGATCGCGTGCATTGAACCTAAATCGTTTTCACTGATGGCTTGATTCAATTTGTCCCGGTCCGGCCTGAGTGTTTGCATAAAGATTTCCAGCATCTCGATTGCCAGGTCTGGTTTTTGGTTGGCGATAGTTAACGCCAAATCTTGATCGTAAATCGGTATTTCTTGGGAAGCATAGGCTTCATCGTGTCCAACTCTTTTCTTGCTTCCCATCCAAAGTGCTAGTTTTGCGGATAGATCGTCGAAGAGTAAAGGTTTGATCAGTATGTCGTTGGCACCCGCGGCTATGATGGTTTCTTTCTCTGAATCGATGAGGTGGGCTGTCAGGGCGATGATTGGCAGTTTCTGGTCATGGACCCTTCTGAGTTTTTTTATCGCATCTAACCCACTCATTCTTGGCATCTGCAGGTCCATAAAAATCAAGTCGATAGCATGCGTCAACGCGCAATCGATAGCCTCTATGCCATCTGCCGCCTCCCTGACGTTGCAGCCCGCCTGCCTCAGGAGGGTTGCGAGAAATTCTCGAGCACGTTCGTCATCCTCAACTACCAGAGCAGTGAGCTTGTGTGGAGAGAGCTTGTGTGGTGAGAGCTGGTGAGCTGAGAGCTTTTGTGCAGAGAGCTTGTGAGCCGAGAGCTTGTGAGTCAAGGGCGCGGCATATTTAGCTGTTAGATGCTGTAAGAGAGCAGATTGTCGTAGCGGTTGGGGCATAATTAGCCAATTCGGGCGACTATAACTGCGCGTATTGTTAAGTATCAACACATCGGTCCCAGACGACAGTGATGCAGTGATCGACATGATCTCATGATGGTCTTTCACGCCGATAAAGCATAGGTTTGCGGTGGCGCCTTGTTCCAGTATTCTGATCCCCAACTGCTCCAGTCTATTACTTAATCCCAGTAGCTGCCGAGTATTGCGACCGTAGACCACAGCCGTCAATCCAGCCGGTGCCTGGCTTATGCTCTTATGGGTGACGCAGACAGGCAGAGACAAGTATTGACCCTCGATCTCACCGTTGACCCGATTGATCAACTCAGCAAGCCGTAGATTTGGCGCGACAGTTGTCGGCTCATCTCCTAATTGCGAGGCAAGCAGCAGGCGATAGTTATTGTCTTCAGACCCGTACCGCTGCAGGCTAATGTTGAGTAACCCCGTCGCTGACGGCTGATGTGTGCTGGACCTGATATCAGTGAGCAGGTAGTTAAAAATGACTGACTTCAGGGCTGACTCGTCGCCCACAAGATCTTGGTGACAATGGTCATCATACACTGGCAGCAGCTCGCTGCCCTGTTCGTTCAGCAAGGTTTGCAGTAGTGCTATCACATCATCTATGCAGTCCCTGAGCGCAAACGTAGAATGTGTTTGTGGCCGCTCACAGCTGCTGGGTATCGATTGAAGATGCCCTATCTCTGCTTCATAGAACAGTAATTGTTCCGTAGTCGCTCGAAGCTGCTGTGTTAAGGACCTTTCGGTGCCTGATTCCGAGAGTAGGTTCGTGTAGGCGCTGATATTGCGCAAACTCGAGTTAACCAGTGTACCGAGTAGCTGCTGTTCTTCGACCTGAGCTTTCTGCTGGTCAGCAAGTTTGATGCGTTGCTGTTCAGCAAGAGCTAACCCTTGTTCTAGGCGGATAAGCTTGCGTTGTAGCGCACGTCGGTGTTGTCTCTCGACCGTTGCTTGGCGTTCAGTGGCCTGTGTGGCGTCGCTGACAGCTTTAGCCTTCTCGGCGGCCATGATTGCGGTCAGCCGCTGTGGCAGCGTAGCGGAAGACGCTGTTTCGGCTTGATGGAGACTAAACGCTGGATAGAAACAAGAAGCCTGGCTGAAGGACAGCTGGTCATGGGTTTGCGGAGTCAGACTATTGTCAGCGGAAATCAAGGCCTCAACCCTGATCAGGGGTAGCAACAGCTGGTTGACCAGATGTTGATAGACCCAGCTGCTGATCATGGTCAGCATGACGATCAAAAGCGTGATGCCGGGCCACACATAGGCTGACAGATGAGCACCGTAATGGCTCAACAAAGCGACGAACCCCAGGCAGATCAAAAGGGGCAGCATGGCAATGAGTGCAAGCCAGATTCTATAATCTTTATTCAGCGGTCGGAACATCATGGTTCACCACGATATTGTGTTTATGACCTAAATGAATTTCTATAGATTAAGCAGATATTATCCGAATGTGGCATATTCTCCTAAGCTTGATCCCTTTCACCTCAAGGATGAAATTGCACCGCAATGGCAAAACATACCTATCCAACGATCGAGTCCTTTATAGGCGAGACGCCGCTCGTGCGGTTACAACGCTTACCAGGTAATACTACTAATACAGTGTTGGTTAAGCTTGAGGGCAATAACCCAGCTGGTTCTGTCAAGGACCGGCCAGCGATGAATATGATACGCGCCGCTGAAGCTCGCGGCGATATTCGACCGGGAGATACCTTGATTGAGGCGACCAGTGGTAATACTGGCATCGCACTTGCCATGGCCGCGGCAATTAGGGGTTATCGTATGATTTTGATTATGCCAGCGCACATGAGCGCTGAGCGCAAGTCAGCCATGGCTGCCTATGGCGCCGAGTTGATCCTGGTTTCTCAGGAAGAAGGTATGGAAGGCGCTAGAGATTTGGCTGATAAAATGCAACGAGAAGGCCTTGGTTTTGTACTCGACCAATTCGCCAATCCCGATAACCCTCTGGCCCATTATCTCGGCACCGGACCTGAAATCGCGCGACAAACTGGCGGTGAAATAACCCATTTCGTGAGTTCAATGGGAACAACTGGTACAATCATGGGCGTTTCGAGATATTTTCGTGAATACCTGCCAAGTGTTCAGATTGTAGGTTTACAACCTATTGAAGGCGCTGCTATCCCGGGAATCAGGCGTTGGCCAAAGGCCTACATGCCCAGGATATTCAATGGTGACCTGGTCGATCGAGTCATTGATATGGATCAAGCGCTGGCGGAGGCTACCATGCGTGATCTCGCAACCCAAGAGGGCATATTTGCGGGTGTTTCGTCAGGTGGATCGGTTGCTGCGGCTTTGCAAATCAGCCGCGAGACAGAGAACTCAGTGATCGTCGCGATTGTCTGCGATCGCGGCGATCGATACTTGTCCACCGGTGTTTTTTCTGCGCCATAGTGGTTCTTGTTACGAAATCCTGAACACCAATCGTTCTCCTTGTGGAGCACTAGAGCCATCCTGCACGTTCGGATACTCGGAATAGCAGGCGCAAATGAGCCGTTGAGATCGGTAATTTCAAACTAAGAAGAGCGAATCGCGCACATTGAAAAAATATGATCCGATAATCCTTGCGGTGACCACCCTACATCCCGAAGGCTATGCCCTTAGTGAAGATCGTCGGCAAGCAGTGATTGGCGCCCTGCCCGGTGAGGTGGTCGAGGCGGAGCCATGGGCGAGAAAGCAGAGAAAGCATTTTTTCAAAGTTAAGACGGTCCATACGGCGGCGGCATCTCGAGTCGAGCCTGCGTGCTCAGCCGCCAATCACTGTGGCGGTTGTAGTTTTCAGCATCTGGAGCCACAAGCTCAGATTTTCTTCAAGCAACAACAGCTTGTTGCAGCCCTTGGTGAAACGCAGCCGGAAAACCTGTTAGAGCCCATGATGGGCCCCTTGTTTGATTATCGCAGCAAAGCCCGACTAGGCGTAAAGTACGTTGAAAAAAAGGGTCGGGTCCTAATTGGCTTTCGAGAAAAAATGAAGCCTTATGTTGCTGAAATTGACTCGTGTAAGGTCCTCAAAGCTGCGGTCGGCGAGAATTTTTCAGCCTTGGCAGCCGTCGTTGGCGCTCTCTCCAATCCGCGGTCGGTACCGCAAATAGAAGTGGCGGCGGGGGATACTGAAACCGCATTGGTAATTCGCCATCTTGAAATCCTGACTGAAGAAGATCACAGCCTGTTAAAACGTTTTGGTGAAGAGCTTGGATTTTCCATCTATCTGCAACCCGGCAATGAGTCGACAGTGCATAAGCTGCATCCGGATGATGGTGATGAACGCCTTGTATATACCTTGCCTGAGTATCATCTAAGCTATGCGTTTCACCCGCTGGACTTCACTCAGGTGAACCAGCTGATCAACAGGAAAATGATCCGGCAGGCGTTACGAATGCTTGAATTGCAGCCCACAGATCATGTCTGGGACAGCTTTTGTGGCATAGGAAACTTTAGCCTGCCGTTGGCTCGTACGGCGGCACAAGTAACTGGCGTAGAACTTTCTGAGACCAGCGTACTGCGCGGCATCGAGAATGCTCAACGAAACGGTCTGACTAATGTAAATTTCCTTGCTCGTGACTTATTTGCTGATGACTGGCAAATAGCTGACTTTGGGCCGTTTAATAAAGTTCTGTTGGATCCGCCCAGGAGCGGTGCACTTGAAGTCTGCAAAAAACTTGCAACCCACTCGGCTGAAAGGGTAGTGTACGTTTCCTGCAATCCGACAACTTTAGGCAGGGATGCAGCCATACTCGTTGCAGGAGGTTATCGATTTGAAGCGGCAGGCGTTATCGATATGTTTCCCCACACAACTCACGTTGAATCCATCGCCTGTTTTTCCCGTTAGCATTCGACTCAAACCCTCACTCATTTCAAGTAATCGATCAAATGGTTAAGGTTCGACAAGATCAGCCGCTTCATGGCGACGGCAGCGTCAACCTCGAAGTCTGGCTCTGCCAATTGCAGGAGGTGAATCCAGGCTTCGATTTAGGACGCCTACGCCGAGCCTGTGACCTGGCGGAGAAGGCTGAGGAACGGGCTATTTTAACCAATACGACCTGGGCTTCCGGCCGCAGCAGCTATAAGACCGGCCTCGATATGGCTGATATTCTCAGCGAATTGCGCATGGATGAAGACGGCATTGTCGCAGCAATTATCTACCGTGCCGTTCGAGAGAATCAAATTACACTTAACCATGTTCGCAAACAATTTGGTAAGCCGGTTGCGGATCTGGTTGAAGGTGTCATGAGAATGGCCGCTATCAGCAACATACGCATGTCTGATGCTTCGGTATTTGGCGAGCATAAAGACCAACTTGAGCAGGCAAAGAGGCTGCTCATCGCTTTGGTGGATGACGTTCGAGTCGCCTTGATCAAGCTAGCCGAGCGGACCTGTGCGATTCGCGCAATAGTAAAAGATGAGCCGGCAAAACGCCTGCGGTTAGCTCGAGAAGTCATGGATATCTATGCGCCGTTGGCTCACAGGCTGGGCATTGGTCAGCTCAAATGGGAACTGGAAGATTTCGCGTTTCGTTTTTTGGAGCCGGTGGCTTACAAGCGTATCGCCACGCTTTTGGATGAAACCCGGAGCAGTCGACAAAAATATATAGACCGCGTGATAGAGACGCTGCAAGAACAACTCAAGTTGATTCACGTAGACGCAGAAATCGATGGCCGGGTAAAAAATATCTATAGTATTTGGCGCAAGATGCATCGAAAAGGTATTCAGTTTTCGGAAGTTTATGATGTGCGAGCGGTGCGCATACTGGTACCTGAGGATAATGATTGTTACCGAGTGCTTGGGATAGTGCACAATCTCTGGCGCAATTTGCCTCATGAGTTCGACGATTATATCGCCTCACCCAAAGAGAACGGCTATCGATCCTTGCATACCGCAGTGATAGGTCCTGAAAACAAGGTGTTGGAAGTTCAGGTCAGAACCTATGATATGCACGAAGAGTCGGAATTGGGGGTCTGTTCTCACTGGCAATATAAGGCGGTGGAAGGCGCTGATGAACCTGTTGTTTATCGAAAGCGGATCGAGTGGCTAAGGCAAATACTGGACTGGCGTGAAGAGCTGGGCGAAGTCGCTGGGATTTCTAAAGAACTGTTAGATGAAATCGGTCTTGATCGTATTTACGTGTTTACTCCTGAGGGTCATGTGGTCGACCTACCGCCTAACGCAACGCCTGTCGATTTTGCCTATAGGGTCCACACAGAAGTCGGACATAAGTGCCGCGGCGCCAAGATAAACAGTAAGCTCGTGCCTTTGAATACTCGACTGAGGAGTGGCGACCAGATTGAGATTATAGTTGGCCAAGAAGTCGAACCCAGGCGAGAGTGGCTTCATGCACATTTAGGATATGTAACAACTTCGCGAGCGCGAGCCAAGATCCAACATTGGTTTGGGCTAAGAACTCAGCGTAAGAATACAGAAGAGGGCAAGCAGCTGCTGACTGCAGAGCTTAATCGATTGGGAGTAAAGGCGCTTGATGTAAACGCACTGGTCGTTGAATTGCAGTATAAGACAGCGAATAAACTCTATGCAGCTATGGGTGCTGGTGAAATCAGTGTGATCCACGTTGTTGAAGCTGCTGTGCAGTTGGTTGAGGTTGGCCTTAGAGATAAGCAATTAAGTTTACTCCTTGGCGATGACAGAATAGAGCAAAGCGTTGAAGTGCTGATTGAAGGCCTTGGGGGAATGCGTTATGCCTTGGCAAGTTGCTGTAATCCTGTCATCGGAGACGGTATTGTTGGTATCGCCAATGCCGTCAGCGGCGTTGCTGTCCATCGTCAGGACTGTCTCCAGGCATTACAGAACAAGGAGCATGGCAGGCTTATCAGACTGCATTGGCGAGCAGAGTCCGCAGCTACACTGCCAGTGGCCATTGAGATTAACGCCTATGACCGAACCGGTCTGCTGCATGATATTTCTGGTGTTATCATGCGTGCAGAAACTAACGTCACTGCGATGAATATGTGCAAAGATTCGTCCAGCAATCATGTGCTCATTAGCCTGACAATCGAAGTGAGCACCATCTACAATCTGTTACGGACGATAGAACAAATAGAGCAACTGACAAATGTGATTTCAGCTAGGCGAACGACATTGAGTTAAAGCCAAGCGAAGTGTTGAGTGATCGTAAGATAAGGAGTTTTTGGGTGAAAATAATTCTTTTAGGGGCGCCAGGTGTTGGCAAAGGTACTCAGGCGCAATTCATTATGGAGAAATGTGGGATTCCCCAAATCTCGACCGGAGACATGTTGCGCGAAGCGATCAAGGCAGGGTCGGCGCTGGGAAAGAAGGTTAAGGGAGTGATGGAGCAAGGCGGATTAGTGACGGACGAAATCATTATCGAGCTGGTCAAGGAGCGAGTCAAAAAGCCTGATTGCGCGAACGGTTTTCTGTTTGATGGTTTTCCGAGGACGATCCCTCAGGCGCAGGCACTTATAGATCAACATATCGATATAGACAGCGTTATAGAAATCAAGGTGCCCGATGCTGAAATCGTCAATCGATTGAGTGGTAGAAGAGTTCACCCTCAGTCTGGTCGCGTTTACCATACAATTTTCAACCCACCAAAAATTGCTGGCAAAGACGATGAGACAGGGGAGGATCTGGTACAACGTGCAGATGATACCGTCGACACTATTCAGGAACGCCTGCGAGTTTATCGAGAGCAAACTGAACCTTTGGTAAATTTTTATCAATCGCTTGCCAAAAATTCAGCGGGTTCATTGCACTATGCAGAGGTCGATGGAATGGGGCAAACGAACGAAATAAAAGCAAAAATATTCGCGCTTATAGAGCAGCAGCAAAGCTAAATTTGGCTTGTTTCAAAGTAGATAGAGCGAAAACGTTAGAGGATGTTGAAATACGTGCGTAAAAACATTGAATAATTGTTCTTTTATTCAAAAAAAGTGTGCAAATTCAAAATTTTTTTTCTAAACTTTGCACGGTTAGTGAGTTGAGTACATGGTTGCGTAGAATGTGTATCAACGGAAAGTCGGATCGGTAGATTTCGGCAATAGAAATCTTAAAGGTTGGCGATAGACTGTTGTAACAAGATGATTGAACTTTCAATAGTAAGAAAAGGAGTCGAAACGTGGTTGCGAAAAAGAAAGTAGTTACAGAGAAAAAGGTCGCAGCGAAGGTAAAACCCGTTGCTAAAAAGAAAGTTGCTGCCAAGACTGTTGCCAAGAAAGCTGTTGCCAAGAAGCCAGCTGCTAAGAAAGCTGTTGCTAAAAAAGCAGTAGCCAAGAAGCCAGCTGCTAAGAAAGCTGTCGCCAAGAAAGCGGTAGCCAAGAAGCCTGCTGCTAAGAAAGCTGTCGCTAAGAAAGCTGTCGCCAAGAAAGCGGTAGCCAAGAAGCCAGCTGCTAAGAAAGCAGTAGCCAAAAAGGTAGCGGCTAAGAAGCCCGCCGCCAAGAAAGCTGTTGCTAAAAAAGCAGTAGCTAAGAAGGTCGCGGCTAAAAAGCCCGCTGCCAAGAAAGCTGTCGCCAAGAAGCCTGCGTAAGAAAATAGCTGATTCGAAGTAGAAGCAGCAATGAAAAAGCCCTCCTCGTTGAGGGCTTTTTTTTGCACTTTTATCTAATCAAAAGAGCCGTTGCAGTGGCGAGCTGCTCGACGTTATTTATGTTGTCAAATCTATCGGTGCTGGCATCGAAGTTGACTGCCACAGCATTCAACGTTTTTAGCCAGCCTTTAACAGATCTGCCGCCGGCAGCGAGATAGGGCTCGATTCGTGCGATGATCCTGGGCTTGAGTAACAACACCAGCGGTTGAACCCGACCCGTGGCGACGACGTAGGCTGCCTCATAGTGCTGCAAGTCTTGCTTGAGACGTTGCGCCAGATCGAGAGGCAAGTAAGGCATGTCGCAGGGAACGACCAGACACAGGTCTTCACCCACTGGCACCCGTGCACTGAGTATGCCGCGCAATGGGCCATTGAAGTCCTGAATAGCATCGGCAATCAGTGGAAAGCCGAATTCCTGGTAGATATCCAGATGTCTGTTGCAGTTGATCACTAACCGGTCAACCTGGGGTTGTATTCGGTCAATCACGTGACCTATGAGTGGCCGGTCATTCAGCCTGACGAGGCCTTTATCTCTCAGTGCCATCCGCGTACCTTGGCCACCTGCCAAAATTACGCCGCAGATAGGTGTGTTAGCTTGAAGTTGATGGCTCAAGTTGACTCCCCGAAAAAACGTTAGCTCGAGATGTTGGCAGCGAAACCCTGTAAGATGAGGTTACGAATACCATATTCAAAGATTCTGCGCGATTGAAATCAACAAGTTCCCGAACTCGATATCAACAACTGCTCGGTCAGTTAGGTCCCGTTGCGAAAAAAATCGAGGGTTTTACATCGCGAGTTCAGCAGATCGAAATGGCGGCGTTGATCGATGATACGCTTGAAAAACAACAAAATGCATTGATTGAGGCAGGTACTGGCACGGGTAAGACGTTTGCTTACTTACTGCCGCTGTTATTGTCTCGCAAACGAGCGATTATCTCGACTGGAAGTAAGACGCTTCAGGATCAATTGTTCTACCAGGATATTCCATTGATCATTAGCCTGCTCGACTGGCCCGTGAAGGTGGCACTGTTGAAAGGGCGAAATAATTATCTGTGTCCACAGCGTCTAGAAACGAGTATCAACATGAGTCGCAGAGACAATGACTCGACTCACTTACCTGATCTGATTGCCGTTCGGGAATGGTCGCAGCAGACAAGGACCGGAGATTTAACCGAAATTATCGATAGGCAAGACACTTCTATCGGTCCCCTGATCACGTCGACTCAGGATAATTGTTTGGCTGGCGAATGCCCGAAAGTGAGCGAATGTCCCCTGTATCGTGCTCGAGCACAAGCTCAGACGGCAGATCTGGTGGTAGTGAATCATCATCTGCTGTTTGCTGATATGGCGATGAAAGAGGAAGGTTTTGGCTCTCTGCTGCCTGATGTTGGCGCGATAGTGGTTGATGAAGCACACCAGGTCATCGATGTTGCGCGTCACTTTTTTGGAGAGCAGATCGGCAGTCAGCAATTGATCGCACTTTGTCGTGACGTTCGAGCGGCGCTATCGAGCTTAGGCAATGACGATATAGCGCTCAGCGGAATGACGCAAAATCTCGAAGCCGCAGCGCGATATTTGATTACCGAGTTCGATCGTACGCCACCTGACTTCAAACTCGACCAATTGCTTGGCGATCCTTCCGTGGCGCAATGTGTCAATGAAGTCGACCTTGCCTTGGGGCAATTGGTGTCGGCATTAGCCGGTGCAGCGGTCCGAAGCGCAGCCCTGGCCCATTGTTATACCAGAGTTGTGCGTCTGACTGATTATTTTACATTGCTGACCGAGGCCGGCCATGATGTTAATAATATTCACTGGTTAGAGCGCCATGACTATGGTTTCACTTTGCATCTGTCGCCCATTTCCATCGCTGCTGAGTTGAAAGCTGAGCTCGGCAGCGGTAAAAGCTGGATCCTGACCTCTGCGACGCTTTCAGTGGCTGGAGAATTCAATCACTATAAGCGTTACCTTGGCCTCGTCGATATTCAGGAACAAATCTTCGATAGCCCGTTTTGTTTCAGGTCACAGGTTAAGTCGCACATTCCACAAGAACTACCTTTACCGGGCACAGATCGACACACTCGAATGCTGGTCCACTATTGTCTGCCACTGATTCGAAGTCATAGTGGTCGAACATTCTTTCTGTTTACCAGCTACAAGGCCTTACGTATCGCTCGAGACCTTTTTGAAGCACATGTCGACCTACCCATTCTGGTGCAGGGGAGCATGCCCAAGCCTAAATTGCTTGCTCAGTTTCGCGACACGCCTGGCTGCACCCTTTTGGCTACCAACAGTTTTTGGGAAGGAGTTGACGTCAGGGGTAGCGATCTAAAGTGTCTAATTATTGATAAACTACCCTTTTCTAGTCCGGATGATCCAATGACAGCTGCTCAATTCAAAGCAGTGATTGCCGATGGTGGTAATGCATTTTTTGATCATGCGATACCTGAGGCTGCAATTGCCCTAAAGCAGGGATTTGGGCGTCTGATTCGGCAGGAGACGGACAAAGGCTTGTTTGTATTAGGTGACACCCGTGTTAAAACGCGAGGCTATGGCAAGCTGTTTTTGCAGAGCTTGCCTGATATGGAGTGGCTTGACAGTGCTGAAGAGGCCATCAACTATTTGGAAAACTTAAACGAATGAATGTCCTGGCAATAGAAACTTCAACGACGGCTTGCAGCCTTGGTTTACGAATTGATAGCGAGACCATTGAGCAAACCACACAATTGGGTCGCAATCATAGTCGCGAAATATTGCCGCAAATAGCGGCCCTGCTAACAGATACCGGCGTGGAACTGCGGTCCCTTGATCTGATTGTCTTTGGTAAGGGACCTGGTTCTTTCACGGGATTACGTATAGCCCTGGGCGTGGTGCAGGGCCTCGCGTATGGCATTGGTGTTCCGGTGGTTGGGATTTCGACACTGGCCTGCTGTGCTCAGGGTCGCTATCGTACTTTTGGCGATGAGCACATAGTTGTTGCCGAGACCGCGCGGCTCACTGAGGTGTATTTTGGTGCTTACCGTGTCATCAACGGCCTTGTCGAGCCGATTATGGCAGATGCGATATATGAGGTGGCGGAAGTTCCACCTGTAGCGCCTCAAAGATGGGTAGGAATCGGCAGCGCCTGGCAGTCGCGGGCAGCACTGGAGACTGCCTTGTCAGCAAAGATGGTCGAGGTTCAAACACAGATTTTTCCGGCGGCCATCGATCTGCTTGATCTCGGTATTCGCGGCTATGAGGCAGGCGAAGGACTCAACCCCATGTTGGCAACGCCAGAGTATCTGCGTGAGCAGGTGGCCAGTAAGCCCGCTTCGAGAGCCGAGTAAGCGCACTTCGATGACCGACAAGACATCCATAGTTTTGCCGGCCCTGATTACATTCCGTCTGATCGAGGTTTTGAGGTGACGATTTTTTTTGGGTTTGATGTGGAATCAGTTCGCGCATGTCACGATTTCAATTAATTCGATCGTCAGCGGGCTTTGCGCTGCATGATCAGGCGAGTCGGCAAAAGCCGCTATCGATCGACTTCAATGCTGGCGCGCTGCAGTATCGGCATAGCCATGGTGGCAAAAAAGAGCTGTTGCTCAAAGCAGTATCAGCCAAGCCTGGGCGGCAGGTCATAGATTGCACGGCTGGCCTCGGCGTTGATGCCTTTTTGCTGGCCGCCAGTGGCTGTCAGGTGACGCTGCTTGAGCGCTCTCCGGTACTTGCTCTGATGCTCGCTGACGGTCTCGCTCGCGGTCGTGAGGCGTCTCAGACGCAGCAGGTCGTGGCCAGAATGTCCCTGATACAGACGGAAGCCAGCGAGTGGCTGGGTCGCTTGGTAGAACCTGCGGACACGATTTATATCGATCAAATGTTCCCCCATCGGCAGAAGTCTGCGGCGGTGAAAGGCAGTATGCAGTTATTGCAGCGCTTTCTGGGCGATGATGGTCAGGTGGAGACTCTGCTAAGAGCAGCGCTGGCGACTAATAGCCGGCGAGTCGTGGTGAAGCGGCCGCTGGTTGGCGGCGACAGTGAAGCCTTCAGACCAGACTTTCAACTCAGGGCGAAAGCGAGTCGGTTTGATATTTATGTTCGATCTTCCACCGCGTCTACTATCGACTGAAGGGCCTTCAGGCCGCTGACTCTTGCCCATTGATACTCAGCGCCAGTGCCAGGTGGCGATGGACCAGTTGAAGAATATTGACCTTTATTTCCTCTTTTAAGCTTCCCTGTACCGCCTGCTTGAAGACATAAAACGCGGGTGACAGGGTTAGCATCTGCTGCTGATTGCCGATTACTTGACTGGTTTTAAGGGTTGCGATCAGAGTTGAAAACAGAGTTTTGTCGAAAAACTCTGGCGCGCTGATACCATAAAATACAGAGAGTTGCTGACCTATGGCTGCAGCGATCGATTCCGCCTCACGTAGACTTAAATGCCGGCCCTGCTCAAGGAGTTCGCTGACGATAAAAAAACGTTCGAGCGTCGGTTCAATAATACTGCCCAGTTCCAGCAGGTTGGAGTAGGCATCGCTGGTCTGGTTTGGACACAGCAGCTGATCACCCTGCCGTTGAACCAGCTGCAGTTCAGCCAAAAGGTCGAGAATACGATTGATGACGCCGGATACCTCGGTTTCGTCCCAGAGTAGGAAAAATTCGGCCTTAAGGCTTGGATAGAGCGTCAGGCAGGTAGTCTCCAGCCTCTTAAGGTCATAACCCTGAAGTATCAGTCGGCCGATCAGTGAGGGCAGGGCAAACACATGGATCGTATTATTACGGTAATAGGTCAGCAGGGCAGGCAGCGGTGGGGGCGCGCTCAGCAGATAGCCAAAGGGCTTCTCGGTTCGCAGAATACCGGTAACCTGCACAGCTTCGTTAATAATTGCAGCGGTAGACAAGTCGGTGACGGAAAGACAATGGTCGGCCTCCATTCCCTTTGCGACGCTGATCAAGGTCTCGAGCTGCCGGGCCAGATGTGTCTCCTCAATGTTCTGCCTGGGCGTGGATAACATGACAGTCGCGACAAGGTTGACGGGATTAATGGCAGCCGCGGCATTGATACCCTGCGCTAGCCGAGTCGCCAGCAAGCTGCAGGTCTTCGCAAAATCGGCGGTTTCGGTTCTGTCGGCATGGCTCCATTGAGGCAAATGCTGGTCAAAAAAGGCGTCAAGATGTACCGGTTTGCCAAAATTCACAGAGACTTTACCAAATACGTTTTTCAAAGAGCCAAGGACACGGAAAATGTCTAAAATCGACTCGTCTTTTTTTGCGGCGCCGGACAACTCGCTGAGATAGGTGGCATCTTCGAGGATCTTCTCGTAACCAAAGTAAACCGGCATAAAACAGATTGGCTTTGACGGATCTCGCTGAAAACTCCGCATTGTCATGCTCAGCATGCCTGTTCTCGGCTGAAGGGTCCGCCCCGTTCGACTTCGACCGCCTTCGATAAAGTAGGCAACCGAGTAACCTCGTGTAAACATCAAATGTAGGTATTCATCGAAGACGACTTTGTAGAGCGCATCGCCCTGAAACGAGCGGCGCATAAAGAAGGCCCCGCCACGACGCAGAAGAGATCCGACGATGGGCAAGTTGAGATTTTTTCCCGCGGCAATATGCGGGGGGCTCAGGCCATTGTGGTAAAGCACATAAGACAGCAGTAGGTAGTCGATATGACTTCTATGACAGGGCACATAAACTATTTCATGGTCTTTTGCCAACTCCTTCACGGGAGCAATGTTGGTGATTTCGATCCCGTCATAGAGCTTGTTCCAGAGCCAGGTCAAAATACCGTGAAAAAATCTGATCACTCGGTAAGACTGATGGGAGGCGATCTCATTCGCATAGGCTAATGCTCTAGATTCGACTTCTCGAAGCGCAATAGCTCTGGTTCTGGTTTCTTTTTCTATCGCCTCGCGAACAGCGTGACTTGTCATCATCGACTGAATCAAGGTTCGCCTGTGAGAAATGTCTGGTCCCAGGATTGCCTGTTTTTGCTGATTGAAATGGACTCGCAGTATCCGCAGTAATTTTCGTTCCTGCATTGCCTCTGTCGCAGAATCCTCTTCTTGACTCAGATCTATCGCGTGGCTGAATTGGACCAATATGTGATTTGAATGAAAGATAATCGATAAGAGCTTCTTTAAGCGACTGGTCGCAGTCCAGTTTTCGGAAAACAAACGCTTCACCCAAGAGCCTTCTCGGTCTGGCTGATGCCCCCAAAACAAAGAGACGGGAATCAGTTTTATCGGGCGGAATTGTGCCGATTGGAGGGCTAATAATCGGGTTAACTGCCCGGAAGGCTGCCGTTGTGTTTTGCGTCCCAGCCGTCCCTCGGGTTGGCCGATGTAAAAGAAGGCGCCAGTCTGCAAAGCTTCGCCAAGGGGCTTTTGGGGTCGTGGCAAGTTTGCGGCTTCACAGGCCTTGTCGATCACCAACAGATCTGCCAGTGATCGATAGGGTAGAACGTAGCAAACATCATCGCCAGCTTCTATGCCTAACGAGGTCGCATCACAGCCGAGAATAGTGGGTTTGATCCAAGTGAAAAGTATTTTGCGTAAAAATTGGAATTGCCAAGCCTTGAACCTGGCGAAAAGGGAGACGGCTTCAGTCTTCTGATTAACGATTGCCATCAAATAAATCCGATACCGCATCTAAAGGATCTCGTCCTTCAATTTGAACTTCCCAGATGCCGGAATATTTTCGCTGAGTCTGATCCCGAATGTCCTCCCTAGTGGCAAGGACTGTTGGCCGCAGAAATACCAGCAGATTCTGTTTTTCACGGATTTTATTGCTGCTCTTGAAGAGGTGACCCAGAAGCGGAATATCGCCAAGCAGCGGCACTCTTGAATTGACATCGGTGATTTTGTCTCGAATCAGTCCGCCAAGGATGATGACTTCGCGGTCGTCAGCAAGTATTGTCGTGTCTATAGTTCGCTTGTTGGTGATTAAATCGGCGCTACCGTCACTGCCAATGGAAGCCAGAGAAGTTTTGTCGACTTCCGATACCTCCTGATGTATCTCGAGTCTAATGAGGTCGCCATCGTGAACGTGAGGTGTTACCTCCAGGGTGAGACCAACGTCCTCGCGTTGTATCGTTGTGAAGGGATTACTAGCACCATTGCTGCCAGTCGTGGTTGACCCTGTGCGAAACGGTACGTTCTGACCGACTACGATTTTCGCCTGTTCGTTGTCCATCGTGGTAATGCTGGGTGTGGATAACAGGTTGACATCAGTATTGGCTGACAGGGCACGAACGATAACGCCGAAGTTAATGCCGTCGCTGTTGGTTTTAGCGGCAGCGATTAGTGGTGAACTACCCAGCTCAGGCACGCTGGTCAATTTGCCATCGCCGGCAGCTAGATTAGCGAGAACGTTCGCCAAGGTGCCCGATGGTGCTGTCAGGCCAATGGGTAAGGCTTTGGCGGAAGTGTCACCGAGCGCCAGCTCAGTCCCCAGTGTTCGAGTAAAGTCAGAGGTCACCTCAACAATAGCGGCCTCGATAAGCACCTGCAGGCGGCGAATGTCCAAGCGCGCAATAATCTCTTTCAACTCTGCCATGGTGGCGGGGTCGGCTCGAATCACGAGCGCATTAAGAGATTCGTCAGCCTGAATACTGGTGGAGATGACCTGACCCGCAGAATCCTTAGCGTCCTTGTCCGCCACCAAGTTTTTGAGAATCTCGGCGAGTTGGGTCGCATCAGAGTTTGCCAGTCGAACAACCTGAATCGTACCGCCACGATTAGCTGGAACATCAAGCTCAAAAACCAGGCTTGCTACCTTATCCAGAGTCTCCGGTTCACCTTTAATAATCAGGCTGTTGGTCCTTTCGCTAGCGACGATGGTCACACGATTAGGTCCCTTTGACCCCTTGCCAATTTGCTCTGGTGCTAATTGCTCCAGGAGATTGACAATGTCTTCAACCCAGGCATCTTTGAGTTGAATAATCCTGGTTGTTGAGTTGTCCGCGACATCTATTCGATTGATGATCTCTGTCAGGCGGGCGATGTTCTCTGCGTGATCGCTGAGAATCAATGCGTTAGGTTGAGTCAGGCCGGCGATATGACCATATTGAGGAATCAGCGGTCTGAGAATTTTAACCAGCTCATTAGAGTCAGTATTTTTGACACTGATTACCTGAGTGATCAACTCTTCGCCGGGATTGTCAGTCGAGAAGTCCTGGGGATTACTGCTTTGCTTGGCCAGCACCTGTTGCACAATGCGAACGACGTTGCCGGAAGGAACAGCGGCAAAGCCGTGCACGCGCAGCACAGCTAAAAACAACTCGTAGACTGCAGGCGTATCCATTGAGGTATTGGAAATGACGGTGACGGTACCCTTCACTCGAGGGTCAATGATGAAACTCTTACCCGTGATTGCCGACACCTGGGTGACGAATTCTCGAATATCGGCATTTTTCAGATTGATCTTCCAGTTGTCCTGACTTGAGGCAGGGCTCGCTAGCAATAACAAGGTACTGATCAGCGATATTCTGAGGAGAAGCCTTGGTCCCAGTGACAACATAATGCTGTGGATCCTTTGAAAAAACGAATGTTACTGTAATTCGTCGAATAACCCAACGATCACGCGTGTGATGCCTGTCGCGTTCGTGCTTATTCGTCTGGAATGGGTATTGTCAGAAAAAAACGCCGGTCATTGCGTTGAATTTCAACCCGCACCCGCCGCTCTGCCATTGCTTGATCGATTAACGCCGAATCACTGGTGACATCGCCGATGGGCTTGCCATTGACGGACAAGATGATGTCGCCTTCCTGCAGTCCGGCCTGCATCATTTGCTGAGAAGGCAGTTGATCACTGATGCGATACCCACTGGCTTGCCCCTCACTTACTGCGCTGACGCCAAGTTCGCTGAGAAGCCCAGCCGGGTCTGATTCAATCCTGTCTCGGTATTCGGTAACAAAATTCTTTAGGTTCGCGCCTGGCTGGACGACGGGTTGACGTGGAGTGCTTTGTCGGCTCGCGATGCGATCTCTGATTTGATTGACTCGGTCAACGGTCCCCTGACTCGATGTCGGGTCTGGCCCTGCCAGGTTCTCGTCGTCAGCTTTGAACTGCTGACGTAAGCCACTATCGGAGAACATGAGCTTTTCAATCTGCCCTCCTCGTTTGAGGAGAATATGGTCGTCAAACACAGCCTCAAGCAAGGCATTACCAGGCAGCCGGTCGCCGATTCTGAAGAGCTCGCCGTCTTTGCCACGTTCTGCGACGATGGCACTGGATTCAGCGACTACCGTCGCAGTAAACACGCCCTGTAGTTCAAGGTTCAAACGGGTTGCTGGCGCATCTGCTGGAGCCTGGACCGGGCTGTCTTGCTGCACCCTACCGAATAAATTGTACTTGGCAATGCTGATGCCGGGTTCTGTCGATGCTGTCACTAACGGCAAGACTGGCGACGTGTTCGAGGTTACTGTGGCATCACTTGCGCCATCGCTTAGATGTTCAAGAACAAACAGAACACTGTTGGCCAGACTCAGACCAATGGCAATCACCAGCAGGGCGCCGATAACGGTGGCCAGATGTCGCCGATGCTGCTGATATAATGCCACCATTGAATCCAAGTCAGTGCTCCGTGCGGCTCAGTCTGCGAACGCCTAAAATAGCTTTTCTTCCAGTGCCAGTGCGGTCTCGTCGAGATCGATACCAGGTGGCGAAGGTCTCTTCGCAAGCTTAAACAATCTGGCTTTTATAGCAACCTCCAACCAGCCCTCCGGCTTAAGTAACAGGCTGATTAGCGGAAGATCTTGATCGCCGCTCGAATACGTAATATCCAGGCGCAGGTTATTGGTCGCCAGACTAATTTGACCCTGTAATGGCGGTAGCTCGATCAGTCCAGCGCCAGTCGGGTCGGGAAAGGTGACCTGTCCGCCGGCCCAATTCAATCGACCGGAGGCGGTATCGAGCCATTGACGATCTGTGCCAAATTGAAGGCCAGTAAAGTTCAGGTCGCCAGTGATGGCGAGGCCAAAGGCAGCGCCTAGTCTATTGAGATAATCTGGCTGCAAGTTGCCATTAAGATGCGTTATTGTCAGGCTGTAGGGTGTCAGCGTGACCTGCGCCGTCAGTCGGTGGCCAGATCCTGTTACGCTGATAAAATATGGTACTCCACCAGCTAGTATTCGATCGCTGTCGAGTCGCCAGACGACTCGGCTGGCGCTCAACCCTCCCAGACTCAGATCGGCGCCACCATTCCAGATGGTGCCGTCGATCCTCGTCACCAGCAGCGCCGGTAGTCGTTCGCTGACCTGGTTTTTGGCCTCTGCCCAGATCAAACTGGCAGGCAAGTTGATGAGCAGGAATCCTAAAAATGCGCTCAAACCGATCCCGGCATAGAGTAATCGCCTGCGCATCAACTGAACCAGTTCACGACAGTTTCGCCGGCTTCGGTAAAGCGCCGCCAGCCTTGTTCATCGTTACCATCCCAGCCACCATTACTGCAGCGAGTTTCCAAGCCCAAGGCCTGCCAGGCAGCCAACGCACAGTCCCGATCAGTTGGCCAGGGTGTCTGGTTGGTTTTAAACCAGACAGAGGTGTAGCCGCCTTTAACGGCGTTCTCAACGATAAGGCAGGACTCACCGTTGCCCAAGGTAACGTGGCTGCTAGCGCCGCGGGTTTCAATCTTGATGGGTCCCACTGCGGCATTCAGCCAGGCTTCTAGCTGCTCGAGCTCAGGTCGCTTAATGTAAATTTCGATATCTGGAAACGCGTGATTCGAGTCTGTCATCGGGCACCATCGACCAGCAGTCGCTCAAGAATATCGCTGTAAAGATAGGATAGCTGTACAAGATCCTCTGTGGTCACGCACTCATTGACCTTGTGAATCGTGGCATTTCTCGGCCCTAACTCAACAACCTGAGTGCCAGTCGGTGCAATGAACCGCCCATCAGAGGTGCCGCCAGAGGTCGAAAGCTCAGTCGTGATTCCAAGGCGACTGGCAATCGCTTGTTGCACAGCGGGAATTAACTCACCGCCCTGTGTCAGGAAGGGCAGGCCGGAAAGAGACCAGTCGATCTGGTAGTCAACCTTATGCTGCTGCAAAACGGTTTCTGTACGCTGACGTAAAGAGAATTCGCTGGAGGCCGTCGAAAACCTAAAATTGAGCAGCAGGTTCATCTCTCCAGGAATGACATTGTTCGCACCCGTGCCGCTATGGATATTCGAGATTTGCATGGAAGTGGGTGGGAAAGCCTCGTTTCCAGCATCCCATTCGATACCCACCAGTTCCGCCAACGCCGGCAAGGCGGTATGAATCGGGTTGAGGGCCTCTGTGGGATAGGCCACATGGCCCTGGATACCCTTGATGGACAGGTGTGCGTTCAGTGAGCCTCGGCGGCCACTGCGAACGACATCACCCAGCACCAAATGGCTGGAAGGTTCACCAACCAGACACCACTTGATGTGGATATCACGATGTTCCAATACCTCCATCACTCGGCGAGTGCCGTTGATGGCTGCAGCTTCTTCGTCGCTGGTAATCAGAAAGCCAATGGTGCCTGCATGGTCTGGGTGCTTGGCAATAAATCGACGACTGGCTGTGAGCATAGCCGCGAGCGAGCCCTTCATATCTGCAGCACCTCGGCCATACAGCAAACCGTCTTTCAGTGTTGGTTCAAACGGTGGGGTTTGCCAGGCGTCGACGGCGCCGGGTGGAACGACATCTGTATGGCCGGCAAACACAAACAAAGGCCCACCCTGACCATGCAAGGCCCAGAGGTTTTTTACGTCCCCAAAGGGCATGGCTTCAATACGAAAACCCAGATCCCCGAGATAGTCAGACATGAGCGCCTGACAGCCAGCATCATGAGGAGAGACTGATTCGGCGCGGATCAATTGTTGAGTCAGCGCTACTGTTTCAGCGTCGAGGCTGGCTGGATCAATTGCAATGCTCATCGATAGGCTACTCGGGTTAATTGTGGCTGTGCAGGACGGGATTCAACTGAATTGCCTTGCTGTTAGTTCGGCACTCCACGACCCCTGTCAGCGAGTTACGAATAAACAACATATCTGACTGGCCCGCCAGATCGCGTGCCTTCACGGTTTGAACCAGGTTTTTGTGTTCATCCAAAACCTGCACTCTGGTACTGGCAGTAATATACAGGCCGGCCTCGATGGTACATCTATCGCCCAGCGGTATGCCGGCTCCGGCGTTGGCCCCGATGAGACAATCACGGCCGATAGACAAAATCAGTTCGCCACCACCGGAGAGCGTACCCATCGTGCTCGCTCCGCCGCCCAGGTCACTACCTGCACGCATGACCACACCTTGAGACAAGCGACCCTCGACCATATTTGGGCCTTCAGTGCCGGCATTGAAGTTGATGAAGCCTTCATGCATTACCGTAGTGCCTTCGCCGAGATAGGCGCCTAACCTGACGCGCGCTGAATGGGCTATGCGCACACCGCTGGGCACTATGTAATTGGTCATTTTTGGAAACTTGTCGACTGCTGCAACCTCCAACAGCTCACCCTTGACCCTGGCTCGCGTCTGCGCTTCGGCGAGTTCTTCTGGATCAATTGCGCCGCGGTTAGTCCAGGCGACATTGGGCAGCTTGGCAAAGATACCGGTGAGATTGATCTCATTGGGTTGTACATGGCGGTGGGACAGCAGGTGCAGCTTCAGATAAGCCTCAGGCGTAGAGGTCAATGGCGCATCCTGTTCTATCAGAGTAATTACCAGGGGTCGGATTGCGCCCGTGAGCATGGCCACTATTGCCTGTTGCTCTGAGTTAAGCCCAGCCTTTAATTTTGTCAGCGTAGCGTGGGTCAATTCAATGGCGGTATTGCCGCCGCCATAGCCGATGATCTCAGCAATTGCTTCAATATCTGTCAGAGCAGGTTTGAAGACGGGCTTCGGATAATAGACCTCAAGCCATTCACCCTTGCGATTTTGAGTGCCGATACCAATGCCATAGCTGAAAAAATTTGTGCTCATGTGTGTACCTGTGTTGCAAGTGATAGGGTTAGATATTCAGAAAAAAGGCCGCCGCCGTGTTTGGCAAAATGGTACTTCCCGACCTTTCGATAAATGTGAGTAACGTGATCCTGACAGGTCCCCGTGTCACTATAGATAGCTTCTCTGCTGCATAAAAACTTTAAGTCGGCTGGCCGCTTCTACACATTCATCAAGGGTCGCGACCAGGGCCATTCTGACCCGGTTCTGGCCAGGATTGGTGCCTGCTACAATCCTCGAGAGATAGCTACCCGGCAGCACTTTAATGTTCATGTGTGCCATCAAGCGTTGAGTGAACTGCTCATCGTTAACAGGAGTCTGTGGCCATAAATAAAAACTCGCGGGTGGTTGCGACATGGGCCAGACTTCTCGAAGAATCTCTTCGACGGCAGCATACTTTTGGCGATAGATAGCGCGATTCTCGATGACGTGTTGCTCGTCACTCCAGGCCGCAACGCTGACCCACTGAGGGTGCACCGACATGGCGGAGCCGTGGTAGGTGCGATAGAGTAAAAACGCTCGGATTAAATCTGCGTCACCTGCGACGTAACCTGACCGTAGACCCGGTAAATTAGAACGCTTTGACAGACTATTAAAGGCTACGCAGTTCTTATAATCTCGTCGGCCCATGGCACAGGCCGCTTCTAACAACCCGGGAGGCGGCGCTTGTTCGTCGGCATAGATCTCCGAGTAACATTCATCGGACGCTATCACAAAATCAAATTCGTCTGATAGTCGAATAAGTGCCTGCATGTCCTCAATGGACGCGACAGCGCCGGTTGGATTGCCCGGCGTGCACAGATAGAGCAGGGAACACTTTTGCCATTGTTCTGCGGTTACGCCGGAGAAATCCGGCAAATAGCCGTTCTCCTCAGTACAGGGTATGTAAACGGGCGTGCTACCGGCCAGTAGCGCGGCTCCTTCATAAATTTGGTAGAAGGGGTTAGGCATCAAGGTGTAGCTTTCGATTCGGCTGTCAATGACGGTCTGGGCAAAGGCAAATAAGGCCTCGCGACTGCCTGTCACCGGCAAAACCTGGGTTTCTGGGTCGATTGGATTGTTCCCGAGATTAAATCGTCGATTGACGAATCCAGCAATTGCTGTCCGCAGTTCTGGAATACCTCGAGTCGGCGGATAGGTTGCCAAGCCTCGAATCACACCCTCCTGCTCAAGGTACTTTTCGATGAGGAATCTGGGTGCAGGGTGTTTTGGCTCCCCAAGAGACAGCGCAATAAAATCCTGTTCGCTTGAGGGTTTGATGCCAGCCAGCAAGCTGTTGAGCTGCTCAAATGGATACGGTTTGAGTAAATCCTGCCGTCGATTCATGGTGCCGCCTTCTGTACATGTTGATCCAGCTCTTCGCAGATTCGCTGTCGCAGCAGATCGCAGGCCGCCTGGTCAATGATTGCATTATTTTTCCTGTCGGCAATAAAGAAGATGTCTTCGACTCGCTCGCCCAAGGTGGTAATTTTAGCGCTGTTCAGGGTGATATTCAGCTCGACAAAAATGTTGGCGATAATAGCGAGCAATCCCGGTCGGTCGGGTGCAACAACTTCGAGGATAGTTTGATTGTTGGCGAGATCCTGGCTGATAGCTACCTGCGTTTTCAGAGAAAACTGTTTCAACAAGCGGGGTGTGCGCCGACTGGTGTTAGGTTTGAATGCTCCCTCATGAAGAAGATGCTCGCGTAACGTTTTTCTGATTTTCTCGGTTTGTGTTTTCTGCTCGCTGATAGCTCTGCCGTGTTCGTCAAGTACGACGAAAGTATCGAAGATCTGCCCCTCTTTAGAAGAAGCGATTCTAGCATCGACGATATTCAATCCCAGTTTGTCAAAGGCGGTGACAGAGGCGACGAACAGGGTTTCATGGGCAGGGCCGTGAATAAAGATGTGAGTTGCCCCTTCATCCAGGCGACCGGTTGCGTCATTGCGAATCAAGATCAGCGGACCACTAGCAGCGTCGTGCTCACTGATTGCCAGAGTATGCCAGACGATATCGCTGACCGATTCACGAATAAAATAGTCTTCGTCTACCCCGCCCCAAGTCGATAAAATCGTTTCTCGACTCAGACCGTGTGCCTGCAGGCGCTCAATCGCGTGATTCTGGGTCTCATGAATATACTCGTTGCGATCGACTTGGTTGTCAGGCCCCAATCTCAGGTGCCGTTTCGTGTCGTTGTATAGCTGCCGCATCAGGGATGCACGCCAGCTATTCCACAAGGTGGGGTTGGTGGCATTGATGTCAGCAACTGTCAGTGCGTACAGGTAATCCAACCTAATTTGATCCTGAACCAGGTTGGCAAAATCCTGAATGACCTCAGGGTCAGAAATATCCTTCCGTTGGGCGGTAGTCGACATGACCAGGTGATTTTTGACCAGCCAACAAACAAGATTAGTGTCCCAGGTACCCAAACCATGACGCTGACAGAAGTCTGCGGCGACCTGAACGCCAAGCTCAGAGTGGTCTCCGCCGCGGCCCTTGGCGATATCATGGTACAAGCCGGCGATATACAGGAGCTCTATCTTGGGTAGTCTTGGATGGATGTGAGCGGCTATCGGAAACATCTGTTCAGAATTTTTGTAACGGAATCGGCGCATGTTTCTTACGACTTGTAGCGTATGGGCATCCACTGTGTAGACATGAAACAGGTCGAATTGCATCTGACCTATGACGCGACCGAATTCAGGCAGGTAGGCGCCCAATATGCCATAACGCTCCATTCTTCGCAGTTGCGTAAACAGATGTTCTGAGGAACGAAGTAGGTCAAGAAAAAGACGAGTCACTCTTGGATCTTGGCGAAATGAGTCGTCAATTCTATTCAGGTTGCTGGTCAGCGAACGAATGGTTGACGCGCGAACCCCTTGAATACTTGCATCATTAGCAATGATGACAAACATTTCAATCAGTGCCGATGGTTCCTCAGCGAACACCCGCTCATGGGTGACCTCAATATAATGATTATAGATTTGAAAACGCGCATTGACGGGCTTGATGGTTGCACGTTCATTGGAGCGAACAATCTGCTCGTCGAAATGCTGCAGTAAAAGATCGTTGGTAGCCCTGATTTCCATGGCAGCGCGATAGTAAGTTTGCATAAACTGCTCCACCGCGAGTTGGTCATTGTCATGATAACCAAGAATCTCCGCTAACTGACGCTGGTATTCGAAGAGCAATCGGTCATCCAGACGCCCCGCGATCAGATGCAAGCCGAAGCGTATTTTCCAAAGCAAGCGCCGTCCCCTAATCAGGATCTCGCTTTCCGCTTGAGTCAGAAATTGTTGTTCAACAAGGTCAGCAAAAGTAACTGCACCATACTTACGCTTGGCAATCCACATGACCGTATGAATATCACGCAAGCCGCCGGGCGAGGTTTTGATGTTCGGCTCGAGGCTGTACTCAGTATGCTCAGACTTGCGATGACGCTCTTCCTGTTCGGCCCGCTTCGCAGAATAGAATTTTTTTGGAGACCAGATCTTCTCGGGACTAATGGCTTGCAACATTTTTTCACACAACAAAACGTCGCCAACGATGGTCCTGGCTTCCATAAGCGCAGTCACAATGGTGACATCCCGAGCTGCCTGCTTCGCACATTCACTGACAGATCGAACGCTGTGGCCAACCTCCAAGCCTATGTCCCACAGTAGCGTCAAAAAGCTCTGAATGTTATCTGCGTGTTTTTCGTAGTTGTCGCGCTCCAACAGCAATAGCAGATCGATATCCGAGTGAGGATGAAGCTCGCCGCGTCCATAACCGCCAACCGCTACCAGGGAAACCCGGTGTTTGCGCCAGCTGGAGAGGTTTTCATGCCATTCAAAGCGATGCCAGGCTAGCTTTAGTACTCTGTCCATAAACCGAGCGCGATCTTGCACCAGATCCTCTATATCCTCACTGGCGTAGAAGCGTCGAGTAAGCTCGACGTTGCAGTCCTGCAGCGCCTGCTTAAACAGCGGGATAGATCGCCGGGTACCCTCTAGATCGGCATCAAGCTTTGTAATCAACTCTTCGAGCATGGGCACTAGCTGGGCGAGCCCAACCGCTCGATAGTCTCATCGCCGCGATAGGTTAGAATTTCATAACCGGTGTCAGTCACAAGAATGGTGTGCTCAAACTGGGCCGTCAACTTGTGATCCTTGGTGACAACAGTCCAGTCATCGGGCAGCAGTTTGACGGCGGCCTTGCCCGCGTTGATCATCGGCTCGATGGTGAAGGTCATGCCCGCCTGTAGAACAACCCCGGTACCAGGGCGCCCGTAGTGTAGTACCTGAGGTTCATCGTGAAAAACCTTGCCAATGCCATGGCCGCAATATTCTCGTACGACAGAGAAGCGGTTCCGCTCTGCGTGCACCTGAATAACATGACCAATGTCACCCAGATAAGCGCCGGGTCTAACCTGCGCGATACCGCGATAGAGACACTCCTGAGTCACCTGGATAAGCCTTTCGGCCAACACGCTGCCAGTGCCAACAATAAAGGTTTTGCTGGTGTCACCATGGTACTCGTCTTTCAATACCGTCACGTCGACGTTGATGATGTCGCCATTTTTTAGAATTTTGTCGTCCGACGGGATGCCGTGACAAACGACATGGTTCACCGAAGTGCAAATAGACTTGGGGAACCCTCTGTAATTCAGTGGTGCGGGTATGGCGTGTTGAACGTTCACCGTATAATCGTGACAGATTCGGTCGAGCTCGCCGGTTGATATGCCGGGTTTAATGAACGCCTCGATCATCTCGAGCTGTTCAGCCGCGAGCGCACCGACAGCGCGCATCTTGGTGATTTCTTCAGGCGTTTTCAGATTAATAGGCATAAAGCGTAGTAGGTCCGGGTCAGTATTAAAGCGAGTGCCCTGTATCGCGGTGGTCCTGTTCACGGCTAGAGAACGAGGCGTATTTCCACGATGTTGCACGTAAAAGTCGCACTATAGCAGAATTCGAAACGCCTGATTAGGGCCTGTTTCAATCTTGACGGCGAAGACTTTCGGCAGCCGGTGGCGGCAGAATTGAGCCTGACAAGGCCGTCGAGCGAGGCGCTATTTCTGCAGAAGTTTCTGCGGATTTAAAAATGCAGAGCTGGAACGCAGAATAAGCGTGCGAAGCCAGAGTCCCGCCAGCGCCTGCAAATCCGCTTTTGCTGTGCCAGCAGCCCAGGTCCCTCGCCATCGGTCAGCCGTGTTCAGACCCGGTCCTGCGGGGTAAGATCCGCGGGTCCTGCAAGGGCGCAGGCTAATTTGACGAAAGACGCTGGCTTCATTGGCATTGCAGCGGGAATATGGTATAAAGCGCGCCGGTCCGTGAAGGGCTGAAGTGTGAATGAAACAAAAAACTAAACCAAAAATTCTCACACATACCGTCACATAGTTCGGGTGCTTGGCGCACGGAGGATAAAACCTCTTGCTAAAGTTGGACTATGGGGTTTGTGGAGGCTAAACCCGAACTTACAATGAGGTCATTATGTCAAACGTATCCATGCGTGAACTGCTGGAGGCCGGCGCTCACTTCGGTCACCAAACCCGTTACTGGAATCCCAAGATGCGCGAGTATATCTTCGGTGCCAGAAACAATATCCATATCATAAATCTTGAACACACAGTGCCTGCGTTGACCGAGGCAATGACTTATATTCGCAACACAACCTCAAAGCGTAATAAAGTGCTGTTTGTTGGTACCAAGCGTAGTGCCGGTAAAATCATTAAAGAGCAGGCCGAGCGTTGTGGCATGCCTTATGTCGACAAGCGCTGGTTAGGCGGCATGCTAACCAATTACAAGACAATACGGCAGTCGATCAAACGCCTTCGAGATCTCGAGATTCAGGCGACCGATGGGACTTTCGACAAGCTGACCAAGAAGGAAGCCCTGTCACGCAGGCGCGATCTTGACAAGCTCGAGATCAGCCTCGGTGGTATCAAAGATATGGGCGGATTGCCCGATATCATCTTTGTCGTTGACGTTGACCATGAGCGTATTGCCATTACAGAAGCCAACAAGCTCGGCATCCCAGTAGTCGGTATCGTTGACACCAACAGTAACCCTGATGGCGTCGACTATATTATTCCGGGTAACGACGATGCGATTCGGTCAGTAAGAATGTTTGTGCAGGCGATTGCAGATGCGGCGATTGAAGGCGTTGAGCAGTTTCAGGGCCCGTCTAAGGTAGAGGACTTCGTCGAAGTCAGTGCGCCTGTTGATGACGCGGTGGCAGTTGAAGTTGGTGGTGAGGCAGCCCCAGAGGCCTAGTTGATCAGCCGATTGGCGCAAAGCCCATCGGCTTTCCATTCGCCCTGCAAATAATTCAGGGTTTAAACAGCGAGTGAACCTGTCTGTCGGCAGTGCCGAGGCGTTGGCGCAGAACAGATGAAGATAGACAAGAATGAGGTGAAAAGATGGCTGAAATTACAGCGTCGATGGTCAAGGATTTAAGAGAGCGTACCGGTCTGGGTATGATGGACTGCAAGAAAGCCTTGGTAGAAGCTGACGGCGACGCAGAATTGGCAATTGAAAACCTGCGCAAGTCTAGTGGCATGAAAGCCGCGAAGAAAGCCGGACGAACGGCGGCCGATGGCAGTATTGGCTTTAAGGTCGAGAATGGTGTGGGCGTCATGGTTGAAGTCAATTGTGAGACTGACTTTGCCGCCAAAGATGACAACTTCCAAAATTTTGTGCGGACCGTCACAGATCAGGTTTTCGCCGCCAAGTCATCGGATCTACAGACGTTGAATGATGCCGGGCTCGAGAAAACCCGTGAAGAGCTGGTGCAGAAAATTGGTGAAAATGTGTCGGTACGGCGAGCAGCTGTCCTGGAAGGCAATATCACCCACTATTTGCACAGCACCGGCAAAATTGGTGTGATGGTGATTCTTGAAGGTGGTGACGAAGAACTGGGTAAGGATATCGCGATGCATATCGCGGCTGCTGATCCTCAACCTTTATATACCAACACCAGTGACGTGCCAGCTGATCTGATTGCTAAAGAGCGTGAAATCTATGTGGCTCAGGCCGCAGACAGTGGCAAGCCGGCAGAGATTGTCGAGAAAATGGTTGAGGGTCGAGTTCGCAAGTTTTTGGCGGAAATCAGTTTGGTAGAGCAGCCCTTTATCAAAAATCCTGACATGAAAATAGGCGCTTTACTGAAACAAGCCAACGCCACCGTGACTCAGTTTGTACGGTATCAGGTGGGCGAGGGTATTGAAGTTGAACACGTTGATTTTGCTGCAGAAGTAGCGAGCACTATGGGCCGATAGGCAGCGCAGAGATACCGGCCGTCGATACGGCGGCCGTCGATACGGCGGCCGTCGACACGGCGGCCGTCGACACGGCGGCCGAACAACCGCCGGTTGGGCTCCATGGCAAGACCAGAACAGGATTATGATGCCGAATAAAGCGACACCAAAGTACCAACGAATACTGCTGAAGCTCAGTGGCGAAGCGCTTGGATTAGAGGGTGTTGGTATAGACCCCAAGGTGCTGGATCGAACCGCCTTGGAAATTGGCCAATTGATCGGTATTGGTGTCCAAGTGGGCCTCGTCGTTGGCGGAGGTAATCTGTTTCGTGGCGCGCAACTGAGCGCTGCCGGCCTTGATCGAGTCACCGGCGACCATATGGGCATGCTGGCAACTGTGATGAATGCACTGGCAGTGCGAGACGCGCTGGAGCGCTCGAATATTAAGACAGTCGTAATGTCGGCTATTCCCATGAGTGGTATTGTCGCTCACTATGATCGTCGCTTGGCGATTCGGCATCTGGTCCAGGGTGATGTTGTCATTTTCGCTGCGGGTACCGGTAATCCTTTCTTTACCACAGATACTGCAGCCTGCTTGCGGGGAATCGAAATTGACGCCGACATTGTCCTGAAAGCGACCAAGGTAGACGGTGTTTATTCCGCAGATCCCATGAAGGACCCGACCGCGACACGTTATGATCGACTCACTTACGATGAAGTGTTAGAAAAGCAGTTGGCTGTCATGGATTTGACGGCAATCTGTCTCGCCCGCGATCACGATATGCCACTTCGAGTGTTTGCCATGGAGGAGAGTGGAGCATTGCGGAATGCCATAGTGGGCGAGGGTGAGGGCACTTTAATAGAAAAGTGATCAGTCATAGAAAAGTGATCAGTCATAAATGGCTGTCGAGAAGTCATAGGATCGTAGCGGATAAAATTCGCAGACTTAGAGAGGAAACGACGTGCTGGATGAAGTAAAGCAAGACGCGCAGCAACGCATGGATAAATCCCTAGCAGCCCTGAATAATGCTTTTACCCGCTTGCGAACCGGTCGCGCGCACCCAGGATTGCTTGACGGTATCACCATTGATTACTACGGCACCCCAACGCCACTCAATCAGATAGCCAATATCAGCGTTGAAGATAGCCGCACCTTGGCGGTCACGCCCTGGGAAAAACCTATGATCCCCGTGGTCGAAAAGGCGATCCTCAAATCTGATTTAGGATTGAATCCGGCTACCAGCGGCGACAAGATTCGCTTACCAATGCCGCCTATGACTGAGGAAAATCGCCGAGATTTGACCAAGGTTGCGAAAAATGAAGCAGAAAATGCGCGAATTGCTATCCGTAACATTCGCCGTGACGCTAATGCTCAGCTCAAGGACTTCCTGAAGGACAAAGATATTACGGAGGATGAGGCCCGTCGTGGTGAGGAGCTGATTCAAAAGCTGACAGATGAAAAAATCAAGGAAGTTGACGCGGCACTTGATGCGAAAGAAAAGGATCTAATGGCGATTTGAGCCAACGCCAGAGAGACTTTCCTCTCGTGTCTGGTCCTTGAGAATATCGTTGCAATCTAACCGGCTGACTGTGAGCGATTCTGTGCAGACATCAGAAAAAAACAAGGTTCACTCATGCTGAAGCAGAGAATCATCACCGCGCTGATTCTGGCGCCAATAGTGATTGCCTGTGTATTTTTTCTGCCTTCGGCGGGATTTTCGGTTTTTCTCATCCTCGTTCTAACTATCGGTGGCTGGGAATGGGCTAATCTGGCCCACTACGCTGGCTGGCAGCGTTCTCTCTACACTTTGTTCATTGGCCTTTTACTAATAGGCGTCGCTGCTCTCCTCGACTATGCGGACTATGGGACATTCTGGTATCTGGCGATTCTTTTAGTCGGGGCTTTGTGGTGGCTGTTGGCACTGTTTTTGGTGATAAATTATCCGCGGAGTCAACGTTACTGGTCGTCAACCGCCCGACTATCCCTGCTGGGTCCCGTGATGTTAGTGCCTGCTTATGTCGGTCTGATGCTGTTGAAATCGACCGCAGACAGTAATTTTCTGATTCTGCTGCTTTTTTTCCTCATTTGGGGCGCGGACATCGGCGCTTATTTTTCCGGACGGCGATGGGGTAACAAAAAGCTTGCCCCTGCTGTGAGCCCCGGAAAATCATGGGCTGGCTTTTATGGTGGCATTTCGCTGGCGATGATGATCGCCATTGGTATGTGTCTCTGGTTCGGTAAGCCCACATATTTTTATGACGGGCTTTTAAATGACGGGCTTTTAAATGAAGGGCTTTCTAATCACAGGCTTTCGGGCTCAGGCATCCTGTTCCTGTTGGGCTGTATGCTGGTCGTGCTGGTTTCAGTGTTGGGTGATTTGACAGAAAGCATGTTCAAGCGTCAGCGAGGCATAAAAGATTCCAGTCAATTGTTACCTGGCCATGGCGGAGTGCTGGACCGGATTGACAGCTTGCTGGCAGCAGCACCGATTTTCGGGTTACTTATTCTGCTGTTTGAATGGCAATGACGGGGGCTGGTGCTATGGGTACAGACAGTCTTCGGCTGGATCGTAAAAATGTGACGATTCTAGGCTCTACCGGCAGTGTCGGCGTGAGCACCTTGGATGTAATAAGCCGCAATTTTGACCGATATGAGGTTTTTGCGCTGACGGCAAATTCCAATTTTCGATTATTGGCAGAACAGTGCCTTCACTTTCGCCCTCGCTATGCCGTTTTGGGTGATGCTGAGTCTGCTCAGCAGTTACGCGCATTATTGGCTGCCAGTGAAGCACCCACCGAAATTCTGGTAGGTCAGGCGGGACTTTGCGAAGTCGCCGCCCACTCAAGTACTGATTATGTTATGGCGGCGATCGTTGGTGCCGCCGGGCTGGCCTCAGCGCTCGCAGCGGTTGAAGCGGGTAAGCGTGTGTTGCTTGCCAACAAAGAAGCGTTGGTGATGTCTGGTGCGCTGTTTATGCAGGCCGTGAGAACTCATGGCGCGACGCTTTTGCCCATTGATAGTGAGCACAATGCCATCTTTCAAAGTATGGCGAATGGGGCAGCCAGCCATGCGCAAGGCATTCGAAAAATATTGCTGACCGGTTCAGGGGGACCACTGCGGCAGCTGCCGCTGACGCGGCTAACAGAAGTGACGCCAGCACAGGCCTGCGCACATCCCAATTGGAGTATGGGGCGTAAGATATCCGTAGATTCTGCGACCATGATGAACAAAGGGTTGGAAATCATCGAGGCAAAATGGCTGTTCGATCTGCCCGTCAATCAAATTGAAGTCGTTGTGCACCCCCAGAGTGTTATTCACTCCATGGTAGATTATATTGATGGCTCGATCGTCGCGCAGCTAGGTCATCCGGACATGCGTATCCCGATCGCCCATGGTCTTGCTTGGCCTCAAAGGGTCGACTCAGGCGTCTCAATGCTGGACATGACGTCTATTGGCCGACTGGATTTTGAACCTCCTGACCCTCAGCGCTTTCCCTGCTTACGGTTGGCACAGGAGGTGGCACAGGGTGCGCAGAGTCTCGCCATCGCCATGAATGCGGCCAATGAAGTGGCTGTTCAGGCTTTCTTAGATGAACTTATCGCGTTTACTGACATCCCAATGATCATCGAATCGGTACTCGAACAGACAGGCTCGAATGACGCCCTGACAATGGAGTCGATTCTGGCGATTGACCATGAGGCAAGACGGCGAGCAATCGATATGATGCAACGTAAGGGAGTCAGGATGAAACCAGTGAGCGTACCGAATGCTTGAGGTTCTTCAGAGTATCATTGCGCTGATTGTGACTTTGTCGATTCTCGTGACTATTCACGAGTATGGGCATTATGCGGCCGCGCGACTCTGCGGAGTACATGTGCTGCGATTCAGTATCGGCTTTGGCAAGGCCTTGTACAGTCGCCGCGGTCGTTCGCCGGCGCCGGTGCCGGTGCCAGCAGGGCAGCCAGTTGGAACCCGTAGCAATGAAGCGCTTGACGGCACCGAATTCACAATCGCGGTGCTGCCTTTAGGCGGTTACGTGAAGATGCTGGACGAGCGCGAAGGATTCGTACCAGACGATCAGTTACATCTGGCGTTTAATCGTAAACCGGTGTTGCAGCGCATCTTCATCGTTGCAGCCGGACCTGTGGCAAATTTTCTGTTGGCGATAGTTGCCTACTGGGCACTGTTTACGGCCGGTGTCACCGGCATTGTTCCTTTGTTAGGCGATATAGATCCTCAGTCCCAAGCCGCTCGAGCCGGGATGCATGCCAATCAGGAAATCATCGCCGTTGACGGTGTGTCGACCAGTACCTGGTCCGACGTGAATCTGCGACTGTTCAAGCGTATCGGTGATTCCGGTGAAATTCGAATCAAAACCTGCGAGATCAGTAGTACAAGTGAGCTGTTTCTTGACGAAGATTTGAGCCGAGAGGCTGAACCCGCACTGTCGAGCGCGTGCTTATCCTTGAGTTCAGCGACAACCCGCGAGCATGTGATTTCTGTCTCTGACTGGCTGGCAGATGCCGAAGAGCCCTATCCCGCGGGGGCTTTGGGGTTGGTGCTCAAGTATCCTGACATACCTGCTGTTATCGGTGAGGTCATCGATAATGAACCCGCCATGGCAGCGGGGCTTATGGCTGAAGACAGAATCCTTGAGGTTGACGGTCGGGCGGTTAAAAGCTGGCCGGAATGGGTCGAGTTAGTTCAAGAAAGTGCCGAGCAACCTCTGCAGCTGGTGGTGCAACGGCAGACTGAAGTCCTGTATTTGACCCTAACGCCGAGGTCATTAGACCGCGGCGATAAGCGTGTCGGCTACGTGGGCGCGTCAAGACAGGCGATCGAGTTGCCCGCAGAGATGCAGAGAGTGGTATCATATCCGATTTACAGCGCCTGGCTCCCGGCACTGGAGAAAACCTGGACTGTGACGGCGTTCACGCTGGACTCAATCAAAAAAATGATAGTGGGTGCGATTTCACCGAAGAATCTCAGTGGGCCTATCACCATAGCTCAGATCGCAAGCTCCACGGCTCAGTCAGGTTTGGAAAGCTTTGTAGGCTTTATCGCGTTGTTGAGTATTAGCCTCGGGGTGCTTAATTTGTTGCCAATACCAGTTCTTGATGGTGGGCACTTGCTGTACTATCTGATTGAGTTAGTTGCGCGTCGACCTGTGCCTGAAAAAATCCAGTTGTGGGGGTTGCAGCTGGGCATGTTTATTATCGTCAGCATTATGCTGTTGGCATTTTATAATGATCTAACAAGACTTTAGTGTCTTCTCGGTTTCTGTTGAATATGGGTAATTTTCGTCTAATTACGTCAGGCTTAATTTTTCTGACGATGTTACTAACTGCGTCCTCAGCACTCGCCTTTACTATTTCTGATATTCGCATAGAGGGGCTTCAGCGGATGTCTGCTGGCAGTGTGTTCGCGGAGATTCCCTACAATGTTGGTGATGAGATAGATAATGCGGCCCTGAGACAAATCGTTAAGGATGTTTTTGCTACGGGATCTTTTAATGATGTTGAGGTAGGCCGTGATGGCAACGTGTTGGTGGTTGTTGTTCAGGAAAGACCCGCGATAGATTCGATTGAAATAGATGGTAATAAGGCAATTAAGACGGACGCCCTGTTAGAAGGGCTGGAAAAGTCGGGACTAGCCGAGGGCGAGATCTTCAAGAAGGTAACGCTTGAGCACATTAGAAGCGATCTTGAGCGACAGTACGTTTCTCAGGGCCGCTATGGTGCGAGCATCGATACCGAGGTAGAAGAGTTGCCGCGAAATCGAGTGAAGCTGAAAATACAGGTGACCGAAGGTGATGTGTCTGGCATTCATCACATTAATATCGTTGGTAACAAGGTCTTTGACAACAAGACGCTGCTGGAAATTCTCGAGCTGAAGTTACCTAGCCTACTGTCGTTTTATACCAAAGATGATCAATACTCAAAAGAGAAGTTAACCGGTGATCTCGAGAAGCTTGAGTCTTATTACCTGGATCGTGGTTATCTCAATTTTACGATAGATTCGACCCAAGTGTCGATTTCACCCAATCGTGAAGACGTCTACATCACTATCAACATTATCGAAGGCGAAAAATTTATAGTTCAAGAAGTAGAGATAGCGGGTGAGCTTCATGATGTGCCAGAGGCGGGTATACGATCCCTGCTCAGCGTCTACCCCGGGCAAGTATTTTCGCGGCAGTTGATTACTGATTCAGAGGAACGAATTGAGGCGGCGCTGGGTAACTCTGGGTACACCTTTGCCAGTGCTACCGGGCAACCGGTGCCCTCGAAGGAAGGTAATGAAGTCACAGTCAAGTTTTTCATTGACGCGGGTCGTAGAGCCTACGTGCGGCGTATCAGTTTTCGAGGAAATACGCTGACTCAAGACAAGGTGCTACGTCGTGAGATGCGTCAAATGGAAGGTGGCTGGGCCTCCACGGCCTCAATCGAGCACTCGAAGTTGCGCCTTGAGCGACTCGGATTTTTTAAAGAAGTGAATGTCGAAACGCCGGAGGTGGCCGGTGTCGACGACCAAATCGATGTGGAATATACCGTGGAGGAGCAGCCCACGGGCTCGGTATCTGCGACGCTGGGCTATGCGGAGGTAGCGGGTCTGATCCTCGGCGCCAGCTATCAACAGAACAACGTATTTGGTACGGGTAACAGTGTCAATCTGGGTGTGAATTACAGTGCCTACCAGACTGCCTATAACTTTTCCTTTTTTGACCCCTACTACACAGTCGACGGCGTGAGTCGTGGCTATTCAATATTTTATCGAAGTACAGATTTTGATGAGCGTAATATCGCGCGGTTCTCCACAGATTCCTACGGCGGCTCGGTCAGCTTTGGATACCCTGTCAGCGAGGTCAGTAGAGTTGGCTTTAACGTAGGTTATGAAAGTACCAAGATCAAAGAAGGAATCTATCCGGCGCAGGAAATTTCGCAGTTTCTCGCATCTGAGGGTAAAGATTTTAATTTGGTTACTCTGTCAGCAAGTTACAGCATGTCAGCGCTCAACCGAGGATTATTGCCGACGGCAGGAAAGTCTCAATCCTTGTCCTATGAAATGACCGTACCTGGCAGCCAGTTGGAGTTTTTTAGAGTTAATTATGAGGGTCAGATATTTTACCCGTTGCCCAGCGTCTTCATATTGCATCTGAGGACTGACCTGGGCTTCGGAGACGGCTACGGCGGCACCAATGCCTTTCCGTTTTACAAAAACTTTTATGCGGGCGGATTTGGCTCCGTTCGTGGTTACGAGACTAACTCATTAGGACCCAGATCGACGCCCTCGCCAAATTCTGCTTTTATTCGGCCTGAGCCGATAGGCGGTAATATCTTGATTAGCGGTACCGCTGAAGTTCTGTTCCCATTGCCATTCGTCAAAGATCAGCGCCAGCTGAAGTCTGTGTTCTTCATCGATGGCGGTAACGTTTTCAATTCCAACTGCCCGCCGATCAGTCAAATTTGTTATGACGTCAAAGATGGCGAATTGCGCTATTCAGCAGGTTTTGCAGTGACCTGGATTACTGGCTTTGCGCCAATCAGTTTTAGTCTCAGCACGGCATTTAATCGAAAACCAGGGGACGAAGGTAAAGCCTTCCAGTTTGAGCTGGGCAGAACTTTCTAGGTTTTCCTAGGTTTTCGAACCACTGTTTCTAACAAGGCTTCTGGGATTGGGTTTGGTAGGCCAAGGATCCTGAACATAGAGTCCGACTGACTTGAGTAGCGCGGTCGTCGTCTCTGTTGAACAG